>NZ_CP025407.1:1200000-1860000 GCF_002847285.1 Streptomyces sp. CMB-StM0423 | reverse complement strand
GCCGGAGGTAGAGCTACTGGATAGGCGATGGGCCTTACCGGGTTACTGACCTTAGCCAAACTCCGAATGCCGGTAAGTTAAGCACGGCAGTGAGACTGCGGGGGATAAGCTCCGTGGTCGAGAGGGAAACAGCCCAGAGCATCGACTAAGGCCCCTAAGCGTATGCTAAGTGGGAAAGGATGTGGAGTCGCAGAGACAACCAGGAGGTTGGCTTAGAAGCAGCCATCCTTGAAAGAGTGCGTAATAGCTCACTGGTCAAGTGATTCCGCGCCGACAATGTAGCGGGGCTCAAGCGTACCGCCGAAGTCGTGTCAGCAGCACGGATAGCCCTAACGGGTGTGTTGTTGGGTAGGGGAGCGTCGTGTGCCGGGTGAAGCTGCACCGGAAGGTAGTGGTGGACGGTTCACGAGTGAGAATGCAGGCATGAGTAGCGATACACACGTGGGAAACGTGTGCGCCGATTGACTAAGGGTTCCTGGGTCAAGTTGATCTGCCCAGGGTAAGTCGGGGCCTAAGGCGAGGCCGACAGGCGTAGTCGATGGATAACCGGTTGATATTCCGGTACCCGCTGTGAAGCGCCAGACATCGAATCAGGTGATGCTAAGCCCGTGAAGCCCCCTTGTTGATCCTTCGGGTGATGCGGGGTGTGGTGGAGCCGGTGATCCGAGCTTGTAGTAGGTGAGTGATGGGGTGACGCAGGAAGGTAGTCCAGCCCGGGCGGTGGTTGTCCCGGGGTAAGGGTGTGGCCCGTTGTGCAGGTAAATCCGCGCAACTTTATGGGTGAGACCTGATGCCGAGCCGATTGTGGTGAAGTGGATGATCCTATGCTGTCGAGAAAAGCCTCTAGCGATGTTTCATGGCGGCCCGTACCCTAAACCGACTCAGGTGGTCAGGTAGAGTATACCGAGGCGTTCGGGTGAACTATGGTTAAGGAACTCGGCAAAATGCCCCCGTAACTTCGGGAGAAGGGGGGCCGTTTCCGGTGATCCGTTTTACACGGGGAGCTGGGGGTGGCCGCAGAGACCAGCGAGAAGCGACTGTTTACTAAAAACACAGGTCCGTGCGAAGCTGTAAGGCGATGTATACGGACTGACGCCTGCCCGGTGCTGGAACGTTAAGGGGACCGGTTAGTCATTCTTCGGGGTGGCGAAGCTGAGAACTTAAGCGCCAGTAAACGGCGGTGGTAACTATAACCATCCTAAGGTAGCGAAATTCCTTGTCGGGTAAGTTCCGACCTGCACGAATGGCGTAACGACTTCTCGACTGTCTCAACCATAGGCCCGGTGAAATTGCATTACGAGTAAAGATGCTCGTTTCGCGCAGCAGGACGGAAAGACCCCGGGACCTTTACTATAGCTTGATATTGGTGTTCGGTTCGGCTTGTGTAGGATAGGTGGGAGACTGTGAAGCGGCCACGCCAGTGGTTGTGGAGTCGTCGTTGAAATACCACTCTGGTCGTGTTGGATGTCTAACCTGGGTCCGTGATCCGGATCGGGGACAGTGTCTGGTGGGTAGTTTAACTGGGGCGGTTGCCTCCTAAAATGTAACGGAGGCGCCCAAAGGTTCCCTCAGCCTGGTTGGTCATCAGGTGGTGAGTGTAAGTGCACAAGGGAGCTTGACTGCGAGACTGACGGGTCGAGCAGGTGCGAAAGCAGGGACTAGTGATCCGGCGGTGGCTTGTGGGAGCGCCGTCGCTCAACGGATAAAAGGTACCCCGGGGATAACAGGCTGATCTTCCCCAAGAGTCCATATCGACGGGATGGTTTGGCACCTCGATGTCGGCTCGTCGCATCCTGGGGCTGGAGTCGGTCCCAAGGGTTGGGCTGTTCGCCCATTAAAGCGGCACGCGAGCTGGGTTTAGAACGTCGTGAGACAGTTCGGTCCCTATCCGCTGCGCGCGTAGGAGTCTTGAGAAGGGCTGTCCCTAGTACGAGAGGACCGGGACGGACGGACCTCTGGTGTGCCAGTTGTTCTGCCAAGGGCATGGCTGGTTGGCTACGTTCGGGAGGGATAACCGCTGAAAGCATCTAAGCGGGAAGCCTGCTTCGAGATGAGGACTCCCACCCCCTTGTGGGGTTAAGGCCCCCTGTAGACGACGGGGTTGATAGGCCGGATCTGGAAGCCCTGTGAGGGGTGGAGGTGACCGGTACTAATAGGCCGAGGGCTTGTCCATAGCTGCTTGCGTCCACTGTGTTGTTCCCAGACAGCAAACCATTGTTGTCGGGTTGGCTTGAGTTTGTTCACTTAATTGAAGAGTGTGCTTGTTCGCTGACCCTTTTAGGGTTTCGGTGGTCATAGCGTTGGGGAAACGCCCGGTCTCATTCCGAACCCGGAAGCTAAGCCCGACCGCGCCGATGGTACTGCATGGGGGACCGTGTGGGAGAGTAGGTCACCGCCGAACAATCTTTAGTACTCAACCCCCGGACATCGTCCGGGGGTTGAGTCATTTCCGGGCCCCTGCTCAGGGGCAGGGGCCCTCCGTCCTACTCGCCGTTCCCGTTCATCTGGCCCGGCACCCGCATCGTCAGGATCGCCATGTCGTCCGACGCCGGCTCCGCCGCGAAGCGTTCCACCGTGCGCAGCACCCGCGCCGCCACCGCGCCCGCCGTGAGGCCCGTGCATGTCGTGAGGACGTCGATCAGGCCCTCGTCGCCGAGCATGCGGGTGCCTTCGCGGCGTTCCGTCACGCCGTCCGTGACACACAGGAGGACGTCGCCCGGGTCGAGGACCAGTTCTTCGCTGTGGAGCTCCAGGTCGTCCATGACGCCCAGCAACGGCTGGGATTCCGTGGCCTGTTCCACCGTGCCGTCGGGGCGCAGGCGGAGCGGGGGCGGGTGGCCGGCGCAGACCGTCTTGAGGACGGCGCTGCCGTCCGGCTGGGGCCAGAGTTCGCCGTAGAGGAGCGTCAGGAAGCGGCCGCGGGCGCCCTCGTCGAGGATGGCGGCGTTGAGGCGCTCCAGTACCGCTGGGCCGCCGAAGCCCTCGCGGGCCAGCAGGCGCAGTGCGTGCCGGGCCAGGCCCGTGACGGCGGCGGCTTCCGGGCCCGTACCGCAGACGTCTCCGATGGCGAAGCCGTAGGTGCCGTCCCGGATCTCGAAGAGGTCGTAGAAGTCGCCGCCGACCTCGTTGCCCTCGCCCGCGGGGCGGTAGATGACCTCGACCTCGACGCCGGGGATGTCCGGCAGGCCCGGGGGCAGGAGGCTGCGCTGCAGGGACTGGCTGATGGTGGTGCGCTCGGAGTAGAGGCGCGCGTTGTCGAGGGCGAGGGCCGCGCGGCGGGAGAGGTCCTCGGCGAGTTCGAGGATCTCCTGGCGGAAGTGCTCGTCGGTCGGCTTGCCGAGGACGAGCATGCCGATGACGCGGTTGCGGGCGACGAGCGGCAGCACAACGGTTTCGCCACCGACGGTCGCCGCCGTCGCGAGGGAGGTCTCGGCATCCTCGGCGAGGGTCGCGTTGCCCACGATGCTGAGGCTGAGGAACGAGCTGCGCATCGCCAGCGTGTGCGCCGCGTCGCCCGGGCCGCGCCACTGGCGGGCGCCGGGGACGAGGACGGCGTCGGGCGGGTCGATGCGGGAGAGGAGGGCGCGCAGGTCGTCGATGCGGTCCTCGTCCTCGTGCAGGACGTAGCTGAGTTCGGGCTCGGCCTGTTCCGGGAGGGTGTAGACGGCGCACCACGTGGCGAGCGTGGGGACGATCATCTGGGCCATGAGGGCGAGCGTCTGGTCCCGGTCCAGGGTGCCGGCCAGCAGGTCGGAAGCTTCGACGAGGAAGGACAGGGAGCCGCGGCGCAGCCGTTCCAGCTCGCCGAGGCGGGCGGACTCGACGGCGAGCGCGATGCGGTCGGCGGCGAACTGGAGGCGTAGCGCTTCCTCGTTGGTGTAGCGGCCGGGCATCTCGGCGGCGACGCCGAGGGAGCCGGTGAGGCGGCCTTCGACCTTCAGCGGTACGGAGACGACGGAGCGCATGCCGGTGGCCGCCAGCAGGGGCACGGCGTCGGGGTCGGCCATGAGGTCTTCGTGGACGGACGGGAGGCGGGCGGAGCCGTAGCGTCCGGTGCCGGTCTCGACGGGTACGCGGGCGAACCGCTGGCGGGCGGAGGGCAGCCCGGTGGAGGCCCGTACCTCCAGCTCGGTCTCGTCGTCGGTGGCGAGCAGCAGGTACGCGGCGTCGCCGGCGAGCATGTCGCGGGCGCGCTCCACGGTGCGCTGGAGCAGACCGTCGAGGTCGTCGGGGGAGGGGGTGCCGATGAACGCCTCGAAGGAGTCGCCGCCGGGGAAGGCGCCGGCGCGGCCCTCGCTGCCGGGGCTGTCGCCCGCGGGGGCGCGCAGGGGGGTCTGCAGGATGGCGCGTTCGCGGTCGCGGACCATGAGGCAGATCGTGGACGGGTCGCCGGCCGAGTTGCGCAGGCGCATGTGCGAGGCGTAGACGGGGGTGACGCGCCCGTCGTTGCAGCGAATGCCGTACGAGCCCTCCCAGCGGGAGAGTTGGAGCGCCTCGACCAGTCCTGTGCCGGTGCCGGGTGTGTGCGGCCAGGCGGCGAGGTCGCCGAGGGGCTTGCCGATGACCTTCTCCGGTTCGTACCCGAACAGGTCGTGGGCGTCGTCGTTCCACGCGCTGACGAGGCCGCCGCGGTCGATGCGGACGACGGCGACGCGGATGCGCTCCTCGGCCAGCGGCAGCTCGTCGACGGGCAGCTCGGGGCCGGCGGCGCGGGTGCCGGCGGGCGGTTCGGCGACGGTGAGCTGGAACCAGACGCGCTTGTGCTCCGCGGTGTAGTCGACGCCCCAGCGGCTGGCGAGGGCGGCGCAGAGCATCAGGCCGCGGCCGCCTTCGCGGTCGAGGGGCGTGGGCTGGAGCTGGGGGCTGTGCAGCGGCAACTCGCGCTCGGCATGCCGGTCGGCGACCTCGACCCGTACCGCGTCTGCCATCCGGACACAAAGGACGTCTACTGCCGTACCCGCATGAATTATGGCGTTCGTCACAAGCTCACTGGTCAGTACGACGGCGTCGTCTGTAGCCTCGGGATAGCCCCAGCCCTGGAGGGTGTCGCGGACGAAGGTCCTGGCCGCGGCGACGGAGCGCCCGACCGGCTCGAAGGTGGCCGCAGCCCGCGCGGTGGTCACCAGCTCTCCTCTCGATGTGCCACTCTCCCGGCTGAAGGGATGGACGGCGGATGCCAGGGTACTTACCTTCACCCTGCGGACAGATGCCGGATCCTTCTCTTAACACTCGGAAAGTGCGCCTTAGCCGCCGAACTGTTATGGCCTGCCAGGGCCGGGGTGAAACACTGGGAAGGCTTCGGAGGGAGCCCGAGGCGAACGTCGACCCTGCGGGAGGGACACAGTGGAGTCTGACGCGAGCGCGCCGGGCGTGAGTCCGCGTACGAAGGGCGGGCGCTCCCGGACGCCCTCAGGGACCACACAGGTCGATACGGCCTCGCTGTATCGCCTGCTCGGCGCCCTGGAGTCGATGCGCGACGGCAACTTCCGCAAGCGCCTCCGGGTCGGCGGCGACGGCGTGATGTCGGAGATCGCCGAGGTCTTCAACGAGGTCGCGGAGCGTAATCTGCACGTCACCGGCGAGCTGTCGCGGGTGCGGCGCATGGTCGGCCGCGAGGGCAAGCTCGCGGAGCGGCTGTCCGCGGGGCCCTGCGAGGGGTCGTGGGCGGCGGCGGTCGACGCGTCGAACGCGCTCGTCGACGATCTCGTACGCCCCCTGGCCGACGTCGGCAGGGTGCTGACCGCGGTGGCGGACGGCGATCTGCAGCAGCGCATGGACCTGCGGCCGCAGGGCCAGGACGGCGCCCCGCACCCGCTGCGGGGCGAGGTGCTGAAGATGGGCCGTACGGTCAACGGGCTGGTGGACCAGCTCTCCGTGTTCACGGACGAGGTCACGCGGGTCGCCAGCGAGGTCGGCACCGAGGGCAAGCTCGGCGGCCAGGCGAAGGTGCGCGGGATGTCCGGGTCCTGGAAGGACCTCACGGACTCCGTGAACACCATGGCGTACCGGCTGACGGCCCAGGTCCGCGACATCGCCCTGGTGACCACGGCGGTCGCCAAGGGCGACCTGTCCCGCAAGGTCACCGTGCACGTCGACGGCGAGATGCTGGAACTCAAGAACACCGTCAACACGATGGTCGACCAGCTCTCCGCGTTCTCCTCCGAGGTGACCCGGGTGGCCCGCGAGGTGGGCACCGAGGGCGAGCTGGGCGGGCAGGCGCAGGTCGAGGGCGTCGGCGGTGTCTGGAAGGACCTCACGGACAGCGTGAACCTGATGGCGGGCAACCTGACCGCCCAGGTGCGCGGCATCGCGCAGGTCACCACCGCGGTCGCCAACGGCGACCTGTCGCAGAAGGTGACCGTCAGCGCGCGCGGCGAGGTCGCCCAGCTCGCGGACACGATCAACACGATGACCGAGACGCTGCGCACCTTCGCCGGCGAGGTGACGCGCGTGGCCAGCGAGGTCGGCGCGGAGGGCCGGCTGGGCGGGCAGGCGCAGGTGCCCGGCGCGGCGGGGATCTGGAAGGACCTCACCGACTCGGTGAACACCGCCTTCTCCAACCTCACCCGGCAGGTGCGCGAGTTCGCGCAGGTGACGACGGCGGTGGCCAACGGCGATCTGTCGCAGAAGGTCACGGTGGACGTCTCCGGCGAGATGCTGGAGCTGAAGAACACCGTCAACACCATGGTCGACCAGTTGTCGTCCTTCGGCGCCGAGGTCACGCGGGTCGCCCGCGAGGTCGGCGTGGAGGGCGAGCTGGGCGGCCAGGCGCAGGTGGCGGGGGCCGCGGGCACGTGGAAGGACCTGGTCGACTCGGTCAACACGGCGTTCCGCAACCTGACCGGTCAGGTCCGCAACATCGCGCAGGTGACGACGGCGGTCGCGAACGGCGATCTGTCGCAGAAGGTCACGGTGGACGTCTCCGGCGAGATGCTCCAGCTCAAGAACACCGTGAACACGATGGTGGACCAACTGTCCTCCTTCGCCGACCAGGTGACGCGGATGGCGCGGGACGTGGGCACGGAGGGCCGCCTCGGCGGCCAGGCGCGCGTCGAGGGCGTCTCGGGTACGTGGAAGGACCTCACCGACTCCGTCAACTCGATGGCGAGCAACCTGACCGGTCAGGTCCGCAACATCGCCCAGGTGACGACGGCCGTGGCGCGCGGCGACCTGTCGCAGAAGATCGAGGTCGACGCCCGCGGGGAGATCCTGGAGCTGAAGAACACCGTCAACACGATGGTCGATCAGCTCTCGTCGTTCGCCGAGCAGGTCACGCGGGTGGCGCGCGAGGTGGGCACGGAGGGCAGGCTCGGCGGGCAGGCCCGGGTGCAGGGCGTCGCCGGCGTCTGGCGGGACCTGACGGATTCGGTCAACTTCATGGCCGGCAACCTGACCGGTCAGGTCCGCAACATCGCCCAGGTCGCGACGGCGGTCGCGCGCGGTGATCTCTCGCAGAAGATCGACGTGGACGCGCGCGGGGAGATCCTGGAGCTGAAGAACACCATCAACACGATGGTGGACCAGCTCTCGTCCTTCGCGGACCAGGTGACCCGGGTCGCCAGCGAGGTCGGCACCGAGGGGAAGCTCGGCGGCCAGGCGGAGGTGCAGGGCGTCTCCGGTACGTGGAAGGACCTCACCCAGTCCGTCAACTCGATGGCGAACAACCTGACATCGCAGGTGCGCAGCATCGCCGAGGTCACCACCGCGGTGGCGCGCGGCGACCTGTCCAAGAAGATCACCGTCGACGCGCGGGGCGAGATCCTCGAACTGGTGACGACGGTGAACACGATGGTCGACCAACTGTCGTCGTTCGCCGAGCAGGTCACGCGGGTGGCGCGCGAGGTGGGCACGGAGGGCCAGCTCGGCGGGCAGGCCCGGGTGCGCGGGGTCTCGGGCATCTGGAAGGACCTCACCGACAACGTGAACCAGATGGCGGTCAACCTGACCAGCCAGGTGCGCAACATCTCCCAGGTCGCCACCGCCGTCGCCAACGGCGACCTGACCCGTACGGTCACGGTCGAGGCCCGCGGCGAGGTCCAGCAGCTCGCGGCCACCGTCAACACCATGGTCAAGACGCTCTCGTCGTTCGCCGCCGAGGTCACCCGCGTCGCCCGCGAGGTCGGCACCGACGGCCGGCTCGGCGGCCAGGCCCGCGTGCCGGGTGTCTCGGGTACGTGGAAGGACCTCACCGAGTCCGTGAACTCGATGGCGTCCAACCTCACCAACCAGGTGCGCAACATCGCCATGGTGACCACCGCCGTGGCCAGCGGCGACCTGTCGAAGAAGATCGACGTGGCCGCGCAGGGCGAGATCCTGGAGCTGAAGACCACCATCAACACGATGGTCGACCAGCTCTCGTCCTTCGGTGACGAGGTGACCCGGGTCTCGCGCGAGGTGGGCACCGAGGGCCGCCTCGGCGGGCAGGCGCGGGTGCGCGGGGTCTCCGGGATCTGGAAGGACCTCACCGAGTCGGTCAACCTGATGGCGAACAACCTCACCAGTCAGGTGCGGCAGATCGCCCAGGTGGCCACGGCGGTGACCCGCGGCGATCTGAACCTCAAGATCGACGTGGACGCCTACGGCGAGATGATGGAGCTGCAGGACCACATCAACACGATGATCGTGAAGCTCCGCGAGACGACCATCGCCAACAAGGAGCAGGACTGGCTCAAGGGCAACCTCGCCCGTATCTCCGGCCTGCTGCAGGGCCGCCGCGACCTCGCCGACGTGGCCCGGCTGATCATGAGCGAGCTGACCCCGGTGGTCGCCGCGCAGCACGGCGCGTTCTTCCTGGTGCAGCGCTCCGGCGCCGAGGCCGTCGTGGAGATCGGCGCGGCCAGCGGGGACGACGCGTACGAGCTGCGCATGATCGGCTCGTACGGGCACTCCGGGAACGAACTGCCGCACATCCTGCGGCCCGGCGAGACGCTGGTGGGCACCGCCGCGCAGGAACGGCGCCCGATCGTCGTCGAGAACGTCCCCAAGGGTTATCTGAAGATCGCCTCGGGGCTCGGCCAGGCGCCGCCGGCGCACGTCATCGTGCTCCCGCTGATCTTCGAGGGCCGGGTGCTGGGCGTGGTGGAGCTGGCGTCGTTCCAGCCGTTCACCCAGATCCAGAAGGACTTCCTCGGCCAGATCGCCGAGGTCATCGCCACCAGCGTCAACACCATCAGTGTCAACTCCAAGACCGAGGTGCTGCTCAGCCAGTCCCAGGAGCTGGCCGCGCAGTTGCGCGACCGGCAGGGCGAGCTTGAGGTGCGGCAGAAGGCGCTGCAGGAGTCGAACGCGGAGCTGGAGGAGAAGGCCGAGCTGCTGGCCCGGCAGAACCGCGACATCGAGATCAAGAACGTGGAGATCGAGGAGGCCAAGCAGGGCCTGGAGGAGCGGGCGGAGCAGCTCGCGGTCTCGATGCGGTACAAGTCCGAGTTCCTGGCGAACATGTCGCACGAGCTGCGCACGCCGCTGAACTCGCTGCTGATCCTGGCGAAGCTGCTCGCCGACAACGGCGACGGGAACCTCACGCCGAAGCAGGTGGAGTTCGCCGAGACGATCCACGGCGCGGGCTCCGACCTGCTGCAGTTGATCAACGACATCCTCGACCTGTCGAAGGTCGAGGCGGGCAAGATGGACGTGAGCCCCACCCGGATCGCGCTGGTACAGCTCGTCGACTACGTGGAGGCGACGTTCCGGCCGCTGACGGCGGAGAAGGGCCTGGACTTCTCGGTACGGGTCTCGCCGGACCCGCCGGCGACGCTCAGCACCGACCAGCAGCGGCTGCTCCAGGTGCTGCGCAACCTGCTGTCGAACGCGGTGAAGTTCACCGACAGCGGCGCGGTGGAGCTGCTGATCCGCACCGCGAAGGACGACGTGCCGCAGGCCATCAAGGAGCAACTGCTGGAGCAGGGCGCGCTGCGCGACCCGGACGCCGAGCTGATCGCCTTCTCGGTCACGGACACGGGGATCGGCATCCCGTCGAACAAGATGGGCGTGATCTTCGAGGCGTTCAAGCAGGCCGACGGCACGACGAGCCGGAAGTACGGCGGCACGGGCCTGGGGCTGTCGATCAGCCGGGAGATCGCCCGGCTGCTGGGCGGCGAGATCCACGTCGACAGCGAGCCGGGCCGCGGCTCGACGTTCACGCTGTACCTGCCGCTGCACCCGACCGAGCTGCCGGCCCCCGGGCTGCCGGGCGCGGGCGGCGCCGTCACGGGCGCGCTCGCGGCGGGCCTGGAGCAGGCCGAGGCGGCGAAGGCGGCCGCGGCCGATGTCGAGGCGCCGCCTTCCGGACGTACCAGGAAGTCCTCTGACGGACGCTCAGGCGCCGCGGGACCGCCCGCAGGACCCACGACGGGGGAGACGGGTGCGCGGGACGTCCCGGGGGCGTCTGGGGCCCTTTCCGGCGCCCTCTCGATGAACGGCGGCCTTGAGCAGGCGGTGCCGCAGCGATCGGCGTCGCCGCGCTTCAAGGGCACGTTCCGCGGCGAGAAGGTGCTCATCGTCGACGACGACATCCGCAACGTGTTCGCGCTCACGAGCGTGCTGGAGCAGCACGGGCTCGCGGTGCTGTACGCGGAGAACGGCCGCGAGGGCATCGAGGTGCTGGAGCAGCACGAGGACGTGGCCGTGGTGCTGATGGACATCATGATGCCGGAGATGGACGGCTACGCCACGACCGAGGCGATCCGCCGGATGCCGCAGTTCGCCGGGCTGCCGATCATCGCGCTGACGGCCAAGGCGATGAAGGGCGACAAGGAGAAGAGCATCGAAGCGGGCGCATCGGACTATGTGACCAAACCGGTTGATACCGATAGATTGCTGACCGTAATGACCGGTTGGATGAGCGGAGAGTAGTCAAATCGCCGTGAATTCCTGCTCTTTGATGACTCAGTGTGTCCAAATGCGTGTGAGAACACGGGATTCCGGGAACCAAACTGATCGCAGGCGCGTTGTCGCTGTGTATGCAGTGACAACTCGATGACAGGGTGTGGCGAGTCTCGGGGTGTGGATACGATGACCGGCACGAGGGCGGGCGGCATGGTGGGCGCGTCTTTGGCGACGAGGACCGGCACACCGCCGGGGCGAGGAGGGCAGGCCATGGTGCAGAAGGCCAAGATTCTCCTGGTCGATGACCGGCCGGAGAATCTGCTGGCGCTGGAGGCCATCCTTTCCGCGCTGGATCAGCACCTGGTCCGGGCGTCGTCCGGGGAGGAAGCGCTCAAAGCGCTGCTGACCGAGGACTTCGCGGTAATCCTGCTCGACGTGCAGATGCCGGGCATGGACGGGTTCGAGACCGCGGCGCACATCAAGCGCCGCGAGCGCACCCGCGACATCCCGATCATCTTCCTCACGGCCATCAACCACGGCCCGCACCACACGTTCCGGGGGTACGCGGCCGGAGCCGTCGACTACATCTCCAAGCCCTTCGACCCCTGGGTGCTGCGGGCGAAGGTGTCCGTGTTCGTCGAGCTGTACATGAAGAACCTGCAGTTGCGCGAGCAGGCGGGCCTGCTGCGGCTGCAGCTCGAAGGCGCCCAGAAGGGCAACGGCGACGGGGCCGCGCAGACCGGGCTGCTCGCCGAGCTGTCCGCCCGGCTCGCCGCCGCGGAGGAGCAGGCCGAGGCGCTGTCGAAGCAGCTCAGCGGGGCGAACGCGGAGTCCGCCGTCGTCGCCACCGCCGCGCATCTGGAGCGGAAACTCACCGGGCTGCGCAAGGCGATTGACGCCCTGGAGCCCGGCTCCCGGCTCGATGCGGAGTAGCCGGGCCCGCCCGCCGGGGCGCTGGTGCGCGGAGGATGCGTACCTGCACGTCCTACGTGTCCCGTGCGGGCGCTGCCGGTAATCTCGCAACTATGGCCTCACGTACCTCTGGCAGCGGCAACTCCCGGCAGCGGTCCGGAGGCAGCACGGCCAAGAAGCCCGCGGCGAAAAAGGCGCCCGCCAAGAAGGCACCCGCCAAGAAGTCGCCGCAGAAGAAGGCCGGGGGCGCGGCCAAGGCACCGGCCAAGAAGCCCGCCCCCTCGCCGACCGGCGGCGTACTGCGCCTGCTGCGCGCGATCTGGCTCGGCCTCGCCCGCACCGTCGGCGTGCTCTTCCGCGGCATAGGGCGTGGCGCCAAGGGACTCGACCCCGCCCACCGCAAGGACGGCCTCGCGCTGCTGCTGCTCGGCATCGCCCTGATCGTCGCGGCCGGCACCTGGTCGAACCTGAAGGGCCCCGTGGGCGAGCTGGTCGAGATCCTGGTCACCGGCGCCTTCGGCCGCCTCGACCTGCTCGTGCCGATCCTGCTGGCCACCATCGCCGTACGCCTCATCCGCCACCCCGAGAAGACCGAGGCCAACGGCCGTATCGTCATCGGCCTGTCCGCGCTGGTGATCGGCGTGCTCGGGCTCGTGCACCTGGCCTGCGGCACCCCGGGGCGCGGCGAGGGAACGCAGACCATCAGGGACTCCGGCGGGTTCGTCGGCTGGGCGGTGTCCCGGCCGCTGGTCACCACTCTCGGCGACGTGCTCGCGCTGCCGCTGCTGGTGCTGCTGACCGTCTTCGGGCTGCTCGTCGTCACCGCCACGCCCGTCGCGGCGATCCCGGACCGGATCCACTCCGCCGGGGTGCGGCTCGGGCTCGTGCAGCCCCGGCCCGATCCGGCGGCCGCCGCCAAGGCGGAGGAGTTCGACGACGACTGGCGCGACGGCCTGGTGCGTACGGACGAGGACGACGACGAGCCCCCGCCGCCGCGCCGCCGCCGCACCCGCAAGGCCCCCGCCGCGCCGGCCGCACCCGCACCCGCGCGCCGCGCGGCGGCCGACCGGGACTACGGCGGCATGGATCCCATCGACGCGGCCGCCGCCGCGGCCACCGACCTCGACGGCGCGGTGCTGCACGGCGTCCAGCCCTCCCCGCTGCTCGCCAACCTCACCCACGGCGTCGCCGAGCGCACCGGGGGCGTACCGGCCGCGCGCGAGGAGTCGGGCGCGGGGGAGGCCGTACGCTCCGAAAGCGCCGAGAACTCCGTCCCCGACCTCACCAAGCCGGCCGTCGAGCCCGGCCCCGCCGCCCTGCCGCCCCGCGCCGAACAGCTCCAGCTCTCCGGCGACATCACCTACGCGCTGCCGTCCCTCGACATCCTGGAGCGCGGCGGCCCGGGACGGACGCGCAGCGCCGCCAACGACGCCGTCGTCGCCTCCCTCACCCAGGTCTTCACCGAGTTCAAGGTCGACGCCGCCGTCACCGGCTTCACCCGCGGCCCGACCGTCACGCGGTACGAGGTGGAGCTGGGCCCCGCCGTGAAGGTCGAGCGGATCACGGCGCTGACGAAGAACATCGCCTACGCCGTCGCCAGCCCCGACGTGCGCATCATCAGCCCCATCCCCGGCAAGTCCGCCGTCGGCATCGAAATCCCCAACAGCGACCGCGAGATGGTCAAGCTCGGCGACGTGCTGCGGTCCGCCCAGGCGGCCGGCGAGGACCACCCGATGCTCGTCGGCCTCGGCAAGGACGTCGAGGGCGGCTACGTCTCGGCGAACCTCGCCAAGATGCCGCACATCCTCATCGCCGGCGCCACCGGCTCCGGCAAGTCCTCCTGCATCAACTGCCTGATCACCTCCGTCATGGCGCGGGCCACGCCGGAGGACGTGCGGATGGTGCTGGTCGACCCGAAGCGGGTGGAGCTGACCGCGTACGAGGGCGTCCCGCACCTGATCACGCCGATCATCACCAACCCGAAGCGGGCCGCCGAGGCCCTGCAGTGGGTGGTCCGCGAGATGGACCTGCGGTACGACGACCTCGCCGCGTACGGCTACCGCCACATCGACGACTTCAACGCCGCCGTCCGCTCCGGCAAGGCCACCGCCCCGCCCGGCAGCGAGCGGGAGCTGGCCCCGTACCCGTATCTGCTGGTGATCGTCGACGAGCTGGCGGACCTGATGATGGTCGCGCCGCGGGACGTCGAGGACGCGATCGTACGGATCACGCAGCTCGCCCGCGCCGCCGGCATCCACCTGGTGCTCGCCACCCAGCGCCCCAGCGTCGACGTCGTCACCGGGCTCATCAAGGCGAACGTGCCGTCCCGGCTGGCCTTCGCCACCTCCTCCCTCGCCGACAGCCGCGTCATCCTCGACCAGGCCGGCGCCGAGAAGCTGATCGGCAAGGGCGACGGGCTGTTCCTGCCGATGGGGGCGAACAAGCCGGTCCGGCTGCAGGGCGCGTACATCGAAGAGGACGAGATCGCCACGGTCGTGCAGCACTGCAAGGACCAGATGGCGCCGGTCTTCCGCGAGGACGTCGTGGTCGGCGGCGCGAAGAAGAAGGAGATCGACGAGGAGATCGGCGACGACCTCGATCTGCTGTGCCAGGCGGCCGAGCTGGTGGTCTCCACGCAGTTCGGCTCCACGTCGATGCTCCAGCGCAAGCTGCGGGTCGGGTTCGCCAAGGCGGGGCGGCTGATGGACCTGATGGAGTCGCGCGGGATCGTCGGTCCGAGTGAGGGTTCGAAGGCCAGGGACGTACTCATCAAACCGGATGAAATGGACGGAGTGCTCGCCCAGATGCGGGGGCAGGATCATCCGTAACGGCGACCAGGGCAACCGGTTCGGCGCCTGATGCGTCACATCAATGGGCCGGGCGGGTGATCCGCGGTCGGGCAGTACGTCTATCCCGATGGCCCATTAAGTGTGCTCGACCGGTTGGCCGATCCTTTTACAACCCCCCTAGACTGAACACCCGGCAGGTGGCTCACCCCGAAAGGCGCCCACGTGTCCCTCGGCAACTCCCCCACAGGCGACCGTCCGTCCGTCGGTCGCGCACTTCAGCAGGCCCGCCTTGATGCCAAGCTGTCCGTCGAACAGGTCAGCTTGACCACGCGTGTGCGCATTCCGATCATCCATGCCATCGAACAGGACGATTTCTCTCGCTGCGGCGGCGACGTCTACGCCCGCGGACATGTGCGAACCCTTGCGCGGGCGGTCGGTCTGGAGGCCGAGGACCTGGTCGCGCAGTACGACGCGGAGCACGGCGGCCGGCCCGAGCCGACGCCCGCCGCGCCGATGTTCGAGGCCGAGCGCATCCGCCCCGAGCCGCGCCGCCCCAACTGGACCGCCGCCATGGTCGCCGCGATCGTCGCGGTCGTCGGCTTCGTGGGGTTCACCGTCTTCAGCGGCGGCGACGAGGACGAGCCGGACGGCTCCTCCGTGGCCGGGGAGTCGCAGGGGTCGGAGAAGCCGAAGGACCGCGACTCCGGCAAGGACGCCGGCGAGGACAAGCAGAGCCCGCAGCCCTCGGACAGCGCGGTGGCGGGTGCCCCGCCGGACAAGGTGACGCTGCGGATCGTCGCGGCGGACGGGCAGAGCTGGATCTCCGCGCAGGGCGCCGACGGGCGCGAGCTGGAGGAGGGCGTGCTCGCGCAGGGCGACTCCGTCACCGTCACCGACAGCGAGAAGATCTACCTCGTCCTCGGCAACGCCGGCGGCGTCGACCTGTTCGTCAACGGCAAGCAGATCGCGGAGGACTTCCAGCCCGGCGAGGTCGAGCGGCTGACGTACACCAAGGGCGATCCCGAGGCCGGCTGACCTGCCCCGCCGGGCGGCGGCGCGGGCCCGGCCTGCGGCAAGGCTCGTACGTCCGTACCCTCGCTCTCCCGTGCTTCGCGCAGGCGTGCGGAATGCGGCTGGTGGGCGGCCGTTTGCGGGCGCGGGACGAAGTAGGCTGAGCCCATGCCAGAACGCCGTACCGTCGCCCTCGTCACGCTTGGCTGCGCCCGGAACGAGGTGGACTCGGAGGAGCTTGCGGGCCGCCTGGCGGCGGACGGCTGGGACCTCGTCACGGACGCCGCCGCCGCGGACGTCGCCGTCGTGAACACCTGCGGGTTCGTCGAAGCCGCCAAGAAGGACTCCGTCGACGCCCTGCTGGAGGCCAACGACCTCAAGGACACGGGCCGTACGCAGGCCGTCGTCGCCGTCGGCTGCATGGCCGAGCGGTACGGCAAGGAGCTGGCCGACGCGCTCCCGGAGGCGGACGGCGTCCTCGGCTTCGACGACTACGCGGACATCTCGGAGCGCCTCCAGACCATCCTCTCCGGCGGCGGCCACGCCGCGCACACCCCGCGGGACCGCCGCAAGCTGCTGCCGATCAGCCCCGCGGAGCGGCAGGACGCCGCCGCCCGCGGCGCCGCGGCGCTGCCGGGCCACGGCGACCCGGCCGCCGCAGATCCGGCAGACGCAGCCGGCCCGGCAGACGCGGCCGCCGCCCCCGCCGACCTGCCCGCCGGGGTCGCCCCCGCCTCCGGGCCGCGACCGCCGCTGCGCCGCCGGCTCGGCTCGGGCCCCGTCGCCTCGGTCAAGCTGGCCTCCGGCTGCGACCGCCGATGTACGTTCTGCGCCATCCCCTCGTTCCGCGGCTCCTTCGTCTCCCGCCGCCCCTCCGACGTCCTCGGCGAGACCCGCTGGCTGGCCGGCCAGGGCGTACGGGAGATCATGCTCGTCTCCGAGAACAACACCTCGTACGGCAAAGACCTCGGCGACGTGCGGCTGCTGGAGACGCTGCTGCCCGAACTGGCCGCCGTGGACGGCATCGAGCGGATCCGGGTCAGCTATCTGCAGCCCGCGGAGATGCGTCCCGGGCTGATCGACGTGCTGACGTCGACGGAGAAGGTGGCGCCCTACTTCGACCTCTCCTTCCAGCACGCCGCCCCCGAAGTGCTGCGCGCGATGCGCCGCTTCGGGGACACCGAGCGGTTCCTGCAACTGCTGGCGGAGATCCGCTCCCGGGCGCCGGAGGCGGGCGCGCGGTCGAACTTCATCGTCGGCTTCCCGGGCGAGACCGAGCGGGACGTGGAAGAGCTGGAGCGCTTCCTCACCGCCGCCCGGCTCGACGCCGTGGGGATCTTCGGCTACTCCGACGAGGAGGGCACGGAGGCCGCGACGTACCAGTCGAAGGTCGCGCCGGAGGCGGTCGCCGAGCGGCTGGCGCACATGACGCGGCTGGCGGAGGAGCTGACCGCGCAGCGGGCCGAGGAGCGGGTGGGGGAGACGGTACGGGTCCTGGTGGACGCGGTGGAGGATGCCGGTTCCGACGCCGGTGCGGAGCCCCTCGCGGACGCCGGGGAGGTCGTCGGCCGCGCGGCGCACCAGGCGCCGGAGACCGACGGCGTGACGCTGCTGGCCGGCGGGACCGCCCGGGAGGCGGCGCCGGGGGCGCTGGTCACCGCCAAGGTGGTGGCGAGCGAAGGCGTGGATCTGGTGGCGGAGCCGATAGGCGAGCCCGATCGGCGGCGGCCCAGGGAGCCGGCCGAGGAGGCCGCGAGATGAGCCCCGCCCCGGCCGTCGGTCAGGCCGGTCTGTGGAACATCGCCAACGTCCTCACGATGGTGCGGCTGCTGCTCGTACCGGCGTTCGTGCTGCTCATGGCCGCCCACGGCGGCCATGACCCGGCCTGGCGCTCGTTCGCATGGGCCGCCTTCACGGTCGCCATGATCACCGACCTCTTCGACGGGGAGCTGGCCCGCCGCTACGACCTCGTCACCGACTTCGGCAAGATCGCCGACCCCATCGCCGACAAGGCGATCATGGGTGCCGCACTGATCTGCCTGTCGGCGCTGGGCGACCTGCCCTGGTGGGTGACGATCGTGATCCTGGCGCGGGAGATCGGCATCACCCTCATGAGGTTCTGGGTGATCAGGCACGGTGTGATCCCGGCCAGCCGGGGCGGGAAGCTGAAGACCCTGGCCCAGGGCGTGGCCGTGGGCATGTACATCCTCACCCTCACCGGACCGCTCGCCACGCTGCGCTTCTGGATCATGGCCGCCGCCGTGGTCCTGACCGTGGCGACCGGCCTGGACTACGTCAAGCAGGCGATCGTGCTCCGCCGCAGGGGGCTGGCCGCCGAACGGGAGCAGAGAGTCCAGTGACCACAAAGAACACCGACGGGGCCGCTGCCGGCCTGCTCGCCCTGTGCGACGAGCTCGGCGTCACCCTCGCCGTCGCCGAATCCCTCACCGGCGGCCTCCTCGCCGCCGAGATCACCGCGGTGCCCGGCGCCTCCCAGGCGTTCCGGGGCGCCGTCATCGCGTACGCGACCGACCTCAAGCGCGACGTGCTCGGCGTCGACAGCTCGCTGCTCGCCCAGCGCGGCGCCGTCGACGGCGAGGTCGCCAGGCAGATGGCCGCCGGGGTGCGCTGGCGGCTCGGCGCCGACTGGGCGGTGGCGACGACGGGCGTCGCGGGACCCGATCCGCAGGACGGCCAGCAGCCGGGTACGGTCTTCGTGGCCGTGGCCGGTCCCGAGGGGCGGACCGAGACGCGGTCGCTGAACCTGACGGGCTCTCGCACGGAGATCCGCACGGCGGCCGTGGGGGAGGCGCTGACGCTCCTCCGGCGGCACCTGGACGCGGTACCGAAGGGGCAAGACGGGCGGAAATACCCGGAAAATCCTGATCAGGAGGCCCCGTATTCCTCGCTTGGCGAACGGTGAAGATGACTTCCGTCGCCGCACTGTCACGGTCCGAGGCGGTACGGTGGAGCGGAGAGGATCCGGATCCGAGGTCCTAGGAGGGAGCCACGCATGATTCTGCTCCGTCGCCTGCTGGGTGACGTGCTGCGCCGGCAGCGACAGCGCCAGGGCCGGACGCTGCGCGAGGTTTCCTCGTCAGCGCGTGTTTCCCTCGGCTATCTGTCGGAGGTCGAGCGAGGCCAGAAGGAAGCCTCCTCCGAGCTGCTCAACTCCATCTGTGAAGCCCTGGACGTGCGGATGTCCGAGCTGATGCGCGAGGTGAGCGGCGAGCTCGCCCTCGCGGAGCTGGCCGAGTCCGCGGCGGCCACCGAGCCGATTCCCGCCCCCGTGCGGTCGTTCACCGTGACCTCGGTGACGGGAATGCCCGACGAGCGAGTCACCATCAAGGCGCCCAAGGAGCCCGACCCCGTCGCGGCCTGAGCGTAGAGAGCCTGGCACGAGAGCCTGGTCCGCCCTCGGCGGAGCCGGGCTCTCGGCTTGCGTGTGCGGGCGTACGGGCCGCGGCCGCGGTCACCCGCCCGGCTGGCAGCGCGGGCACCAGTACGTCACCCGCTCGTCCGCCGTCTCCCCCTGCGCCCGTTTGCGCACCGCCGTCCCGCAGCGCAGGCACGGGCGCCCGCCGCGGCCGTAGACCCACAGCCGCCGGTCGGGGCGCCGGGAGGGCGTCGTCGTACGGGCCACGCGGTCCCGGTTCGCCTCCAGCAGCCGCTGCGCGGCGGCCACGAGCCGGCCGGGCTCGGAGAGCGCGGCGACCGGTGCGTACGGGCTGACGCCGGCGAGGAAGCACAGCTCCGACTTGTAGACGTTGCCGATCCCGGCGAGGTTGCGCTGGTCGAGCAGCGCCTCGCCGAGCGGGCGGGCGGGGTCGGCGAGCAGCCGGCGCTCCGCCTCCGCCGGGTCCCAGTCGGGGCCGAGGAGGTCGGGACCGAGGTGGCCGACGATCCGGTCCTCGGCGGCGGTGCGCAGCAGCTCCAGCACCGGCAGCCGGTAGCCGACCGCGGTGCGGTCGGCGTTGCCGAGGACGGCGCGGATCTGGTGGCCCGGCCCGCCGCGCCACCGCTCCCCGTCCGCGTACGTGATCCAGGCGCCCTCCATCCGCAGGTGCGAGTGGAGCGTCAGGCCGCCCTCGACGCGGGTCAGCAGGTGCTTGCCGCGCGGGACGACCTCGGTGACCTCGCGGCCGGTGAGGTCGGCCGTGGCCAGCTTGGGCACACGGAGGTCGCAGCGGGTCAGCCGGCGCCCCGCCAGCGCCTCGTGCAGCAGGCGGGCGGTGCGCCAGACGGTGTCTCCTTCGGGCACGTACCCCATCGTGCCAGGCGCTGGGCGTACGCCTCTGGCGTACCGGGTGGGGATAACCCCACCCTGGTCCGGGGCCTGCGCGGGCGGTGCCCGGGGTGCCGCGCGGGCCACGATGGGCGGCATGATGAGGACGGAAGAAGGAGGCGGGATGAGCAGGCCACGGCGGTATGCGACCGCGCTGGGGCGCGCCCTCGTGCTGGTGGCGCTCGCCCCGCTGGTGACCCTGGTGCAGGCCGTCATGCTCGCGTCGCTCGTGCTCGCCTTCGGCCTGGGGCTGATGTTCGTCTTCCCCTGGGCCGTCGGCCTCACCCGCGGCGTCGCCAACCTGGCGCGGACCGTGCAGGGCCGCTGGACGGGACGCCCGATCCCCGCGCCGTACCTGCCCGCGCCGCCGCATCCGCGGCCCGGTCCCGACGGGCGCTACCGGCACCTGGGCATCAGCTACCGCAGCCCCGCCCTGCCGGAGTTCTTCGAGCGCGTGCACCGGCTGCTGGCCGACCGCGCGACCTGGCGGGACACCCTGTGGCTGGTCGCCGACCCGGTCGTCGGCCTGGCGATGGCCGCGCTGCCGCTGATCGCCGTCGGCTACGGGGCGGCCGGCATGGCGCTGCCGCTGCTGTGGGACCCGTCGTACCCCGGGGACACCCTCGGGCACTACGCGGGCGTCGAGGTCGCCTCGCAGGGCACCGCCCTGGCGCTCGTGCCGGTGGGCGCGGCGCTCTTCGTGCTCGGGCTGTGGGCCGGACCGCGGGCGATGGCGCTGCACGCGCGCTGGACGCGGGCGGTGCTGGCGCCGACGCGGGCGTCGGAGCTGGCGCTGCAGGTCGCCGAGCTGGACCGGAAGCGTACGGCGGCCACCGACTGGCAGGCGGCGGAGGTGCGGCGCATCGAGCGGGACCTGCACGACGGGCCGCAGGCCCGGCTCGTCGCCCTCGGCATGACGGTCTCGGCGGCGGAGGAGCTGGTCGACGAGGACCCGGCGGCGGCGAAGGTCCTGCTGCGGCAGGCGCAGGAGTCGTCGTCCACGGTGCTGCAGGAGCTGCGCGGGCTGGTACGGGGCATCCACCCGCCGGTGCTCGCGGAGCGGGGGCTCGGGGACGCCGTACGGGCGCTGGCGCTGGACAGCGCGCTGGACGTACGGGTCGAGGTCGACCTGCACGGGCACCTGCCGGACCCGGTGCAGTCGGCGGCGTACTTCGCGGTGGCGGAGATCCTCGCCAACGCGGGCAAGCACGCGGGCGCGGACCGGGTGGACATCGACCTGTGGCACCGCGACGGCGTGCTGCGCGCGACGGTCACCGACGACGGGCGCGGGGGCGCGGTGCCGGTGACGGGCGGCGGGCTGCGGGGCGTGGAGCGGCGGATCAAGCCGTTCGACGGGGTGCTGGCGATCAGCAGCCCCGAGGGCGGGCCGACGACGGTGGCGGTGGAGATCCCGTGCCCGCTGGGGGAGGAGTGCTGCGAGCCGGACGCCGCCGCGCCCGGAGCGGCGCGGGGAGCGGCGGCCGGGCGCGGGGAGCTGTGGCTGACGGCGCTGGCACCGGTACTGTGTTCCGTCGCGCTGTTCCCGCAAGGGCTGGTCGCGGGGCTGCTGCTGATCTTCGGCACGGACAACAGGTCGTGGTTCCTGGCGCTGTACATGCCGGAGCCGCTGCGCTGGCCGACGGTGCTGGCGATGGTGGCGCTGGGCCTGAGCGGGGTGCCGCCGCTGCTGCGACGGTGGCGGAAGACCGGTGCGGCGCAGCAGTGCTGACGGGGGACGTGCGGCCGTCCCGGGTGACGGGGCGGAGAGGAGCGGGGTAGTGCGAGTCGTCCTGGCGGAGGACCAGTACCTGCTGCGGGACGGGCTGACGCGGCTGTTGCAGGCGCACGGCATGGAGATCTGCGCGGCGGTCGAGTCCGGGGACGAGCTGCTGGCGGCGCTGCGCGCCGAGCGACCGGACGTGGCGGTGGTCGACATCCGGCTGCCGCCGACCTTCACGGACGAGGGGCTGCAGGCGGCGCTGGCGGCCCGCCGGGAGCGGCCCGACCTGCCGGTGCTGATCCTGTCGCAGCACGTGGAGCAGTTGTACGCACGGGAGTTGCTGGCGGACGGCCGCGGGGCGGTGGGGTACCTGCTGAAGGACCGGGTGTTCGCGGCGCGGCAGTTCGTGGACTCGGTGCGGCGGGTGGCCGAGGGCGGCACGGCGATGGACCCGGAGGTCATCGCGAAGCTGCTGGCGAGCAACGCGCGGGACGAGCCGCTGCGGCGGCTGTCGCCGCGGGAGCGGGAGGTGCTGGCGGGGATGGCGGAGGGCCGCTCGAACGCGGCCATCGCGCGTCAGCTCTTCCTCTCCGAGGGCGCGGTGAGCAAGTACACGACGAGCATCTTCGCGAAGCTGGACCTGCCCCCGTCGGACGACGACAACCGCAGGGTGCGGGCGGTGCTGGCGTATCTGAACGGGCAGGTGGAGTAGGCCCGGAGCCCCTGCGGCGGGCCACGGCGGGTCCGGTTCGGCAGCGGGGTGCGCGAGTGCCTGCGGAGGGACACGGGTGGCGACGCCCGCGCTGCGCGGGCCGGGACGGCGGTCTCGACCGGGCCGCGGCGGCTGCACCGGGGGATGCGGCTGGGCCGAGTTCGGCCCGTGGGTGCCGGGCGCTGCCGCGGCGCGGAGCGCTTGGTGGGGCAGCAGTGGGCGCGGGCGCGCTGCGGCTGGGGAGCGCGCGCCTGCACCGCCGCCGGCGGCGGGCGGCGGTGGCCGCTCCCTGCCCGGCCGGGCCCGGCCACCGCTCTCGCTCTCAGGCGCGGATGCGCAGGCCGCGGGGGGTGGCCAGGAAGCCGGACTGCTCCAGGAGTGAGCCCAGGGGAGAGTCCAGGGCCGCGGTGGCGTTGATGCGCTCCACCGTCGCCGTACGGCCCAGGGCGCCGCCGCGGGCCGACGCCGCGAGCGCTTCTGCCGCGGCGGCGAGGCGGGGGTCGTCCGCCGGGGGCCAGGCCAGCAGCGTGCGGCCGCCGCGCTCCACGTACAGCGCGAGGTCGCCGTCGACCAGCACCACCAGCGCGCCGGCCTTGCGGCCTGGCTTGTGCGTCGTGCCGGGCGGGGGCTCGGGCCAGGGCAGGGCCGCCCCGTACGCGTTCGCCGGGTCCGCCGCGGCCAGCACCAGCGCCCGCTGCCCGCCGCGGCCGGCACCCCCGGCGCCGTACGCCCGTGGGCCGCCGCCGCGCGGGCGGGCGCCGCCCAGGGTGTGCCCGCCGTACGGACCCGCCGGGCCCTCCTCGGCCACGAAGCCGTCGTCCGCCGCCGCCCCCGCCGCCGCGGCCTCCACCGCCCCGCGCTCCCGCGCGGTGGCCACCGCCCGCAGCCGGTCCACCGCGCCGTCCATCGCGAACTGCGCGGCGCCCAGCCCCTCCACGACATATCCGCGGCGGGCCTGGCCCGTCTCCTCGAACGCCGACAGCACCCGGTACGCCGCCGAGAAGCCGCCCTCCACGCCCTCCGCCGACACCGCGCCGCGGGTGACGACTCCGTGCCGGTCGAGCAGCGTGCGGGCCAGCGCGTGCGCGCGGTGCGTGGTGTCCGCTTCGCGCTCGGGCAGCAGGGACCAGCGGCCGGAGACCGTCGGCGGCCCGTTCCGTGACGCCGTGCGCGCGGCGCCCGCGACCGCCAGGCTGCCGTAACGCCCGCGCGGCGTGGGCCGCTTCGCGCGGTGCGCGGTGGCGCCCGCGGTGCGGCCCGAGCCGAGGAGGGCCCGCAGCGGTCCCAGGGTGTCGTTCGTCAGCCGCCCGGACCAGGCCAGGTCCCAGACGGCGTCGGCGAGCTGCGCGTCGGTGGCGTCCGGGTGCGTCGCGCGCACCTGCTCGGCGATCTGCCGGAAGAAGAGCCCGTACCCGCCGGTCAGCGCGGTCAGCACCGCCTGGTGCAGCGGCGTGACCTCCAGCGGATGCGGCTCGTGCAGCAGCAGCGGGGCGGAGTCCGCCGGATACAGGGAGATCCAGCCGTCCTTGCCGGGCAGCGCACCTGCGCCGGCCCACACCACCTCGCCCGAGTTCGTCAGCTCGTCGAGCATCGTCGGTACGTACCCCGCGACCCGCGACGGCAGCACCAGCTTCTCCAGCGCCGACGCCGGCACCGGCGCGCCCTGCAGTTGCTCCACGGCCCGGACGAGGCCGTCCAGGCCGCGGAGGCTGTGCGTGCCCAGGTGCTGCCACTGCGGCAGGAACGCGGCGAGCGCGGCCGGGGCGACGGGCTCCAGTTCCTCCCGCAGCGCGGCCAGCGACCGGCGCCGCAGCCGCCGCAGCACCCCGGCGTCGCACCACTCCTGGCCGATGCCGGCCGGATGGAACTCGCCCTGTACGGTCCGGCCCGCCGCCGCCAGCCGGTGCAGCGCGCCGTCGGTGACCGCCGCACCCAGGCCGAAGCGCGCCGCGGCCTGCCCGGAGGTGAACGGGCCGTGCGTACGGGCGAAGCGCGCCAGCAGGTCGCCGAGCGGATCGGTCACCGGCTCGGTGAACGCCTCCGGCACGCCCACCGGCAGCGCCGTGCCCAGCGCGTCCCGCAGCCGGCCGGCGTCCTCGACGGCCGCCCAGTGCGCCGTCCCCGCAAGACGCACCCGGATCGCCCGGCGCGCGCCCTCCAGCTCCCGCACCCACGCCGGCTCCGCGCCGCGCTCCGCCAGCTCCTCGTCCGTCAGCGGCCCGAGCACGCGCAGCGCGTCCGCGACGCCCTCGGCGTCCTTGAGCCGCCGGTCGTCCGTACGCCACTGCAGCTCGCGCTCCAGCTCCGCCAGCACCTCGGCGTCCAGCAGCTCGCGCAGCTCCGCCTGCCCCAGCAGCTCGGCGAGCAGCCGGGAGTCCAGCGACAGCGCCGCGGCCCGGCGCTCGGCCAGCGGCGAGTCGCCCTCGTACAGGAACTGCGCCACGTAGCCGAAGAGCAGCGAGCGGGCGAACGGCGACGGCTCCTGCGTCGTCACCTCCACCAGCCGCACCCGGCGGTTCTCGACGTCGCCCATCAGCTCGGTGAGCCCCGGGACGTCGAAGACGTCCTGGAGGCACTCGCGCACCGCCTCCAGCACGATCGGGAACGAGCCGAACTCGCTCGCCACCTGGAGCAGTTGGGAGGCGCGCTGCCGCTGCTGCCACAGCGGGGTGCGCTTGCGCGGGTCGCGGCGGGGCAGCAGCAGCGCGCGGGCCGCGCACTCGCGGAACCGGGCGGCGAACAGCGCCGAGCCGCCCACCTGGTCGGTGACGACCTGGTCGACCTCGCCCTTGTCGAAGAGGACGTCGGCCGCGCCGACCGGCGACTGCCTGTCGTCCCCGGCCGCGTCCGCGGCAGTGCCGCCGCCCGCCGGGTCGACGTCGAGCAGGTCGAGGCCCATCAGATCGGTGTCGGGCAGCCGCAGCACGATGCCGTCGTCGGCGTGCATCACCTGGGCGTCCATCCCGTACCGCTCGGTGAGCCGGGCGCCGAGCGCCAGCGCCCACGGCGCGTGCACCTGCGCGCCGAACGGCGAGTGCACCACCACGCGCCAGTCGCCCAGCTCGTCCCGGAAGCGCTCCACGACGATCGTCCGGTCGTCCGGCACGTGCCCGCAGGCGGCGCGCTGCTCCTCCAGATACGCGATCACGTTCCCCGCGGCCCACGTGTCCAGCCCCGCCGCCCGCAGCCGCTCCTGCGCCGCCTGCCGGTCCATGCCGCTCAGCTCGCGCAGGAACGCGCCCAGCGCCCGCCCCAGCTCCAGCGGCCGTCCCAACTGGTCGCCCTTCCAGAACGGCAGCCGGCCCGGCACCCCGGGGGCGGGGGAGACCAGCACCCGGTCCCGGGTGATGTCCTCGATGCGCCACGACGTCGTGCCGAGCGTGAAGACGTCCCCGATCCGGGACTCGTAGACCATCTCCTCGTCCAGCTCGCCGACCCGCCCGCCGCCCTTCTTCGGGTCGGCCCCGGCGAGGAAGACGCCGAAGAGGCCGCGGTCCGGGATCGTGCCGCCGGAGGTGACGGCGAGCCGCTGCGCGCCCGGGCGGCCCTTGACCGTCTGTGCCACCCGGTCCCACACGAGGCGCGGGCGCAGCTCGGCGAAGGCGTCGGAGGGATAGCGCCCGGCGAGCATGTCGAGCACGGCGGTGAACGCCGACTCCGGCAGCGCCGCGAACGGCGCCGCCCGCCGCACCAGTGCCAGCAGCTCCTCCACGTCCCACACGTCCATGGACGTCATCGCGACGATCTGCTGCGCCAGCACGTCCAGCGGGTTGGCCGGGATCCGCAGCGCCTCGATGGCGCCCTCGCGCATCCGCTCCGTGACCACCGCCGACTGCACCAGGTCACCGCGGTACTTGGGGAAGACCACGCCGCGCGAGACCGCACCCACCTGGTGCCCCGCGCGGCCCACCCGCTGCAGCCCGGACGCCACCGACGGCGGCGACTCGACCTGCACCACCAGGTCCACCGCGCCCATGTCGATGCCCAGCTCCAGGCTGGAGGTGGCGACCACCGCGGGCAGCCGCCCCGCCTTCAGGTCCTCCTCCACCTGCGCCCGCTGCTCCTTGGAGACCGAGCCGTGGTGCGCGCGGGCGATCACCGCGGGCGCACCCTGCGCCGCGCCGGACTGGGCCATGATCTCGGCCGGCGGCGGCGCGTCCTCCGCCATCGGCTCGCCGGCCGCGCGCTCGTACGCGATCTCGTTCAGCCTGTTGCACAGCCGCTCCGCGAGCCGGCGGGAGTTGGCGAAGACGATCGTCGAGCGGTGCTCCTCCACCAGGTCGGCGATCCGCTCCTCCACATGCGGCCAGATGGATGGCCGGTCGGCCCCCGCGCCGTCGTCCTGCGCGGGTGAGCCGCCCAGCTCGCCCATGTCCTCGACGGGCACGACCACCGACAGGTCGAACCGCTTCTCCGACGGCGGCTGTACGACCTCCACCCGCCGCCCGGGGGACAGGAACCGCGCCACCTCCTCCACCGGCCGGACCGTGGCCGACAGGCCGATGCGGCGCGCGGGCCGCGGCAGCAACTCGTCCAGCCGCTCCAGGGAGAGCGCCAGGTGGGCGCCGCGCTTGGTGCCCGCCACAGCGTGCACCTCGTCCAGGATCACGGTCTCCACGCCGGCCAGCGCGTCCCGCGAGGCGGACGTCAGCATCAGGAACAGCGACTCGGGCGTGGTGATGAGGATGTCCGGCGGGCGGTTGGCGATCGAGCGGCGCTCGGCGGCGGGCGTGTCACCGGAGCGGATCGCGACCCGCACCTCCGGCTCCGGCCGGCCGAGGCGGACCGCCTCCTGGCGGATGCCCGTGAGCGGGCTGCGCAGGTTCCGCTCGACGTCCACGGCCAGCGCCTTCAGCGGCGACACGTACAGCACGCGGCAGCGCTTGCGCGCCTCCGCGGGCGGCGGGGCGGAGGTCAGCCCGTCGAGCGCGGAGAGGAACGCCGCCAGCGTCTTGCCCGAGCCCGTGGGCGCCACGACCAGCACGTCGGAGCCCTCGCCCAGCGCCTGCCAGGCGCCCTCCTGGGCCGCCGTGGGCGCGGCGAAGGCACCCTCGAACCACGCCCGCGTCGCCGGGTCGAACGTCTCCAGCACCGATCTCGCCATGTGAACCATCGTGCACCCGACCACTGACACCCAGCACACTTGTCCCATGGGGTCGCGCACGGCGCGGGCGTCGGGCGACGCCGATCGCGAGTGGGCCCGGCACTGGCGCTACACCAGCCTGCCCGGCCTCGACCTGCTGCGCGCCCGCTACGTCGGGCACACCTTCCCCACCCACTCCCACGACGGCTATGTCTTCGGCGCCGTCACCGCGGGCGTGGAGGCCGTCGGCATGCCCGACGGCACGCTCCTCGCCGGCCCCGGGACCGTCGTCATGATCAACCCCGAGGTGCCGCACACGGCCCGCGCGGGCGCCGAGGAGGGCTGGTCGTACGCGACGCTCTACCCGACCGCGGGCCTGGTCGCCGAGGTGGCGGCGGAGGTCACCGCCATCGGCGGCACCGCGGGCTTCGGCGAGACCATGGTCGACGACCCCGGCGGCGCCCGCCTCATCACCGAGGTGCACCGCGCCGCGGAGGAGGACAACCCGCTGGCCGCCGACAGCGTGCTGCGCGTCGTGCTGGCCCGCCTGCTGCGCCGCCACGGTGCGCGGCTCCCGGGGCGCGTGGTGGCGTCCGCGGGCGCGCGGACCGCGGCGCGGGCGCGGGCGGTGCTGTACGAGCGGATGGCGGCGCCGCCGACGCTGGAGGCGCTGGCGGCGGAGCTGGGCACGTCCCCGTTCGCGCTGCTGCGGGCCTTCAAGGAGGCGTACGGCACGCCGCCGCACCGCTGGCTGACCGACGCCCGGGTACGGCGTGCGCGGCGGCTGCTGGACGAGGGGCTGCGGCCGTCGGAGGCGGCGGTGACCGTGGGGTTCACCGACCAGCCGCATCTGAACCGGCACTTCACCCGCATCGTCGGTGTGCCCCCGGGCGCGTACCAGCGGGAGCGGGCGGGCTGAGCGGGCCGCGCGCGTGGCGGGGTCACACGGGCGGGGTGGCGCAAGAACGTACAAGACCGGTCGCACCCCGGCCGCATAACGTCCGGCGCATGGCCACAGAAGCACAGCCTCCGTCCACCGCAGAGCCCGCGCCCGAGGACCGCGCCGCCCTGCGCGACGGGCTCGGGGTCGGGGTCGCCGTCGGGCTCTCCGGGTTCGCGTTCGGCGTCACCGCGGCCGGTGCCGGGCTCAGCGCCGCGCAGGCGTGCGCCATGAGCCTGCTGATCTTCACCGGCGCCTCGCAGTTCGCCCTCGCCGGTGCGGTGGCCGCGGGCGGCGGCCCGTTCGCCGCCGCGGCCGGGGCCTTCTTCCTCGGTGTACGGAACGCGTTCTACGGGCTCCGCCTCGCGCCCATGCTCCGGCTGCCCCGGGCGCTGCGGCCGCTCGCCGCCCAGTGGGTCATCGACGAGACGGCCGTCGTCACCATCGCCCAGTCCACCCGCCGCGGCCAGCGCATCGGCTTCGTCGTCACCGGACTCACCCTGTACGTCTGCTGGAACGTGACCACCCTCGTCGGCGTGCTCGGCGCCGAGGCGATCGGCGACACCGCCGCCTGGGGCCTGGACGCGGCCGGGCCCGCGGTGTTCCTGGCGCTGGTGGGGCCGATGCTGACGGGGACCGTGGAGCGGGCCACCGCCCTCGTCGCCGTCGCGCTCGTCCTCGGCACGCTGCCGGCGCTGCCCGCCGGGACGCCGGTGCTGGTCGCCGCGCTGGCGGCGCCGCTGGTGCTGGCGCTGTACGGCAGGCGCACGCGCGGGCGCGCGCAGGGTGATTCCCCGGACCGTACGGACGGGGCGGACGCGCACGAGGCGGAGGGCGCCGCGTGACCACCTGGCTCGCGATCGGGCTGACCTTCGCCGGCTGCTACGCGGCCAAGCTGCTCGGCCTCTCCGTGCCCTCGGGCGCCCTGGAGCGCCCCCTCGTCCGGCGCCTGGCCGCCCTGCTGCCCGTCGCCCTGCTGGCGGCGCTCACCGCGCAGCAGACCTTCGCCGACGGCGCCACGCTGGTCCTCGACGCCCGCGCCGCGGGGCTGGCGGCGGCCGGTGCCGCGCTGCTGCTGCGGGCGCCGTTCCTGGTCGTGGTGGCCGCCGCGGTGGTCGTGACCGCGGCGGTACGGGCCGTGGCCGGCTGACCGACCCCGGGGCGGCGCGGGCCGACAGGGGCCGGTGCCCGCGCCCGCCCCGGCCTCCGCCGCACGCCCATGCCCGCCCCGTACGCCCCCCACCCCGCCCGCGCGCCCTCAGATCCGCCCGTACGCCCGCAGCGTCAGCAGCGCCTCCAGCGTCGCCAGCGGCCGCGCCTCCAGCTCCGCCCCCGGCGACCAGCGCCGCCATGCCACCGGCCAGCCGCCGTCCGCCCGCTGGTTCGCCGCCAGGAAGTCCAGCGACCGCGCCATCTCCGCGTCGCTGAACCACCGCCGCGCCAGTGACGCCGGCCGCCGGGCGAAGTCGTGCGGGTGGTAGTGCTCGCCCGGCGCGTGGCCCTCCGCGGCCGGCTCCGCGTCCGCCCGGGCAGGGTCCAGCAGCACCAGCCGCTCGGCGCGCACCAGCCGGCCCAGCCGGTCCGCGGCGGCCTCGGCGCGTCGCCGGTCGGGCACGTGGTCGAGGAAGGCGACCGCGGCCTCCGCCTCGTACGGACGGCTGCCGCGCAGTGTCTCCACGGCGTGCCAGCAGAAGTCGGTGGCGCGGAAGAGCCAGGCGTGCCAGATGTCGTTGCGGTGCAGCAGCCCCACGACCGGCGCGGTGGTCAGCAGCGCGCTCGGCGGGTCCGCGGGCACCGGCAGCCACGGCGCGGCCGGATAGCCGCGCAGCGAGGGGTGCACGGCGGGCAGGGCGCCGTCGTGGTTGGAGACGGCGGTCAGATACCGGCAGACGTCCTCGGCCCGGCGGCCGGTGCAGCGGCCGAGGGAGTCGAGGACCCGCAGCGCGTGCGCGGTATGCAGCGGCTGGCTGCCGGGACCGCGCAGGTCGGGGTCCAGGGCGTGCCCGAAGCCGCCGTCGGCGTTCCGGTACGCCTCCAGCGCCTTCTCCACCCCGTCCGCGTCGGCGCCGCCGGGCACGAAGTGGTGGGCGAACCGGCGCTGCTCCAGCACACGGGCGGTCAGCCAGATGAACTCTGCGGCGCGGACCTGCGGGGAGTCAGCCATGGGGCGACGTTACGAGCACGGCGGGGCCGACCGGGAGGCCAACGGGCCGGGAGCACTCTCAGGTGCACGTACGCGCGGGATAATGGACGCATGCGGTTGACGGTCTTCTGGCAGCGGATGCGCGACTACTTCGGCGAGCCCTACGTCGACTCCTTCGCCCGCGACCACGTGATGTCCGAGCTGGGCGGGCGTACGGTCCGCGAGGCGCTGGACGCCGGGTGGGACGCGCGCGACGTCTGGCGCGGGGTGTGCGCGGCGATGGACATCCCGGCGGAGATGCGCTGACGCCGCCGGGGCGGAAGTCGGCCACACTGTTCGTCCATGGCTGCATCATCGGCTGCTTCCGACGGCACCGCTCGCGCACGAGAGACACCACCCGTCCCGGACGCCCGCACCGCGCCGGACGCCCAGGACGCCCCGTCCACGCCCGGCACGCCCCCCGGCGACGGCACCCCGCCCGCGAGCCCCCGCGAGCGCATGCCTCCCTGGCTGCCCCGCGCGATCGTCCTCGCGCTGGCCCTGTTCGCCTGCTTCCACGTCGCGGAGTGGGCCTTCCACGAGCTGTACGGGCTGCTGCTCAACATCCTGGTGGCGTTCTTCATCGGCCTGGCCTGCGAGCCCGCCGTCGACCGGCTCGCCGCCCGCGGCATGCGCCGCGGCGCCGCCACCGCGCTGGTCTTCCTCGGGGTGCTGGTGGCCGCCGCGGCGTTCGTCGCCGCCCTCGGCTCGCTGGTCGCCGACCAGGTCCGGCTGATCGTCGAGAACTTCCCGGACTACGTCGAGTCCCTCGTCGAGTGGATCAACGAGCAGTTCGGCACCGAGCTGCGCGTGGACGACCTCCAGCAGGACTTCCTGAAGTCCGAGGTCGTACGCGACTACCTGCAGCGCAGCGCCGACAACGTATGGGGCATCTCCACCACCGTCCTCGGCGGCCTCTTCACCGCGCTGACCGTGGTGCTGTTCGCCTTCTACTTCACCGCCGAGGGCCCGCGGCTGCGCCGCGCGATCTGCTCCGTACTGCCGCCGGCACGGCAGACCGAGGTGCTGCGCGCCTGGGAGATCGCGGTCGCCAAGACCGGCGGCTACCTCTACTCGCGCGGCCTGATGGCGATCGTCTCGGGCATCGCGCACTACATCGCGATGCTGCTGCTGGACGTGCCGTACGCGCCCGCGCTCGCGGTGTGGGTGGGGGTGGTCTCGCAGTTCGTGCCGACCGTGGGCACGTACATCGCCGGGGCGCTGCCGATCCTGCTGGCGTTCACCGTCGGGCCGTGGACGGCGGTGTGGCTGATCGGGTTCGTGATCCTGTACCAGCAGTTGGAGAACTACCTGCTGCAGCCGCGGATCACCGCGAAGACGGTGAACATACACCCCGCCGTGGCCTTCGGCTCGGTCATCGCGGGGGCCGCGCTGCTGGGCGCCGTCGGTGCCCTGATCGCGATCCCGGCGACCGCGACGCTGCAGGCGTTCCTCTCCGCGTACGTACGCCGCTACGAGGTCGACGCCCGCGTCCAGGAGGAGCGCCCCCTGCGCCGCCGCGGCCCGGCCCGGCTGGCCCGGATCCGCGCGCTGCTGCGCCACCCCGGGGCACCACCCGGCGCACCACCCGGCGCGAACCCCGACCGGGAGGCCGCGGAGTCCGGCGACGCACCCCGCGCGCCCTAATCGCCCCCCTGCACGCCGCCCTCCGGCGCCGTGCGCGGCACCGCGATCGTCACCCGGAGCCCCTCCGGCTCGTTGCGTTCATACGAGATACGTCCCCCGCCCGCCGCCAGCAGCGCCCGGGCGATGGACAGCCCCAGACCCGAGCCGGAGACGTTCTGATGCCGTCCGCTGCGCCAGAAGCGGTCGCCGACGCGGCCCAGCTCCTCGTCGGTGAGCCCCGGCCCGCCGTCGGCGACGGCGACCGTCACCTCGTCGCCGGCGGTGTCCACCCGCACCTCCACCTCGCCGCACCGCGGCGAGAACTTCACGGCGTTGTCCACCACCGCGTCCAGCGCGCTGGACAGCGCCACCTCGTCCGCCCAGCCGGTCACGGCCGTGGCGCCGGACAGGAACAGCCGTACGTCGTTTCCCTCGGCCAGCGGACGCCAGCTCGCGACCCGCTCCGCCGCCAGCCGGGCCACGTCGGTCACCCGCAGGTCGGCGGGGGAGTGCTCGGCCAGCGCCAGATCCAGCAGGTCGTCCAGCACCCGCGCCAGCCGGGTGCCCTCCGCCTGCACCGACTCGATCTCCGCCGCGGCCTGCGGCGCCTCAAGCCGCAGCAGCTCGATGCGCAGCAGCAGCGCGGACAGCGGGTTGCGCAGTTGGTGGGAGGCGTCCGCGACGAAGGTGCGCTGCTGCTCCAGGACGTCCTCGACGTTGTCGGCCATCTCGTTGAAGGACCCCGCGAGCCGGCGCAGCTCCGGCGGCCCGCCGGCGGCGGCGACGCGGGACTTCAGCCGGCCGGTGGCGATGTCGTGGGCGGCCTTGTCGAGTACGCGCACGGGCTTGAGCACCCAGCCGGTCAGCCGGTACGCCGCCGCCACCGCGACCGTCATCGCGGCGGCGATGCCCGCTCCGAGCCACAGCCAGCCGGTGAGCGTCCGCGAGCGCATGGCCCCGGTGGGCGAGTCGGTGACCACGACGGCGACCACGTCCCCGTCCCGTACGACCGGGGAGGCGACGGTCAGCCGGTCGTCCTGCCAGGGCCAGACCTGCGGGGGGTCGTGGCTGCGGCGGCCCGCCAGGGACTCCGAGAAGGCCCGGTCGCCCTCGGCGCGGGCCATGGCCCGCCAGCCGGTGGGGGCGGCGGCCATCGCGGCGCGGTCGCGGTAGTAGACGCCGGCGCGGATGCCGTAGAGGTCGTGGTACCGGTGCAGCTCCTCCTGGAGCGCGCGCAGCCGCTCGTCCTCGGCCGGCGGGCGGGCCTCATTGCGGGAGGCGACGTACTGCGCGAGGGAGGCGAAGCGGGCGGTGTCGTCGATCCGGTCCACGATCACCCGCTGCTGCTCCTGCCCGGCGATGCGGTCGGCCAGCGGGAAGCCGAGCGCGAGCAGCACGCCGGCCATGAGCACGATGAGCAGGGGGAGCAGACGGGTACGCATAGGGAGAGGGCCTCAGCCGGCCGGCGGGGGCACGAGGCGATAGCCGACGCCGCGCACGGTCTCGATGAGCGCGGGCAGGCCGAGCTTGCTGCGCAGGGAGGCGATGTGGACCTCCAGGGTCCGGCCCGTACCCTCCCAACTGCTGCGCCACACCTCGCTGATGATCTGCTCCCGCCGGAACACCACCCCGGGGCGCGCCGCGAGCAGCGCGAGCAGGTCGAACTCCTTGCGGGTGAGCTGTACTTCCGCGCCGCCGACGCTGACCCGGCGGGAGTGGGGCTCCAGCGTCACCGGGCCCACGACGACCAGCGGCGCCACGGGATCGTCGGCCCGCTCGCCGGCCGCGGCAGGACCCGTGCCGCCGGGCCCCGCGGCGGGCTCGGGCTCGGCCGCCGCGGTGCGCCGGGCGACGGCGTGCACGCGCGCGAGGAGTTCGCCCGTGTCGTACGGCTTGACGACATAGTCGTCGGCACCCAGGTTGAGCCCATGGATCCGGGACCGGACGTCGGAGCGTGCGGTCACCATGATTACGGGAGTGCCGGTCAGCTTGCGGATACGTCCGCACACCTCGAAGCCGTCCTGGTCCGGCAGCCCCAGGTCCAGCAGCACCACGTCGAACGGGGCCAGCTCGCTGTGCAGCAGCTCCTGCAGCGCCTCCTGGCCGCTGTGTGCCATGCCCACCTCGAAGCCGTGCCGGGCCAGCACCGCGGAGAGCGCGGTGGCCACGTGGTCGTCGTCCTCGACGAGCAGCAGCCTCATCAGCCCTCCCGTTCCTTCTCTCGCGTATCGTCTCAGCCTGTACAGGAATACAGGCGGATGCGGCCCTGCCGCGTCAAGTCCGGCCAGGTCACCCAGCGGTTTCCGTTGTGTGACAGGTACGTCGAGCGGCGTCCCGATTCCATCCATTGTGTCCGATTGCAGCCGGATCGTTATGCTCAATTTCCCCTCAGATGTGATGACGCTGGTCGCGGCTGCTCACTAAGGTCCAGGCAACCGAAAAGGACGGAGCAAGACGCGGATGACCGAGGTTTCGATGGCCAAGGACGCCGTCCCCGCAGCGGGCGAACCGCTGGTCGTGCTGGACAACGTCAACAAGCATTTCGGTGCGCTCCACGTGCTCCAGGACATCGACCTGACGATCGCGCGCGGCGAGGTCGTCGTCGTCATCGGGCCGTCCGGGTCCGGGAAGTCCACGCTGTGCCGGGCGATCAACCGGCTGGAGCCCATCGACTCCGGCCGCATCACGCTGGACGGCAAGCCCTTGCCCGACGAGGGCCGTGAGCTGGCGAAGCTCCGCGCCGACGTGGGCATGGTCTTCCAGTCCTTCAACCTCTTCGCCCACAAGACCGTGCTGCAGAACGTGATGCTCGGGCAGATCAAGGTCCGCAAGAAGGACAAGGCGGCCGCGGAGACCTCCGCCAGGGCCCTGCTTGACCGGGTGGGCGTCGGCAACCAGGCGGACAAGTACCCCGCGCAGCTTTCGGGCGGCCAGCAGCAGCGGGTGGCGATCGCCCGCGCGCTGGCGATGGAGCCCAAGGTGATGCTCTTCGACGAGCCCACCTCGGCCCTCGACCCCGAGATGATCAACGAGGTGCTGGAGGTAATGCAGCAACTCGCCCGGGACGGTATGACTATGGTCGTCGTCACGCACGAGATGGGCTTCGCCCGCTCGGCGGCGAACCGGGTGGTCTTCATGTCCGACGGCCAGATCGTGGAGGAGACGACCCCCGACCAGTTCTTCACCAACCCTCGCAGCGACCGGGCGAAGGACTTCCTGTCGAAGATCCTGCACCACTGAGCTGCCGGCAACACACCAGACAGAAGGATGCTCACCATGAATCTCCGCAAGGTCAGCGCGGCCGCTGCCTGCGCACTCGCCCTCACCGTCACCGCGGCCGCGTGCGGCTCCGACGACGACAGCGGCGACAACGGTGAAGGCGGCGGCGGTGGCAAGGACTCCATCACCATCGGCATCAAGTTCGACCAGCCCGGCCTCGGGCTGAAGGAGCCCGACGGCTCGTACTCGGGCTTCGACGTCGACGTCGCCACGTACGTGGCCAAGGAACTCGGCTTCTCCGAGGACCAGATCGAGTGGAAGGAGGCGATCAGTGCCGACCGCGAGACCATGCTGGAGCGCGGCGACGTCGACATGATCGCCGCCACCTACTCGATCACCGACGAGCGCAAGCAGAAGGTCGACTTCGCGGGCCCGTACCTGCTGGCCCACCAGGACCTGCTGATCCGCGCCGACGAGAACATCACCAAGGGTGAGGACCTCAACGGCAAGACGCTCTGCTCGGTCACCGGCTCCACCTCGGCGCAGAACGTCAAGGACACCATCGCGCCCAAGGCCCAGCTCGCCGAGCGCCCCGGCTACTCCGAGTGCCTCGACGCCGTCGCCAACGGCCAGATCGACGCCCTGACCACCGACGACTCCATCCTCGCCGGCTACGCCGCCCAGGACGCCAACGAGGGCAAGTTCAAGCTCGCCGGGCTGAACCTGAGCAACGAGAACTACGGCGTCGGCATCAAAAAGGGCGACGACAAGATGAAGACCGACATCGACGCCGCCCTGGAGAAGATGGTCTCCGACGGCTCGTGGGAGAAGTTCATGGACGCCAACCTCGGCCCCGCGAACTACGACTTCGAGCCCGCGCCGAAGATCGGCGACATCAAGCAGTGACCCCGCCGCACCGCCGCCCCGGCGGCGGTGCGACCGCACTGTCAGAGCGGTGGTGTGCCGCCCGGCCCGGGTGGTACACCACCGCGTCCACTTAAGGCGAGAGCGCTGGACTGACGTTGGACATCATCTCCGATTACGACACACAGATTCTGGACGCGTTCTGGGTCACCGTGAAGCTCACCCTGCTGTCCGGTCTGTTCTCCCTCGTCTGGGGAACGATCCTGGCGGGCATGCGGGTCAGCCCCGTCCCGCTCATGCGGGCCTTCGGCACCGTCTACGTGAACGTCATCCGGAACATCCCCCTGACGGTCATCATCGTCTTCTGCGCCCTCGGCCTGTCCGACGTGTTCGGCGTCACCTTGGGTGCCGGCTTCGACTTCGACTCCAAGTTCTTCCGGCTCGCGGTGCTCGGACTGTCCGCGTACACCGCGGCGTTCGTCTGTGAGGCGTTGCGCTCGGGCATCAACACCGTGCCCGTAGGACAGGCGGAGGCCGCCCGCGCCATCGGGCTGAGCTTCACCCAGGTGCTCACCCTCATCGTGCTGCCCCAGGCGTTCCGGTCGGTCGTCGGCCCGCTCACCAACGTCCTCATCGCGCTCACCAAGAACACCACGGTGGCGGCGGCCATCGGCGTCGCCGAGGCGGCGCTGCTCATGAAGGAGATGATCGAGAACGAGGCGCAGCTCCTCCTCATCTCGGCCATCTTCGCCCTCGGCTTCGTCGTGCTGACCCTGCCGACCGGGCTCTTCCTCGGCTGGGTCGGCAAGAAGGTGGCGGTCAAGCGATGAGCTCGGTTCTCTACGACGCCCCCGGCCCGAAGGCCAAGCGGCGCAACATCGTCTACACCGTGCTCTTCCTCGTCGTGCTGGCGCTGGGCGTGTGGTGGGTCCTCGACAAGCTGAACGAGAAGAACCAGCTCGAATGGGCGCTGTGGAAGCCGTTCTTCACGGACTCCCAGGCGTGGACCACGTACCTGCTGCCGGGCCTGGGCGAGACGCTGAAGGCGGCCGGGCTCTCGCTCCTCATCGCGCTGCCGCTGGGCGCGCTGTTCGGCATAGCGAGGCTGTCCGACCACGCGTGGGTACGGGTGCCGGCGGGCGCGGTCGTGGAGTTCTTCCGCGCCATCCCCGTGCTGCTCCTGATGCTGTTCGCGAACCAGTTCTACTCCGAGTCCACCGACATCAGCAGCGACCAGCGTCCCCTGTACGCCGTCGTCACCGGGCTCGTGCTGTACAACGCCTCCGTGCTCGCCGAGATCGTCCGCGCGGGCATCCTCTCCCTGCCCCGCGGGCAGACCGAGGCGGCCAAGGCCATCGGCCTGCGCAAGGGCCAGATGATGGGCAACGTGCTGCTGCCGCAGGCCGTCACGGCGATGCTGCCGGCGATCGTCAGCCAGCTCGTCGTCATCGTGAAGGACACCGCGCTCGGCGGCGCGATGATCGGCTTCAGCGAACTGCTCGTCGAGCGGCGCACGCTCGCGTCCAACTACTCCAACGTGTTCGCCAGCTTCATCGTCGTCGCGGCGATCTACGTCGTCGTGAACTTCATCCTGACCTCGCTGGCGAGCTGGCTGGAGAAGGTCGTCCGGCGCGGCAAGCGGACCACCGGCGCGGTGGTCGGGGTCGGGGAGGTCGACGACCTGAGCACCGGCGCCGTAGGCGGCGGAGTGGGTATCGCGACCGGCGGGGTGCCTCCATCGGTCCTCAAGGGCGATGCCGACCCCGGCGGCGGGGGCGGTCGCAGAGACGTCGGTAAGTAGCTCGAAGGCAGCGCGAGGGGGGCGGCCGGAAGCCCTCGGCTTGACTGCGGTGTGCGGCAGTGGGTTGCATACCTCGTGTGATCGCGCACCGGGCTCCCCACCCCTTAGTACGTAGGCACCATGGCGCCGGAGGCGCATCACCGTGGACCCGGTGATCATCGTCGGGGCGGGCCCGGTCGGGCTCGCCCTGTCGTTGGCTCTGGCACGGCACGCGGTCCCCACCGTCCTCCTCGACGACCGGCCCGCCGGCGACGCCGAGGAGGACGGCAGGCCCGCGGGACCGCGCCCGGCCCGTACCGCCGTGCTGCGCCCGCACACCACCGCGTTCCTCGACCGCCTCGGCGCCGCGGAGACCCGCGAGCACGGCGCTCCGCTCGCCGGCTGGCGCGTGCTGCGCGGCGGCCGGACGCAGGTGCGGGTGGAGTTCGGCGAGGCCGCGGGACCCGCCCCGCTGCACGTCGCGCAGTCCGCCCTGACCACCACGCTGGCGGCGCTCGCCGACAACTCCCACCACGTGGAGGTCTTCCGCGGCAGCCGGCTGACGGAGCTGACGCAGGAGCCGTACGGCGTCAACGTCCGCACCCGGGCCGGGACCTGGTGGCACGGGAGCTGGCTCGTCGGCTGCGACGGCGCCCGGTCGACCGTGCGCAAGCTGCTGGAGGTGCCGTACGCCGGCCGCACGGCCGTCGAGCGGCACGCCGTCGCCGCGGTACGGGCCGACCTGCCCTGGCCCGGCGAAGGCGTCCTGTACCGCGGCGCCCCGCGCAGCGGACCCGGCGCCGAGTGCGTCGCCAGGCCGCTCGGCGACGACCGGTGGCGGCTGGACTGGCTGCTGCCGCCCGGCGGCGGCGTCGTCACCCCGGAGGCCCTCGTCGCCCGGCTGGAGGCCACCCTGCGCGTCTGGACGGGCACCCGCCACCCCTCGTACGAACTCCTCGACACCGGCGTGCACACCGTCCACCACCGGCTCGCCCGCCGCTGGCGCCGCGGCCGCACGCTGCTCGCCGGCGACGCCGCGCACCTCGTCGGCTCGCTGGGCACCCAGCAGCTCGACGAGGGCCTCGCCGACGCCGAGAACCTCGCCTGGAAGCTCGGCCGCGTCTGGCACCAGGCAGGACGCGACGACTCCGGTGACGACCTCGTCGACACCTACGTCACCGAGCGCCGCGGCGCGATCAGCGCCCGGCTGCGCGCCGCCGACCAGGTCCGCCCGCTGCTGCGCCGCGCCGGCGGCCTGCGGGCGGCGGTGCGCGGCAAGTCGGCGGCGGAGCTGCTGACGGACGGGCACCTGGGGCGCGGCCGCATAGGCGGCCCGCCGGTGTACGCCACGGCGCCGACGGGTCTGGACGGGACGGTGGAGGTGGGCACGGTTCCCGGCGCCCGGGTCGACGACGTCCAAGTGATCGCTCCGGACGGTTGGACGGGCCGGCTCTCCGAACGGTTGGGCGGCGACCCCCTGGTGGTGCTGGTCGCGCCCGGCACCCGGGTCTGGGACCGCAGCCGCTGGCTGCAGGCGGGGCTGATGCCGAAGCTGGTGCGGCTCGTGGGCGAACTCCCCGCCCGCGCCCGGCTGCTGGTCGCGGAGACCTACCCGGGCGCGGCGCCGCACACGGTTCTCTACGTCCGCCCGGACGGCCATCTGATGGCGGCGTTTGCGGGGGTGCGCGAGGAGTCGATGCGGCTGTGCGCGAACCGGATGCTGGGCCGGCCGGACGACGCGGAGGAGTAGCCGGGCGGGGAGCGCGGCCCGGCAGGACGGGCCGGGGGCCGGACCCCGGCCCGGCGCCGGCTACAGCCAGCCGGCCGCCGTGTCGCCTTCGGCGACGATGAGGGCCGGGCCCGTCATCTCCACCTCGCCGTCGGGGTGTTCGGTCACCACGAGGCGGCCCCCGGGCAGATCCACGGTGTACGTCTCCGGGCGGCCCGTCGCCGCCGGGTCCACCCCGTCGCGGCGGGCGGCGGCGACGGCCACCGCGCACGCGCCCGTACCGCACGAGCGGGTCTCGCCCGAGCCGCGCTCGTGGACCCGCATCGCCACGTGCCGCGGGCCGCGGTCCACGACGAACTCCACGTTCACACCCTTGGGATACGCCGACGCCGGCGCGACCCCCGGCGCCTCGTACAGCCGCCCCGCGTCCGCGAGGTCGGCGACGAACGCGACCGCGTGCGGATTGCCCATTCCGACGTTGCGCGCGGGCCAGCTCCGCTCGCCCACCGTGACCGTCACCTCGGCGTCCGGCCCGGCCGCGAGCGCCGCCCGGCCCATGCCGACCGTGATGTCACCGTCCTTCGCCAGGTGCACCCGCCGCACTCCCGCGCGCGTGCCGACCGCCAGGTCGCCGCTCTCCGCGAGCCCGGCGTGCTGGAGATAGCGGGCGAAGACCCGCACCCCGTTCCCGCACATCTCGGCGACGCTGCCGTCCGCGTTGCGGTAGTCCATGAACCACTCGGCGTCGGCGGCCATCCGCCGCCCCTCCGGGTGCGCGTCGGACCGCACGACCCGCAGCAGGCCGTCGGCGCCGATGCCCGCACGCCGGTCGCAGAGCCGGGCCACGGCGGCGGGGGACAGGTCGATGAGACCGGCCGGGTCCGGGACGATCACGAAGTCGTTCTCGGTGCCGTGTCCCTTGAGGAAGTGCAGTTGCGCGGTGCTCACTCTGTGATCGTAACCGTCCGCGCCGACAACGCCCCGGCGACGGGGTGGGACCGGGCTCCGGGCGCCGGTCAGCCCAGCCGGGCCACCCGCCAGACGGCCAGCGCGACGACCGCCGCCACCGCCACCGCGTACAGCAGCGCGATCCGCCAGTCCGCCCGCCGCCCCGAGCCGCGCCGCGGCAGCCCCGGCAGCGCCAGCCCCACCCGGCGCGCGGCCATCATGGCCCAGCCGGCGGCACAGCAACTGATGAGCAGCCCGAGCATCGCCACCACGGGACCGCCGCCGCCGAACTCGAAGGCCAGCGGGAACGCGAACATCAGCGAGCCCAGCGCGGCCAGCGCGACGATGGGGGCGAGCTGCCAGAAGCGGAGCAGCCGCGGCGGACGCAGCTCGCGGAACGACTCCTGGCCCACAGGCTCCGGCGCGTCGGTGAGATCCCCCGCGAGGTCGTCCGCGGGCTCTGCCACGGGCCCGGCGATCCGGTCGTCCTGCGGCTCCCGTCGACTGTCACGAGGGCCGGCCTCCATAGCCACGTGCCCTCCCAACCTCCGGCGACTTTCAGGCTTCCCAGCTCGCCTCGATGATGGCACGGCGGGGAACACCCGCAATGCCACCGAGGCGTCCCGATGCCATGACGTGATCAGCCTGTAACCGACCGTTCGAGTAGGTCACACGCGGTGTCCGGAAGGCGGTCACGGTCGGCCTCCGAGCCGCTGATCCAGTGCACGCGCGCGTCGCGCCGGAACCACGTCTCCTGCCGCCGCGCGAACCTCCGGGTGGCTCTCACGGTCTCGTCCCGGGCCTCCGCTTCCGTGCACTCGCCGGCGAGGAACGCCAGCACCTGCTGGTACCCCAGGGCCCTGGCGGCGGTACGGCCCTCACGCAGCCCTTCCGCTTCCAGCCGCCGCACCTCGTCCACCAGACCGGCCCGCCACATCCGGTGCACGCGCCGCTCGATCCGGTCCGCCAGCTCGGGCCGCGGCACGGCGATGCCGATCTGGACGGTGTCGTAGACCGACTCGTGCGCGGGGAGGCTGGCCGTGAAGGGGCGGCCCGTCAGCTCGATCACCTCCAGGGCCCGGACGATCCGGCGGCCGTTGCCCGGCAGGATCGCGGCGGCGGCGTCGGGGTCGGCGGCGGCGAGGCGCGCGTGCAGCGGCCCCGGCCCGCCGGCCGCCAGCTCCGCCTCCAGCCGGGCGCGGACGGCGGGGTCGGTGCCGGGGAAGTCCATGGCGTCCACGGCCCCGCGCACGTACAGTCCGGAGCCGCCGACGAGCACCGCGGTGCGGCCGAGGGCACCGAGCCGGTCGATCTCGGCGCGGGCCAGGCGCTGGTACGCGGCGACGCTGGCGGTCTCCGTGACGTCCCACATGTCGAGCAGGCGGTGCGGCACGCCCTGCCGCTCCGCGGGCGTCAGCTTGGCCGTGCCGATGTTCATCCCCCGGTAGAGCTGCATCGAGTCGGCGTTGACGATCTCGCCGCCGAGCCGCCGGGCGAGCGCGATCCCGAGCTCGGACTTTCCGGTGGCCGTGGCCCCGACGACCGCGGCGACCTGGGGGCGGGGGGTGGTCTCTGTCACGCGGCAAGTCTCGCAAACAACGGGACACCCCTCGAACGAGTGACGTAACGGGATGTCCTCGGGGTCGTTTGCCGTTCCGAGGTTCCGGACGCCGGTTTACGGACCGGGCCCCCGGGCGGCGCAATGAGCCGCTCCGGGCGGCGCGGAATTTCGCCCACGCGAGTCAGTTTTGGAGTAGAGATGGGCGTTTTTGCCAAGCTTCTTCGTCGCGGCGGATCGAGCGGGGAGGGGCAGGCCGCCAAGGAGCCGGCGCCCGCAGCCGAACCGCCGGCCGGGGAGGCCACGGCGACCGCGGCGCGGCCGGAGGCCACCGAGGAGCCGGCGAACGCGGAGGCCGCGGCCGCCGCGGGGATCCCGAAGCAGCAGTCGGCCGAGGGGGCCGCGGACAGCGACGCGGGCGACGAGGCCCGTAAGTAGGACCGCCGGGGAGGCGCGCGGCCCCGCACGGGGCCCGCGGCCTCCGGCCCGCCGCGGCGGCGGGCGTCAGGACCAGGTGGCGACGAAGTAACCCACGCCGTACGGGGCCTCGTTGTACAGAAGGGCTCCGCGCAGGGCGGCGTCCTCCGCCGCGCCCGCGGCGACCTGCCAGCAGGCGCGGCCCGCGGCCTGAAGATCCGCGGCCAGCTCCGCGTCCAGCGCCGCCAGGGCGGCGGCGTCGGCGGCGCCGAGCGCGCGGGCCGCCTCGGCGTCGAAGCCGGCGGCGCGCTCGTCGTAGTAGCCGGGGGCCTTCTGTGTACGGCGCGCACTGCCGTCGCCCAGCACCAGCAGCGCCACCCGCCCGGCCCGCGCGGCGATCTCCCGGCCCGCCGCCGCGCAGCGCTCGCCCGCCAGCGGCTCGCCGACACCCAGTCCCTCCACGGGCGGGCCCTCCCACTCCGCCCGCTCCAGCAGCCACGCGCCCACCGCGAGCGACGGGGGCAGCTCCCGCCCGCCGGGCTCCTGCTCCGCACCCCCGGCCGGCCCGAGCCGTACCGGCAGATCCACGCCGTAGCCCCGGAAGGATCCCGCGGTCCCCTGCGGATACGGACCGCGCCCGGACTCCTCCGCGGGCCCGACGACGACCAGCACGTCCGGCCGCGCCGCCGCCAGCACCCCCACGGCGTCCATACACGCCGCTCTGAGCGCCTCCAGCTCGCCGGCGGCACCCGAGGCCACCTCGGGCACCAGCAGGGGCGGACACGGGCAGCAGGCGGCGGCGACGAGCATGAGCCGCAGCCTAGCCGCCCCGGATCCGGCGGCCCCGGCACGTACGGCGATCACGGCAGGCCGCACCCGGGGGAGGCAGGGATCTACGCGCGCGTAGACCGCACGCGGCACCCTCGGGACGTCGTACGGGGAGCTGCGCGGCGGAGCCGGTCAGTGCGCCGCGCAGCCCTGCGCGGCCGGCAGCGGATCCGGGACGCCCACCTTCGGCAGGCCCAGCAGCACGCCAGCCCCGCCCGCGTCGGGCGCCGCCTGCCGCGCCGCCCAGGCGTCGCCTGAGCGCGTGCGCCGTACCGCCCGCGGCGGGGCCTCGGCCAGCAGGTGGTGCGGCGCCGCGTACGTGATCTCGACCGTCGCCATGTCGCCCGGCCGCACCGGCTCCTCCGGCCGCGCGAAGTGCACCAGCCGGTTGTCGGGCGCCCGTCCCGACAGCCGCCGCGTGGCGCCGTCCTTGCGGCCCTCGCCCTCGGCGACCATGACCTCCAGCACCCGGCCGACCTGCTTCTTGTTCTCGCCCCAGGAGATGTCCTCCTGGAGGGCCACCAGCCGCTCGTACCGCTCCTGCACGACCGCCTTCGGCACCTGCCCGGCCATCTCCGCCGCCGGCGTCCCCGGCCGCTTGGAGTACTGGAAGGTGAACGCCTGCGTGAAGCGCGCCTCGCGGACCACGTGCAGCGTCTGCTCGAAGTCCGCCTCGGTCTCGCCGGGGAAGCCCACGATGATGTCCGTGGTGATCGCCGCGTCCGGGATCGCGGTCCGCACCTTGTCGATGATCCCCAGGTACCGCTCCTGCCGGTACGAGCGCCGCATCGCCCGCAGCACCGTGTCCGAGCCGGACTGCAGCGGCATGTGCAACTGCGGCATCACGTTCGGCGTCTCGGCCATGGCCTCGATCACGTCGTCGGTGAAGTCCCGCGGGTGCGGCGAGGTGAAGCGCACCCGCTCCAGGCCCTCGATCCGCCCGCAGGCCCGCAGCAGCTTGCCGAACGCCTGCCGGTCGCCGATGTCGGACCCGTACGCGTTGACGTTCTGCCCCAGCAGCGTGATCTCGCTGACGCCCTCGGACACCAGCGCCTCGACCTCGGCGAGGATGTCGCCGCTGCGGCGGTCCTTCTCCTTGCCGCGCAGCGCCGGGACGATGCAGAACGTGCAGGTGTTGTTGCACCCGACGGAGACCGAGACCCACGCCGCGTACGGGCTCTCCCGCCGCGTCGGCAGCGTGGAGGGAAACGCCTCCAGGGACTCGGCGATCTCGACCTGCGCCTCGCGGGCCACCCGGGCGCGCTCCAGCAGCACCGGCAGCTTGCCGACGTTGTGCGTGCCGAAGACGACGTCGACGTACGGGGCGCGGCTCACGATCGTGTCGCGGTCCTTCTGCGCGAGGCAGCCGCCGACCGCGATCTGCATGCCGGGCTTCGCGGCCTTCTTCGGCGCGAGCTGGCCGAGGTTGCCGTACAGCCGGTTGTCGGCGTTCTCCCGTACCGCGCAGGTGTTGAACACGACCACGTCCGCGGTGCCGGCGTCCGGCTCCGCGCGGACGTAGCCCGCCTCCTCAAGCAGCCCCGACATCCGTTCGCTGTCGTGGACGTTCATCTGGCAACCGAACGTCCTGACCTCGTACGTGCGCGGCTGTGCGACTTCCTCGGGCATGCCAGCGATCATCCAAACGGCGACGGGGGTTCACGGACGGGCCGCCGGGGCGGCCCGTCCGTCAGTCTACGGCTTCGGCGACCGCCTCAGTCGGCCTGTCCCGCGGGGGCGTACCGCCTCAGCTCGGCGGCCAGTTCCTCGTGGACGAGGGCCTTGAGCAGCGTGCCCGCGGCGATGTGCTCCTCCACGAGCACCTCGCCCTCGTCGTGCACGCGCGAGACGAGCGCGCCCTTCGTGTACGGCACGACGGCCTCGATCTCGACCTGCGGGCGCGGCAGCTCCACGTCGATGAGCGCCTTGAGCTCCTCGATGCCCTCGCCGGTCGACGCCGAGACCGCGATCGCCCGCGGCTCGATGCGCAGCAGCCGGCGCAGCACGTCCGGGTCCGCGATGTCCGCCTTGTTGATCACCACGATCTCGGGTACGGATGTCGCGCCCACGTCGCGGATCACCTCGCGCACGCTGACGAGCTGTTCCTCGGGCGCCGGGTGGGACCCGTCGACCACGTGCAGGATCAGGTCGGCGTCGCCGACCTCCTCCATGGTGGAGCGGAACGCCTCGACGAGGTGGTGCGGCAGGTGCCGGACGAAGCCGACGGTGTCCGCCAGTGTGTAGAGCCGCCCGCTGGGCGTCTCCGCCCTGCGCACGGTCGGGTCGAGGGTGGCGAACAGCGCGTTCTCCACCAGCACGCCCGCGCCCGTGAGCCGGTTGAGCAGCGAGGACTTGCCCGCGTTCGTGTAGCCGGCGATGGCCGCAGACGGCACCTTGTGCCGCTTGCGCTCCTGCCGCTTGACGTCCCGGCCGGTCTTCATGTCGGCGATCTCCCGGCGGAGCTTCGCCATCTTCTCGCGGATGCGCCGCCGGTCCGTCTCGATCTTCGTCTCACCGGGACCGCGGGTGGCCATGCCGCCGCCCGCGGAGCCCGAGCCGCCGCCGCCCATCTGCCGGGACAGCGACTGGCCCCAGCCGCGCAGCCGCGGCAGCATGTACTGCATCTGTGCGAGCGCGACCTGCGCCTTGCCCTCGCGGGACTTGGCGTGCTGGGCGAAGATGTCGAGGATCAGCGCGGTGCGGTCCACGACCTTGACCTTGACGACGTCTTCGAGGTGGATGAGCTGGCCGGGGCTCAGCTCACCGTCGCAGACGACCGTGTCGGCCGCGGTCTCGACCACGATGTCGCGCAGCTCCAGTGCCTTGCCGGAGCCGATGTACGTCGCCGGGTCGGGCTTCTCGCGGCGCTGCACCACGCCGTCGAGCACGACCGCACCGGCCGTCTCGGCGAGCGCGGCCAGCTCCGCCAGCGAGTTCTCCGCCTCCCGGGCCGTACCGGAGGTCCACACGCCGACGAGCACGACCCGCTCCAGCCGGAGCTGCCGGTACTCGACCTCGGTGACGTCCTCCAGCTCGGTCGACAGACCTACGACGCGGCGCAGCGCCGCGCGGTCCTCGCGGTCGAACTGATCGCCGTCGCGATCGGCGTCGGATCCGGGACTCCACGCGGCTTCGGCTTCCATGAGGGCGTCGGCACGCAGGCCTTCCGGGAGACGCTGATCGTCCTGGGGAAGGTGGGTGGGAGAAGTCATCGGATCCTTGTCTGTGAGATCGGTCGTCTGCCTCTACGACAACGCCTCGCACACCGGGAGGATTCCCCGCACGGCGGGCGTCGTGGCATCCACGATGGTCGCACGCTGCCGCACGGGCGTCACCCGCTTTACCGCCCGCGAAGCCCGCCGGGACGCCCCGGCGGCCCCGGGGGCCTGGCGGCTCAGCGCGCCCGCTCGGCGGCCTTCTCGGGCTCAGCGTTCTTGGCAGGCGCGGCCGCCTTTTCCGGCGTCGTCGCGGGCTTCGCCGGCTTCCAGCCCGGGTGGCCCGGCATCGGCGGGGTGCGCTCGTCGTACAGCCAGGCGTGCAGGAAGCCCCCCAGGTCGCGGCCGGCGACCTCGGAGGCGAGCGCGACAAAGTCCGCGGTGCCCGCGGTGCCGTCCCGGTGGCGCGTCACCCACGCCCGCTCCAGCTCCTCGAAGGCCGGCGCGCCGATCTCCTGGCGCAGCGCGTACAGCACCAGCGCGCTGCCGTCGTAGACGACCGGGCGGAACAGCTCCAGTTGGCCGCCGTCCGCGGGCCGCCGCGGCGCGGCCGGCGGGCCGCCTGCCCGCCGCCAGCCGTCGGACTGCCCGTACGCCGTGCGCATCCGGCGCACCAGGCTGCCGCGGTCGTGCAGCTCGTCGGTGAACAGCGCCTCGTACCAGGTGGCGTGGCCCTCGTTCAGCCACAGGTCCGACCACCTGCGCGGCGTCACGCTGTTGCCGAACCACTGGTGCGCCAGCTCGTGCACGAGGACGCCCTCGGCGCGCTTCGGGTACTGGTCGACGGCGCGCAGGAAGCCGCGGCCGAAGACCGACAGGGTCTGCGTCTCCAGCGCGAAGTTCAGCGGCGCGTCCACGGACAGCACGCCGTACGACTCCAGCGGATAGCGGCCCACGTGCCGCTCCATCCAGGCGATCTGTGCGGGCGTGCGGTCGACGACGGGGCGGGCGATGCGCCGGTCGCGCTCGGGGACGACGTGGCGCAGCGGCAGCCCGTGCGGGCCGGTGCCGCGCAGCACGGCGGAGCGGCCGATGGAGACCTGGGCCAGCTCGGTGGCCATGGGGTGCGCGGTGCGGTACGTCCACGTGGTGCGTGCGCCGGCGCGCTCGCGGGCCAGGCGCAGGCCGTTGGCGACGACCGTGAGGTCCTTGGGCGCGGTGACGCGGAAGGTGAAGCGCGCCTTGTCCGCGGGGTGGTCGTTGCCGGGGAAGACGCGGTGGGCGGCGTCGGCCTGGTTGGCCATCGCCAGCCCGTCCTTCGTACGGATCCAGCCGCCGCCGTTGCCGCGGGGGTCGCTGGTGTGCCGTACGGCGATGCGTAGCGGCTCCCCGGGGTGCAGCGTGCGCCCGGGGGTGACGACGAGGTCCTCGCCCGCGCGTGCGTGAGCCGCCGGCCGGCCGTTGACGGTGACGTCACGGACGGTGCCGTGGGAGAAATCGAGGTTGATGCGGGGCAGCCGGTCGGTGGCGCGGGCCGTGATCTCGGTGCGGGCGGTCAGGGGGGCGTCGTTGCGGCCCGGATAGGTGAGGGCGATGTCGTAGCCGAGGACGTCGTAGCCGGGGTTGCCGAGGTGCGGGAAGAGCGGGTCGCCGATGCCGGCGGGGCGGGGCGACGGGACGTCCTGTGCGCCGGTACGGCCGACGGCGGCCGGTGCGGCCGGTGCGGCGGCCAGGGTGGCGAGGACGGCGGCGGCGAGCAGGACGTGGCGCAGCGGACGGCGCGGGCGGGCGGAGCTGAGCATGCGCTACCGCTATCAGCGGGCGGCCTACGCGCGCCGCCGACGCGGCAGCGGTGCACTCTAACGAGTGCGGGCGCGCGGCCCGGGCGCCTGTTCGTCCGCGCCCGTGGGGTGCTGGGCACGGGAGACGTCGTACACCCCGGGCACCTTGCGCATCGCGCGCATCAGCCCCGGCAGCTCCGCCGGGTCGGGGAGCTGCAGCGTGTACGTGTGCCGGACGCGCTGCTCGTGCGGCGGCTCGACGTCGGCGGCGACGATGGCGACGCCCTCGGCGGCGATGGCCTCGGTGAGGTCGGCGAGCAGATGCGCCCGTACGAACGCCTCCGCCTTGAGCGTCACCCGCAGGTCGGCAGGCGGTGCGCCCTCGCCCGCACGCCAGTGGACCCGCAGCTCCCGGCGGCCGGCGGCGGCCATCCGGGCCACGGTGGCGCACTGCGCCCGGTGCACGGCGACGACGGCACCGCCGCGGATGACGAAGCCGGTGACGGCGTCGGGGGGCACGGGCGTACAGCAGCGGGCGAGGCGGGGCGTGGCGTCCGGCAACTCGGCCACGGCGGGTTCGGCGGCGCGCGGAATGCCGTCGGCCGGGAAGCCGTCGGCGGGTACGTCGTCTGCCGGTGCGTCGTCTGCCGGTACGCCGGCGGGGGCTTCGGCCTCGTCGGCGACGAGGGAGCCGGGGGCGGCGGGGGCGGCCGGGACGTAGTCGGCCGGGAGGGGGATCGCCGCGTCGGCGGGCTGCGCCGACGGGTGGTCCCCCAGCCAGCGGGTGATCGCGATGCGCGCCGCCGGCGTCTGCGCGTGGTCCAGCCACTCCGGGGCGGGCCCCGACGCCTCCGGCGCCAGCAGCAGCGTCACCGCGTCGCCGTCCCGCAGCCGGGTCCCGAGGCCGGCGAGCCGCCCGTTGACGCGCGCGCCCACCAGGGTGTGCGCCGTCTCCCCGTGGCGCGCGTACGCCGCGTCCACGCAACTGGCGCCCGCTGGGAGCACCAACGGCCCGCCCGGGTCGCAGAAGACCGTGATCTCCTGGTCGGGGGCGAGGTCTTCGCGTAAGGCGGACCAGAAGGCGTCGGGGTCGGGCGTGGCGCGCTGCCACTCCAGCAGCCGCTTCAGCCAGTCGCCCACCTGGCCGGCCGCGGGCCGCGCCAGCGGGCTGGCCAGGGCCACCACCCCGGCCTCGGCGACGCGGTGCATCTGCCGGCTGCGTACCAGCGTCTCGACGACATACCCGCGCTGGTCGGCGACGGCCGTGTGCAGCGACTGGTACAGGTTGAACTTCGGTACCGCGATGAAGTCCTTGAACTCCGCGGGCACTGGCTTGAAACACGTGTGCAACTCGCCCAGCACCGCATAGCAGTCGGCCGCCTCCGGCACCATCACCAGCAGCCGGCCGAAGTCCGTCCCGCGCAGCTCGCCGCGCTTCTGCAGCACCCGGTGCACCGAGACGATGTGCCGCGGCCGGATGGCGACTTCCGCGGTGATCCCCGCCGCGTGCAGGATCTCGCGCATCTCGGCCGCGGTCTCCTCCAGCGGGTCAGGCCGCCCGGCGTTCGCGAGCAGCAACTCACGGCTGCGCGCGTAGTCCTCGGGGTGCAGGACCGCGAAGACCAGGTCCTCCAGCTCGGTCTTGATCGCCTGTACGCCGAGCCGTTCGGCCAGCGGGATCAGCACGTCGTGCGTGACGCGCGCGATGCGCACCTGTTTCTCCCGGCGCATCACACCCAGCGTGCGCATGTTGTGCAGCCGGTCGGCGAGTTTGATCGACATCACCCGCACGTCGCTGCCGGTCGCCACCAGCATCTTGCGGAACGTCTCGGGCTCGGCGGCGGCCCCGTAGTCGACCTTCTCCAGCTTGGTGACGCCGTCGACGAGGTACGCCACCTCCTCGCCGAAGCCCGACCGCACCTGATCGAGCGTCACCTCGGTGTCCTCGACCGTGTCGTGGAGCAGCGAGGCCGTCAACGTCGTGGTCTCGGCGCCGAGTTCGGCCAGGATCAGGGTGACGGCCAGCGGATGCGTGATGTACGGGTCGCCGCTCTTGCGCATCTGGCCCCGGTGCGCGTCCTCGGCGAGCAGATAGGCCGTACGCAGCGTGGGGATGTCGGCGTCGGGATAGAACCCGCGGTGCGCCTTGGCCACATGCTCCAGAGCGTGCGGCAGACCGTCCCGCGACGACGCGCCGCCCAGCAGGGCCACCCGGCCCAGCCGGCGGAGATCGAGGCGGGCCCTGCCGCGTCGGCGGGGGCCGCCCGCCGGATTGCCCGGACTGTGGACCTCTGCGCTCAATCGGCACCTCCGGCAGCTCACCGGCTCCCGTGCCGGTACTTGATGCTACCGAGCCCATCACGCAGTGCCGTACGGCTCTCGCCCAGCGTGGTCCAGATCACCCATTCGAGCGATCGGACCTTGCGGTGGCGTCGATCGCGGCCAGCGACCGACGCACCTGGTTGCGGTCGGTCGTGTACCAGAAGTCCGGCATGGAGGCGCGGAGATAGCTGCCGTAACGGGCCGTCGCCAGCCGCGGGTCGAGCACCGCGACGACGCCGCGGTCGCCCGTGGCGCGTACGAGCCGGCCGGCGCCCTGCGCCATGAGCAGCGCCGCGTGCGTCGCCGCGACCGCCATGAAGCCGTTGCCGCCGGCCTTCTCCACCGCCTCCTGCCGCGCGGTGGCCAGCGGGTCGTCGGGGCGCGGGAAGGGGATGCGGTCCATCACCACCAACTGGCAGCCGGCGCCCGGCACATCGACGCCCTGCCAGAGCGACAGACTGCCGAACAGGCACGTCGCCTCGTCCGCCGCGAAGCGCTTGATCAGCTCGCCGAGCGTCTCCTCGCCCTGCAGCAGCACCGGGACGTCGAGCCGGCCGCGCAGCTCCGTGGCCGCCACCTCGGCGGCCCGCTTCGAGGAGAACAGGCCCAGCGTGCGCCCGCCGGCCGCCTCCACCAGCTCCGCCAGCTCATCGAGCATGTCCTTGCGCATGCCGTCCCGTCCCGGCCGCTCCAGATGCCTGGCGACGTAGAGGATGCCCTGCTTGCGGTACTCGAAGGGGGAGCCGACGTCGAGCCCCTTCCAGACCGGGGCGCCCTCCTCGCTGCTGCCCTCCGGCGGCAGCCCCAGCGAGGCGCCGATCCCCGCGAAGTCGCCGCCCAGCTTGAGCGTCGCCGACGTGAGCGTCACCGACCGGTCGCTGAACACCTTCTCGCGCACCAGCCCCGACACCGACAGCGGCGCCACCCGCAGCGACGCCCCGAACCGGTCGTGCCGCTCGAACCACACCACGTCGAACTCCGAGCCCTGCGTGATCCGCTCGGTGACCTCCTGCACGTTCTCCACGGAGGCGAGCGCGAGCCGGCGCACCACGTCCTCGTCCTGCACGGAGGAGTCCCGGGTCGTGCCCAGCGCGGAGATGACCGTACGGGAGGCGTCCCGCAGCGCCAGCAGCGCGTACCCCAGGTCCTCGGGGACCGGCTCCAGGCGGCCCGGCAGTGCCAGCTCCATCAGCCGCTCGAAGCTCTCCGCGGCCGTCTGCAGGGCGTCCGCCACCTTCTCGTTGACGAGCTTCGCCGACAGCCGCACCGCGCGGTTGACCCGCCCCGGGGTCAGTTCGCCGGTGGCCACACCGGTGACGCGGGAGACCAGCTCGTGCGCCTCGTCGACGATCAGCACCTCGTGCGACGGGAGCACCGGGGCTCCCTCCAGGGCGTCGATGGCCAGCAGCGCGTGGTTCGTGACCACCACCTCCGCCAGCTTCGCCCGCTCCCGCGCCGCCTCCGCGAAGCACTCCGGGCCGTACGCGCAGCGCGCCGCGCCCAGGCACTCCCGGGCCGACACCGACACCTGCGACCAGGCGCGGTCCGAGACACCCGGCGTCAGCGAGTCCCGGTCGCCGCTCTCCGTCTCGTCCGCCCAGTCGCGCAGCCGCAGCAGATCCTGGCCGAGCTTGCTCGACGGCTGCGACGACGCGCTCTCGAACGGGTCGAAGAGCCCGGCGCCCAGGTCCGGGTCGTCCTGCGGCACGCCCTCGTGCACCCGGTGCAGACAGAGGTAGTTCGACCGCCCCTTCAGCGTGGCGAACTCCGGGCGGCGGCGCAGCCGCGGGTGCAGCGCGTCCACGGTGCGCGGCAGATCGCGCTCGACGAGCTGGCGCTGCAGCGCCAGCGTCGCCGTCGCGATCACGACCCGCTCGCCGTGCGCCAGGGCCGGCACCAGGTAGCCCAGCGACTTGCCCGTCCCCGTCCCGGCCTGCGCCAGCAGGTGTGAGCCGTCCGCGATGGCCTCCGCGACCGCCTCGGCCATCGCCACCTGGCCCTCCCGCTCGACGCCGCCGACGGCGGCCACGGCCGCATGGAGCAGTTCACGCAGCTCGCTGCGGTCGTCGGAGCCGTCGTGCGTGGGGGTGCCGGCGCCTTCGTCGGGCGCGAGGACGTTCTGGTCTGCCATGGCACGCAACCCTAAGGGGCGGCACTGACAGTGACGGCCGTCACGTCGAGTGAAGAGGGTTGGGTACGGTGCCGTCGACGGCGGCGTGCGGGCGCCGGGCCCGGTCGCGGTAGCCGTCGAGGTAGAGCCGGTTCCGGTTCAGGCAGAGCCGGTCGATGCGCGGCGCCAGCAGGTCGAAGAGCGCGAAGCGTTCCTTCAGCTCCGGGAACCGCCGCTGGTAGCGCAGGATCTCCGCCCGTACGAGGCCGAAGAACTCCGCTTCCGGCACGCCCAGTTCGTCCGCGCACAGCGGCGCCAGATAGCGGAAGACGCCGATGAAGAGACCCGAGTGGATGAACTGCGGCAGGAACTCCGGCGGTTCCGTCAGCAGCGTGCGGCGTACGTCGCCCGGCATCCCGGCGTGCTCCGGCAGCGGCTTGGAGCTGATGTTGACGTCGTCGACGAAGTCCTTCACCGCCAGCCGCACCGGCACGTCCGCGCCGTCGAAGACCACGACGGCGTTCTCGCCGTGCGGGGAGAAGACGGTGCCGTAGCGGTACAGGAAGTGCAGCAGCGGCGGCAGCAGGGCGGCGAACAGCCGCGCCAGCCACGCGCGGGGCGTGAGCCCCGAGCGGCGTACCAGCTCGGCCGTCAGCGAATGCCCGTCCGCGTCCGTCCACAGCAGGGCCGCCAGCGTCCTGGCCCGCTCCCCGGGGTCCAGCAGCGGGCCGACGGGCTCCCGCCAGATGCAGCCCAGCAGCTCGCGGTACTGGTACGGGACGCCCCGAAGGGAGTCGTAGAGCGGATGGCGCACCGTCACGCTCGCGGTCTCGCCGAGCAGCACGACGCGCGTCTCCTCGGCGAGGAAGGGGTCGGCGTCCCGCATGCCGTGCACCCAGCGGGTGACGGCGGGGGCCGCGAGGGTGCGCTCGGTGGGCAGGCCGCGCCAGACCAGGGTGTTGAGCACGGACAGCGGCAGCTTGACGGAACGTGCCTGCGGACGGGTGAGGTTGAGGAACGTACGCACCGACTGCTGCGGCAGCCACATGTCGGCGGGGCCGGCGTCCGGCGGCAGCGGGATCACGAGCCCGGCGGCGATCTGCGGCGCGTAGAGCGTGGCGACGGTCTCGTCCCACTGCCACGGGTGCACGGGCAGCCACAGGTAGGCGTCCGGGTCCCGGCCGGCCGCGGCCACCGCGGCGGCGAACCCCGCGCGCGCGGTGTCGCCCAGCTCCTGCGCGTACAGGTCCTCGGGGCGGGCGAGGGCGGGCACGCCGCGGTACTCGGCGAGCGAGCGGTGCACCGCCAGCCACGGCAGCCGCCGGGGGACGCGGGCCTCCGGGGCGTACACGGCGGCGTCGGCGGCGGAGAAGCCGATGCGTCCCTTGTTGGCCACCAGCCACGGATGGCCGGTCTGGTGACCCTCCAGCTCGGCGTACCCGAGGTCGGCGAGGCGGGCGGCGGACGGGGCACCGCGGGCGAGCCGGACGTCGGCGGCGAGGGTGGCGGTCAGCTCGCGGATCAGGTGGCCGGTGGTGTCGCCGGCCAGTTGCAGAAGGCCGTCGTGCGCCTGCGCGAGGAAGCGCAGCGGGTCGCCGTCGGGGGTCAGGGAGCCGGGGTCGACGCGCCAGTGGCCGTACGGGCCGCGGCGGGCGGTGAAGTGGTAGGTCACCTCGTCGGTGACGGGGAGGCGGTAGGGGTACCGGCCGTCGTCGGCGGGGCCCGGACGCGGCCCGGGGCCGGGTGCTGGTGCCGGGTCGGGCTCCGGGGCGACTATGCCCTCGTAGGCGAACTCGCCCAGCATCTTGGCGAGCAGCCGCCGGGCGGCCAGGTCCCAGTCGGTTCTGTGGGTGGTATTCGCGGCGTCGGACAAGGGCGTTGGCTCCTCTCCGTCCTACGGCCGCCCGGGCCGGGGCGGCCCGGGCGGGCTCGGGGGCGGGGCGGGCGGCGGCGCGGTCCCGGCGCCGGTCTCACTGTCACCGGCGCCATTGCTGTCGCTGTCGCGCAGCGCGCGCTCCCGCACCATCAGCGCCGCCCGCTTGTCGGGCAGCGCCAGCTCCTCCTGGAAGTGGAAACCGGCGTTCAGGAAGGCCGCGACCGACGGCACGTTGTGCACGTCCGGCTCCGCGAGCACCCGCTCGCACCGCGCGGCGTTGTCGAAGACGAGGTCGCTCACCGCGCGGATCAGCAGGGAACCGAGCCCCCGGCCGCGGTCGGCGCCGCCGCCGAGGAGCAGATGGACCCCCGTGTCGTACGGGCGCGCGCGGTAGTACCGGGCGAGCGGGTCGCGATCCGCGCGGTAGACCTCCCAGTAGCTCATCCGCACGCCGTCCAGGACGCCGAAGCAGGGCACACTGTGCCCCGCTTCCACCTGCGCGCGGACATGTCGCGCGGTGACCTCGACGGGGCCAGCGAGCTTCCAGAAGGCGGCCACGGACGGATCGTTCATCCAGCGGTGCAGCAGCGTCAGGTCGCGCTCCGGCCGGGTCGGGTCGACGGGCTCCAGACGGAAGGGGCCGGCGGGGGTGCCGGCGGGCGTCCAGCAATTGATGTCGTACGGGACGGGGGACCGGGCGGCGTCCCTGAGGAGCCGGGCGAGGCCGACGCCGAAGTCGATGGTGTCGTCGGGGAGCAGCTCCGGGGGCCTGGTGGGGGTCGGCGGATCGGGTGACACGGTGCCTCTTCTCGTCGTACGGAAGGGAGCCGAGGGGCGGTCAGGAGAGCAGCGGGTTGGAGACGGTGACGTACACGGACTGCGTGTCCACCGGGCCGACCAGCTCGTCCAGGCCGTGCACCCGGGTCAGCAGATTGGCCTTGCAGCGCAGCGTCCCGCCGCCCAGCAGCCGTTCGGCCAGCGCGCAGCGGCCCCCGCCCGCGGCGGACTGCTCCAGGAAGCGGCGGAACGCGGCGAGCAGCACGCGCTCGTCGACCAGCTCCGCGGAGCCGAAGGCGCCCACGAGGCCGAGGACGTTGTTGACGCCCACGTAGTAGGCGAAGCGCTCGTCGGTCACGTCGTCCGGCACGAACGTGTCGCTGGCGGCGCCCAGGCCCGGCAGCCGGCGCTCCAGCTCGACGCGGCGGGACTCGCGGAAGTAGTACCCCTGGTTGTCCCGGTACCGGCCGCCGGCCGGCCAGCCGTCCGCGTCGAGGAGCAGCACGGTGTTCTGCTGGTGCGCCTCAAGCGCCACGCCCGCCTCGGAGTCCAGCCACATTACGGGCCGTACGACGACCTCCAGGTAGCGCAGGAACCACTCCGCGGCCACCGCCGCCGTCCCCTGCCCCGTGCGGTCCGCCAACTGCCCGACGACCTCCTGCAGACGGGAGCGCATCGCCCCCTTCGGCGACCGCGGCACCGGGGACGTCAGTGCCGCGATGCACAGTGCGTCGTCCTGCGCCGCGAAGGGCTGGTGCCGCACGACCGCGTCCAGACCCGCGACCGGCTCGCCGGAGGGGGTGTCGACGGCCAGCCACGCCGGATCCCGTACGACGTCGAAGCCCGGCGCGCCCGGGAAGCCGCCGGGGAACGACGCCTGCCACTCCTTGCCGAGGCCGGCGCGCAGCAGCCGGTGCACCTCCGTGCCGCGGTGCAGCTCCTTGCGCAGGTTCTCGCGGCGGGAGTTGGTGATCCGCACGCCGAGCGAGAGCTTCAGCATCGCGGGGGCACCGGGGCGGTACAGCGTCCTCACCGACGCGGTCGGGTGCCAGGGGTCGCCGTGCGGACCCAGGTCCCGCAGCAGTCCGGCGTCGAAGAGCGCGGCGACGCCGGGGCGCTCGCGGACCTCGCGGACCTGCCACGGGTGTACGGGCAGCGGCGTGCAGCCCGGCGGCACCAACAGCCCGGGGCCCGCCAGCCGGGCGGCCAGCTCGCGCGCGGGCACGCCCTTGCCGCGCTCGGTCCACGCCGAGTCGCAGGCGAGGACGCTGTCGTGGACGGCGAGCCAGTGCAGCGGGAAACTGCCGCGCAGCTCGGGGGAGTAGCGCCGGGCCTCGGCCTCGGAGAGCCCCTCGCGGCTCTTGGGCGTCGGGTGCAGGGGGTGGCCGAGGAGCAGGGACTGCTCGCCGGTCAGGAACGGGTCCGCGGTCGCGGGCGGGGAGCCGGCGCGGCGGGCGGCGAGGAACACCGCGGTGTGGCGTACGGAGTCCGCGACGCGGCCCACGAGGTCGGCGGCACCGCCGGCCGGCTCGGGCACGGTACGCGCCCCGCTGCCGCCGGCGTCCGCGGCCTGTGCGGCGTCGTACCCGGCCTCCCGGCTCAGCAGCGACGCCAGGGTCACCGCGTCCACCGGCGGCGCGTCCTTGGGGGCGCCGTGCAGCACGGGCCGCCCGAAGCGGTGCCATCCGGCCGCAGACCAGTACCGCACCGGGACGCGCAGGCACGCCCCGCTGGCGGGCAGCAGCAGCCGCAGCGTGCCGTTCTCCGGCTCCGCCACGCCCTGTTCGCGCACCCAGCAGCGCAGCAGGCTCTCGGCGGCGGCCGCGTCCGCGGCGGCCCCGGCGTCCGGGTGCTCCAGCGGGTCGGGCTCGGGCTGCCCGCCGCCCTCGGCGCCGCGCCGGTACTGGCGGGGCACCGCGGGCTCGATGAGCCGGGCCAGCCGCCGGTGCACCGGGGGCCGGCCGCTGCCGGCGGGGAGTTCGTCGCCGGCGGGCTTCGCGTTCACAGACGTGCACCTCGGGATGGGTCGCGTACGGGATCGAGCGTCCCCCGGCCGCACGGAGGGGCCTGGGAGGAGGGACGAAGGACCCGGAGCGGGGGGCGCGGCGGGGGCGTGGCGCGTACGGCAGACGCGCGCGTGCACGTCCGCTGCGCGAACCGCGGGCACAGCCCCACCCCCTCGCACCGGATACGGGTCCGCATCCCCCGCCCTACCAACGACGCACCCGCCGCCGGAACACGGCCCGCCGCCAAGATCCTTGGGCCCGGTGGAACCACGGGGCCAGGTGCGGCCGTCCCCAACGGCACCGGCATAGTGGGGGCTCGTGTCCCGCCGGGGCACCTGTGCGGAGAAACTGGGGGATTCTATTCATGCCCGCCAACGGGAAACGTCGTATACCGAGGAAGGCGCTGGCCGCCGCGGCCCTCGCGGTCACGCTGGCACTGACCGCCGGCGCCTGCGAGGACGGCGACGGTGACAGCGGCGCCGACGACAAGCAGCAACAGCAGGAGTCGCAGGCGCCCGAGAAGGATCTGGCGCTCCCCGAGGGGATCCCGGACGCCCTGAAGAACCTCGACCTCGACAAGTGGAGGGACGGCGGCTGGGAGGACTGGGCCAAGGAGGACTGGCTGCGCGACGCGCGCGAGTTCATCAACCCGATCATCGAGGACCTCTGGGACCCCGACCGAATGTGGGACGCCGAGCAGCCGCCCAACCGGGTCGACGAGGACGACGTGTCCGAGGACCAGGGTGTCACCGACCCGGAGCCGGCGCCCGTCGAGGCCGTCGAGGCGTCCACGCCGTACGACGAGTCGCAGCCCGCCGCCGGGAAGATCTTCTTCGACACCCCCGAGGGCCCCATGGTCTGCTCCGGCACCGTGGTCGCGGACCCGGCCAACCCGGGCAAGTCCAACCTGGTGGCCACCGCCGGCCACTGCGTGCACAAGGGCTCCGAAGGCGGCTGGTGGCGCAACATCATCTTCGTGCCCTCCTTCAACCCCGAGGGCAAGACCGTCGCCGAGCTGGAGGCCGAGCAGGCGACCGAGGCCGACATCGCGCCGAAGGGCACGTTCTGGGCCGAGGAGGCCCGTACGACCGACGAGTGGATCTCCGAGGGCAAGTCGCAGGGCGGCGTGGGCGCCCCGTACGACTTCGCCGTGATGAAGGTCCAGCCGAAGGACGGCGGCGGGCAGTCCCTGGAGGAGGCCGTGGGCGCCGCGGTGCCCGTCTGGTTCGACGCCCCGGCCGTGAAGGACGTCGGTGACCTGACCGCCACCGGCTACCCGGCGGCGGCGCCGTACGACGGCGGGCGGCTGTACTCCTGCACCGACGCGCCGGGCCGGCTGTCGATCCAGGCGTCGCAGCCCACGATGTACCGCATCGGCTGCACCATGACCGCCGGCGCCTCCGGCGGCGGCTGGACCGCGTCGAACGACGGCGAGGAGCAGCTCGTGTCCGTCACGTCCATCGGCCCGCTGCAGGCCACCTGGCTCGCCGGGCCGCGGCTGGACAAGGAGGCCGAGGCGGTCTTCGACGAGGTGAGCGGCGGCTAGCCCGCCCGTACCGTACGGTCCCGCGCCCCGGCGCCGGGCCGTACCCGGGCCCGACAGCGCGCCGGGCTCCCACCGGGAGTCCGGCGCGCTGGCCGTGCCGGGCCCCGGTTTGGCAGGATCGCCGCGTGGTCCCCTTCGTCCCGCGCCGCCCCGGCAGGCGCCGAGCACTGCAGGCCGCCGTGGCGACGGCGGCCGTGCTCGGGCTGCTCCTGTGGTGGCTGCTGCCGCTGGGCGGCGGCGGCAGCCCGGCGGGGAAGGTGGTCTTCGCGACGGGGGTGCGCTCCGGCGTGTACGCGGAGTACGGACGGCTGCTGCGCGCAGGGCTCGCCCGGGACGAGCCGGACCTCGACGTACGTCTGCACACCAGCCAGGGCTCCATCGACAACCTGCGCAAGGTCACCGCGGGCCGCGCCGACTTCGCCGTCGCCACCGCCGACTCCGTGGCCACGTACCGCCGCGACCGGCTGCCCGGCTGGCAGGGGCTGCGCGCGGTGGCCCGGCTCTACGACGACTACATGCAGCTCGTCGTCCTGCGCGACTCGCCCGTGCGGCACACCGCCGACCTGCGCGGCCTCAAGGTCGGCGTCGGCGAGGACGGCTCCGGCGTCCAACTGATCACCCGGCGACTGCTGTCGGCGGCCGGGCTCGACTTCGACGAGGACGTGACGGCCGTACGCGAGGGCCTCGACACGATGCCGGAACTCCTGCGCGAACGGGAGATCGACGCCTTCTTCTGGTCCGGCGGCCTGCCCACGGAGGCCGTCGAGCGCCTGGCGCAGCAGACCGAGATCGAACTCGTACCGCTCGGTGACCTCCTCGGCCCCCTCCACGCCCAGGGCGAACTGGCCCGCTACTACCGCGCCGCGGTCATGCCGCCCGACGCCTACCCCACGGTCCAGCGCGACACCGCCGTGCCGACGCTCGCGGTGGCGAACCTGCTGGTCACCACCGACCGGGAGGACCCGCGGCTGACGGAGAGCGTGACCAGCACGGTGATACGGGACCGGGACCGGATCGGCCGCGTGGTGCACGCCGCCCAGCGGGTCGACCTGCGCACGGCGGTCTTCACCGACCCGCTGGAGCTGCACGAGGGCGCGGCCCGCTACTACCGGCAGGAGAAGCCGTAGGCCGGGCGCCGTCCTGCGCGGATCACATCCGGGTGGACGCGCGACTGACGCTCACGGACGCCGGGCCAGGAACACGAACTCCTTTCCCGGCCGGTCGGGCGCGTCCCGGACGTCCTCCACCGCGTAGCCGTGGGCGGCCAGGTCCTGCTCGACCTCCTCCCGCTCGCGGAAGCGCAGCGTCGAATCCGAGGTCAGCACCTGGCCGTCGGCGGCGAACTCGTACGTCCAGCGGAAGGTCACCAGCGGCAGGTCCACCTCGATCAGCTCGACCCGGCTCGCGACGGAGCCGGCGCCCGGGATCTCCGTCACACGGGAGGAGCGCTCGCGGGTCCACTCCTCCCAGGCGCGCCGTGCCGGGTCCCGGGTCTCGAAGACCAGGTGCCCGCCGGGCCGCAGTGCGGCGTGCGCCCCGCGCAGGGTCTCGTCCCACGCCCGCGGATCGGCGATCGCCTGGGCGACGTTCGCCGTCATCGTCGCGAGGTCCGCCCGCAGCGGCGGGAGGTCGGTCGCGTCGCCGCAGATCCAGCGCACTCGTCCGCCGCCCGGTTTGGCCCGGGCGACGTCGATGGACGCCGGGGCGGGATCGACGCCGACGACCTCGATCCCGCGGTGGGCCAGGAGGAGCGCGAACACCCCCGTGCCGCAGCCGATGTCCAGCACCCGGTGGGCGCCGAACTCGTCCGTGAGCCGCAGGTACGCGTCGAGATCGCGGCGGTCGGGGTGGAGCGGGTCGTAGAGCGCGGCGAGCCGTGGATGCGCGAAACAGTCGTCGGCCATGCGGCCGAACCTATGCGGCGCCGGGTCGGCGCGGCCACGGGATGTGATGCGGCGGGATCGCGCAGGACACGGGAACGCACGGGGCGGATGGGTCCGGCGGTGCGGGTTGACAGCAAAATCGAACATAGGTTCCCATGAGGGTTCGGCCCGGGTTTCCCCCAGGCCGGCCCGACGCGAGGCGTGTTGTCAGTGGCAGGCGCTAGCGTCGTGGACGTGAAGCGATCGACTCAGACATCCCGGGTGGAACCCATGGCAGCGACTGACCGCGAGAAGGCGCTCGACGCCGCACTCGCCCAGATTGAACGGCAATTCGGCAAGGGCGCCGTGATGCGCCTCGGTGAGCGGCCGAACGAGCCCGTGGAAGTCATCCCCACTGGGTCGACCGCGCTGGACGTGGCCCTCGGTGTGGGCGGCCTGCCGCGCGGCCGCGTGGTGGAGGTGTACGGGCCGGAGTCCTCCGGCAAGACGACCCTGACCCTGCACGCGGTGGCCAACGCGCAGCGGGCCGGCGGCACGGTCGCGTTCATCGACGCGGAGCACGCCCTCGACCCGGAGTACGCGAAGAAGCTCGGCGTCGACATCGACTCCCTCATCCTCTCCCAGCCCGACAACGGCGAACAGGCGCTGGAGATCGCGGACATGCTCGTCCGCTCCGGCGCGCTCGACCTGATCGTCATCGACTCGGTCGCGGCCCTCGTGCCGCGTGCGGAGATCGAGGGCGAGATGGGCGACTCCCACGTCGGCCTGCAGGCCCGGCTGATGAGCCAGGCCCTGCGGAAGATCACCAGCGCGCTGAACCAGTCGAAGACCACCGCGATCTTCATCAACCAGTTGCGCGAGAAGATCGGCGTGATGTTCGGTTCGCCCGAGACCACCACCGGCGGCAAGGCGCTGAAGTTCTACGCCTCGGTGCGCTTGGACATCCGGCGCATCGAGACGCTCAAGGACGGCACAGAGCCCGTCGGCAACCGCACGCGCGTGAAGGTCGTGAAGAACAAGGTCGCGCCGCCCTTCAAGCAGGCCGAGTTCGACATCCTCTACGGGCAGGGCATCAGCCGCGAGGGCGGCCTGATCGACATGGGCGTGGAGCACGGCTTCATCCGCAAGTCCGGCGCCTGGTACACGCACGAGGGCGACCAGCTCGGCCAGGGCAAGGAGAACGCCCGGACGTTCCTGAAGGACAACCCCGACCTGGCCGACGAGATCGAGAGGCGGATCAAGGAGAAGCTCGGCATCGGCCCGAAGCAGGAGAACCCGGAGGGCGAGCCGGGTGCGGACGCGGCTGCCGGTCCCGCGGCGGCCGCGGACGGCGCCGCCCCCGCGGGCAAGAAGACGGTGCCGGCGCCGGCCAAGACCGCGAAGGCGGCCAAGACCGCGGCCAAGAGCTGACCCGTGGTCCGGCGCACCGACTGGCCGCTCCCGCCTCCGGACGACGGCCGCCCGCCGTTCGGGGGCGGCCCGGAGGACGGCGCCGCCCCGCCGGGCGGACGCCGTCGGCGGGGCGGGCACGGCCCGGCGGCGTACGGCGAAGGGGACGGGCCCGACGCCGCCCGGCCGGAGGACGGGGGGTACGGGCCGGAGGAGGACCCGGACGGCTACGGCGGGCCGGGACACCCGGGCCGGTCCGGGCGCGGCGGGGCCTCCCGGCGGGGGCGCTCGCGCGGCCGGCGGGAGCCGTCCGGGGAACGGGTGCGGGAGACGTCGCTCAGCCCGGAGGAACGGGCGCGGGCGATCTGCCTGCGCCTGCTCACCGGGTCGCCGCGCACCCGCAAGCAGCTCGCGGACGCGCTGGCCAAGCGGGACGTCGACGCCGAGGCGGCGGAGGCCGTGCTCGACCGCCTCGAAGCAGCCGGGCTGATCGACGACGCGGCGTTCGCCGGCGCCTGGGTGGAGTCCCGGCACCACGGCCGGGGTCTCGCCCGCCGCGCGCTCGCGCGCGAACTGCGCACCCGGGGCGTGGCGGCCCCGGTGGTCGACGAGGCGGTGGGCCGGCTGGACGCGGACACCGAGGAGGAGACGGCCCGCGAGCTGGTCGCCCGCAAACTCCGCGCCACCCGCGGCCTGGACCGCGACAAGCGCATCCGTCGCCTGGCGGGCATGCTGGCCCGCCGGGGCTACGGGGAGGGGCTGGCGATCCGCGTCGTCCGTGAGGCGCTGGAGGCGGAGGGCGAGGACGCCGAGGACCTGCTGGCGGACTGAGCCGCGGGGGGCCGAAGGCGCCGGGGGCTGCCCCGGCTCGGCGCCGGAAACGGCCTCGGTGGGCCGAGTCGCCCCGGCGTACCAGCGCCGGACGGGCAGGAGGGGTGGCTCTGTGCTGCCGTGGATGCCTGGCCCGGCAGACCTGAGCGGTCCGGAGTCGTACAGACTCCTGCGCGGGCCGGGGGCGGTGGCATCGCCGCCCGTACCCGCCGCGTGTACCTGTCGTACGCGAGGCCGTGCCTCCGCCGTGCGCGCGTGTCCGGCCGCCGCCGCGGCCGGTTCGCGACACTCCGCGCCGCGCAAGGCGGCGGCCCGGGGGCCAGGTCCCGGGCCCGGATATGCCGTGCCGGGTCTCAGACCCGGCGGAGGACCGCGACGACCTTGCCGAGGATCGTCGCCTCGTCGCCGGGAATCGGCTGGTACGCCGCGTTGTGCGGGAGCAGCCACACGTGGCCGTCCTCGCGCTTGAACCGCTTGACCGTGGCCTCGCCGTCCAGCATCGCGGCGACGATGTCGCCGTTCTCGGCGACCGGCTGGCGGCGCACCGCGACCCAGTCGCCGTCGCAGATCGCCGCGTCGATCATCGAGTCCCCGACGACCTTCAGCACGAACAGCTCGCCGTCGCCGACGAGCTGCCGCGGCAGCGGGAACACGTCCTCGACCGACTCCTCGGCGAGGATCGGGCCACCGGCGGCGATCCGGCCGACCAGCGGCACGTACGACGCGGCGGGCTTGCCCGTGGTGTCGGTGGCGGCCTGGGTGGTGGGCGTGTCCGCACCGCGCACCTCGTAGGCCCGCGGCCGGTGCGGGTCCCGGCGCAGGAAGCCCTTGCGCTCCAGGGCCATGAGCTGGTGTGCGACCGACGAGGTGGACGAGAGGCCGACGGCCTGGCCGATCTCGCGCATCGACGGCGGGTAGCCACGGCGCTGCACCGAGTCGCGAATGACCTCGATGACCCGGCGCTGCCGCTCGGTCAGGCCCGAGCTGTCGGCCCTGATGCCCGGCGGGCGCCCGGGCATGGAGCGCTTGGGTGGCTGTGCCTCGCCCTCACGGGCGTCCCCGGAAGGCGGCGTGAGCTGCGGCTCTGCTGCCTGCTGGGGCCGTTCGTGGGCGGCGATGGCTGTGGTGTCTGCGGTAGTGGTCACGTCGGCGGGCCCCTCTCGAGACGGGTCTCTCTCTCGTTAGACCAACGGTAGTTGCTTTCGAAAGGTTGCGCCAAACACACGTTCGAGTGAAATATTTCGGTTTTACTTCCGTGGTCCATCAACTGGGTGTAAAGCGCTGGCCTGATGGCTGAGAGCTGCCCGCCGCCTGCCCCGTACCGGCCTGTCGCCGCGGGGGGGCCGTGCGCCGGCCCGCCCCTGCGGGTGCCGTCCAGCTTGTCACCCATGCCCCTCCCGTGTCGCGGTCCGCGGGCTCACGTAGGCTGCCGATGTCCCGCGCGGTGTCCCGTCCCGCGCCCCGCCCGGTCTCGTGGCGCAGCAACACGCTCTCGGCTCTCAATGGCAGCCAAACCCCAGATCTAGTGGTTAGATGGGTGTCAGCAGCCCACAAGTTGTGGTCCCCCTTCCTCTCACCGGAAGGGCATCCCATATGATTGCGGTCTGCTCCGGCGGGCCGCGGGGGGCCGCCGGACCGACGTGCCGTGCGCGAGAAGGGGAGGGTGGAGAGCGATGCACTGCCCCTTCTGCAGGCACCCCGACAGCCGGGTCGTCGACAGCCGCACCACCGACGACGGCGCAGCAATCCGCCGCCGCCGGCAGTGCCCCGACTGCTCGCGCCGCTTCACCACGGTGGAGACCGCGTCCCTGATGGTCATCAAGCGCAGCGGGGTCACCGAGCCCTTCAGCCGCGCCAAGGTGATCACGGGTGTCCGCAAGGCATGCCAGGGCCGCCCCGTCACCGAAGACGCGCTGGCCCAGCTCGGCCAGCGGGTCGAGGAGGCGATCCGGGCCACCGGCAGCGCCGAGGTCTCCAGCCACGACGTCGGGCTCGCCATACTGGGCCCGCTGCAGGATCTCGATCTCGTCGCCTACCTGCGCTTCGCCTCCGTCTACCGCGCCTTCGACTCCCTTGAGGACTTCGACGACGCCATCACGCAGTTGCGGACCGCGGACAGGCCCCCCGCCGACAGCGGCGGCCCAGACGGACAGGACGACCAGGCCCCACCTCCCGCGCCGGGCGACCCCGGCGCGCCCGGCCCCGGCCGCAGTCCGGGCCGCGGCGAGGCCCCCGGAGTCCCGTCACCCGGCAGAGCGGCCGGCTGACGCCCACCGCGGGCCACCCCGTCATCCACACCCGGCCGGTGCGCGGCGCAGCGCGCCGTCCGCCTGCGGAACAGCAGATCAAGAACAGGAACCGTGCCCGGGAAGATGCGGGCACATCAGGGCGTTCACGCCCGTATAGGGAGGCGGCATGACAGAGACGACGAGCGGCCCGGCGCGCAGTTCCCGCAAGGGCGGCGCCAAGGGGAGCAAGGGCCTGCGCATCGAGCGGATCCACACCACCCCCGGTACGCACCCGTACGACGAGGTGGAGTGGGCTCGCCGTGACGTCGTCATGACCAACTGGCGCGACGGTTCGGTCAACTTCGAGCAGCGCGGCGTGGAGTTTCCCGAGTTCTGGGAGGCCAACGCCGTCAACATCGTCACGAGCAAGTACTTCCGCGGTGCGGTGGGCACCCCCAAGCGGGAGACCAGTCTCAAGCAGGTCGTCGGCCGGATCGTGAAGACGTACCGCAAGGCCGGCGAGGACCACAAGTACTTCGCCTCGCCCGCGGACGCCGAGATCTTCGAGCACGAGCTGACCTACGCCCTGCTGCACCAGATCTTCAGCTTCAACTCGCCGGTGTGGTTCAACGTCGGCACCCCGCAGCCCCAGCAGGTCAGCGCCTGCTTCATCCTCTCGGTCGACGACTCCATGGAGTCGATCCTCGACTGGTACAAGGAAGAGGGGATGATCTTCAAGGGCGGCTCCGGCGCCGGCCTCAACCTCTCCCGTATCCGCTCCAGCAAGGAACTGCTCTCCTCCGGCGGCAACGCCTCGGGACCCGTCTCCTTCATGCGCGGCGCGGACGCCTCCGCCGGCACCATCAAGTCCGGCGGCGCCACCAGGCGGGCGGCGAAGATGGTCGTGCTCGACGTCGACCACCCCGACATCGAGGCGTTCATCGAGACCAAGGTCAAGGAAGAGGAGAAGATCCGCGCCCTGCGCGACGCGGGCTTCGACATGGACCTCGGCGGCGACGACATCACCTCCGTGCAGTACCAGAACGCCAACAACTCCGTGCGCGTCACCGACGACTTCATGAAGGCCGTCGAGAACGGCGAGGAGTTCGGCCTGCGCGCCCGGATGACCGGCGAGGTCATCGAGGAGATCGGCGCGAAGAAGCTGTTCCGGCAGATGGCGGAGGCCGCCTGGGCCTGCGCCGACCCCGGCATCCAGTACGACGACACCATCAACCACTGGCACACCGCGCCGGAGTCGGGCCGCATCACCGCCTCCAACCCGTGCAGCGAGTACATGCACCTGGACAACACCTCGTGCAACCTCGCCTCGCTGAACCTGATGAAGTTCCTCAAGCAGGACGCCGACGGCCGGCAGAGCTTCGAGGTCGAGCGCTTCGCCAAGGTCGTCGAGCTCGTCATCACGGCGATGGACATCTCCATCTCCTTCGCCGACTTCCCGACCCAGAAGATCGCCGAGAACACCCGCGCCTTCCGCCAGCTCGGCATCGGCTACGCCAACCTCGGCGCCCTGCTCATGGCCACCGGCCACGCCTACGACTCCGACGGCGGCCGCGCCCTCGCCGGTGCCATCACCTCCCTGATGACCGGCACCGCCTACAAGCGCTCCGCGCAACTGGCCGCCTCCGTCGGCGCGTACGACGGCTACGCCCGCAACGCCACCGCGCACAAGCGCGTCATGCAGCAGCACGCGGACGCCAACGGCACGGCCAAGCGCATGGACGACCTGGACACCCCCGTCTGGGCCGCCGCCACCGAAGCCTGGCAGGACGTGGTGCGCCTCGGCGACAGGCACGGCTACCGCAACGCCCAGGCGTCGGTGCTGGCCCCGACGGGGACCATCGGCCTGGCGATGTCGTGCGACACGACGGGCATCGAGCCGGACCTGGCGCTGGTGAAGTTCAAGAAGCTGGTCGGCGGCGGCTCGATGCAGATCGTCAACCAGACGGTGCCGATGGCGCTGAAGCGGCTGGGGTACCAGGAGGAGCAGATCGAGGCGATCGTGGCGCACATCGCCGAGCACGGGAGCGTCGTGAACGCCCCGAGCCTCAAGCCCGAGCACTACGAGATCTTCGACTGCGCCATGGGCGAGCGCTCCATCTCGCCGATGGGGCACGTGCGGATGATGGCGGCGACGCAGCCGTTCCTGAGCGGCGCCATCTCCAAGACGGTCAACATGCCCGCGACGAGCTCCGTCGCGGACGTCGAGGAGATCTACCTCCAGGGCTGGAAGCTGGGCGTCAAGGCCCTCGCCGTGTACGTGGAGGGCTCGAAGGTCGGCCAGCCGCTGTCGGCGAAGAAGAAGGCGGCCGACAAGGCCGCCGACAAGGCGGAGGAGACGATCCGCGAGGCCGTGGAGAAGGTCGTCGAGTACCGTCCGGTGCGCCGCCGCCTCCCCAAGGGCCGCCCGGGCATCACCACGTCCTTCACGGTCGGCGGCGCCGAGGGCTACATGACCGCCAACTCCTACCCGGACGACGGGCTGGGCGAGGTGTTCCTGAAGATGTCGAAGCAGGGCTCGACGCTCGCGGGCATGATGGACGCCTTCTCGATCGCGGTCTCGGTGGGCCTGCAGTACGGGGTGCCGCTGGAGACGTACGTCTCGAAGTTCACGAACATGCGCTTCGAGCCCGCGGGCATGACGGACGACCCGGACGTGCGGATGGCGCAGTCGATCGTCGACTACATCTTCCGCCGCCTGGCGCTGGACTTCCTGCCGTTCGAGACGCGCTCGGCGCTGGGCATCCACTCGGCGGAGGAGCGCGAGCGGCACCTGGAGACGGGTTCGTACGAGCCGACGGACGAGGAGCTGGACGTCGAGGGCCTGGCCCAGTCCGCCCCCCGCGAGCCGGCACCGCTGCCGACCCCGCCGGTGACGACGGAGCAGGCCAAGCCGGCTCCGAAGGAGGCCCACACGTCGGCGGAGCTGGTGGAGATGCAACTCGGCATCCAGGCGGACGCACCGCTGTGCTTCTCCTGCGGCACGAAGATGCAGCGGGCGGGAAGCTGCTACATCTGCGAGGGCTGCGGCTCGACCAGCGGCTGCAGCTAACCCGGCCGGGTCCGTGACCCGCCCACGGAGCTGACCGCACGTCCCGGAGGGGACCGGCCACCGGCCGGTCCCCTCCGTCGCTTTTCGGGGCGTGACGGACGCACGTTCCGGTGAACTCCGGGGCGAGGCGCCGATGGCTATTCCCGCAGGCGTCTCCGGCGGTGCGGTGTTCGCGGGTGTCAGGTCCTCGTCGCCGCGGCTGCCCGTTGCAGGTACGGGAGGAAGCCCCTGACCGATGGAGGATGGGCGGTGTGGGGGGTGGCTGTGTGGACTGTGCGGGTGGGGGCGTCCTCGGGGTGGAGGGGGGCGAGGGTGACGCCCGGAGGGAGGGCTTCGGCAGCGAGGGCGGGGACGAGGGTCAGTCCCAGGCCGGCCGCGACGAAGCCGAACTTCGCCGTCCACTCGCGGGCGACGTAGTCGATACGGGGCCGGAAGCCCTGCCGCAGGCAGGCGCTGATCAGCGTCTCCTCCGGCGCCTGGCTGCCCGCGACCCAGCTCTCGCCGGCCAGGTCCGCAAGCCGCAGCGGGCGGCTGCTTCCGGCCAGCCGGTGGCCGGCCGGCAGCGCGACGAGCACCGGGTCGTCGAGCAGATGCGTCAGTTCCACCCCCTCGTACGCCGCCACCTGCTCCGGGTAGCCCGACAGCAGCGCCAGGTCCAGCCCGCCGGCCGCCAGCGCGGCGACGTGGTCGCGGCTGTAGCCCTCGACGTGCGTCACGCGTACGCCCGGGTGGTCGGTGGCGAAGGCCGCCAGCGCGCGGGGTACGAGGGCGGCGTCCGCGGTGGCGAAGGAGCCGAGCCGCAGTCGTCCGGCCGCCAGCCGGTCCAGCGCGGCGAGGTCGCGCCGGGCGTCGGCGAGGCGGTCGAGGGCGGCCTCGGCGTGGCCGAGGGCGTGGCGGCCCTGCTCGGTGAGCCGTACGCCGCGGGGCAGCCGGTCGAAGAGCGGCGCGCCGAACTCCGCTTCCAGCGAGGCGATCTGCCGGGACACGGCGGACTGCGTGAAGCCCAGTTCGGTGCCCGCGGCGGTGAAGGAGCCGTGGCGGGCGACGGCGCGGAAGACCTCCAGCCAGGCGGTGTCCATACAACGGCTCCCGGGGTGGGCAAAGGCATGCGGTTTCCGCATTGTACGCATGCGAGACATTCGTTGGTCAGATGAGTAGGCGCCCGCCTAGCGTTTCGGCACATGACGCTGCAGAAGACCTTCGACAACCCCGCCGCCGTCCCGCCGCCCGCGGGCAGCTTCTCCCATGTCGTACGCCTCGGCCTCGGCGGCGACGACGCCCTGCTGTTCGTCTCCGGGCAGGTCGCGCTGGACGCCGACGGGCGGGTCGTCGGCCCCGCGGACATGCGTGCGCAGGCCCGGCACGTGATGGAGAGCCTGGCGGCGATCCTCGCCGCCCACGGCGGCACCCTCGCGGACGTCGTGAACATCCGCTCGTTCGTCACCGATATGGGCCTGCTCGCCGAGTACGCGGAGGTGCGGCGCGGGTACTTCTCCGGCCCGCCGCCGTCCAGCACCACCGTCGAGGTTTCCCGGCTCTTCCGGGACAGCGCGCTGCTGGAAGTGGAGATCACCGCGGCGGTGACCGGCGGCCAGGGGGCGTGAACTGCCGCTCGCACGCCGGTGATCGCCGCTGAACCAGGCCGTAAGATAGCGCGGTGCTGGTCAAGTGGATTCGCTGCACCGTGGTGGACCGCCGGGGTTTCGAGCGGGGGCAGCGGAAGTGGGCGGGGCTGCCCGGCGAACCTGGCTTTCTCGGGCAGGGCGGGGGCTGGAGCCGGGCGCGCGAGGGTGTGGTGCACCTCATTGCCTTCTGGGAGAGCCGCGCGCTGTACGACTCCTTCATGGCCCGCTCCCACGACCGGCTCGCCGCTGCCCAGCTCGGCACGTTCCGCGACATGCGGGTGCGGCTCTTCGAGTACCGGATGGACGTGAAGATGGGCTTCGAGCCCCGGTTCGAGGGCGCCGACGTGATGCGGCTCGCGCACTGCCGGGTGCACGAGGAGCGCGTGGAGCACTTCACGATGATGCAGGAGAAGGTGTGGAACCCGGCGATGGCGGGGTCGCCGGGGATGCTGCGGGGGGTGCTGGGGCAGTCGGGGGAGGGCGAGTTCCTGGTGCTGTCGCTGTGGTGGGCGAAGGCGGAGCACGGCAAGTACCGCGAGGAGCGGGTGGAGCGGCTGGCGCTGCGCGCGCAGACCGCGGCGGACGTGGCGGCGCTGGCGGGGGACGTGGTGGATCTCGTGGAGTCCTGGACCGTCTGACCGGATGCCCGGCCGCTACGCTGTGCCCGAGATGACACCGGCCCCCGCTTCCGCCCCGCCGCCGGACCCGTCCCCGGACCGGTCCGCCGCTCCGGGCGCGGCCCAGGAACCGGCCCCGGGCACGGCTGCAGCGGCCGGCCCCGGCCGGGGCGCTCGGGCGCCCGAAGGCCCGGGCGCGCGGGTGCCCGACGCGCGCCTCGTACGCGCCCTCGCGAGCCTGCGCGGGCTGGCCGTCGGCGACGCGCTCGGCGCCCGGTACTCGGAGCCCGGCAGCTTTCCGCTCCTGGCCCGCCGTGAGCTGCCGCACGCGCCGTGGCGGTGGACCGACGACACGGAGATGGCGGCGTCGGTGGTGGCGGTGCTCGCCGCGCACGGACGCGTCGAACAGGACGCGCTGGCGGCCTCGTTCGCCGGCCGGCAGAACGCCGGCGGCCCCCGCGGGTACGGGCGCGCGGTGAACCGGATCCTGCGGCAGGTGCGCGACGGCGAGGACTGGCGCCGGCTCGCCGCCGCCCTCTTCGACGGCCAGGGCTCCTGGGGCAACGGCGCGGCGATGCGGGTGGCGCCGCTGGGCGCCTGGTACGCGGGGGACGTCCAGGAGGCGGTACGCCAGGCGGAGGTCTCGTCGTACGTCACCCACCAGCACCGCGAGGCCGTCACCGGCTGCATGGCGGTGGCCGCGGCCGCGGCGCTGGCCGCCGACCGGCCCGGCGACGCCGCCGCGGGCCCGGCGGACGGCGCACCCGGGCCCGATGGTGCCGCGCTGCTCGACCAGGTGATCGCGCTCGTGCCGCGCAGCGCCGTCGGCCAAGGGCTGCGCCGGGCACGGGACATGCTCGACTACGACGACGTCGCCACCGTCGCCGCCGTGCTGGGCAACGGCCGCCGCACCACCGCGCACGACACCGTGCCGTTCGCCCTGTGGTCGGCCGCCCGGCACCTCGGCGACTTCACGGGTGCCTTCTGGGCCACGGTGCAGGCCGGCGGGGACGTGGACACCACATGCGCGATCGTCGGAGGCGTGCTCGCGGGCGCGGCGGCCGGCGCGCCGCCGGCGGAGTGGGTACGGCACGTGGAGCCGCTGCCGGAGTGGGTTCCCCAGGAGCCCCCGTACCCGGTGACCCCGCCCCGCCACTGACGGGGCCACCGGCGTCCGGAACGTCGCGTCAGCCCGCGCCCGGTCCCGCCATGCCGGACAGCGCCTCGATCTCCGCCTTGCGCACCTTGATGGCCACCACGGCGATGATCACGGCGAACACGACCATGGCCGTAGCGGCGACGAACGCCTGGGACATGCCCACCGTGAGCACCTCCTTGCTCCACGGCGGCGGCAGTTCGCCGGACTTCTCGAAGCCCGCTATCTGCTCCGGCGACGCCTTGTCCACGAACGCCGGTATCTGCTTCTCCGCCTCGTCCCTGCTGGCCGTGCCGTACACCGTGGTCAGGATGGACAGGCCGAGCGAACCGCCCACCTGCTGGGTGGCGTTGAGCAGGCCGGAGGCGGCGCCCGCCTGGTCCTGCGCGACGCCGGAGACGGCGGTGATGGTGAGGGTCACGAAGTTCATGCCCATGCCGAAGCCGAAGACGACCTCGGGTCCGAACACCCCGCCCAGGAACGAGCTGTCGGTGTCCAGCAGCACCATCCAGGCGAGCGCGACCGCGGTCATGGACGAGCCGCCGATCACGAACGGCTTGGGCCCGAGCACCGGCAGGAACTTCTGCACGAGGCCGGCGCTGGCGACGATCGCCACCGAGATCGGCAGGAACGCCACGCCCGCCTTGATCGGGCTGTACTCCAGGACGTTCTGCACGAACAGCACCAGGTAGAAGAAGATGCCGAACAAGGCGGCCGCCAGGCTCAGCATGATCACGTAAGAACCGGAGCGGTTGCGGTCGGCGAACATCTTCAGCGGCGTGATGGGGTCCTTCGCGCGGCGCTCGACGAAGACGAACGTCACGAGCAGGATCGCGGCCGCCGCGAACGAGCCGACCGACAGGCTGTCCCGCCAGCCTTCCTCGGCGGCGCGGATGAACCCGTAGACGAGCGCCGCCATGCCGGCGGTGGACGTCAGCGCGCCGGAGATGTCGAAGCGTCCCGCGTGCCGCTCGGACTCGTCGATGTACAGCGGGACGGCGAGGATGATCAGCAGGCCGATGGGCACGTTGACGAAGAGCACCCAGCGCCAGTTGAGCCACTCGGTGAGCATGCCGCCGGCCAGCAGGCCGATGGCGCCGCCGGCCGCGGAGACCGCTGCGAACACACCGAACGCCCGGTTCCGCTCGGGGCCCTCGGGGAACGTGGTGGTGACGAGTGCCAGCGAGGTGGGCGAGGCGATGGCGGCGCCCGCGCCCTGGACGGCGCGCGCCACGAGCAGGTGCCACGGCTCCTGCGCGAAGCCGCCGAGCAGCGAGGCCGCGATGAAGATCGCGATGCCGAAGACGAGCACGCGGCGGCGGCCGAGGATGTCCCCGGCCCGGCCGCCGAGGAGGAGCAGACCGCCGAAGGTGAGCGTGTACGCGCTGACGACCCAGGTCAGGCCGGTGGTGGAGAAGTCAAGGGAGTTCTGGATGTGCGGGAGCGCGATGTTCACGACCGACACGTCGAGAACGACCATGAGCTGGCAGGACGCGATCACGAGCAGCGCCATGTTGCGCTGGTCGGCGCGCGGAGCCTTGCCCTTTCCCCGCTCGTTCGCTAATTGGGAGGCAGTCACCGTGTTCCCCATACGTGTGAGAGAGTGAACGGCAGCGTTCACTGAATGAGTTGAGCGTAGGAGCCCTCGCGAAGGAACGCAAGCGTTCACTATGGCCGCTTACGGAGAGACCGATATGGGTAGTTCGCGCCGGACCGCTCCCGGAGCGTGCACCGAAACCGGCCGGAGCCAGGGCATGCGCCGCCGAGGCGACGTACTCGAGCGCGCCATCCTGGACGCCGCGCTCGAACAGCTAGGCGTCGCCGGCTGGAAGGGTCTGACCATCGAGGGCGTCGCCGCCCGCGCGCAGACCGGGAAGGCGGCCGTCTACCGGCGCTGGGCGTCGAAGTCGGAGCTCGTCCAGGACGCGCTACGGGCCGGGGTGCCGCCCCTGGAGACCCAGCCCGACCGGGGCAGCCTGCGGGCCGACCTCACCGAGTTCTGCCGGGCGCTGCGCGACCGGATGTACTCCAGCGGCGGGCAGGCGCTGCGCGCGGTGCTCGACGAGTGCGACCGCGAGCAGGCCGAGCAGTTCCACGAGGTGATCATCGGGCAGATCATCGACCCCGGCAAGGAGCTGATCGCGGAGCTGCTGCGCCGCGGGGTCGAGCGGGGGGACGTGCGGCCCGAGGTCAACGGGGACCTGGTGCTCGACGTGGTGCCGGCGATGATGATGTACCGGCACAAGACCACCGGCCGGGACCTCAGCGACAAGGACATGGACGAGCTGGTCGACCAGGTGATGGTCCCGCTGCTGCAAGGGCAGTGACCGCGGAGCGGCCAAGCCGCCGGCGCCCCGCGCAGCCGCCGGCGCCCCGCGCGGGTGCGCGTGAGCCGGGCTCGGGCCGGGTCGTAAGCTGACCTTGTGAGTCCCTACGAGCCGCCCACCCACCGCGTCGAGCGCTCCCTGCGCGCCACCACCGGCGCCAAGGTCGTCGCGGGCGTCGACGAGGTCGGCAGGGGTGCGTGGGCCGGACCGGTCACCGTGTGCGCGGCCGTCACCGGCCTGCGCCGCGCGCCCGAAGGGCTCACCGACTCCAAGCTGTTGACGGTCAAGCGGCGCGAGGAACTGGCCGCAGAGCTGAAAGGGTGGGTCACCGCGCACGCGCTGGGACACGCCTCGTCGCGGGAGATCGACGAGCTGGGGATGACGGCGTGCCTGCGGCTCGCCGCGGGCCGGGCGCTGGAGGCGCTGCCCGTACGGCCGGACGCGGTGATCCTCGACGGCAAGCACGACTATCTCGGGGCGCCCTGGCGGGTCCGTACGGTGATCAAGGGCGACCAGTCGTGCGTCGCCGTCGCCGCCGCGTCCGTGCTCGCCAAGGTCCACCGCGACGCGCGCATGGCCGAACTGGGCGCCGTGCGGGCCGAGTACGAGCCGTACGCGTTCGGGGACAACGCCGGCTACCCCTCGCCCGTGCACCGGGCCGCCCTCCAGGAGTGCGGGCCCACCGACCTGCACCGGCTCTCCTGGGCGTACATGGACGGGCTGGACAAGTGGCAGCATCTGAAGCGCCCGCGGATCGCACCCGAGGCCGCGGAGCTGGAAGCGGCCGGGCAGTTGGGGCTGGACATCTGACGTACCGGGCCCCGTCGTCGGGGCCGCCGCGGGGGCTGCGGGCCGCGGGCGCCGGTTGCTTCAGTTGCCCACCCGCTGATGTGCCTGTCACAGCCATTTGATAGACATGCGCCCATGCCTCTCCCTGCCGAGGACTCTCCCACCCACGAGAGCGTCCCGGGCCGCAGCGCGCCCCCTCGTCCCATCCCAGGCCCCCGACCCGTACGGCCGCGTGGCGGCTCCCGTTCCGGACCCGGCGGCCGTGCCCCCGGTGCCACCGCGCCCGGCGCCCGTCCCGCACCCGCCGGCGGCCAGGGCAGGCCCGCCGCCGGTCCGCAGATCCAACTGATCCCCGCGACGCCCGACGGTGCCGTCGACGCCGCCGACGAAGCCGTCGACCTGCTGCTGGAGTCCGGCCGCGCGCCGGCCGAGATCCTCGTCCTCACCACCGGCGATCCGCACCCGTGGGCGGCGCACGAGTTGTCGTTCGGCGAGGACGGCTACTGGGCGCAGGAGGCCGCGGGGGACGACGTCTTCTACGCCTCCGCCGCCGCCTCGGAGCGGCTGGCCGGGCGGCCGGTGGTCGTCGTCGCCGTCAACGGCGGCGGCGACGAGGCGACGGCCGCGGCGCTGCCGGCGGCGATGACGCGCGCGGCGGCGCTGCTGATCCTCTGCGGCGACGCGGACTACATCAACGGCGTCCTGGGCGTCTCGGCCTGATCGCCGCGCTCCGCCCGCGGGCGGAGCGCGGGCCGCTCAGACCGCCCACGAGATGGTGGGTTCCGCGTCCGCTTCCTGCTGCGCCGCCTCCGGCGGCTGCAGCGCCCGCGGGCCCGGGGCCGTGCCGATCTCCCGCGCGGGGGCGTCCGCGGTGAACTCCGCGTCCGCCGGCGGTCCGTCCGCGTACGGGCGGCGGCCGCCGCGGCCCTCGCCCAGTACCTGCCAGCCGCCGCCGGTGAGCGTGATGTACGCGCCGCAGCGCAGCCCGTGCAGCGTGCAGGCGTCCCGCAGCCCCCACATCCACGCGCCGTCCTCCTCCGTCCAGCCGGCGTCCCCGGTGCGGCAGTACAGCAGCACCGCCGTACGGACCGGGAAGCGGCGGCGCAGGTCGTGCGGGATGACCCGGCGGAGCCGGGCCAGCAGCGCGTTGCGCAGGGCCCAGCCGTCGGGTGCGGCCTCCGGGCGGCCCGCGTCGCGGCGCGCGAGCGACGCGCTCGCGCGCAGGCGTTCGTCGGGGTCGAGCACGGCGACCACCGCCGTCTGCGGCGGTGGCCGGTGGCGGGCGTGCAGGCCGGTGACGATCTCGCGGGGGTTGCGCAGGAGCGGGATGCCTGCCGCGGCCCACTCGGCAGGTTCGAGGATGCGGCCGGACGGGCCGGTGTCGCCGGTGGCGGGGCCGAAGACCAAGGGCCCTCCCTGGGGGCTGCGGGCGTACGGAACGCACGGCGGGGGCGAACGGGCGTGGGCGCGCAGCGTGGAGCAGCCCGGGGGACCGGGCCGGCGCTGGGAGCGAACCTCAATTCTCCCCGCCGAACTGGCCTGCGGCAATGCGGCATTGTCGACAGGTCCATCTTCTCCGGCCGCCGACGGGCTGCGGTGCGGGCCGCTTTCGGGCCCCGCGGCGGCGGTCGCCTGGCCGCTTTCGTGACGTCGGCGGGCCGGTGTCCCGCGGCTGTCCAACCGCTGACCAACTGCGTATCAGCAGTAATCACCGTGCGTGAGGTGGCTGACTGTCGGTGCCATCGGGTTGCATAGGGGCATGGACGATCAGGAGCTGCGCGCCGAAGCCGACGCCGTTCTCGCCGGACTCGTCGGCGACCCCGGCGGCACGGCCCGGCTGCGGGAGGACCAGTGGCAGGCCGTGGACGCCCTCGTGCGCGAGCGCCGCCGCGCGCTGGTGGTGCAGCGCACCGGCTGGGGCAAGTCGGCGGTGTATTTCGTTGCCACGGCGCTGCTGCGCCGCCGCGGCGGGGGCCCCACGGTGATCGTGTCGCCGCTGCTGGCGCTGATGCGCAACCAGGTCGAGGCCGCGGCGCGGGCCGGCATCCGGGCCCGTACGATCAACTCGGCCAACCCCGAGGAGTGGGGCGCCATCCACGAGGAGGTCGAGCGCGGGGAGACCGATGTGCTCCTCGTCAGCCCCGAGCGGCTGAACTCCGTGGACTTCCGCGACCGGCTGCTGCCCGAGCTGGCGGCCACCACCGGCCTCCTCGTCGTCGACGAGGCGCACTGCATCTCCGACTGGGGCCACGACTTCCGCCCCGACTACCGCCGGCTGCGCGCGATGCTCGCCGACCTGCCCGAGGGCGTGCCCGTGCTGGCGACCACCGCGACGGCGAACGCGCGCGTGACCGCCGATGTCGCCGAGCAGCTCGGCACCGGCGGCGGCGAGGCCCTCGTGCTGCGCGGCCCGCTGGACCGGGAGAGCCTGCGGCTCGGCGTGGTCCGGCTGCCCGACGCGGCGCACCGCCTCGCCTGGCTCGCCGAGCACCTGGGCGAGCTGCCGGGCTCCGGGATCGTCTACGCGCTGACCGTCGCCGCCGCCGAGGAGGCCGCCGCCTTTCTGCGGCAGCGCGGCTTCCCCGTCGCCTCGTACACGGGGCGCACGGAGAACGCCGACCGGCTGCAGGCCGAGGAGGACCTGCTGGCGAACCGGGTCAAGGCGCTGGTCGCGACGTCCGCGCTGGGCATGGGGTTCGACAAGCCGGACCTCGGCTTCGTCGTCCACCTCGGCTCGCCGTCCTCGCCGATCGCGTACTACCAGCAGGTGGGGCGCGCCGGCCGCGGCGTCGACCACGCGGACGTACTGCTGCTGCCGGGCCGGGAGGACGAGGCCATCTGGCGCTACTTCGCCGACACCGCCTTCCCGCCGGAAGCGCAGGTCCGCCAGACACTCACCGCGCTCGCGGACGCCGGCCGCCCGCTGTCCGTCCCGGCCCTGGAGGCGGCCGTCGACCTCAGGCGTACGCGGCTGGAGACGATGCTCAAGGTGCTCGACGTCGACGGTGCGGTCCGGCGGGTCAAGGGCGGCTGGACGGCCACAGGCCGCGAGTGGGAGTACGACGCCGAGCGGTACGCGTGGGTGGCGCGGCAGCGCGCCGCCGAGCAGCAGGCCATGCGGGACTACCTGAGCACGCCGGGCTGCCGTATGGAGTTCCTGCGCGCGCAGTTGGACGACGAGGGGGCGGCGCCGTGCGGGCGCTGCGACAACTGCGCGGGCCCGTGGATCGACGCGGGCGTCTCGGCGGAAGCGCTGACGGGCGCCGAGAAGGAGCTGGACCGGCCGGGGACCGAGGTCGAGCCGCGCCGGATGTGGCCGACGGGCATGGCCGCGCTGGGCATCGACCTCAAGGGCCGTATCCCGGCGGGGGAGCAGGGCGCCACCGGGCGGGCCCTGGGCCGCCTCTCCGACATCGGCTGGGGCAACAGGCTGCGGCCGCTGCTCGCGCCGAACACCCCCGACGCGCCCGTGCCGGACGACGTGCTGCGGGCCGCGGTCGACGTCCTCGCCGACTGGGCGCGCTCGCCGGGCGGATGGGCGGCGGGCGGGGCGGACGCCCCGGCGCGGCCGGTGGGCGTCGTCGCCGTACCGTCCACGTCCCGGCCGCTGCTGGTGGACTCCCTCGCCCGGGGTATCGCCACCGTCGGGCGGCTGCCGTATCTCGGCACGCTGGCGTACGCGGACCCGGACGGCGGCCACGCCGTGCGCCGTAGCAACTCCGCGCAGCGGCTCGCCACCCTGACCGGCACCTTCACCGTCTCCGGCGACCTGGCCGCCGCCCTGGCGGACAACCCGGGCCCGGTGCTGCTCGTCGACGACTACACCGACTCCGGCTGGACCCTCGCCGTCGCGTCCCGGCTGCTGCGCCGGGCGGGCGCCGAGGCGGTGCTGCCGCTGGTCCTCGCGGCGAGCGGCTGAGCGAGCGCAGCGATGACGCCGGGCAGCCGCACCGCACCGGCCGCCGCGGCGCTACGGCTTGCGCAGGAGATAGACGAAGTAGCCGAGGTGGTCGCGGACGAACGTGCGGAACAACGGGATCGAGGCGTCCATCGCCGCCGTCGTCTCCAGCCCGTAGCGCTCCCGGATCTCGTCGTGGTGGTCCCGGTAGAGAACCGTCATGACCTCGGCGTTCATGATGACGTCGTGGGTCTGGTTCTCCAGCCGCACGAGCTCGAAGCCCGCCTCGCACGCCAGCCGCAGCCCGTCCGCCAGCGGCAGCGGCGGCGGCGACGTCCAGACCTGCCGGAAGGTGTCCAACTGCGCGCGCGACGGTTCGCCGCGGCGGGTGAACTCCGTCATCAGGAACCGCCCGCCGCGCGGCAGCACGCGCCACGCCTGGCGCAGTCCGCGCAGCCGGTCGGCGATGTGGGCGAAGGAGTCGATGGCCCAGGCGGCGTCGAACGACGCGTCCTCGTAGGGGAGTTCCAGCGCGTCGTTGAGGGCGAACGTCACGCGGTCCGTGAGCGACGCGGCGGCGGCCCGCTCCCGGGAGCGGGCGACCTGCGTCTCGCTGACGGTGATCCCCGTGACGCGCGCGCCGGTGCGCTCCGCAAGACGCACGGCGGGACCGCCCGTGCCGCTGCCGATGTCGAGCACGTGGTCGGTCTCACCGGGCGCCAGGGCGTCGATGTAGTAGTCGGTCTGCCGGTTCATCGCCTGGTCGGCCAGCTTCCCGAGCGAGGTCGCGGGCAGGCCCGCGTCGTCAGCCGACCACCGGCCGACGTGGATGGCGGCGGTGCCCTGCGTCAGGTCGTACAGCGGGCCGAACCGGTCGTACGCGGAACCGACCTCCTCGGGCGACGGGGGAGCGAGGTTGCTGTCGTGCGCGTCGGATGCCATGGCGCGTTTGCCCCTTCGTGTCGGCGTACGTCGCCTTCCTCGCGTCACCGTAGAGGCCGCCGCAGCCGGGAGCCCGAACCGAACCGGCCAACCCGCGGGTTGGCCGGATTCCCCAGGTCCGGGAGGGTGATGGCATGGCCCTGCCAGGAGTTATCCACAGGGGTCGCGGATCTCGCGGAGACACGAAACCCTCAAGCCATGACAACGCACAACGAAACGCAGGTCGTGCTGCGCAGCCCGGCCGAGCTGGCGGACGCCCTGCCGTACCTGATGGGCTTCCACCCGGACGACAGCGTCGTCCTCGCCGCGCTGCACGGCGAGCACGGACGGTTCGGCGGCCGGCTGCGGCTCGGCATTCCGCCGGACCGGGACGGCTGGCGGGACGTGGCCGCGCAGCTCGCGGAGTGCCTCATCGAGGGCAGCGCGAAGCGGGGCGACAAGCCGGACGGCATCGTCGTCTTCCTCTGCCAGGACCCCGGCGTGGGCGAGCAGCCACGCGAGGTCATGGAGCGGCTCCGCTCGCTCGCCCAGCGGCTCCGCGTGGCCTGCGGACGGCTGGAGGTGCCGGTCGTCGAGGCGTTGTGCATCTCCGCCGGGCGCTTCTGGTCCTACCTCTGCCCGGACGAGAGCTGCTGTCCGCCGGAGGGCACCGAGCTGGTCCCGCCCGGCAGCTCCGCCATGGCCGCCGCCGCGGCCTATGCGGGCCTGCGGCGGCCCGGGTCGCTGCGCGCGCTGGAGGGCAGGATCGCGCCCCGGCACCCGGACGTCGACCGGCAGACGCGGGCGCTCGACGCGGCCGGCGGCTCGCTCGTGCCGCGGATCCTGGAGCAGGCCGGCCGCGAGACCGTGCGCGCCGAGACCCTGGCGCTGACGGACCGGCTGATCGCCCGGCTCACCGACGCTCCGCCGCCCGCGGGGGAGGCGGCGGCGGACACCGATGAGCGGGACGACAGGCTGCTCACCGACGACGAGTGCGCGGCCCTCATCGTCGGGCTCCAGGACCGGCTCACCCGAGACCGCGCCGCCGAGCGGATGGAGGGCGAAGAGGCGGCGGGCGCGCTGCGGCTGTGGCGGGCGCTGTCGCGTCGCTGCATCGGAGCGTATGTGGAGCACGCCGCGGCGCCATTGACGCTTGCCGGCTGGGTGGCGTGGTCCAGCGGCGACGAGGCGGCGGCCCGGGTCGCCCTCGGCTGCGCCCTGGTGTCCGACCCGGAATACCTGTTCGCCCGGCTGCTCCATCAGGCGATCAACGAGGGCCTGGATCCTGAGCCGTTGCGGCGCTCCCTGCGCCGCCAGCGCCGCGCCCAGGAGGCCGCCGCCTCGCCGGTGCCGGCGGAGCCGGGCTCCCAGCCGCCCGCGGCGGCGTCCCGGTCCCGGGCGCGGGCGCGGCCGCTGTGCCTGCCGCCGGCCCAGCCGTCGAACCGCGGGTCCCGCCGCCCGCCCGGCCGCCGCCCGTCGCGCCGCACCGCCCGGCGCCGCGACGTGCGGAGCAAGGAGTAGCGATGACGGCATGAGAGAGCGGTGCGGGGCGGCCGGTGGGCCGTCGGCGTGACCTGGAGGGGCTTGCGGGCGTTCTCACGGCGGCGGCCGGTCGCCGCCTCGTCCGTCCACGGCTTCCCGAGAGGACTGCCGCGTGTCTCCCAGCCCCCAGCCCCCGCGTCAGCGGCCACCCGTGCCCGGCCCCGCGCACGACGCGCTCGTCTGCGTCGCCATGCCGGCCTTCGCCGTCTCCGCCCGCCACGGCCAGCTCGACGGCCACGGACTCGAAGGGTTCTACCGGGCGGGCCGCCGGCTGGTCGGACGGCTGCGGCTGCGGGTGGGCGGCGTCGAGCCGCTGCCGGTACAGGGGCGCCGGTCGGGCGCGGACCGGGTGCGCTTCGTGGGCACGGTCCGCACCGGCGCCGAGTCGGGACCCGACCCCGCCGTGGTCGTGGAGCGGGTGCGGCACGCCGCCGGGGTCGAGCGGATCACGCTGCACAGCAGCGCCACCCGCGTGCTGCGCCTGACGCTGGAGGCCGAGCTGGGCACGGACCTCGCCGAGTTGAGCGCCGTCGCCGCCGGACACGAGCGCTGCGAAGTCCCGGCCAGCGTCCACGAGTCGGGCCTGCGCTGGCGCCCGCTCCCGGCCCTCGCGGACCCCGGCCGCGAGCCGGACGCCGCACCCGCGGAAGCCGGGGGAGGGGCACGCGCCACGGCCCCGGCGCGGACCGGCACCACGCCCGGCGGTGGCGCGCCCGGTACGGGTGCACAGGGCGGCGCCGAGGCTTATGGCGGTGCCGCCCGGGGCGGTGCCGCGCGTGGAGACGGTGTGCGCGGCGGCGCGGCTCACGGGAGCGGCGGGCGCGGGGCCGCGGCAGCGCCCGGCGGCGGGTCGCGGGGCGCCGAAAGAAGCAGCGGAGGGGGAGGGGGTGGGGGTGGGGCCCCCGGGGTGGGGGCCCTGGTGACCGCGGAGCCGCCGCCCGACGACGTGATCGCCGCGGCCGGGTTGCTGCGGTGGCAACTGGAGTTGGCGCCGGGCGGGTCCCGGACGCTGGAACTGCGGATCGGTACGGATCAGGCGTGCCCGCGGGAGCTGCCGCCGGTGCCGTGGCCGCCGGCCGCCGCCGCGGCGGGCGACGATCCGGGGGTCGCCCCGTTGCTGGGCACCGCGCTCGACGACCTGCGGACGCTGCTGCTCCGCGATCCTGCCGAGCCGACCGACGTGCACCTCGTCGCCGGGGTGCCGTGGCGTTGCGCGCTGGCTCCCGCGGACGCGCTCTGGGCCGCCCGCATGCTTCTGCCGCTGGGTACGCGCCTGGCCGCCGGCACCCTCCGCGCCGTCGCCCGCACCTGGCCGGCGGCCCCCGCCGCCGGGGCTCCCGAGCCGGCGCGGCTGCCCGGCACCCTCAGGGACGCGGGCCCGCATCTGCCCCCGGCCGCCACCGGCGTCGAGGCCACCCTCCTCTTTCCCGCCGTGCTCGCCGAGGCCCGCCGCTGGGGGCTGCCGGAGCGGGATCTCGGCGGGCTCCTGCCCGCCGCCGAGCGCTGCCTCGCGTGGCTGCGCGCCGCCGCGGACGACCGCGGCTTCGTCCCCGACCCGGCCCCCGGCGGCCCGTACCGCTGCGAGACCCAGGCCCACGCCCACCGCGCCGCCCTCCTCGGCGCCGAACTCCTCGACGCCTGCGGCCGTCCCGGTGCCGCCGAGTGGCGCCAGTGGGCCGCGGCCCTGCGCGAGCGGTTCCGCGCCGGCTTCTGGACCGAGGACGTCGCCGGCGGCAGGCCCGCGGCGGCCCTCGCCCCCGACGGCCGTCCGCTCACCCACCTCGGCAGCCCCGCCGCCCACCTCCTGCCGACCGCCGCCGACGCCCTCGTCCGCGCCAACGGCAACGCCAACCCCGCCTCCGCCACGCCCGCCTCCGCCGACGGCAACGGTCTCCCCGTCGCCGACAGCGCACCCGGCCTCCTCGACAAGGCGCAGACCGGTCAGCTCGCCCGCCTCCTCGGCGGCCCCGCCCTCGACTCCGGCTGGGGCCTGCGCAGCCTCGGCGCCGCCGAGCCCGGCTTCAACCCCTTCGGCCACCGCGCCGGCGCCGTGCACGTCCACGAGACCGCCGTCGCCGTCGCCGGGCTCTTCACCGCCGGCCACGACAAGGAGGCCGGACCCCTCCTCCGCGGACTCCTCGACGCCGCGGGCCACTTCGGCCACCACCTCCCCGAGATGTACGCGGGCGACCAGCGCACCGCGGGCGGCGCCCCGCTCCCGCACCCCGCCGCCTGCCGCCCGTCCGCCGTCGCGGCCGCCGCCGCGGTGCACATCCTCACCGCGCTCGCAGGCGTCGCCCCCGACGTCCCCGCCGGCACCGTCGCCGCCCGTCCGCCTGCCACGGCCCCGCTGGGCGCGGTGCAGCTCACGGGCTGGCGGCTGGCCGGCGAGCCCTTCGCCGTACGGGTCAGCCGCCTCGGTCTCGCCGTCGTCGAAGAGGCCGCCCCCGGCATCCAACTCGGCTCCTGAGCCGCCGCCCCGCCCGTCCGGCCCGTCTCCCGGGAAGTCCTGATTATCGTCAGGCAGACGACTAAGATCCCCGCCATGCCCCCCTACGAGCCGTCCGCCTACCCGCCGTTCGCCGTGACCGTCGACCTGGTCGTGCTCACCGTGCGCCGGCACGCTCTGAGCGCCCTGATCGTCCGCCGCGGTGAGGCGCCCTTTCAGGGCCGGTGGGCGCTGCCCGGCGGTTTCGTACGCGAGGAGGAGGACCTGGCCGAGGCGGCGGCGCGCGAACTCGCGGAGGAGACCGGCCTGCACGCGCACGGCCCGGTGGAGGAGGACACCCCCGCGCACGCCGCGCACCTCGAACAGCTCGCCACCTACGGCGATCCGAAGCGCGACCCGCGGATGCGCGTGGTGAGCGTCGCCCACCTCGTGCTGGCGCCGGACCTTCCCGCGCCGCGCCCCGGCGGCGACGTCGGCGGCGCCCGGTGGGCGCCGGTCGAGACCCTCGTCGGCCCCGCCGACGACGACGGGGAGCACCCGCCGCTGGCCTTCGACCACCGCCGGATCCTGGCCGACGGCGTGGAGCGGGCCCGGTCGAAGATCGAGTACTCGTCGCTTGCCACGGCCTTCTGCCCGCAGGAGTTCACGGTCGGGGAGCTGCGCCGGGTGTACGAGGCGGTGTGGGGCGTCGCGCTGGACCCGCGCAACTTCCACCGCAAGGTCACCGGCACCCCCGGCTTCCTGCTGCCCACCGGCGGCACCACCACCCGTCAGGGCGGCCGTCCCGCCCAGCTCTTCCAGGCCGGCGGCGCCACGATCCTCAACCCCCCGATGCTGCGCCCCGAGGTCTGAGGACCGGCGGGCGGCACGCCCTCTGCCTCGCCGCCTTCCCCACCGCGCGTCCGCGCAGCCGACTCCGGGGAAGCCCGGGCCGCACGCCCGGCACAGCCCCCGGGCGCCCTGTCCCAGCCGACGGCCTCCGGATTGCGCCCCTCCGGGCATACGAGTCGTACGAGCACACATCCGCGACGCCGCACCGCGCCCCGGGGTGAAATCCCGGTCCCGGCGCGCCTCCTGCGCAATCATCCCTATATGTCGGATATCAACCGATTTAGGGAGGCGCGGTGATCCAGGCCATCGGACTCACGAGCAGGCCCCGCGGCGGCCGCCCGCCGGCCGTGCGCGACCTCACGTTCGAGGCCGAGGCGGGCAGGGTCACCGCGCTGCTCGGCGAGCCCGGTGCCGGCAAGACCGCCGCGCTGCGCCTCATGCTCCAGTTGGACAGCGGCCGCGGCATCGCGCTGTACGACGGCCGCCCGCTGAGCCGGCTCCCCGCCCCCGCCCGCGAGGTCGGCGCCGTGCTCGGCGACGTCGCGGGCCACCCCGCGCGCACCGTGCTCAGCCACCTGCGCATGCTCGCCGCCGCCGTGGGCGTCCCCGCGGCCCGCGCCGACGCCCTGCTCACCCACGTCGGCCTCGACGCGCTCGCCGACGACCGGCTCGACGCCCTCTCCCTCAGCATGGACCGCCGCCTCGGCCTCGCCACCGCGCTCCTCGGCCAGCCGCACTCCCTGCTGCTCGACGACCCCGTACGCGATCTCCCGCGCCGCGAGGCGGCGTTCTACTACGCGCTGCTGCGGGAGCTGGCCGCCGCCGGAGTCTGCGTCGTGCTCGCCACCGCCCAGCCGCGCGTCGCCGCCCGCTTCGCCGACCGGGTGCTGACCCTGCGGGCCGGCCGGCTCGTCGCCGACGAGGAGGCCGACGACTTCGCCCGGCTGCGGCTGCGCCCCTGCGTCCTCATCAGGACGCCGCAGTCCGAGCGGTTCGCCAGTTATCTGACGCGGCAGGCGAGCACGCCGGAACGGCGCATCGAGGTGGTACGCCGCGACGGCGGCGTCCTGGCCGTCTACGGGACGGACAGCGCGGCCGTCGGCGAACTCGCGTACCGCAACGGCATCCTGCTCCATCAACTCACCGACTCCTCCCACGAGTCCGTCCTCACCGCCATCCCCGAAGCAGCCGTCCCCGCAGCCACCGTGCCCGCGGCCACCCGCACCGCCACCGCCACGGCCACCCTAGAACCCGGCACTGACACCGGCGCCGAGCCGCCGGCCGCCGGCGACACCCCGCCCGCCGGCACCTTCATCCCCGCCCCCGTGGCCGGCCCCGACGACGCCCCCCTCGCGGGACCGCTGCGCCGCCGCTGGCTCCCCGGCCCCGCCCACCCCCTGCGCTACGAGCTGCGCCGTGCCGGCTCCGGCTCCCGGCTGCCCCGCATCGCCGCCGCCGGCACCCTCGCCGCCTCCGTCGCCGGAGCCGCCCTCCTCGCGCACTCCGCGGGCGGCTCCGCCGTCTCCGACGCCCCCGCCGTGCGCATGCTCACCGGCTGGGCGCCGGTCTTCCCGCTGCCGCCCGCCGCGATCGGCGCCGGGCTGCTCGGCGCGTACGCCTTCGGCCAGGAGTTCAGCTTCCCCTCGCTCACCCCGGCCGTCGGTGCCGTGCCGCGCCGCCTCGGCCTGCTCTTCGCCAAGCTCGCCGTGAGCACGGCCGTGGCGCTGCTGCTCTTCGTCGCGGTCCTGCTCGCGGACGCGACGGCGCTCCTCGTGCTCTTCGGCGACATCGTGGACATGCCTGCCGACGGCGGTCTGCAACTGCTGAGCTGGGCGGGCGTGACGGTGGGCTGCGCCTGGACCGGGGTGCTGGCCGCCGGGCTGTTCACGTCGGCGTCGCTGGGGCTTGCCGCCGTGCTCACCGTGCCCGTCGCCGTCGCCCCCGGCATCCACGCGCTCGCCGACACCGGCGCCGTACGCCGCCTCGGGGAACTTCCGGTGCAGCTCATGCGCGTGCTGCACATCCCCAGGCCCGGCAGCGGACTGCACCTCGGCGGCGTGTTCGGCGTGCCCGCCCAACCTTTCGGGCACGCGCTGGTGTTGTCGCTCGGGGCCCTCCTCGGCGCGTACGTCCTGACCGCGGGCCGCGCCCGGTCCCTGGGGCGCGCGCTGGAGCGGAGCGGGTGTCCGAGTTTCGTACGGAAGGTTTTCAACTCGCCTGGTGAATAGCCGGTTTCCCACCGGTTTGAGGTCGCCGCGGCGTCAATGGAGGGGCGCTGGGCGATCACCCTTTCGTGTGCTTTTCACCAAAGCCCTCAAGGCGGCCGGGGCGTCCGCCGACAAAGGTTTGGTGAGTACCCTTGCGCAGACCATGATGACGGCCCGTTCCTCCGAGTCCGGCTTCGCCGGCCACGGGGATCTGGACCGCTACCCGTACCCCGACGGCCCCGCGGCCGCCGCCCCCGCCGCTCCCGTCCCCCCGGCCGCCGCCCCCGGCCCCGCCGCGCCGCCCGCCGCCCCCGCGCCGCCCGCCCCGCCCGCCTGGGACGCCGGGGAGCCGGAGATCGGCCGCGTCGGCCGCCGCGCGGCGACCAGCCGGGGCCGCGGCCTCCACGGCCAACTCGTCCAGCAGCTCGGCCAGATGATCGTCTCCGGCGATCTGGGCGCCGACCGCCCGCTCGTGCCCGAGGAGATCGGGCAGCGCTTCGAGGTCTCGCGCACCGTGGTGCGCGAGTCCCTGCGCGTGCTGGAGGCCAAGGGCCTCGTCAGCGCGCGCCCCAACGTCGGCACCCGGGTCCGCCCGGTCAGCGACTGGAACCTGCTCGACCCGGACATCATCGAGTGGCGGGCCTTCGGCCCGCAGCGCGAGGACCAGCGCCGGGAGCTGTGCGAGCTGCGCTGGACGATCGAGCCGCTGGCCGCCAGGCTCGCGGCGGGCCACGGCCGCGGCGCCGTCCAGCAGCGGCTGACGGACATGGCCGAGATCATGAGCCACGCGCTGGTGCAGGGCGACACGGTCACGTTCGCCCGCGCCGACGCCGAGTTCCACGCGCTGGTCCTCCAGGTCGCGGGGAACCGGATGCTGGAGCACCTGGCCGGCGTGGTCGCCGCGGCACTGCAGGTCTCCGGCGGCCCCGCCGGCGGCTGCGACCGCCCGAGCGAGCAGGCCGTCACCCACCACGTGCACATCGTGGAGGCGCTGGGCAGCGGCGACGGCGCCGCGGCCGAGTCGGCGATGCGGCAGTTGCTGGGCGTGCACACCGAGGTCGGCGCGGGCGACCGCGTCGTGCCGGCGCCGCGCGAGCACTGACGGCGGGGTACGGGCGCGAGGCCCCGGCCCCGCGCCCCCGTCGGTACGCGCACCGGCACCGCCGGCCCCCGCCGGGGGACGGCGGCGTCGCGCCCCGGCAGGACCGGCCCACCGCCTGGCGGCGCCGGGCGCCCGAGCCCACCGCGTGAGGCCCCGGACACCCGAGCCGGCCTCCGGCCGGGCCGGGTCGCACCGGCCGGCCGCAGGGGCGGCCCCGGGACACCCCCGCCGCAGGGGCGGCCCGGGAGACCCCCGGGGCACACCCCCGGACGACCCCCGGACGACGCGTCCGGGCAGCCACCCGGGCACGTACCGCGACGCCCGCGCTCCGGCCCGTACGAGACCGACCCCCCGGAGACGACCCGGGCACCCGCCCCGGACATCCGCAGGACACCCCCGGAGACCCCGGAACGCCGCCGGACCACCCGCCCGGGCACCCACCCGGCCGTACCCGGCCCCACCAGCCCCGCGCGCCCCGCACCCCCGGCGCACAACCGCCGCACGGCGGGCGCACGCCGCGCTCCGCCCGGGCGTCCGCACGCCCTGGGGGCGCCCGGACGGGCCGGCGCCTGCCGGGCGGCTTTCGTGCCGCCGCGCCGGTGGCGGTAGATTGTGACCTGGGCCACGTGGATTGGGCGTAACGCTGTGCGGGAAGGCGCGATGACCTAAGAGGTGGTGGCGCACGTATCGCGGTTCCGCCTCTACGCCGGTGGTCCATCCCCGCCACCGGTCGTTCCCATCGTTTCGAGAGGTTGTTCGTGTCGGCCAGCACATCCCGTACGCTCCCGCCGGAGATCGCCGAAGCTGAGTCCGTGATGGCACTCATCGAGCGGGGGAAGGCCGAAGGGCAGATCGCCGGTGATGACGTGCGTCGTGCCTTCGAGGTTGACCAGATTCCGCCCACCCAGTGGAAGAGCGTCCTGCGCAGCCTCAATCAGATCCTCGAAGAGGAGGGTGTGACACTGATGGTCAGTGCCGCAGAGGCGCCCAAGCGCACCCGCAAGAGCGTGCCGGCGAAGACCCCGGCGAAACGGACCGCCACGAAGGCGGTCGCCAAGCAAGCCGTCCCCGCCAAGACCGCGACGAAGAAGCCGACGGCCACGGCCACGGCGCACGCGGTCCAGGAGGCCCCCATGGACGATCCGGTGCCCGCGGGCCTGGGCGACCCGGCGGACGAGCCGGAGAAGAAGGCCGCCGCCAAGAAGACCACCGCCAGGAAGGCGGCCGCCAAGAAGACCGCGGCGAAGAAGGCCCCGGCCAAGAAGGCGGCCGGCAAGAAGGGCGCGGCCAAGGACGGCGAGTCCGGCGCCGCCGGCCCGGAGGACGGCTCCCTGGAGAAGGAGGAGCCGCCCGCCGAGGCCGAGGCGGAGGGCTTCGTGCTCTCCGACGAGGACGAGGACGACGCCCCCGCGCAGCAGGTCGCCGCGGCCGGCGCCACCGCCGACCCGGTCAAGGACTACCTGAAGCAGATCGGCAAGGTCCCCCTGCTCAACGCCGAGCAGGAGGTGGAGCTCGCCAAGCGGATCGAGGCCGGCCTCTTCGCCGAGGACAAGCTCGCCGCCGCCGACAAGCTGGCGCCGAAGCTCCGCCGCGAGCTGGAGATCATCGCCGAGGACGGCCGCCGCGCGAAGAACCACCTGCTGGAGGCCAACCTCCGCCTCGTGGTCTCCCTCGCCAAGCGCTACACGGGCCGCGGCATGCTCTTCCTGGACCTCATCCAGGAGGGCAACCTCGGTCTGATCCGCGCCGTCGAGAAGTTCGACTACACCAAGGGCTACAAGTTCTCCACGTACGCCACCTGGTGGATCCGGCAGGCGATCACCCGCGCGATGGCCGACCAGGCCCGTACCATCCGCATCCCCGTGCACATGGTCGAGGTCATCAACAAGCTGGCCCGCGTGCAGCGCCAGATGCTCCAGGACCTGGGCCGCGAGCCCACCCCGGAGGAGCTGGCCAAGGAGCTGGACATGACCCCGGAGAAGGTCATCGAGGTCCAGAAGTACGGCCGCGAGCCCATCTCCCTGCACACCCCGCTGGGCGAGGACGGCGACAGCGAGTTCGGCGACCTCATCGAGGACTCCGAGGCGGTCGTGCCGGCCGACGCGGTCAGCTTCACCCTGCTGCAGGAGCAACTGCACTCCGTCCTCGACACGCTCTCCGAGCGCGAGGCGGGCGTGGTCTCCATGCGCTTCGGGCTCACCGACGGGCAGCCCAAGACCCTGGACGAGATCGGCAAGGTGTACGGCGTCACGCGCGAGCGCATCCGCCAGATCGAGTCCAAGACCATGTCGAAGCTGCGGCACCCGTCGCGCTCCCAGGTGCTGCGCGACTACCTCGACTGAGCCGAGCGGCCTCCAGCGCCCCTGACCTGCCCTGCCGCGGGTCGGGGGCGCTTTCCTTCGCCGGGGGCGCGGCGCGTGCCGCCGCGGCCCCGATAGGTGCGTAAGACGGTACGAATTCGTGAACTCTCCGGGAATTGACGCCACTTGCCGGGCGTGACAATCTCGGATGTTCAGGGAGGACATGACTCATGAGTAGTGCCATGCCGTGGCACGCGGACCATCCTGTGCTGACTGCCTTACGCCGTCGCCGGGAAAAGGGACATACGCACGACAAGCCCGTGGACGACCTCAAGATCGGGCTTGCCGTCGAGGGGGGCGGCATCCGCGGCGTCGTCTCGGCGGCCATGCTCTGCGCCCTTGAGGATTGCGGGCTCAACCAGGCGTTCGACACCATATATTCCGCTTCTTCCGGTGCCATCAACAGCGCCTACTTCCTCAACGGCGAGACCTGGTATCCGCTTTCGATCTACTACGACGACCTCGCCACCCGGACGTTCGTCGACTTCCGGCGCGTGCTGCGCGGCCGCATCATGGACCTGGACTACGCGTTCGAGGTCGTGGACAACGTCAAGCCCCTCGGGTACGAGAAGGTCATCGCCTCCCCGACGCGGCTGCACGTCGCCGTCACGCTCGTCGACGACATCCGCACCGAAGCCGTCACCGACTTCACCTCGCGCGCCGACCTGCGCGCGGCCCTCGTGGCCAGCGCCTGGCTCCCCGTCGCGCTGCGCGGCACCGCCGACTTCCGCGGCTCCCGGGCCGTCGACGGCGGCGTCCTCACCCCGCACCCGTACAAGCTGGCGCTGGCGGACGGCTGCACGCACGTGCTGTCCCTGAGCACCCGCCCCATCCAGCCGCCCGCGCAGAAGCTGTCCGTCTCGCAGCGCTGGGCCATCCGCCATCTCGACCGCATCCGCGACGGCCTCGGCCGGGGCTACGGCGAGGCCATCGAGCGCTACCGGGACGAGCGCGTCATGCTGCAGCGGCGGATGACGGAGCCGGGCGACGCCCCGTACGTGCTCGACATCGCGCCCCTGTCGTGGATGCCGCAGGTCAAGCGGCACGAGCTGGATCCCGGCCGGATTCTCGGCGGTGCCCGTGGCGGGTACGAGGTGATGTACTGCGCCGTCGAGGGCAAAGACCCGGCGCTGATAAAGAACGGCCGCATTCGTGCCGTACCCCAACTGACCATCGTGACGAAGGACGATGCCAACAACCGGCAGCGCGCGTAATCTCCGCGCGATCATCCGCGCCTTGTCCGATACTTCACCCGCACCGGGCGGGGCCGGCGCCGCGACCCCGGCGGAGAACGAGTTATGCGAGTGGGGCCGGGAGGACTGGAGCCGGGTCCTTTTCGGCCTGCCGTTCGAGGCGCACAGCTTTAGCGGCGAGTTCGAGCAGTCGTGGGAATCGGTCATCGAACAGGTGACCCGCTGGCGTACGGAATTCGCCACCCGCCCGGAATCGTTTCGCACCGAGTTCCGGGCGGTCGGCGGGTATCTCGGCCTGCTCCTCCTCACCCTGGTGTCGCTGGCGCACTCCTACCAGCGCCGCTACGACCAGGGCGAGCGGACGCCACACGACTGCGCGGCCCTGTGCGCACCGGCGGTCGCGGACCCGGCCGTACGGGAGGCGATACGGACGCTGTACGCCCCCGACGTCGCGATTCCGGACGTGGAGGGCAGCGCCGACGAGGACGCCGCGACGCTCGACGCGTGGCGCGAAGTCGACATCGGCACGCTGCGGTTCCACCGCCACGGCACGACGTCGTTCATCCTGACCGGCCTCCCGCTGCGCCAGGCGCACGGCAGGCGTATCCCGTTCGCCCTCAAGTGCATCGTCTACCCGTACCTGAGGGTGCCGACCATCGTCCGGGCCACCCGCGACTACCGCTCCTCCTACGGCGACGTGCGCGCGGGCGAGGAGGCGGCGACGGAGGCGCTGCCGCTGGCCCGCGCGTGGGCGAGCAGCGGGCGCTGGATCCTCATGGACTTCGTGCCCGGCGAGACGCTCGCGGAGTATCTGAGCCGGCAGCCGGACAGCACGCGCATCCGGCTCGATCTCCTGCGCGACCTCGGGCCCCGGCTGCTGGGGGTGCTGGACGAACTCGACCGGTGCGGCCTGCGTCACGGCGACCTCTCGCCGTCCAACATCATCCTCAGCGGCTCGGGTTCGGGACCGGGCGGCGGTACGGGGGCGGGGGACCGCCGCTTCGTCCTCATCGACCTCGGCGTCAACTACCTCTATTCCCACACCGTCCCGGGCTCCGGCGGACCGGACGCGGCGTTCGTGGCGCCCGAGGTGCGCAGCGAGACGATGGTGGTCGACCCCCGGCAGGCGGACCTGTACTCCGTCGGGCAGCTCCTCATCGCGATCGGCAGCGAGCACCGGGAGACCGCCGGATCCGGTGCGCGCGCCGTGACCGTACCCGACGCCTTCTACGCCGAGACGCCGCTGCTGGCGCGGTTCATCGAGGACCTCACCGACCCCGTCCCGGAGAACCGGCTGCTGCTGTTCCGGCCGGTGCCGGGGGAGCGGCTCTATCCGCAGTTGCTCCATTTCTACGAGGAGGAGCTGGCGGCCGTCGAGGCGACCCGGGCGCAGAGCGCCGGCACCCGCTTCGTCCGGCTGTACACGCCGCTCGCCGGGGCGCCGAGGCAGCAGCTCCAGATGTGGCGGATCCGGCGCACCCAGTCGCTCTACCACGACCCGCACCGCGGCATGCACGTGCGCTGGCTGCTCTTCTTCTCCTGGCTGTCGGCCGCGGCCTGGTACGTCGCGGCGAGCATCGTCATCACGTACTGGCTGCGCGATCTCAACTGGAGCTGGGGCAACAACTACATCACCCTGCTGCAGCGCACCAACAGCGCGGGCGAGGAGGAACTCCCGCTGCTCGACGGGCTGCGGCTGGACGGCTACACCATCCCCGACTACTCGGCCAACGCGCCGGTGCGGCTGGTCGGCATGAGCTTCCTGCTGGCCGGCGCCCGGTACTACCAGAACCTCTTCGCCGGCCTCACCCCGCTGGTCGCGGGCCGGGAGCAGGGGCGGCTGAGCCGGCGGGCGGTCCTGGCCGAGGTGGCGATGCGGCTGTTCACCCTGATCCCCGCCGTGCTGGTGCTGTCGACCACGCTGTTCCACCGCGACTGGTGGCCCATCTGCACGGCCATCGGCATCCTCTCCACCGCGCTGTGCAACGCCGCCTGCCTGGTCTTCGCCCGCGCGGCCGTCGCCGAGGCCCGCGGCAGGCAACTGGGCACGGTGCCGCAGGGCCGGATCGCCGGCCTCGACGCTCTCTACAGTTGGACGCTGACGGCCGGCTTCTACAGCGTGGCCTGCTGGGGCATCGGGCTGTCGATCTACGTGGGCACGGCGAAGGACGTCTACATCTACGCCGGGTCCGTGGCCGCCATCAACATCGTGATCTTCTACCTCGCCCGGTGCAGCGGCAGCGCCGCCGACGAGGTACGGACCATCCTGACCCGGGCCTGTCTCGCCTCCGAGCGGCTGCGCCACCTGCCGGCCCCGGCGGCGACCGCGGCACCCGCGGTGACGCCGTCCCCGGCCGCGGCACCGGCGGCGCCGTGACCGCGGCCCCCGGGCACCTCCCGGGGCCGCGGGTCCTTCGGATGCCACGCCCCCGCCGGACCGGCGTCGTCGCAGGTCGCGCGGGGTACTCGGGGTCCCGCGGGCGGCGCGACTGACGTGCGGCCCGCGCCCTGCTGAATGAGGCTGTAGTGCACGACCGCCCCAGCCTCACGCCGTCAGGGAGACCCCATGCGCCCGCGTCTTCGCTCGATCGCCGCCGCCGTCGCGGTGCTGCTGCCCCCGGCGATGCTCGGGCAGGCGCCGCCGGCGGCGGCGGACGGCGTGGTGGTGGGCGGGCACCCGGTGCGTATCGGCGACAGCCCCTGGACGGTCGCGCTGACCAGCCGGAAGCTCTTCGGCGACGAGCGGTCGGGGCAGTTCTGCGCGGGCGTGCTGGTCTCCCCGAAGGTGGTGCTCACGGCCGCGCACTGCCTCGCCGAGGAGACCCTGGGCGAGCACTGGAGCAAGGTCCGCGATCTGGCCGTCGTGGCCGGCCGCGGTGACCTCGCGGGCACCGAGGGCAAGGAGTTCGCCCTCGAAAAGGTGTGGGTGAACCCGGACTACGACGCCTGGACCAACGCCGGCGACCTCGCCGTGCTGCGGCTGAAGCGCCCGGCCGAGTCCGCGGCCTTCCTGAAGCTGGCGGAGAAGCCGGACGACCCGGCGTACGAGCCGGGCTCCCCGGCGCGGGTCTACGGCTGGGGGGACACCGAGGGGAACGCCAGCTACCCCACGACGCTGCACGCCGCGGACGTCGAGGTGCTGCCGGACACGGTCTGCGAGCGGGCGTACCCGGGCAGTCCCGACGGCCGCTACGTCGCCGCGTCGATGGTCTGCGCGGGGCTGATGCGGGGCGGCCCGGACGCCTGCCAGGGCGACAGCGGCGGCCCGCTGGTCGTGAAGGGCCGGCTGGTGGGCCTGGTCTCGTGGGGCGAGGGCTGCGGTGAGAAGGGCCGCCCCGGCGTCTATACGCGCATCTCCGCGGCCGTGAAGACCGTCGTGGCACACAGGCCCGTCAAGGCCCCCTGAGGACCGCAGACGCCCCTCAGGGCCCTCCTGCCGGGTCGTTGCCCCCGCCTTGCCTGCGCGCCGCGCCGCCCGATGCCGTACGCGCCCGTACCGCCCCGGAAACCGACGAGGCGGCCACCCCCCTGTGGGAATGACCGCCATGTCCGGCCCGGGGGCCGCACGAGGCTCGTCGGGCTGACGTCGGCGCGTCAGCGTTCGTCGGCGCCTGCCGACCCGGGAGTGGTCTGGAGCCGCTCCGTCTCGTCCTGTATCTCGGCAGCGATCTTCTTGAGCTCCGGCTCGAACTTACGGCCGTGGTGCGCACAGAAGAGCAGGTCGCCGCCGCTCGTCAGGACAACACGCAGGTAAGCCTGGGCGCCACAGCGGTCGCACCGGTCGGCGGCCGTCAGCGGGCTTGCGGGAGTCAGAACAGTAGTCACGTCGCCTCTTCTCTAGCTCGACGAGCTGTCGTACCAGGGTCAACATCCAACCAGGCCGAAAACGTTCCCGCTCGTGGGTCGGGATCGGGAAAGCGTTCCTGACCAGGCCCGATGTCGCCAGGTGGCGGCGGATGAGCCGTAATGCTTGTCGTGCTTGTGCCGTTTTGAGCGTCTTTGGGCCTTTTTGACCTCCCCGGCTGGGTTGCCGGTTGTTGATGAGGACGTGCCCGGAGCCTAAATGGTTCATGCGTGTAAGGGAACGTGATAAACGAATCACCCCTCCGAGGGATCGAACATGCACTCGAAGCGGGACTAGTATCGAGTCACATGCGGGTGGCTGCGTACCGGCTCTATAGAGCCTCGGTACCCTCTGACCGGCAGATGAGGCCCGCCACCGCCACCCGGGCCCGAATTCAGCGAGGAGCGAACTGAGTGACCGCCGACACGTCCGTGCCGTCCGTGCTGGCCGCCGCCGAGCGCGACGGCTCCAACTACACCGCGCGGCACCTGCTCGTTCTGGAGGGTCTGGAGGCCGTCCGCAAGCGGCCCGGCATGTACATCGGCTCCACCGACAGCCGCGGCCTCATGCACTGCCTGTGGGAGATCATCGACAACTCCGTCGACGAGGCCCTGGGGGGTACTGCCGGAACATCGACGTGCTGCTCGCCGCCGACGGCTCCGTGCAGGTCGACGACGACGGCCGCGGCATCCCCGTCGACGTCGAGCCGAAGACCGGGCTGTCCGGCGTCGAGGTGGTCATGACCAAGCTGCACGCCGGCGGCAAGTTCGGCGGCGGCGCGTACGCGGCCTCCGGTGGCCTGCACGGCGTCGGCGCCTCCGTGGTCAACGCGCTGTCCGCCCGGCTCGACGTCGAGGTCGACCTGTCGAGCAGGACGCACTCGATGAGCTTCCGCCGCGGGGTCCCCGGCCGGTTCTCGGGCAAGGGCGCCGACGCCCCCTTCGAGCCCGCCAGCGGCATGACCAAGGGCAAGAAGATCCCCAAGACCAGGACCGGCACCCGCGTGCGCTTCTGGCCGGACCGGCAGATCTTCCTCAAGGACGCCGCGCTCTCGCTCGACGACCTGCACGCGCGCGCCCGGCAGACCGCCTTCCTCGTGCCCGGCCTCACGCTCACCGTGCGCGACGAGCGCTCCGCCGACAAGGCCGGCCACACGGTGGAGACCTTCCGCTACGACGGCGGGATCAGCGAGTTCTGCGAGTTCCTCGCCCCCGACCGTCCCGTCTGCGACGTGCTGCGGCTCTCCGGGCAGGGGACGTTCAAGGAGACCGTCCCGGTGCTCGACGACCGCGGGCACATGACTCCCACCGAGGTCACCCGTGACCTCGGCGTCGACATCGCGCTGCGCTGGGGCACCGGGTACGACACCACGATCCGTTCCTTCGTCAACATCATCGCCACCCCCAAGGGCGGCACCCACGTCACCGGCTTCGAGCGCTCCCTGACCCGCACGGTCAACGACGCCCTGCGGAGCATGAAGCTGCTGCGCGTCGCCGAGGACGACATCGTCAAGGACGACGCGCTGGAGGGCCTGACCGCCGTGGTCACCGTCCGGCTCGCCGAGCCGCAGTTCGAGGGCCAGACCAAGGAGGTGCTGGGCACCTCGGCGGCCTCCCGGATCGTCGCGCAGGTCGTCACCAAGGAGCTGAAGGCGTTCCTGACCTCCACCAAGCGGGACGCCAAGCAGCAGGCGCGGGCCGTGCTGGAGAAGGCCGTGGCCGCGGCCCGTACCCGTATCGCCGCCCGGCAGCACAAGGAGGCGCAGCGCCGCAAGACGGCGCTGGAGTCCTCCTCGCTGCCCGCCAAGCTCGCGGACTGCCGCAGCGACGACGTGGAGCGTTCCGAGCTGTTCATCGTCGAGGGCGACTCCGCGCTGGGCACGGCCAAGCTCGCGCGCAACTCGGAGTTCCAGGCCCTGCTGCCGATCCGCGGCAAGATCCTCAACGTCCAGAAGGCGTCCGTCGCGGACATGCTGAAGAACGCCGAGTGCAGCGCGATCATCCAGGTGATAGGAGCCGGCTCGGGGCGGACGTTCGACATCGACCAGGCGCGCTACGGCAAGGTGATCTTCCTCGCCGACGCCGACGTCGACGGCGCGCACATCCGCACCCTGCTGCTCACCCTCTTCCAGCGCTACATGCGCCCGATGGTCGAGGAGGGCCGGGTCTTCTCGGCGGTGCCGCCGCTGCACCGCATCGAGCTGGTCCAGCCCAAGAAGGGCCAGGACAAGTACATCTACACGTACTCGGACACCGAGCTGCGCGAGACCCTGCTCGACCTGCAGCGCAAGGGCACGCGCTTCAAGGACTCCATCCAGCGCTACAAGGGCCTCGGCGAGATGGACGCCGACCAGCTCGCGGAGACCACGATGGACCCGCGTTACCGCACGCTGCGGCGGATCAACATCAGCGACCTGGACGCCGCCGAGCAGGTGTTCAACCTGCTGATGGGCAACGAGGTCGCCCCCCGCAAGGAGTTCATCACCAACTCGGCGGCCACCCTGGACCGTTCGCGGATCGACACCTGAGCCCCGGCCCGGCGGGAGCCGGCCGGGGCCCAGGCCCGCGCAGGGCCCGTCTCAGCCCCGGCCGGACGCCGTCTCGAACTCGGTGACCCAGTGCCGGGTCCGGTCCAGGTACGCGGTCTCGGCCGCCGCGCCCGTACGCCCGTAGGCGCCGTCGTACGTGACGTAGACCGGCTGCGGCGGCGCCGCGGCGGCCGGCTCCAACTGGCTGCCCTCGTGCCACTCGTTGAACGACGTGAGCGTCACCCAGTCCGCTGGACCGCCCTTCGCCGGGTCCAGCACGTAGCCCCAACTGCGGTCGTACACCGCGCCGTCCGCGCGGTCCACGGTCGGCGAGGTGTTGCCGGGCACGGCGCGGTCGTCGAGGTAGCCGGGGCCGATGGACGGCGCCCACACGTACCCGTTCTGCCGGCACCAGGCCGCCACACCGCCCCAGTCCGGGTCGTTCGCGCCCGCGATGGCGTCGTACGTGTAGATGCCGCCGAAGTGCGTGACGCGGGAGACGTCCGTGGTCTGCGCCATCACCAGCGCGCTGTCCCGGATCGCCGCGATCGGCGCCCAGTCGGTGACGTTCAGGCTGTTGAAGACGTAGTACGCGCAGCGCCCGCCCCGGTCCGCCGCCCGGTGGTAGGCGGGGTGGGCGCCGTAGTTCTCCTCCAGGTACGCCACGTCGTCGACCACGGACGCGGCTGTGCGCCCCGAGTAGGGCTCGATGTGCCAGGCGATCTGCAGCCCCGCGGTTGCCGCCGCGTCCAGCACGCCGGCCGCGAGCCGGTCCTCGTACCCGCCGCGGCCCCACCAGCTATACGCCAGCACGCCGATCCCGGCCTGCCGCGCCCACGCCATGTGCTGCGCGACGGCACCGTCGTAGTCGCCGGAGTCGTATGCGCCGAGGGCGGGGTAGAAGTCGGCGCCGATGTCGTCCGGCGGGGTGTGCCCGCCCTGCTGCCAGTGCACCCACGAGCCGTGGTGCTCGGGGTTTCCGTACCAGGAGTAGTAGAAGGCGTGCACGTACGGGGACGGCCCGGCGGCGCCGGCCGCGCGGGCCCCGGCGGCGGGGGCCGCGGCGGCGGACGGCAGGCCGCCCGCCGCGGCGAGGCCGGCGCCCGCGGCGCCGGCGAAGAAGGCTCTTCGGGTGGTCACGGTGGTGCTCCTCTCATGGGGGACGGGCTCCCGGCCCGTGGGGGTGAACCGGGAGCCCGGACGAGTGGACCGCTGTGCCGTGGTGCGCTGTGCGGGAGCGCTGTGCCGTAGGGGAGCGGGTCAGTCCTGGCCGGGCCAGGCGGAGCAGTCCTCCCAGGTGCCGTCCCAGCCGGAGTTGCCGCCTCCGTCGGTCAGTGTGAACGTGCCGCTGCCCTCCGGGTACGGGCAGTTGTAGACGCCGGCGACGCCGACGTCCGTCGCGGTGACGTCGCCGGCGGTCACCGCGCCCTGCGTCTCGGCCTGCACGACGACGCTGCCGGCGCCGGCCACGGTGGCGCCGTCGATGGTGACGTTCTGCACGGCCTTGCCCGTACCGCCGCCGGAGACGAACTGGAAGGCGCTCCACGGGCTGTCGGTGACGACTGTGTCGGTGATCCTGACATCCGCCTCGATGGCGCTGTCGTAGGAGTCGACGCGCATCGCGCCCATCGGGTGGTTCCAGTTGGGGTTCATCGCGCCGGTGCGCACCAGCTCGTTCCCCGCGACGGTGATGGTGCCGGCCAGCGGGTGGAACGGGTCCAGGAACTTCTGGTTGGAGATCGCGATGCCGCTGCCGAGCGCGTTGGTGTCGAGGACGCGGTTGTTCTCGACGGTGATGTCCGTGCCGCCGTAGATCGCGATGCCGTTGGCCAGGTTGGGCTGCGAGATGGTGTTGCCGGCGAAGACGCAGTCCACGTCGGGTGCGTTGAGCGACCACATGGCGAGCGCGTCGTCGCCGGTGTTGCGCAGGAAGTTGTCGCGCACCCGGACGCCCTTGGCGTTGCCGTTGAGGTTCAGGCCGTCGGCGGTCATGTCGAGGAAGCGGTTCCGCTCGACCACGAGGCCGTCGTTGGTGCCGGTCAGCCAGAGCCCGACCTTCAGGTGCTGGAGCCACATCCCGGAGACCGTGGACCCGGGGCCGAGGCTGCCGTTGACGAAGTTGTCCGGGTTGCCGTCGACCCGCTCGGTGACCTCGCCGATGACGGCGAAGTCGGCGAGGTGCGCGTTCCCGGCGGAGCCCGACTGGTTGACGAAGCGGGAGCTGTGCACCACGGAGTGCCAGGCGCCGGCGCCCTTGAGAGTGACGTTCTCGACGCCGGAGAGCTCGGAGCCGACCGTGAAGTCGCCCGGCGGGATCCACACCGTACCGCCGCCCTTCGCCTCGGCGATGGCGCTGCGGAACGCCTCGGTGGAGTCCGCCGCGCCGGTCGGGTCGGCGCCCTTGCCGACGACGGAGACGGCGCCGGCCGGCGGCTGGGAGGGCGCGGCGACCTGCTCGAAGTCGGCGACGTCGACGGTGTACGGGCCGCCGCCCAGGTCGTCGGCCTGGAGCCGTACGGTGTCGCCTGCCTTCAGGTCCTGCCCCAGCTTGACCCGGGCGTTGTCCAGCAGGTGGTGGGTCTTGGCGCCGGGGATCCAGGGGGTGTCGATGTACGAGTACGTGGAGGTGACGGCGAGCGACGCGTCGAGCTTCGCGCCGTTGGCGTAGACGGCGAGGCTGCCGGACTTGCCGTCGGGGACGCTGTACGCGACGTTCACGGCGTTCGCCGGCGCGGTGAGCGTGAACTCGACGTACTCGCCCCGGGCGTCGAGCCGCACCGCCTGCCGCCCGGACGACTCCGAGGCCAGGGTGCCCTGGGTGTAGTCGGGGCCGACGGGGCTGCCGTTGGTGTCCGCCGCCTCCGCCTCGATCGAGACGAACGGCAGGTCGGCGCCCGCCTTCGGCGCGCCGTGGGCGCCGCCGGGCACGGCGACGAGTACCGCGGCGGCGGCCACGGACGCGGCCAGCATGATCCTTCCTGTGCGTGCCTTGCGCATGGCGTACCTTCCCGTGGGGGGTGGGTGGGGGGTTGTAATGGGTCGGCGGTCCGGCCGCGCGGCGCAGCGGTCCTAGATGCGCAGCCAGACCGCCGTGTCCCGCGGCAGCCGCCCGTCGTCCAGGGGGCCGCTGCCGATCAGGACGTCTCGGTGGGCCGGGAGCGGTGCGGGCTCCGCGGCGAGGTTGACGACGCAGACGAACGCGTCGGAGCGGGCGAAGGACAGCACGCCGGCGGGGGCGTCGAGCCAGCGCATCGGCCCGTCGCCGAGCCCCGGCTCGCCGCGGCGCAGCCGCAGTGCGTCGCGGTAGAGGCGCAGCATCGAGCGCGGGTCGTCCTCCTGGCGCCCGACGGCGTACGTGCCCCAGCCCGCCGGCTGCGGCAGCCACGGCTCGGCCGGTGCGACGCCGTCGCCGGCCGCCGGCGTGCCCCCGGCCGCGGGGCCGCCCGCGGCCGCCGGGCCGCTGAACCCGTACGCCGGTCCGCCGGGACGCCACGGCAGCGGCACCCGGCAGCCGTCCCGCCCCGGGTCGCGGCCCTCGGAGCGGAAGTGCATCGGGTCGACGATGCGGTCCCGGGGGATCTCCGCCTCCGGCAGGCCCAGTTCCTCGCCCTGGTAGAGGTAGACGGAGCCGGGCAGGGCGAGCGAGAGCAGCGCCGCGGCGCGCGCCCTGCGGGTGCCGCGCACCAGGTCGGTCGGGGTGCCGAAGCGCTTGGCGGCGAAGTCGAAGCCGGTGCCCGGGTCGGCGTCGTCGCGGCCGTAGCGGGTGACGGTGCGGGTCACGTCGTGGTTGCACAGCACCCAGGTCGCGGGCGCGCCGACCGGGGCGTGGTATTCGAGCGTGGTGTCGATGGACGCGCGCAGCTCGGCGGCGTCCCAGGGGCGGGCGAGGAAGTCGAAGTTGAACGCGGTGTGCAGCTCGTCCGGGCGCAGATAGCGGGAGAAGCGCTCCGGCTCCGGCACCCACAGCTCGCCGATGAGCACGCCGTCGTACTCGTCGGCGATGGCCCGCCACGAGCGGTAGACGTCGTGCAGCTCGTCGCGGTCGACGTACGGGCTGGGCTCGCCGCGCGGGTCGTCCTCGTCCCAGTCGGGCAGCTCGGGGTCCTTGGCGAGCAGGGCGGCGGAGTCGATGCGTACGCCCGCGGCGCCCCGCTCGAACCAGAAGCGCAGCACGTCCTCGTGCTCCCGGCGCACCGCCGGGTGGGCCCAGTTGAGGTCCGGCTGCCGCTCGGAGAACAGGTGCAGGTACCAGTCGCCGTCGGCGTGCCGGGTCCAGCACTCGCCGTTGAACTGGGAGGGCCAGTTGTTCGGCGGCAGTTCGCCGTCCGGGCCGCGTCCGGCGTGGAAATGGAACAGCTCGCGCTCCGGGCTGCCGGGCCCGGCGGCCAGCGCGGCGCGGAACCAGGGGTGGGCGTCGGAGACGTGGTTGGGCACGATGTCGACGATCGTGCGGATGCCGAGGGCGCGGGCCTCGGCGATCAGCTTCTCGGCCTCGTCCAGGGTGCCGAACGCCGGGTCGATCGCCCGGTAGTCGGCGACGTCGTAGCCGCCGTCGGCCATCGGCGAGACGTACCACGGGGTGAACCAGATGGCGTCCACGCCCAGCTCGGCGAGGTACGGCAGCCGGGCGCGGACGCCGGCGAGGTCGCCGGTGCCGTCGCCGTCGCCGTCGGCGAAGCTGCGTACGTAGACCTGGTAGATGGCGGCGTCGCGCCACCAGCTCGTATCCGACACTGAATCCCTCACAGGAAATCCCTACTGGTTCAGGAAGAGGGCCCTTACCGTCAGCCCTTGAGGCTGCCGGCGGTCAGGCCGTGCATGATGTTGCGCTGGAAGACGAGGAAGATCACCAACGTGGGCACCGAGGCGATCGCGAGGGCCGCGATGAGCTGGTTCTCCGGCACGCTCGTGCCCAGCGAGTAGATGCCGACGTTGAGGGTCTGCTTCGACGGGTCGGGCAGGGTGAGCATCGGCCAGAGGAAGTCCTTCCACACGGCGACGACCGCGAAGATCGACACGACGCCGAGGATCGGCCGGGACATCGGCAGGACGATGGACCGCAGCGTGCGCATCGGCGATGCGCCGTCCATGGCGGCGGCGTCCATCAGCTCCCGGGGGATGGAGTCGAAGAAGCGCTTGAGCAGGAAGATGTTGAAGGCGTTGGTGACCGACGGGAGCCAGATCACCCACGGCGAGTTGATGAGGTTGCGGTCGACCGCCGGCACGTCGAGCACCGTGAGGTACTGCGGTACGACGAGCACCGTGGCCGGGATCATCAGCGTCGCGAGCATCGCGCCGAGGATGACCTTGCCCAGCACCGGGCGGAGCTTGGACAGCGAATACGCCGCGGCCACGTCGAAGACGAGCTGGAAGGCCAGCGCGCCGAAGGCGTACACGCAGGTGTTGAGGAGCAGTTGGGACAGGTCCAGCACGCTCCACGCCTCGGAGTAGTTCTCCGGCTGCACCTCGCCCGGCACCAGTGTCGGCGGGGTTTGCGCGAACTCCTGCGAGGACTTCAGCCCGCTGGTCACCATCCAGTACAGCGGCCCGATGAACGCCAGCGTGAAGACCACCATGACCAGCGCGAAGGCGGTCCAGTACAGGGCCTTTCCGCGCGGCCTGGCCAGCACCGCCGGCGAGATCAGCGTCCTTTGTGATTCGGCCATCTGGGATCTCCCGGCTTCAGTCTTCGCTGCCGCGGTCGAGGCGTACGAACGCGGCCGAGAAGACGGCGAGCACCAGCATCAGGACGACCCCGAGGGCCGCGGCGCTGCCGTAGTTGTTGAAGGTGAAGGCGTACTGGTAGATGAGCTGGACGACGGTGAGCGTCGAGTTCTCCGGGCCGGCGCCGCCGGTGAGCAGGAAAGGCTCCACGAAGACCTGCATCGTGGCGATGATCTGCATCAGCAGCATCAGCGACAGGATGAGCCGGGTCTGCGGGATGGTGACGTGCCAGATCTTGCGGAAGAGCCCGGCGCCGTCCAGCTCCGCGGCCTCGTACAGCTCGCCCGGGATGCCCTGCAGCGCGGCCAGGTAGATCAGCGTGGCGGCGCCCATGTTCATCCAGGTGGCGGCGATGACGACGGAGATCATCGCGGTGTCGCTCGACTGCAGCCAGTCCTGCGCGGGCAGGCCGAAGGTCTCCAGGATGCGGTTGAAGAGCCCGTAGCCCGGGTCGTAGAAGTACTTGAAGAGCAGCACGGAGGCGACCGGAGGCAGCATCACCGGCAGGTACACCAGGACCCGCAGGTACGCGCGGCCGTGCCGGAACTCGTTCAGCACGATGGCGACGGCGAACGGCACGGCGAAGCCGAGGAGCAGCGCGAGCCCGGTGAAGGCGAACGTGTTGCGCCACGCCTGCCAGAAGGCCGGGTCGTTGAAGACGTAGCTGAGGTTCGACCAGCCCGCCCAGACGGTCTCGCCGTCCTCGTTCTTCTGGAAGGCCAGGATGAACTCCCTGACCATCGGATACCAGGAGAAGAGCGTGAAGCAGAGCACGGCGCCGATGAGGAAGCCGTGCGCGGTCAGGTTGCGGCGCAGCGCGCGGCCGAAGTCCTCGCGGCCCGCGCGCCGCCGGCCGGCGGGCCGCCCCTGGGCGGGGGCGGCCGGCCGGGAGAGGGTGGGCGCCGCCATGGCTACTGGTTCGCGAGGACCTGGTTGACCTGGTCCTCGGCGGTGTCGAGCAGCCCGGCGGGGTCGGCGTCCTCGTTGGTGAGCACGCCGGACATCACCGTGTCGAGGACCTTGTAGATCTCCTGGGCCTTGGGCGGCTCGGCGCGGCCGGGGACAGGGTTGTCGCGGAACGGCTGGAAGTTCTCGACCGGCATGGTGGAGTGCTCGGCGCGCAGCTCGTCGTCCCGCTGCTTGCTCCCGCCCTTCCAGAAGTCCGGCTGGGGCAGCCCGACGGGCAGCTCGTCGGCCTTCGTACGCGCCCAGTCGAACTGGCCCTTGCCCGGGGTGAGGAACTTGAAGTTCAGCCAGGCGAGGGCGGCCTTGATCTGGTCGGGCGAGCTGCCCTTCTTGATCAGGTAGTCGTTGCCGCCGAAGAGGGTCGCCTCGCCGCCGGGCATCGGGCCCATGCCGAAGTCGGCGTAGTCACCGCCCAGTTGCTGGACCATGTACGTGATGTCGTCGGGCGCGGCGAGGAACATGCCGAGCTTGCCGGACGCCATCTGCTTCTGCAGGTCGCCCCACTTGAGCAACTGGGTCTTGCCCATGCTGTCGTCCTCCCAGCGCATCGCGTGGAGGTTCTCGACGTACTCGCGGCCGGTGTCGTCGTTGAACGCGGCCTTGGTGCCGTCCGCCGAGACGATGTCGCCGCCGAGGCCGTACATCGAGGCGGTGAAGTGCCAGCCGCCGTTGTTGCCCGCGCTGTACTCGCCGAAGCCGCTGATGCCGCCGCCGAGGCCGGATATCGCCTTGGCGGCGGTACGGACCTCGTCCCAGGACGTCGGCGGGTCGTCGGGGTCGAGGCCGGCCTCCTCGAAGAGCTTGCGGTTGATCAGCAGGCCCATGGTGTAGTTGCTGGTCGGCAGCCCGTAGAGCTTGCCGTCCTGCTTGAGGACGTCGAGGACCTGCGGGTCGATGTCCGCGAGCGCGGGGACCGTCTTCTCGTTGACGTACGCGGTGATGTCCGCGGCGCCGTCGTTGTCCAGCACCTGCTGCAGGTCGGTGAAGTACGTGTAGAAGGCGTCCGGCTGGGACTTGGCCTTGAGCATGGCCGTGAACCGCGGGGGCTCCAGACAGGGGTCGGTCTGCTTCCCCTCGATCGTGACGTTCGGGTACTCCTCGTTGAAGGCCGCTACGTCCTCTTTCCACTCCTTCAGCTCGGCCTTCTCGGCCGCCGGGGGCATGCAGTCGATCGTCAGGGTGACCTCGGTCTCCGGGTCCAGCGGGGCGGCGGCGTCGGCCGGATCGGCCGCGTCGTCCCCGCCGCCCTCGTCGGAGCTGGAGGTGCCGCAGGCGGCGACGAGCGCCAGGGCGGCGCTGACGGCGAGGGCGGCGCTGGTACGGCGGAACCCGGTTTGTCTCATCTCGGTGACCCCTCTGGGCAGGAGCGGGAAGCCACGGCTGCACGCTGCCGTGGCGCGCACACTCAACCACCGTCGACAGGTCTTCGCAATATCTCGCGCGGAAGTTGCAAGAATGAGACTGGAAAATGAAGATCCCTCACCGAGCGGGGCCGGTGGAGCCGCGCACCACCAACTCCGGCTCGAACAGCAGCTCGTCGGCCGCCACCGGGGCGCCGCCGATCTGCGCCGACAGCAGCTCCACCGCCGCCCGGCCCATCGACTCGATCGGCTGCCGCACCGTCGTCAGCGGCGGCGACGTGCAGTTCATGAACGCCGAGTCGTCGTACCCCACCACCGACACGTCCCCCGGCACGTCCAGGCCGCGCCGCCGCACCGCCCTGATCACCCCGAGCGCGAGCGGGTCGCTGGCGCACACGAAGCCCGTGACGCCGTCCTCCAGCATCCGCGTCGCGGCCGCCTGCCCGCTCTCCAGCGAGTACTGCGCCCGCGCCACCCGCGACTCCGGCAGCTCCAGGCCGGTCTGCCGCGCCAGCTCCTCGGCGGCCGCGAGCTTGCGGGCCGAGGGCACGTGGTCGCCGGGGCCCAGCAGCATGCCGATGCGGCGGTGCCCGAGCGACGCCAGGTGGCGCCACGCCTGCTCCACGGCGACCGCGTCGTCGCAGGAGACGCGGGGGAAGCCCAGGTCCTCGATGGCGGCGTTGATCAGCACCACCGGGATGCGCCGCTCGGCCAGCCTGCGGTAGTGCTCGTGCGGCGCGGCGGACTGCGCGTACTGGCCGCCGGCGAACACCACGCCGGAGACCTGCTGTTGCAGCAGCAGGTCGACGTACGCGGCCTCGGAGACGCCGTTCTTCGTCTGGGTGCAGAGCACCGGGGTGAGGCCGAGCTGGGCCAGCGCGCCGCCGACCACCTCGCCGAGCGCGGGGAAGATCGGGTTCTGCAGCTCGGGCAGGACCAGGCCGACCAGCCGGGCGCGCTCGCCGCGCAGTTGCGTGGGCCGTTCGTAGCCGAGCACGTCGAGGGCCGACAGCACGGCCTGCCGGGTCGCCTCCGACACCCCGGGCTTTCCGTTCAGCACGCGGCTGACGGTGGCCTCGGAGACCCCCACCTTCTTGGCAACCTCAGCAAGTCGTCGAGTCATGGACGCAAGATTAGCGCAAGAAACGCAAGCTGCTTGCGGTGGGTGCCGGACCGATTGGTTCCGCCCATGTCAGCGGTACGGCGGGGGTGCGGTCGTACGCGGCGGTCGGCAGCGGCTTCGCGGGAACCCCGGGGTGCGCGGGACGCGGAGGGATCACCGGGACGGACGGGCCCCGCGGGACGGGGCGTTGAAGAACGGTTAGGCTCACCTTCGTGAGTACGTGCGCGACCGCCTCCGGAGAGCTGGCCGAACCGCTCGCCGGGACCGCGGCCGTCGCCGCGACCTGGCTGCTCGTCGAGCAGACCGGGCCGTGGGGGAACGAGGCGCTGACCCAGAGCCACCTCGACCCCGAGATCGGCCGCGCGCTGGAGGAGAGTGCCGAGGGCACCGGCGTGCGCGTCGCGCTCATCCGCCGGCCCGGCCGGCACGCCGACGTCCGCCGCTCCGCCGATGCCCGCCGTTCCGCCGGAGCCCGCCGCTCCGCCGCCGCCCGCCGCCCGGCCGGCCGCCGCGTTCTCGCCGCCCACACCGCCCCCGGCGGCACCTGGATCCGGGCCACCGACGTCCGCGACCCCGCGGACCTCGTCGGCCTCGACTTCGCCGCGCTCGGCCGCGGCGAGCACGCCGGCTTCGACGCCGCCCTCGGCGCCGGCCCGTACCGCGGCGAACCGCCGGTCTTCGTCTGCACCAACGGCCGGCGCGACCGCTGCTGCGCGCTGCTCGGCCGCCCGCTCGCCGCCGATCTGCACGCCGCGGGAGCCACCGCGACCTGGGAGATCACCCACATCGGCGGCCACCGCTTCTCGCCCACGCTGCTCCTGCTGCCGCACGGCTACGCCTACGGCCGCATGACCCCGCACGCCGTCAAGGAGGTCGTCGAGTCGCTGGCCTCGGGGCTGGTCGTGCCCGAGGGCTGCCGCGGGCGCTCGACATGGGAGCGGCAGGGGCAGGCGGCGGAGCTGGCGGTGCGGCGGCTGGCGGGTGCGTACGGCGCGGACGACCTGAGCGTCGTGCGTACGGACGTCGTGCGTACGGACGTCGTGCGTACGGACGTCGTACGTGCGGAGGGCGGCGGCGGCGACGGCTGGCTGGTGACCGTGGCGCACCGCGACGGACGGGCCTGGGACGTGCCCGTCGCCCCGCGGGCCGCCGCGGTGGCCACCCCGGCGAGCTGCGGCGCCGCGCCGGTGGCGCAGACGCGGATGGCTGCGGGGCCGCCGCGAGTGCACTGATCCCGCCGCCCGCATCGGGTGACTACTCTGCGTAGCCGGGCGAGGCTACCCTGGGGCGGGTGTGCGGGGGATCTGCAAGGGGATGTGCGGGGATGTGTGTCCGGGGGAGTGCCCGTAGCGCCCCGGTCGGTTACGGTTCGCGCTCATGGGCGCACCATCGACCGCACGCCGCGGCCGGCCCCGCGGCTCCGGCCGGCGGCTCGGCTGGCCGCGCCGTGTCTCCTCCCAGATCCTGCTCATGCAGCTCGCCCTGGCCACGGGCGTCACGATCCTCGCCGCGGCGCTGTTCCTCGCGCCGTACAGCGACGAGCTGGACCGGCAGGTGATGCGCCGCGCCATGGCCATCGCGCAGAGCACCGCCGTCGAACCCGGCCTCGCCGAGGCCCTGCTGACCACCCCCGCGGAACCGGAAGGACCCGTGCAGCGCCGCGCCGAGCGGATCCGCAGGGCCACCGGCGCCGAGTACGTCGTCGTGCTGGACAACCGCGGCGTGCGCTGGTCCCACACCCAGCCCGAGCGCGTCGGCCACCGCGTCTCCACCGACCCCTCCGCGGCGCTCGCAGGCGAGGAGTGGATGGGCATCGACACCGGCACCATGGGGCGGAGTGCCCGCGGGAAGGTGCCCCTCTACGACCGCGAGGGGCGGATCGTCGGCGCGGTGTCGGTCGGTATCCCGTACGAGGGCGTACGCGACCGGGTCATCGCGGCGGTCCCCGGCGTGCTGGCGTACGCGGGGGGCGCGCTGGCCGTCGGCGCGCTCGTCGCCTTCGCGCACTCCCGCCGGCTCCAGCGCCGCACCCGCGACCTCGCGTTCTCCGACATAGCCGCGCTCCTCGACGAGCGCGAGGCGATGCTGCACGGCATCCGCGAGGGCGTCGTCGCGCTCGACGGCAGCGGCCGGCTGCGGCTGGTCAACGACGAGGCCGCCCGGCTGCTCGGCATCGACCCCGAGCACACCGGCCGGCCCCTCGACGACGTGCTGCGCCCGGGCCGTACCGCCGACGTGCTCGCCGGCCGGGTCGACGGCTCCGACCTGCTGACGGTCAGCGACGGCCGGGTGCTCGTCGCCAACCGGATGCCCACCGCCGACGGCGGCGCCGTCGCCACCCTGCGCGACCGCACGGAGCTGGAGCAGCTCGGCCGCGAACTCGACTCCACCCGCGGCCTCATCGACGCCCTGCGCGCCCAGGACCACGAGCACGCCAACCACCTGCACACCCTGCTCGGGCTGCTGGAGCTGGGCATGACCGAGGAGGCCACCGAGTACATCGCCGAGGCCGCCGGCGCCCGCCGGGCCACCGCCGAGCAGGTCACCGGCCGGATCCGCGACCCGCTGCTGGCCGCGCTGCTCGTCGGCAAGGCGACCGTCGCCGCGGAGCGGGGCGTGCCGCTGGTGCTGACGGGGGAGCTGCCTGACCGGGCCGTGGACCCGCGCGGTCTGGTCACCATCGTCGGCAACCTCGTCGACAACGCCCTGGACGCTGCGGTGGGTTCGCCGGTCCCGCTGGTCGAGGTGGACCTGCGGGCGGACGGCGAGACGGTACGGCTGCGGATCGCCGACTCCGGGCCGGGCGTGCCGGCGGAGCGGCGGGAGCTGGTCTTCGCCGACGGCTGGACGACGAAGGAGCCGCCCGCGCACGGCAAGCGGGGCCTCGGGCTCGCGCTCGTGCGGCGGCTCGCGGAGCGGCACGGCGGCCACGCCGAGGTCGGCGAGCGGCCGGGCGGGGGCGCGGAGTTCACCGTCGTGCTCCCCGAGGCGCTGGCGCCGGCGGCCGGGCGCGTCCCCGGCAGCCTGCTGCCGGCCCCGTAGCCGAAGGGCCCGCCGCTACGCGGCCCCCGCCCCGGTCAGCGCCCGGACCTCTGTCTTCGCGTGCCGTACGGGATCGGCGGGCTCCGCGGACGTGACCGTGCCCAGCCAGCCCGCGAGGAAGCCCAGCGGCACGGACACCAGCCCCGGGTTCTGCAGCGGGAAGACGTGGAAGTCCACGCCCGGGAAGAGGGCGTCCGGGCTGCCCGAGACCACCGGCGAGAGGACCACCAGCAGCACCGCGGGGCCGAGCCCGCCGTACACCGCCCACAGCGCGCCGCGCGCGGTGAACCGGCGCCAGAACAGCGCGTAGAGCAGCACCGGCAGGTTCGCCGAGGCCGCCACCGCGAACGCGAGCCCCACCAGGAACGCCACGTTCAGGTCCCGGGCCAGCAGCCCGAGGCCGATGGCCAGCGCCCCGATGACCGCCGCGGCCACCCGCGCCACGGCCACCTCGCCGGCGCCCGCGGACGCGCCGTCCGCGCCCCCTGGCGTACGGCCCGCGCGGCGGCGCGCGCGGGAGTGGCGCACCGTCGCGTACAGGTCGTGCGCCACCGACGCCGACGACGCCAGCGTGATCCCCGCGACCACCGCCAGGATCGTCGCGAACGCCACCGCCGCCACCACCGCGAAGAGAACCGTTCCGCCGGTGGAGCCCGCGCCGCCGCCGAGGTCGAGCGCCAGCAGCGGCACCGCCGTGTTGCCCGACGGGTCGTCCGCGCGCACCGCCTCGCCGCCCACCAGTGCCGCGGCGCCGAAGCCGAGCACGATCGTCATCAGGTAGAAGCCGCCGATCAGCCCGATCGACCAGACCACCGAGCGGCGCGCGGAGGTGGCCGTCGGCACGGTGGAGAAGCGGGCCAGGATGTGCGGCAGCCCCGCGGTGCCGAGGACCAGCGCGATGCCGAGGCTGAGGAAGTCCAGCCGGTCGGCGAGCCCGCCGCCGTACGCCAGCCCCGGGGCGAGGAAGTCGGAGCCGTGGCCGCTGCGCCCGGCCGCGGCCTCCAGCAGCGCGCCGGGATCGCCGTGGAAGCGCAGCAGCACCAGCACGGTGAGGGTGAGCGCCCCGGCCAGCAGCAGCACGGCCTTGACGATCTGGATCCAGGTCGTCGCGCGCATCCCGCCGAGCACGACGTACGTGACCATCAGCGCGCCGACGCCCGCGACCGCCGCGGTGCGCGCGCCGGGGCCGGTGTGGCCGCCGGCCAGCAGCGCCACCAGGCTGCCCGCGCCGACCATCTGCGCGACGAGGTAGAGCACCGAGACCGTGACCGACGAGATGCCGACGGCGAACCGCACCCGCGGCCGGCGCAGCCGGGAGGCGACGACGTCGGCGAGGGTGAACCGGCCGCAGTTGCGGACGAGTTCCGCGACGAGCAGCAGCACGACGAGCCAGGCGACGAGGAAGCCGACGGAGTACAGCACGCCGTCGTAGCCGTAGAGCGCGATGAGGCCGGAGATGCCGAGGAAGGAGGCGGCGGACAGGTAGTCCCCGGAGAGGGCGAAACCGTTCTCCATGGGGGTGAAGAGCCGGCCGCCGGCGTAGAACTCCTCCGGTGAGCCGTGCCGCCGCCGGCCTGCCCACAGCGTGATGGCCAGCGTCAGCGCCACGAACGCGCAGAACAGCAGCAGCGCGAGCTGCCGGTGTTCCCCGGTCACCGGCCCGGCTCCGTCTCCTGGCGCGCGGGGGCGGGGTTGCCGTCCTGGCGGCGGGTCCGCATGGCGATGTCCCAGCGCAGGTCGAGCGCGGCGGGGTCACGGCGCAGCCGGGCGTGCCGGGCGTATGCCCAGGTGAGCAGGAACGTCGTCGCGAACTGGCCGAGTCCGGCGAGCAGCGCGACGTTGACGGGGCCCGCGACCCGGCGGCCCATCAACTCGGGCGCGACGGTGGCGGCGACGACGTACGCCAGGTACCAGGCGAGGAACGCGAGCGCGGCCGGCACGACGAAGCGGCGGTACCTGGTGCGTACACGCTGGAACTCGGGGGTGGCGTGGATGGCGAGGTACACGGCGTCGTCGGCTTCGTCATCGCCGTCCCGCGCACCGGAGCCGGCGCGCTCCGCGGCCCGGGAAGGCGGCGGCGCGGCGGGCTCCGGCTCCCAGCCGTCCCAGCCCCAGCCGGGGGCCGGGGCGGCGGGCACGTAGAGCTGCTCGCGCCGGTCGGTCGGCGCGGTCCTGGCGGGCCAGGGCGACGCGGCCGGCCAGGACGACGCATCCGGGCAGGGGTGCACGTCCGGGCAGGGCTGCACGTCCGGCCAGGGCTGTGCCTCCGGCCATGGCGACAGGTCGGAACGGCCGGACCAGTCCGGCCGTTCCGACCACGGATCGCGGGGCGGGGCCGGTGGGGCCCCCTCGGGCCCCTGGGGGTTGTTCACCGGAGTGCTCTCCTCGCTCGGCGGGGTTGCCGACTGCCCAGAATGAGCAACGCGGGAAGATCACAGACGGGGCATTCCCGACCCTTCACACCTTCAGGTGAAGGGCCCTGGCAATCTCCTCTTCCTGGGCGTTCCCTCCCGTACACACGACCGCGACGCGCTGCCCGGCGAACGCGTCCGGGTGCGTGTACAGCGCCGCGAGCGCCGCGGCGCCCGCGCCCTCCGCCAGCGTGTGCGCGTCGCGCAGCAGGCTGCGCTGGGCGAGGGCGATCGCGTCGTCGTCGACGAGGAGGAAGTCCGCGAGCCCGGTGCGCATCAGCGCCTGCGGCAGCGCGAAGCCGGTGCCGGTGGCCAGCCCCTCGACCCGGGTGCGGTTGGGGCGTTCGACGAGACGGCCCGCGCGCCAGGACTCGTACGCCGCCGGGGAGGCCGCCGACTGCACCGCCACCACCCGGCAGTCCGGGGCGACGGCCGCGGCCACCAGGCTCGCGGCCGCGGCGCCGCTGCCGCCGCCGACCGGGACGATCACCGTGTCCAGGTCCGGCGCCTGCTCGAACAGCTCCAGGTACGCGGTGGCCACGCCGGCGACGATCTCCGGCTCGTCCGCGGCGCTGACCGGCCGGGCGCCCCGCTCGGCGGCCAACTGCGCGGCGTACGGGCGGGCTTCGTCGAACGTCGCGCCGTGCTGGATCAGTTCCGCGCCGAGGGCGGTGACGGCGCGCACCTTGGCGGGGTTGGCGCGCTCCGGCATCACGATCGTGCACGGTGCGCCGTGCCGGGCGGCGGCGTAGGCGAGCGACTGGGCGTGGTTGCCGGTGGAGTAGCCGACGATGCCGCGGGCGCGCTCCTCCGCGGTCATCGAGGCGAGCAGGGCGAGGCCGCCGCGTACCTTGAACGCGCCCGTCGGCTGGGTGTTCTCGTGCTTGACGAACAGCGCCGCTGCGGCCCCGCGGTCCAGCGCGGCGTACGACCAGAGCGGGGTGGGCGGCAGCACGTCGCGGACCAGCCGGCGGGCGAGCAGGGCGTCGGTGACGGTCGGAGTCCTCATGGCCCCACGCTGGCAGCCGCCGGGCCCCGGGTCCAGCACGAGGATCAGGCCGTACGGCAGAGGACCGCAGGAGACCGCGGAAGACGACCGGGAAGTGCCGGAGACCGCCGAAGACAGTCCCGGCCCCCGGCCCCGCGCCCGCCCGCCGCGGAACCGCGGACTACACCGGCCCGGCCACCGCCGTCACCTGCTTCGCCAGCGGTGTCCCCGAGCCGTCCCGGCGCGGGTCCGGCTCCGGCAGCTCCACCGGGGCGCCCGCACGCCCCGCCGCGCGGGCCGGCACCGGCCCCACCCAGGCGAACGTCACGCAGTCCTCGCCCTTCAGGAACCGCTGGCAGCGCACGCCGCCCGTCGCCCGGCCCTTCCGCGGAAACTGGTCGAACGGCGTCAGCTTCGCCGTCTGCACCCACGCACCGTCCAGCGCCCCCGTGGAGCCCGCGACCGTCAGCACCGCCGCATCGGCCGCCGGGTCGACCACGTGGAACGCGACGACCTTCGCGCCGTCGGCCAGCTTCACCCCCGCCATGCCGCCCGCCGGCCGGCCCTGCGGCCGCACCTGCCCCGCGGGATAGCGCAGCAACTGGGCGTCGCTGGTGACGAACACGAGGTCCTCCTCGCCCGTCCGCAGCTCCGCCGCGCCGACGATCCGGTCGCCGTCCTTGAGCGTGACGACCTCCAACTCCTCCTTGTTCGACGGGTAGTCCGGCACCACCCGCTTCACCACGCCCTGCTCCGTGCCCAGCGCCAGGCCGGGCGAGGACTCGTCGAGCGTGGTGAGGCAGACGACCTTCTCGCCGTCCGCCAGCGTGAGGAACTCCGAGACCGCCGCGCCGCCGGCCAGGCTGGGCCGGGCCGCGGTCTCCGGCAGCACCGGCAGGTCGATCACCGACACCCGCAGCAGCCGCCCCTCCGAGGTCACCGCCCCGATGTGCGCCCGCGACGTCGTCGGCACGGCGGAGACGATCACGTCGTGCTTGACGCGCTTCGCCGGCGCCGGCTCGCCGAAGGGATCGCCGTTGGCGGTACGGGCCAGCAGCCCCGTGGACGACATCAGCACCCGGCACGGGTCGTCGGACATCTCCAGCGGCACCGCCGCGGCCGGCTCCCCGCCGGCCTCCAGCAGTACCGTGCGGCGCTCGCTGCCGTACTTCTTCGCCACCGAGGACAGCTCCCCGGACACCAGCTTGCGCAGCTCCGCGTCCGACTCCAGGATCCGCGTCAGCTCCTCGATCTCCGCCGTCAGCCGGTCCCGCTCGGCCTCCAGCTCCAGCCGGTCGAACTTCGTCAGCCGGCGCAGCGGGGTGTCCAGGATGTACTGCGTCTGGATCTCGGAGAGCGAGAAGTGGCCGATCAGCCGCTCCTTGGCCTGCGCGGCGTTCTCACTGGCCCGGATGATGCGGATGACCTCGTCGATGTCGAGCAGCGCGACGAGCAGGCCCTCCACCAGGTGCAGCCGGTCGCGGCGCTTGGTGCGCCGGAACTCGCTGCGCCGCCGCACCACCGTGAAGCGGTGGTCGAGGAAGACCTCCAGCAGCTCCTTCAGGCCCAGCGTGAGCGGCTGGCCGTCGACGAGCGCCACGTTGTTGATGCCGAAGGTCTCCTCCATCGGCGTCAGCTTGTACAACTGCTCCAGCACGGCCTCGGGGTGGAAGCCGTTCTTGATCTCGAAGACCAGCCGCAGCCCGTGCTTGCGGTCGGTGAGGTCCTTCAGGTCGGCGATGCCCTGCAGCCGCTTCGCCCCGATGAGGTCCTTGACCTTGGCGCGGATCTTCTCCGGGCCGACGGTGAAGGGCAGCTCGGTGACGACGATGCCCTTGCGGCGCGCGGAGACCTGCTCGACTGCCGCGGTGGCGCGGATCTTGAAGCTGCCGCGGCCCGTCTCGTACGCGTCCCGGATGCCGTCGAGGCCGACAACCCGGCCGCCGGTGGGCAGGTCGGGCCCCGGCACGTACCGCATCAGGGTCTCCAGGTCGGCGCCCGGGTGCCGGATGAGGTGCCGCGCGGCGGCGATGACCTCGCCCAGGTTGTGCGGCGGCATGTTGGTCGCCATTCCGACCGCGATCCCCGAGGCGCCGTTCACCAGCAGGTTCGGGAACGCGGACGGCAGGGCGACGGGCTCCTGCTCGCTGCCGTCGTAGTTGGGGGTGAAGTCGACCGTGTCCTCGTCGATCGACTCGACCATGAGCGTCGCGGCGGGCGCGGGGCGGCACTCGGTGTAGCGCATGGCCGCGGGCGGGTCGTCGTTGCCGAGGGAGCCGAAGTTGCCGTGGCCGTCGACGAGCGGCAGCCGCATCGAGAACGGCTGCGCCAGGCGCACCAGCGCGTCGTAGATGGCGGAGTCGCCGTGCGGGTGCAGCCGGCCCATCACCTCGCCGACGACGCGCGCGCACTTCACGTAAGAACGCTCGGGGCGCAGGCCCATCTCGTTCATCTGGTGCAGGATGCGGCGGTGCACGGGCTTCAGGCCGTCGCGGGCGTCGGGGAGCGCGCGGGAGTAGATGACCGAGTACGCGTACTCGAGGAAGGAGCCCTGCATCTCGTCCACGACGTCGACGTCGAGGATCCGCTCTTCGAACTCCTCTGGCGGCGGGGCACTGCTTCTGCGGCGGGCCATCTCGGCTGCTGCTCCTCATCGGCTCGTTCACGGGCGGTCGGCGTGCGCCCCCATTGTGGACCCACGTGCCGACATCGCCGACCACGACCCGGCGCACAGCCCCCGGCATACAGTGGGGGCGCGACACCGGACGTCCGGTGTCCCGCGTACAGCAGCGATCGAAGGGACTCCATGCCCATGGGTCAGACGGCCACCCCGCAGGCCAACTCAGGCGGACTGACACTGGAAGAACACCGCTTGGACAACGGGCTGCGGGTCATCCTCTCCGAGGACCATCTCACGCCCGTCGCCTCGGTGTGCATCTGGTACGACGTGGGTTCGCGCCACGAGGTGGCCGGCCGCACCGGTCTCGCCCACCTCTTCGAGCACCTGATGTTCCAGGGCTCGGCGCAGGTCTCCGGCAACGGTCACTTCGAACTGGTGCAGTCCGCCGGCGGCTCGCTCAACGGGACCACCAGCTTCGAGCGCACCAACTACTTCGAGACCATGCCGGCCCACCAGCTCGGACTGGCGCTGTGGCTGGAGGCCGACCGGATGGGCTCGCTGCTCACCGCGCTCACCGAGGAGAGCCTGGACAACCAGCGCGACGTGGTGAAGAACGAGCGCCGGCAGCGGTACGACAACGTGCCGTACGGCACGGCGTTCGAGAAGCTCGCCGCGATGACGTACCCCGACGGGCACCCGTACCACCACACGCCGATCGGCTCGATGGCCGACCTGGACGCGACCTCGCTCGCGGACTGCCAGGAGTTCTTCCGCACGTACTACGCCCCGGGCAACGCCGTGCTCTCCGTCGTCGGCGACATCGACCCGGCGCAGACGCTGGCCTGGGTGGAGCAGTACTTCGGCTCCATCCCCGCGCACGACGGCAAGCAGCCCCCGCGCGACGGCTCGCTGCCCGACACCCTCGGCGGCGCGCAGCGCGTGCCGCTCGCCGAAGAGGTGCCGTCGCGGGCGCTGATGGCCTCGTACCGGCTGCCCGAGGACGGCACCCGCGAGGCCGATGCCGCGGACCTGGCCCTGACCGTGCTCGGCGGCGGCGAGTCCTCCCGCCTCTACAACCGCCTGGTGCGCCGCGACCGGCTCGCCGTCGCGGCCGGGTTCGGGATGCTGCGGCTCGCCGGCGCGCCGTCGCTCGGCTGGCTGGACGTCAAGGCGTCCGGCGGCGTCGAGGTGCCCGCCATCGAGACCGCCGTCGACGAGGAGCTGGCGCGCTTCGCGGAACAGGGGCCGACGTCCGAGGAGATGGAGCGGGCGCAGGCGCAGATGGAGCGCGAGTGGCTGGACCGGCTCGCGACCGTCGGCGGCCGGGCGGACGAGTTCTGCCGCTACGCCGTGCTCTTCGGCGACCCGAAGCTCGCGCTCGGCGCGGTCGAGCGGATCCTCGGCGTGACCGCCGATGAGGTGCAGGCCGTCGCCAAGGCGCGGCTCATCCCGGAGAACCGCGCGGCCCTCGTGTACGAGCCCACCGCCCCCGCCGCCGACGAGAACGACGGTGCCGCGGGCGCCGAGGAAGACGAGGTTCAGGCGTGACCGCCGAGACGACCAGCACGATGACCTTCCACCCCCGCCCGCAGGGCGGCGAGGCGCGGCCCTGGGCCTTCCCGGCCCCGGACCGCACCGTCCTCGCCAACGGGCTCACGGTGCTCACCTGCCACCGTCCCGGCCAGCAGGTCGTCGCCGTCGAGGTGTGCCTCGCCGCGCCGCTGGACGCCGAGCCCGCCGGTCTCGACGGCGTCGCCATGATCATGGCGCGGGCCTTCTCCGAGGGCACGGACACCCACACCGCCGAGGAGTTCGCCGCCGAGCTGGAGCGCTCCGGCGCCACCATCGACGCGCACGCCGACCACCCGGGCGTCCGCGTCTCGCTGGAGGTCCCCGTCTCCCGGCTGCGCCGCGGCCTCGGGCTGCTCGCCGACGCGCTGCGCGCGCCCGCCTTCCCGGACGACGAGATCGAGCGGCTGGTCGCCAACCGGCTGGACGAGATCCCGCACGAGCTGGCCAACCCCGGCCGGCGCGCCGCGATGGCGCTGTACGGGGAGCTGTTCGACGCCGGCGACCGGCTCTCCCGCCCCCGCTGGGGGACGCAGGAGTCCGTCGCGCGCATCGACGCCGCGTCCGTACGGGCCTTCTACGACGCCCACGTCCGGCCCGCCACCGCCACCGTCGTGGTCGTCGGCGACCTGACCGGCGCCGACGTGGACGACGCGCTGGCCGGCACCCTCGGCGCCTGGTCCGGCACTCCCGCCGAGGCCCGCCCGCTGCCGCCGGTGGCCGCGGACGACACCGGCCGGGTCGTCATCGTCGACCGGCCTGGCGCGGTGCAGACGCAGATGCTCGTCGGCCGGGTCGGCGCCGACCGGCACGATGCCGTCTGGCCCGCCCAGCTCCTCGGCACGTACTGCCTGGGCGGCACCCTCACCTCCCGCCTGGACGTCGTGCTGCGCGAGGAGAAGGGCTACACCTACGGAGTCCGCGCCTCCGCCCAGTCGCTGCGCTCGCCGGCCGACGGCACCGGCGCGGCGCTGCTGGCCATCGGCGGCTCCGTGGAGACCGACGTGACCGGCCCCGCGCTCGCGGACACCTGGCAGGTGCTGCGCTCGCTGGCCGACGGGCTGACCGACGCCGAGCGGGACGCGGCCGCGGACTTCCTCGTCGGCGTGGCCCCGCTGCGGTACGAGACGTCGGCCGCGGTCGCCGGCACGCTGGCCGACCAGGTCGAGCAGCAGCTCCCCGACGACTACCAGGCCCGGCAGTACGCCAGGCTGGCCGATACCGGCACGGTGGAGGCGACGGCGGCGGTGCTGAGCGCGTTCCCCACGGACCGGCTCGTCACCGTGCTCGTCGGCGACGCGGAGAAGATCGCCGAGCCGGTGCGGGAGCTGGGCATCGGTGAGGTCAGGGTCGTGTCCGGCTGATTGCCGGCATTTACCGCGGGCCGCGCTGAACGGCCCGTAGCAGACCGGAAAGAGCCCGGCGGTGACGCCGGGCTCTTTCGCGTTCCTGCCGCAATTCGCATACCGCTGCCATACTGTTCACCCGGCGGCGCTAAGGGGCGTGGATGATGCGGTGTGCGCGGTGAACGGCGGTATTTCCCAGGCGGTGTGCTCGGCGATCCGCGACGACATCGTCTCGGGATTCTTCGCCCAGGGCGCCCGGCTCGCCGAGGAGCACCTCGCGCGCCGGTACGGGGTCTCCCGGGTGCCCGTCCGCGAGGCGCTGCGGACGCTGGAGTCGGAGGGCTTCGTCACCACGAAGCGGCACGCCGGCGCCTGCGTCGCCGAGCCCACCGCGCAGGACGCCGCCGACGTGCTGGAGATACGCGCGCTGCTGGAGCCGCTGGGCGCCGCCCGCGCGGCGCAGCGGCGTACGGAGGCCCATCTCAAGGTGCTGCACGGGCTGGTGCGGCTGGGCAGGGAGCGGGCGCAGCGCGGGCATGTCGCGGAGCTGCCGTCGCTGAGCACGTGGTTCCACGAGACGCTGGCGCAGGCCACCGGCAGCCGGAACCTCACCGCGCTGCTGGTGCAGGTGCGCCGGAAGGTGGCCTGGCTCTACGGGGCCTCGCCCGCGGTCCGGACGGTGGAGGCGTGGGACGAGCACGGCGCGATCGCCGACGCCGTGGCGCGCGGGGACGCCGAGCGGGCGCGGAGCCTCACCACGGCGCACGTGGAGCGCTCGGCGGGCGCGTACGAATTGCGCAGAACCGTGCGCGTGAGTTCCCGGAAACATGCCGTAAACACGGGAAGCGATCAGCCGTAACAATGACGTGCCCCGCGGAAATCGGCGGGGCGGGGAAAAATGCGGGACCGGCGGAATTCGAGCGGCGGTAACCGGCCAATTCAGTCCCGCGGGGTGCGCGGATTTTCGCGTACGGGCGTCAGACGGTTTCCGGCAGCTCGTCCAGGCCCTCCTGGACGAGCTTCGCCAGCCGGTCGAGCGCGCGGTCCGAGGCGTCGTCCTCGGAGGCGAGGACGATCTCGTCGCCGCCCTTCGCGCCCAGGCCCAGCACGGCCAGCATGGAGGCGGCGTTGACGGCGTTCCCGTCGGCGGCCTTCGCGATCGTCACCGGGATGCCGGCGGCGGTGGCCGCCCGCACGAAGATCGACGCGGGACGGGCGTGCAGCCCCTCGGCCCAGCCGACGGTGACGCGGCGCTCAACCATGGTGTTGCCCTTCCATCGTTCTAGTTGTCTAGACCATCCTTGCACGCGCGCCGAGGCGGCCTGACCGCGGTCGCACCGCGGCCGGCCTGTGCTTACGTCCGCGGAGCGCGGCCCTGCGCCGCCCGCCCCGGCCGCCCGCGGTGCCCGGCACGCCCCGCGGTCACCTCAGACTGCCCTGCCCGCGCCCGCTCCCGCCAGCGTGCGCGGACCGTAACCTGGGCCCCATGGCCACCCCGTCGGCACATGAGTACCCCACCCACTGGGAAGCCGACGTCGTGCTGCGCGACGGCGGCACCGCACAGGTCAGGCCGATCGTCCCGGACGACGCCGACCGGCTCGTCGCGTTCTTCGACCGGGTCTCCGACGAGTCCAAGTACCTGCGCTTCTTCGCCCCGCACCCCCGGCTGTCCGCCCGGGACGTACACCGCTTCACCCACCACGACTACGTCGACCGGGTGGGCCTGGCGGCCGTCGTCGGCGACGCCTTCATCGCCACCGTGCGCTACGACCGCATCGAGCCCGCCGCGGACGGTGCCACGCAGGCCGAAGTCGCGTTCCTGGTCCAGGACGACCAGCAGGGCCGCGGCGTCGCCTCCGTCCTGCTGGAGCACATCGCCGCCTGCGCCCGCGAGCGCGGCGTACGCCGCTTCGTCGCCGACGTGCTCCCCGCCAACAGCCGCATGATGAAGGTGTTCACGGACGCCGGCTACACCCAGAAGCGCAGCTTCGAGGACGGCGTCGTGCGGCTGGAGTTCGAGCTGGAGCCCACCGAGCGCTCGCTCGCCGTCATGCACGCCCGCGAGCAGCGCGCCGAGGCCCGCTCCGTCCAGCGGCTGCTCGCCCCGCGCTCCGTCGCCGTGATCGGCGTCGGCCGCCGCCCCGGCGGCGTCGGCCGCACCGTCCTCGCCAACCTCCTCGCCGCCGGCTTCACCGGCCGCCTCTACGCCGTCAACCACGCCTATCCGGAAGGCCGGGACCGGCTCCTGCCCGAGGACGTCCCCGCCCGCCGCTCCGTACGCGACATCGACGAGCCCGTCGACCTCGCCGTGGTCGCCGTGCCCGCCGCCCGCGTCCCCGACGTCGTCGACGACTGCGGCGAACAGGGCGTCCAGGGACTCGTCGTGCTCTCCTCCGGCTACGCCGAGGCCGGCGCCGCCGGGCGCGCGCGGCAGCGCGACCTCGTCCGGCAGGCCCGCGGCCACGGCATGCGGGTCATCGGCCCGAACGCCTTCGGCGTCCTCAACACCGCCCCGCCCGTACGCCTGAACGCCACCCTGGCCCCCGAACCCGCGGGCAGCGGCCGTGTCGGGGTCTTCACCCAGTCCGGCGCCATCGGCATCGCGCTGCTGTCCGGGCTGCACCGGCGGCCGGGCGCGGTGCTCACCGGGGTGTCCACGTTCGTCTCCGCGGGCAACCGCGCCGACGTCTCCGGCAACGACCTGCTGCAGTACTGGCACGACGACGCCGCCACCGACGTCGTCCTCATGTACCTCGAATCCCTCGGCAACCCGCGCAAGTTCACCCGCCTCGCCCGCCGCACCGCCGCCGTCAAGCCGGTCGTGGTCGTCAAGGGCGCCCGGCACAGCGCCAGTACGCCGCCGGGACACGCCGTGCCCGGCACGTCGGTGCCCGCCGAGACCGTCGGCGCGCTGCTGCGCCAGGCCGGCGTCGTCGCCGTCGACACCGTCACCGAACTCGTCGACACCGGGCTGCTGCTCGCCGCCCAGCCGCTGCCCGCCGGGCCGCGGGTCGCGATCGTCGGCAACTCCGACTCCCTCGGCCTCCTCGCGTACGACGCCTGCCGCGCCGCCGGACTGCGCCCGCTGCCCCCGCGCGACCTGACCGCCGCCGCGGCGCCGGAGGACTTCCGGGCCGCGGTCGCCGCCGCGCTGGCCGAGGAGGGCTGCGACGCGGTGCTGGTGACGGCCATCCCGTGGGTCGCCGATCCCGACGTGCCCGCGCTCGCCGCGGTGCCGGGACCGCAGGACGCCGGCGCGCTCGCGGACGCGCTGCGCACGGCGGCGGCCGGCGCGACGAAGCCGGTGGCCGTCGTCCACCTGGAGATCGAGGGCCTGCCCGGTGCCCTGGCGGCCCCGCCGGACGGCATCCCGACGTACCCGGCGGGGGAGCGGGCCGCGCGGGCGCTGGCGCAGGCGGTGCGGTACGCCCAGTGGCGCCGGCGGGCGGCGGACCCGGGACGGGTGCCGGAGTACGACGACCTGGACACCGCCGGGGCGGCCGCGGACATCGCCGGGCTGCTGGGGGAACGGAGCCCGGCGGCGGGCGCCGGCGACGGGGTCCCGCCCGACTGGGCGCCGGGCGGCGCGTGGCAGCCGGCGGAGGGCGAAGGCCCGGCAGGCCGGTCCGGTGCCGGTGCGGCCGGACCCGGGGGCACGGCGGCCGGAGCCGACGGCGCTGCCGCGGCCGGAGGCCCGGCGGGCGCCGCTGCCGGTACGGCAGCGGCGCCCGCTCCGTACCCGGAAGGCGTGCCCGTCGACGTCCCCGAGCAGGCCGCCGCGCGCGTGCTCCGCCGCTACGGGATCAATGTGCTGCCCGCGCTGCCCGCCCCCGACCCGGACGCCGCCGCGGCCGCCGCCGCCCGGCTCGGCTACCCCGTGGCGCTCAAGACCACCGCCGTCCACCTGCGGCACCGCCCCGACCTCGGCGGCGTACGCCTCGACCTCGCCGGCGAGGACCAGTTGCGCCTCGCCCACACCGAGCTGACCGGCACCCTCGGCGCCGCCGCCGAGGTGCAGCCCGTGGTGCAGGCCATGGCCCCGCGCGGCGTCGACACCGTGGTACGGGCCACCGTCGACCCCGGCGTCGGCGCGGTGCTCTCCTTCGGCCTGGCCGGCGCCCCGTCCGAACTGCTCGGCGACCTCGCGCACCGGCTCGTGCCCGCCACCGACCGCGACGCCGCCGAGCTGATCCGCGCCATCCGCGGCGCCCCGCTGCTCTTCGGCTGGCGCGGCGCCCAGCCGGTGGACACCGCGGCGCTGGAGGAGCTGCTGCTGCGGCTGTCGATCTTCGTCGACGAGCACCCCGAGGTGGTCTCCGCCGAGCTGTCCCCCGTCGTGGTGGCCCCGCAGGGCGTCAGCGTGCTCTCCGCCGCCCTGCGGCTGGCCCCGCCGCCGCCCCGCATCGACCTCGGCGCCCGCCGCATGCCCCGCTACTGACCCGCGGACCCCCGGCGCCGAGCGGTGCCGACCGGTGTCCCACGGCCCCCACCGGCCCGGATGCCGGCCCGCGCCCGCGCGGCGGCCGGTGCGCGCGCCAACCCGGGTGCCCCGCCCGCCCCCCGGGCCTCGCGACAGCGGACCGGGGCGGCCCCTCCGGGCCGTAGGATGGGCGCATGGCTAAGACCGGGACCGCGACCAAGGGGCTGCGTGCGGCGATCGAGCGCAGCGGCTACTACCCCGCCCTCGTGGCGGAGGCGGTGGAGGCCGCCGTCGGCGGGGAGCCCGTGTCCGCGTACCTGGTCCACCAGGAGACGACGTTCGACGCCAACGAGGTACGGCGGCACGTCACCGTGCTCGTGCTCACCGACAGCCGCTTCATCGTCAGCCACACCGACGAGCAGGCCGCGGACACCACCTCCCCGACGCCGTACGCCACCACCTCCACCGAGTCCGTCAAGCTCGCCCGGATCTCCTCCGTCGTCCTCAGCCGCGTCGTCGGCAACCCCGAGGCGTACACCCCCGGCACCCTGCCCCGCGAGGTCGTCCTGACCGTCGGCTGGGGCGCCGTCAGCCGGCTCGACATGGAGCCGGCCACCTGCGGCGACCCCAACTGCGACGCCGACCACGGCTACACCGGCTCGGCCACCGCCGACGACCTGAGCCTGCGCGTCAGCGAGGCCGGCGACGGCCCCGAGACCGTACGGCAGGCCCTGACCTTCGCCCAGGCGCTCTCCGAGGCCACCGCCGCCGGCCCCGAAGCCTGATGGCCGCCACGGGGGGGACACCGGGCAGCGGCACGCAGGACGGCACACCACCGGGCGCCGGGGACTGGCCCGCGCCGCTCGACCCCGCATCCGCGCCCGCCCCCCGCTACGGCACCCGCTCGCTGGCCGACCTGTTGCCCAGCGCCGCCGCAGGACTCGGCGTCCCCGGCTTCGCCCCGGCCCTCGCGGGGGTCGAACCGGCCGACCGCGTCTGCGTCTTCCTCATCGACGGCCTGGGCTGGGAGCAGTTGCTCGCCCACCCCGAGGACGCCCCGTTCCTGCACGGCCTCGCCGCCGGCGAGCCGCTGACTGCCGGCTTCCCCGCCACCACCGCCACCTCGCTCGCCTCCGTCGGCACCGGCCTGCCGCCCGGCGCCCACGGCCTGCCGGGCTACACGGTGCGCGACCCGGAGACCGGCGAGCTGATGAACCAGTTGCGCTGGCAGCCCTGGACGGCGCCGCGCGCGTGGCAGCCGTACCCCACGGTCTTCCAACTGGCCCACGACGCCGGCGTGCACACCGCGCAGGTCTCCTCGCCCGGGTTCGAGACCACCCCGCTGACGACGATCGCGCTCAGCGGCGGCACCTTCCACGGCCGGCTGTCGGGGGAGGAGCGGATGGACGTCGCCGCGGAGCAGCTCGCCGCCGCGGACCGCACGCTCGTCTACACGTACTACAGCGAGGTCGACGGCAACGGCCACCGGCACGGCGTCGACTCCGACGCCTGGCGCGGCCAGCTCGGCTACGCGGACCGCCTCGCCCGCCGGCTCGCCGAGCAACTGCCGCCGCGCGCCGCGCTCTACGTCACCGCCGACCACGGCATGGTCGACATCCCCTTCACCGCCGACGCCCGCTACGACGTCGATGAGGACTGGGAGCTGCGCGCCGGCGTGCGCCTCCTCGGCGGCGAGGGCCGCGCCCGGCACGTGTACGCGGCCCCGGGCGCCGCCGCCGACGTGCTCACCGTCTGGCGCGAGGTGCTGGGCGAGCGCGCCTGGGTGGCGAGCCGCGAAGAGGCCGTCGCGCTGGGGTGGTTCGGGCCGAAGGTCGACGAGCGGGTACGGGACCGGCTCGGGGACGTCATCGTCGCCGCGGCCGACGACATCGCGATCACCGCCACCCGCAGCGAGCCGAAGGAGTCCGCGCTCGCCGGCATGCACGGCTCGCTGACCCCGGCGGAGCAGTTGGTCCCGCTGCTGACCGTACGCTCCTGACCCGCGAACCGCGGCCGCGGCGGGTCACACCGGCGGCACCGTACGGCTAGTGCGGCGTGCGCACCAGCGTGAACCGCGCGCCCTCGACGTCCGCGACCTCCGCCATCCGCCCCGCGGCCGTCTCGTGCGGCTCGCGCACCAGCCGCCCGCCCAGCTCCACCGCGCGCGCCACGGAGGCGTCCACGTCGGCGACTCCGAAGTGCGTCGTCCAGCGCGGCCCCGTCTCGCGCAGCGTCTCCTCGCCGGCGGCGCAGACCGACGCCACGGGCCGGTCCTGGACGTAGAGCGTCGCGGTGTCTCCCTCCGAACGCACGTCGTAGCCGAAGACCAGCTCGTAGAACTTCGCGACCATCGTCGGTTCCGCCACCAGCAGGTCGTTCCAGACCGGCGTGCCGGGACGCGCCCGCCGCTCCACCTCCGGGGGCTGCCGCGGCTGCCACACCCCGAACACCGCCCCCGCCGGGTCCGAGCAGATCGCCTTCCGGCCGGCGGCGTCGGCGTCCAGCGGCCCCACCGCCACCGTCCCGCCGCAGCAGCGCACCAGCTCGGTGGCGGCGTCGGCGTCGTCGGTCGCCAGATACGGCGTCCAGGCCACCGGCAGCCTGCGCTCCGGCGCCATCGCGCCGATCCCGGCGACCTGGCCGCCGTCGAGGTGCGCCAGCCGGTACGCGCCGAGCGTGCGCGGGCCCTCCTCGAAGGCCCAGCCGAACAGGCCGCGGTAGAACTCCTCGGTCGTGTCCAGCCCGTGCACCATCAGGCTCACCCAGCACGGTGTGCCCGGCGCGCTGAGGATCGCTCCTTCGGACATGGCAGCCCTCTCTGACCATCGGAAGGTGGCGGTGGGTGACGTTCCGGTGACGCCTCTGCAGATATTTCCATTCCCCGTGCCGCAGCGCGCCCCCTCTGCGCCGATCGATCTGAAGAATTGTCCGTCTCGCCAGGAGATGTTCGCTTTCGGGCGGGGGTGGGGGCGGGGGCGGGAGGCGCGGCGCGACTCTGCGCCAGGATGGCCTCCATGGATGCCATCATCTCCGGAACCGATCTCGCGAGCGACCTGGCGGGCCCGCGGCCGCCCGTCGTGCTCGACGTGCGCTACACGCTCGGCGGCCCGCCCGGCCGCCCCGAGTACGACGCGGGCCACATCCCGGGCGCCGTCTACGTCGACCTGGACGCCGAGCTGGCCGCCCCGCCGGGACCCGCGGGCCGCCATCCGCTCCCCGGCTTCGACGTCTTCGGCGCGGCCATGCGCCGCGCGGGCGTCTCCCGCGACCGGCCCGTGGTCGTATACGACGGCGGGCAGGGCTGGTCCGCCGCGCGCTGCTGGTGGCTGCTGCGCTACACCGGCCACCCCGACGTCCGCGTCCTCGACGGCGGCCTCGCGGCCTGGCCCGGCGAACTCTCCCGGGAGACCCCCGGGGACGGCGCGGGGGACTTCACGCCGGAGCCGGGTGCGCTGCCGGTGCTCACCGCGGCGGAGGCCGGCGTACTCGCCCGCCGCGGCGTGCTGTTCGACGCCCGCGCGGAGGAGCGGTACCGCGGCGAGACGGAGCCGATCGACCCGGTCGCGGGCCACATCCCCGGCGCGGTCTCGGCGCCGACGACGGAGAACCTGGGCGCGGACCGGACCTTCCTGCCCGCGGCGGAGCTGGCGGCGCGCTTCCGGGCGCTCGGCGCCGCGCCGGGCACGGAGGCCGGGGTGTACTGCGGCTCGGGGGTGTCCGCCGCCCAGGAGGTGCTGGCCCTGGCGATCGCGGGCATCCCCGCGGCGCTGTACCCGGGTTCGTGGTCGGAGTGGGTGGCGGACCCGGCGCGGCCGGTGGCGACGGGCGCGGAGCCGGGCTGACGTACGCGGGTGGCGCCGCCCTCGTACCGGAGCAACGCCGGGGCGGGCGGCGTCCCTTGCGACGGAGCGCGGGGGCGCGGTCCGCGGGGACGAATCCCCGCGAACCGCGCCCGGCCGTACGGCTACTCCGGCTTCTTGCGCCTGCTTCCGAACACGATCTCGTCCCAGCTCGGCACCGCGGCCCGGCGGCCGGGCCGCACGCCGTCGGCCTCCGCCTGCCGGTCCGTCTGCCCGGTCAGCCGCTCCCGGTGCGCCGAGACGCTCCGCGGCATCAGCACGTCCGCGTACGCGGAACCCGCGCTCGCCGCGGGCGCCGGAGGCTCCTCCTCCACCGCGGGCGGCTCGGGCTCCTCCTCGGGCGGCCCGGGCACGGGACCCGCGGCACCCGCCGTGGCGGCAGGCCCGTCGGCCGCGGCCGCGGGCGCGGACTGGTCCGGCACCACCAGGTCGCCCCGGAAGCTCGGCACCGCCTCCAGCAGGCTGGTCAGGGAGTCGCGGTCCTCGCCGGCGCCGTCCCTGTCCCCGCGCCCGTCGGACGGCCGCTCCGGACTCCGGGGCAGCCGCGCGATCTTGGGCACGAAGGGCAGGCTCGGCTCGGGCGAGGCGTCGGTCTCGCCGATCAGCGCGCGCGCCTCGTCGTCGACGGGCTGCACGAGCCGCCGCGGCGGGTCGTACGTCCAGCCGGCGCTGTGCGGCTCACCCGCGACGCGGTAGACGAGCAGGACCTCCCAGGTGCCGTCGTCCCGGCGCCAGGAGTCCCACCGCGCGGAATCCTTCTCCGCGCCGCGCATCATCAGCCGCTCGGCGACCGCCTCGCCCAGCGCGGGACCGGCGCTCTCGCCGGGCCGCCGCAGGGGCGTCTTGCGGGCACGCTCGGCCATGAACGCGCGCTCGGCGAGCACGGGGCCCTCGAAGCGGCGGACGCGGTCGACGGGGATGCCGGCGAGCGCGGCGACCTCCTCCGCGGACGCTCCGGCTCGTATCCGGGCCTGGATGTCGCGCGGGCGCAGGTGGTTCTCGACTTCGATCTCGATCTGGCCGAGCCGCGCACGGTCGTTGCGCACCGCGGCGCGCAGACGCTCGTCAATCGGAAGGGTGTACTCCGTACTGTCCGCAGCCTTCAGCACCAGCCGTGTGCCGTCGTTACTGACCGCCACGACACGCAGTTCGGGCATGGGAACCTCCCGGTGGTGCCTGCCGACGTTCGGTGCGTCGCTGCTCTTCCCGCTAGTCGAGTGTGGCCTGCCCGGGTGCAGCCTGCCACAACATTGCTGAGTTGCCCGGCGTGTCGGGTCTTGGAACCCGATGCGCCGTTATGACACGGTTACGCATTTGCAACGCAGCGGCCGTGATCGCCGCCGTCGGACGGGCACCGGGGCACTGGCTCGCCCACAGTACTCCATTCGAGCCATGCGGGTGGACCGGCGCGCCACCGAACGCGGAACGTTGCACGGCAGTTGAGTCTGCCTGTTGCGCCCCGGTTCGATCAAGAGGTGCGTTGCATCACAGAATCCCCGGAATCGGAACTAACGGGTCCGTCCATGCGCTCGTCCATGAGGACAGGAGGCCATCGGAGCGATCTTGGGATGGAGATGCGGGGCACAGCGGACAGGGCGGAGGACGACGAGGGCGGGGAGAAGCGCAAGGGGAGGATCGAACTCAGCGGCGCCCAGGTCGCGGGCGGTGCGTCGGCCACGATGGTGGCCGCGTTCCTCGCCTCCAGCATGGGCGTGTACGGCACGATCATCGGCGCCGGCGTCGTCAGCGTGGGCGCCACCGCGGGCGGCGCGCTCTTCCAGCACGTCTTCCGGCGTACGGGCCAGCAGTTGAAGGACGCGGCGGTCGCGGCGCCGAAGGCGCTGCACAAGCAGACGACGCCGCTGCAGACGCCCGTACGCAACCGGGCGGACGACGAGACGCACCTGCTCAGGGCCGTGGCGCCGGCGGCGGGGGACGAGACGCAGCTCCTCCCGGGCGCGCCCGCCCCGGCGGACGATGCGACGCAACTGCTGCCCGTCGCACGCCCCGCGGCCGACGACGCGACCCAACTCCTGCCCGCCGCCCGCCCGGAGCCCGGCGACGCCACCGCCGTGCTGGGCGCACCCGCCCCCACCGGCGGCTTCGGCACCGCCAGCACGCACGGCACCCGGGCCAGAGGCTGGCGGCGCCTCGCGCTGGTCGCCGCCGGGACGTTCGCCGCCGTGATGCTCGTGGTCTTCGGCATCGAGAAGCTCACCGGCGGACCGCTCTCCAACGCCTGGGGCGACGACCGCACCGGCACATCTTTCAGCCCCGGCGAACGAAAGTCCGATACCCCGCCGGCGCCGGAAGAGGACGGCCACACCACCGACGGCACCCCCGAGCCCGGCACCGAGGAGACCGGCGGCACCCCCGGCACCGGCTCCGGCGAACCCGGCGACGGCGGCACCGGCTCCCCGGACGAGGGCACAGCCGAACACACGGACCCCGGCGGCACGTCCACCCCGCGGCCCGGCGGCGGTGGCGACAGCCCCGCACCCGGCACCACGGACGGCGGCACGACCCCGGCCCCCACGCCCACCCCGACGCCGCCGGGTACGGGCGAGGAACCCGCGGAGCCCGGCACCGGGGAGACCCCGGCGACCCCGCAGCCGGACGGCGCCACGGCGCCGGGGGCGGCGCAGTAGCCGCGGCGGGCGCCCCCGGGGGCGCTCAGTCCCCCAATACCCGCCGCAAGTAGTCGTTCCCGAACACCCGGCCGGGGTCGAGCCGGTCCCGTACCGCGGTGAACTCCCCGAACCGCGGGTACACGCCCGCCAGATACTCCGCGTCCCGGCTGTGCAGCTTCCCCCAGTGCGGCCGGCCGCCGTGCGCCGTCATGATCCGCTCCACCGCCGTGAAGTACGCCTGATGCGGCGTCCCCCGGTACAGGTGCACCGCGACGTACGCCGTGTCCCGCCCCGACGCCGTCGACAGCGGGATGTCGTCCGCGGGCGCGACCCGTACCTCCACCGGGAAGCTGATCCGCAGCCCCGACCGGTCGACCATCGCCTTCAGCTCCCGGATCGCGGCCACGGCCGCCGCCCGCGGCAGCGCGTACTCCATCTCCACGAACCGCACCCGCCGCGGGCTGGTGAAGACCTTGTAGGGGATGTCCGTGTACGTCCGCGCCGACAGCGCGCGGCTGGAGACCGCCGCGATGCCCGGGATCGCCGCGGGCACCGCCCGCCCGACCGCGCAGGCCGCCCGGAAGACGCCGTTGGAGAGCAGCTCGTCGTCGATCCACCCGCCGATCCGGCCGAGGGGCTCGGCGGGACCCTCGCTGCGGTTGTTGCGCTTGGTGTTGCAGTGGCCGGTGTGCGGGAACCAGTAGAACTCGAAGTGCTCGTTCTCCTCGGCCAGTTCGCCGAAGGACGCGAGGACGTCCGTGAGCGCCATCGGCTCCTCCCGCGCGGTGAGCAGGAAGACCGGCTCGACGGCGAAGGTCAGCGAGGTGACGACGCCCAGCGCGCCGATGCCGAGCCGGGCGGCGGCGAAGACCGCCGCGTCGTCGCCGGTGCCGGCTGCCGTGTACGTACGCGCCCGGCCGTCGGCCGTCACCAGCTCCAGCGCGGTGATCTGGGCGGCCAGCGAGGCGGAGGAGCGGCCGGTGCCGTGGGTGCCGGTGGCGGTGGCGCCGGACACGGTCTGCGCCATGATGTCGCCCATGTTGGTCAGCGAGAGACCGGCGGCGGCGAGGGCGTGGTTGAGCTGGTGCAGCGGGGTGCCCGCGGCGACGGTGACGGTGCCGGCCTCGCGGTCGATCTCGTGGATGCCGACCAGCCGCTCCGGGCGGATCATGAGCCCGCCGGTGGCCGCGGCGGCGGTGAAGGAGTGGCCCGTACCGACGGCCTTGACCTTCAGTCCCTCCTCGGCGGCGGCCTGCACGGCGTCGGCGACCTCGGCGGTGGTGGCGGGGCTGAGGGTGCGCGCGGGGCGGGCGGCGACGGTGCCCGCCCAGTTGCGCCAGGCGCCCGCGGCCCTCGTGCTCCTCACCTGATGCATCCGCCGTCCATCCCCTGAACGGGCCGGTCGTACGGCCCCTCGTCCCGGCTCTCGGCCCCCGGTTGGACAGGGATGATACTCGCGCGTACGGACCGTCCCGACGCCGGTGCCCGGCTCGGGCCGGAGGCGGGCTCATGGCAGGATCGAAGACATGCCAGACGCGCCGTCCTCCCAGCCGTACGACGCCCTTCTGCTGCTGTCCTTCGGCGGCCCCGAGGGCCCGGACGATGTCGTTCCGTTCCTGGAGAACGTCACCCGGGGACGCGGCATCCCGCGCGAGCGGCTGGAGGAGGTGGGCAAGCACTACTACCTCTTCGACGGCGTGAGCCCCATCAACGCCCAGAACCGCGCGCTCCTCGAAGCCCTGCGCAAGGACTTCGCCGAGGTGGGCCTCGACCTCCCGGTCTACTGGGGCAACCGCAACTGGGCCCCGTACCTCACCGACACCCTGCGGGAGATGACCGAGGCCGGGCACCGGCGGGTGCTGGCGCTGGTCACCAGCGCCTACGCCTCGTACTCGGGCTGCCGGCAGTACCGCGAGAACCTCGCCGAGTCGCTGGCCGAGCTGACCGCCGAGGGCCTGGAGCCGCCGCGCGTCGACAAGCTGCGGCACTACTTCAACGCCCCCGGCTTCGTCCGCGACATGGTCGTCGGCGTGCAGGACGCGCTGGCGCGGCTGCCCGAGGACGTACGCGACGGCGCCCATCTGGCCTTCACCACCCACTCCATCCCCACCGCCGCGGCCGACACCTCGGGCCCTCCGGCGGACCACGGCGACGGCGGCGCGTACGTGGGGCAGCACATGGACGCCGCCAAGCTGGTCGCGGACACCGTGGCCGTGCTCACGGGGGTGCAGCGCGCCTGGCGGCTCGTCTACCAGTCGCGCAGCGGCGCCCCGCACATCCCGTGGCTGGAGCCGGACATCTGCGACCACCTGGAGGAGCTGCACGCCGCCGGGGCGCCCGCGGTCGTGATGGTGCCGATCGGCTTCGTATCGGACCACATGGAGGTCCTCTACGACCTCGACACCGAGGCGGCGGCGAAGGCGGCCGGGCTGGGCCTGCCCGCCGTGCGGTCGGCGACCGTCGGGGCGCGGCCGACGTTCGTCGAGACGCTGCGGAAGCTGGTCCTGGAGCGGGCCGCGACCGAGCGCGGGGAGCCGGCCGAGCGGCTCGCGCTGGGCCGGCTGGGGCCGAGCCACGACGTCTGCCCGGCGGGCTGCTGCCCGGCCCGCACCCCCCGGCCCGCGACCGCGGGCGCCGACTGACGCCACCGCGGGCGCCGCCGGAACAGCCGGCCACATGCGCCCGGCAGCCGCCCGGCAGCCGCCCGCGGCACCCACCCCCGCACCCGAGGAGCACCGTGACCGACGAGCCCCGCCCCGAGCCCGCCGCCGCGCCCCACGAGGAGCTGCTGGCCCTGGCGCTGGAGGCCGCGCGCCGCGCGGGCGAGCTGCTGCGCGACCGCCGGCCCGCCGACCTCGGCGTGGCCGCGACGAAGTCCAGCGCCATCGACGTCGTCACCGAGATGGACTTCGCCGCCGAGAAGCTGATCACCGGCTTCCTGACCGAGCACAGGCCCGCCGACGGGATCCTGGGCGAGGAGGGCGCGAGCCGGCCCGGCACCAGCGGCGTGCGCTGGGTCGTCGACCCCATCGACGGCACCGTGAACTACCTCTACGGCCGTCCCGACTGGTCGGTCAGCATCGCCGCCGAGTACGCGGGCGAGGCCGTCGTCGGCGTCGTGGCGGCGCCGATGCGCGGCGAGACGTACCACGCCGTACGCGGCGGCGGCGCCTTCGTCAACGGCACACCGGCGCACTGCCGGCCCACCCCGCCGATGGACCAGGCGCTGGTCTCCACCGGCTTCAACTACGTCCTCGACGTGCGTGCGCACCAGGCAGAGGTGGCCCGCCTGCTCATACCCCGGGTGCGCGACATCCGCCGCGGCGGCTCGGCGGCGATCGACCTGTGCGACGTGGCCTGCGGCCGGCTCGACGGCTACTACGAGCGCGGCCTGAACCCGTGGGACCTGGCTGCCGGCGACCTCATCGCCCGCGAGGGCGGCGCGCTGACCGGTTCCCGGCCCGGCGGGCGGCCCGACGGGGACCTGACCGTCGCCGCGGTGCCGGGGCTCTTCGAGGCGCTCCAGCGGCTGCTGGACGAGCTGGGCGCCTGGCACGACTGATCCGTCCGCCCCCGCGCCGCACCGCCGTCTCGGGCCGTCCTACGGGCCCACGCCCCGGTCCCTCGCGCACTCCCGGCCGCTCCCGGCGCGTAGGCCCCGCGGGAGCGGCGCCACCTTCCCGCCCGTACCCCGAAACCCCCGTGCCACCGCGCCGACGCCTCCCGGACACCCGCGGACAATGCGGCGCCCCGGCACCGTCGGGGTGCCGGGGCGGTGTGGGCGTCGGGCGGGTCAGACTCCGGAGCCGGCGCCGACCTCGACGCCGTGGTCGGCGGCGAGCCGGCGCAGATCGTCCAGCTCCTCCTGCTCGACCTCGACACCGAACTCGTCGCCTTCCTCGCGGGCGCGGTCCAGCTCGTTCTCGGCCTTCTTGATGCGCTGCAGAATGCCAGCGGTGAAAGCGTCCATTGTGTGCGCCCCCTCGTCGTCGGGTCGAGGCACTGGGGGTGTGCCGACGGTTCAGATCACGGAGACCGTCCTTCCGGCTACAGCCTGTGTGCCGTGCCGGGAATGGAGGCTGGGAAACGTGATCGGCGGGTGTGGAATCGTCCTCCCCGCAGTACCGGGGGTGGAAACATCGGATCCGCAGAATCTTTGGGTGCCCGGCTGCTTACCACCGGTTTACGCCCATTGCAGGCAGGATGGAGCTGGTCAGCAGCACCGTTCCGTGCCCCCACGCACCACGTAGAAAGGACCCAGCCGTGCGCGTACTCGTCGTCGAGGACGAGCAACTGCTCGCCGACGCGGTGGCCACCGGCCTGCGCCGGGAGGCGATGGCCGTGGACGTCGTCTACGACGGCGCGGCGGCCATCGACCGCATCGAGCTCAACGACTACGACGTGGTCGTGCTCGACCGCGACCTGCCGCTGGTCCACGGCGACGACGTGTGCAGCAAGGTCGTCGAGCTGGGCCTGCCCACCCGCGTGCTGATGCTGACCGCCGCGGGCGACGTCCGCGACCGCGTCGAGGGTCTGGAGCTGGGCGCGGACGACTACCTGCCCAAGCCGTTCGCCTTCAGCGAACTCACGGCGCGCGTGCGCGCCCTCGGCCGCCGCAGCACCCAGGCGCTGCCCCCGGTGCTGGAGCGGTCCGGGATCAAGCTCGACCCGGGCCGCCGGGAGGTCTACCGGGACGGGCGGCTCGTGCAGCTCGCGCCGAAGGAGTTCGCGGTGCTGGAGGTGCTGATGCGGGCCGAGGGCGGCGTGGTCTCCGCGGAGCAGTTGCTGGAGAAGGCGTGGGATGAGAACACCGACCCGTTCACCAACGTCGTACGCGTCACCGTCATGACGCTGCGCCGCAAGCTCGGCGAGCCCCCGGTGATCATCACGGTGCCCGGCTCGGGCTACCGCATCTGACGCCCCCGACGCACCCCCACGCACCCGACGGATGGCCTCATGGACGACAACAGACGCTCCGCGTCGGACGAGCTGCCCGCCGGCACCCCGCCCAAGCCCACCTGGGACCCCCCGGAGGGTGCGGCGCCGTACTGGCTGCGCCCGACCATCCGGATACGCCTCACGCTGATCTACGGCGGCATGTTCCTGATGGCCGGCATGGTGCTGCTGGCCATCATCTATCTGCTGGCCGCCACCGCCCTGGACAGCTTCGCCACCCCCTTCAAGCTGCTGGAGAGCAGCGGCACCGTGCAGGTGGCCAGCGGGCCCTGTCCCGAGGTCTCGGACGCCAAGACGTACGACCAGTTCAACGGGATCCTGGAGGCGTGCATCGAGCGGCGCCGCCAGCTCGCCCTGGACTCCCTGCTGCGCAAGTCGCTGCTCGCGCTGCTGGGGATGACGGTCCTGGCCTTCGCCTTCGGCTACGTCGTCGCCGGCCGGGTGCTCTCGCCGCTCGGCCGCATCACCCGCACCGCCCGCAGCGTGGCCGGCTCCGACCTGCACAAGCGGATCGAGCTGGACGGGCCCGACGACGAGCTGAAGGAGCTGGCGGACACCTTCGACGACATGCTCGACAGACTCGACCGGGCGTTCAACTCCCAGCAGCGCTTCGTCGCCAACGCCTCGCACGAATTGCGCACGCCGCTGGCGATCAACCGCACCCTGCTGGAGGTCCAGCTCTCCGACCCCGAGGCGTCGCCGGAGCTGCAGCAGCTCGGCAAGACCCTGCTGGCCACCAACGAGCGCAGCGAGCTGCTGGTGGAGGGCCTGCTGCTGCTCGCCCGCAGCGAGAACGAAATCGTCGACAGGAAGCCCGTCGACCTCGCCGAGGTGGCCTCCCAGGCGCTCGACCAGAGCCGCGGCGAGGCGCAGAGCAAGGGCGTCGAGCTACGCGGGGTGCGCAAGCCCGCGTACGTCCAGGGGAACGGGGTGCTGCTGGAGCGGGTGGGGCTGAACCTGGTGCAGAACGCCGTGCGGTACAACGTCCCCGAGGGGGGCTGGGTCGAGGTGGGGACGGAGGCGCAGCCCGGCGTCGCCGTGCTGACGGTCGCCAACACCGGACCGGTCGTTCCGGCGTACGAGGTGGACAACCTTTTCGAGCCGTTCCGGCGTCTTCGCACGGAGCGTACGGGCAGTGACAAGGGGGTAGGACTGGGGCTGTCCATTGTGAGATCCGTCATTCGCGCGCACGGCGGGACGGTGACCGCACAGCCGCGCGAAGGCGGGGGCCTGGTGATTCGCGTCGCCTTGCCCATGCAGACTGTGTGATACGTCACATTTCACTCAACCCGGTCGTGTGCGCTGCGTCATCGCCGTATTCCGGGAAAAGCCCGTAAGATCCGCGTTTCCGCAGGATGCGGTCACGGGAAGTACACGGGGTGGCGTGCACGAGAAGGGCCCGGGACCGCGTATGGTCCCTTTCGCCATCCGGCCGCGATCACCCCTGCGGGGGGCGGCTGGGTGTCGATTGCGTAACAGACCTTGATGTGAGGCAAAATCTCCGCTTCGGGTCGGGCACAAGACCGGCCTCTCATGCGTTACGTGCGCTGGAGACTCACTGACCACCCGGAGGGGGAGAGCGAAGAATGGCAACGGACTACGACACCCCACGCAAGACAGACGACGACGTCAACGAAGACAGCATCGAAGAGCTGAAGGCGCGGCGCAGCGACAAGTCGGCCGCCGCCGTCGACGTCGACGAATTCGAGCAGAACGAGGGGCTGGAGCTGCCCGGTGCGGACCTCTCCAACGAGGAGCTGTCCGTGCGGGTCCTGCCCCGCCAGGAGGACGAGTTCACCTGCATGAGCTGCTTCCTGGTGCACCACCGCAGCCAGTTGGCCGCCGAGAAGAACGGCCAGCCGATCTGCCGCGACTGCGCGGCCTGAGGCCGGCCGTGGCCCCCACGGCCGGCTCCGGTTCCGACGGGCCGAAGACCGGGATCCTGCAGCGGACGCGCCCCGACCGGCGCGTCCGGGCGGCGCTGGAGCGGGTGGCGGACGCCATCGTGCAGACGGCGCCGCGCGTCCCGGTCCGCGACCTGGCGACCCTGCGCCGGCAGTTCCCCGGGCTCGGCCCGGAGGAGATCGCCGACCGGCTGATCGCCGGTGCGGTGAAGGGGAGTGCCACGGTCGGCGCGGGCATCGGAGCGGTGGCGATGATGCCCGCGCCGCCAGCCATGCCCGCCGAGCTCGCCGCCGAGATCGTGGCGGTGGCCTCGATAGAGCTGAAGCTGATCGCCGAGCTGCACGAGGTGTACGGGGTACGGGCGGCAGGCCCGGCGCGGCAGCGGGCCATGGCGTACCTCGGCGCCTGGACCGACGAGCGCGGCATCGACGCCGCCTCTGTGCTCAAGGGCAGTGTCAGCTTCGACGCCGTACTCGGCGGCCCCATGCGCCGCCGGCTGCGGCAGCAGGTCCTCAAGCGCACCGTGCGGAACCTGCCGAGCCTCGCCCCGTTCCTCATGGGCGCGGCCGCCGGTGCGCTGATGAACCGCAGGGACACGGGCAAGCTCGCCGAGCGCATCCGCGACGACCTGCGCGCCCGCCAGGTCCCGTGGGACGCGCCCCCGCCCGCGGGCGGAGAGCTTGCGGCGCCCGGGGACCCCGGCGGCCGCACCGGCGCCGGGGGCACGGGCACCGGACTGCCGCAGGGCGCCCCGCCGGCGCTGCCGCCTGGCGAGCGCTGAGGCGCGCGCCCGCGCCCCGCCCTCAGCCCGCGGCGGACCGCAACGCCGCGACCAGGCGCTCCGGCTGACGCGTCGACAGGTAGAGATACGGCGTCGGGTCCTCCGGATCCGTGACCTCCACCCGCACCGCCGTCGGGATGTACCCCCGCAGCAGCATGTACGCGCGCGTGTCCGCCTTGTGCGTACGCCAGGCCCGCGCCTCCTCCGCGTCCAGCGCCTGCGCCTCGCCCAGCGCCGTCAGCGGGACCCGGGCGTCGTCGGTGACGAGCTTCCCGGCGACGATGCGGATCCGCGCCGACCCGTACGAGCTGACGCCGACCGCCGCCAGCGCCGTCCCGCCGGCGAGCCCGGCCAGCAGCGGCAGCGTCCCGAAGGGCGTCAGCATCAGCGCCAGGCACACCCCCGTGCCCACCGCCAGACCCCACCAGGAGCGCGGTGCGCTCAGCCGCTCGTCGTAGCTCTGCGTCGTCTCCATGGCACCCAGCCTCCCACGGCCCCCGACCGCGGCTCGGCCACGGGTCGTGTGCGCAGGTAGGCTCTGGCCGCGTGACTGCAAGTGACAAGCTGACCCCGCCGCCCGGCGCCGCGGAACCCGTGCGGCACCCGGACGCCCCGGCGCCGGGACAGCTCCTCGGGTCCCACTACGACCAGTGCTTCGGCTGCGGCGCCGAGCAGGAGCACGGCCTGCACCTGGCCGCGCGGGCGGGCGAGGGCGTGAGCGTGACCGCGGAGTTCACCGTCAAGGCCGCCCACCAGGGCGCCCCGGGCCTCGCCCACGGCGGGGTGCTCACCTCCGCGCTCGACGAGACGCTGGGCGCGCTGAGCTGGCTGCTGCGCACCATCACGGTGACCGGCCGGCTGGAGACCGACTTCCTGCGCCCGGTGCCGGTGGGCACCACGCTCCACCTGGCCGCCCACGCCCGCGCCGTCGCCGGCCGCAAGATCTACTCCACCGCCGCCGGCCGCCTCGACGCCCCGGACGGACCGGTGGCCGTACGCGCCGACGCCCTGTTCGTGGAGGTGAACGTGGACCACTTCGTCGAGCACGGCCGGGACCGCGAGATCCAGGCCGCGATGGCCGACCCCGACCAGGTCCGGCGGGCCCGCGCGTTCGAGGTGAACCCGTGACGGCCGGGCGGGAGCCGGTGGACGTGCTGATCCGCCGCGTCGACCCCGAGGTACCGCTCCCGGCGTACGCGCACCCGGGCGATGCCGGCGTCGACCTCGTCACCACCCGGCCCGCGGAGCTGCCCCCCGGCGAGCGCGTCATCCTGCCCACCGGCATCGCCATCGCGCTGCCCGACGGCTACGCGGCGTTCGTCCACCCGCGTTCCGGGCTCGCCGCCCGCTGCGGCGTGACGCTCGTCAACGCCCCGGGGACCGTGGATGCCGGGTACCGTGGGGAGATCAAGGTGAACGTGGTCAACCTCGACCCGCGCCGCCCGGTGCGGTTCGAGCGTTTCGACCGGATCGCCCAGCTCGTGATCCAGCAGGTGGAGAAGGCCCGCTTCCACGAGGTATCCGAGCTCCCCGGTTCCGCCAGGGGCGAGGGTGGGCACGGTTCGACCGGAGGGCACGCCTCCCTCGGGGACCGTAAGGCCGTTCATGGATACGCTTCGGTCATTGCCGACCGGGAAGGACAGTGACGTGTTCGGACGTCGTCGCAAGGGGCAGGAGGAGCCCGCCGACAAGCTCGCCGACGGCGTGGCCGCGGAGGACGCCGAGGAGTCGGCGGACGAGCAGGAGGACGGGGAGGAGCGCCGCTACGCGCTGCCCCCCGAGGAGCGCCCCGACGGACCGTGGGACATCGGCGAGGTCGAGGACGCCAGCCGCGGCCGGGTGGACCTCGGCGGCCTGCTCGTCCCCGGGGTCGAGGGCATGGAGCTGCGGGTCGAGGTGGCGGGCGACTCGATCGTCGCCGCGACCGTGGTGCTGCGGGACAGCGCGATCCAGTTGCAGGGCTTCGCCGCCCCCAGGAACGAGGGCATCTGGGGCGAGGTCCGCACCGAGATCGCCAACGGCATCACCAAGCAGGGCGGCATCATCGACGAGCGCAAGGACACCCTCGGCTGGGAGCTGCGCGCGCAGGTCCCGGTCAAGCTGCCTGACGGCAAGAGCGGCATGCAGGTCGTGCGGTTCGTCGGCTGCGACGGCCCGCGGTGGTTCCTGCGCGGGGTGATCTCCGGCCACGCCGCGGTGCAGCCGCAGGCGGCGGGGGTGCTGGAGAAGATCTTCCGCGAGACCGTGGTCGTACGCGGCGACGGGCCGATGGCGCCGCGGGACCCGATCGTGCTGCAGTTGCCGACGGACGCGCAGATGGTGCCGGACGGGGTGCAGCAGGACGAGGCGAGCGAGGGCTCCCGCTTCGCGGGCGGCATCGACTCGCTGGCGCGGGGCCCGGAGATCACCGAGGTGCGCTGAGCGCTTCGCGCGGAAGCGGTTGTACGGCGGCGGGCCGGGTCACGACGACCCGGCCCGCCGCCGTGGGGCGTGGGGCGGGCCCCGTGCACCCAGCCGCGCCGCCGTCCCCGCGTAACGAAGCGGTGACGGCGGGTTCTGAGCCTGCCCCGGGGCGTTGCGGCTCGCTTATCCTCCCGGCATCCGGGACATGGGGGGACCGTTGACGGCGACCGTCGCGCGGCCGCGGCGCCGGCTACCGCCGGTGCTGCGGCAGAGCGCGCACCACGGCCTCGTGCTGGCCGCCGCCGCGCTCGCCCTCCTCCTGGCCGTCACCGTCCTCGCCGCGCTCGTCGCGGTCGCCGAGCAGGCCGCGGAGACCGGGGCCAGGGAGCGGCTCGCGGCGGATCCGGATGCGGCGGTGCGGATCAGCGGGGCGTACGACCCGGACGCCGTGGCGCGCGCGGACGGGCCCGTGCGGGGCGCGCTGGCGCGTACGTACGGCGAGGTGGCGCACCGGACGACGCGGCTGGTGCGGGCGCCGGCCGCGCGGGAGCAGCAGTTGGCCGTGGCCGGGAGCGGCGTCGGCGGGCGGGGCGCGGTGGGGCTTTCGCTGCTGTGGGCGGAGGACGCGGGACGGCAGGCGCGGCTGACGGAGGGGGAATGGCCGCGGGCAGGCGGCGGGGCGGCGGCCGGAGGGCCGGTGGAGGTCGTCCTCGACGAGGGGTACGCGGCGCGGCTGGGCCTGGCGACGGGCGACGACTTCGCCCTGGGCGGCGACGAGGACACCGCCGCGGAGGGCGTCGGTGAGGACGCCGGCTCCGGCGGCGCTGCCGCGGTGCGGCCGCTGGCCGTACGCGTCTCCGGGCTCTACGTGCCGCGTGACCCCCGCGCGCCCCTCTGGCAGGACCTCACCGGGACCTTCGGCACCCCCGACAGCATCGGCCTCGTCGACCGGCGCGTCTTCGCCGCGCAGCCCTTGCTCCGGCAGGACGCCACCGCCGTGTGGCTCGCCGTGCCCGACGCCCGGCAGTTACACCTCGGCCAGGTCGAGCCGCTCCGGGAGCGCGTTGTCGCGCTGGCCGCGGGGGACGCCGAGCGGGTCGTCTTCGGCCGGGGCGGCGGCGGGCTCGCCGACGTGGCGGCCGGCACCGACCTGCCGTACGCGCTGCGGCAGTTGGACGTGCCCGTCGCCGTCGCGCGGGCCGGTACGTACCTGCCGGTGGCCCTGCTCGCCTCGCTGGCCCTCGCCGCGCTCGTGCTGACCGCCCGGCAGCTCGCCCGGCACCGCGCCGCCGAGCAGGTGCTGCTCGGCAGCCGCGGCGCCGGCCCGCTGCGGCTCGTCGGCGGGGCCGCGGCGCAGTGGGCGGCGGTGGCGCTGCCCGCCGCGCTGGCCGCGCCGTATCTCGCGGGCCCGCTGCTACGGGGTCTGGCCGGGGCGGGGCTGCTCGACGGGCCGGTGCCGGGGAGCGCCGCGACCGGCGCGGGGTGGACGGTCGCCGCGCTGGCGCTGGCCGTGCACGCCGCCGCGGCGCTCACGCCCGTGGCAAGGGCCGCCCGGGACCGGCGCGCGGTGGCCCGGCTGCGGCGCCGGGTGCCGCGTCTTGCCGCGTACCAGCGGGCGGGTGCGGACCTGGCGCTGGCCGGGATCGCCGCGGTCGGCTGGCTGCAACTGGTCACGTACCGCACGCCGGTCGCCGACTCCGGCGCCGTCGACCCCGTCGTCGTGCTCGCGCCCGTCGCCCTCACCGCCGCGACCGTGCTCCTCGCGCTCCGCCTGCTGCCGCTCGCCGCCCGCGCCGCCGACCGGCTCGCCCGCCGCTCCGCGGGCCTCGTCCTGCCGCTGGGCGGCTGGCACCTGGGCCGCAGGGCGGCCGGGCACGCCGGACCCGCGCTGCTCGTCGCGCTCGCGCTGGCCATCGCGACGCTCGGCGCCACCGCCCTCGCGGTGCTCGACCGCGGCGACCGCGACCAGGCCGCGTTCGCGGTCGGCGCCGACCTGAGCGTCGAGGCCGGGCAGGAGGGCGCGGGCTTCGCGCCGCGCGCGGAGCGCCACGCGCGGTACGGCCGGCTGCCCGGCGTCGCCGCGGCCACGCCGGTGGTGGACTGGGACGTCACCGTCGGCACCTCCTTCGCGGGCCTGACCGCGCTGGACTCCGCGGAGGTGCTGCCGACGCTCCGTACCGGCGCCGCCGCCGGCCCCGTGCCCGCCGTACGGGACGGGGCGGGACTGCCGTACGACGTGCTCGCCGCGCTCGGCGGCACGGCCCCCGTGCAGTCCCACGGGCTGCCGCTGCCCGGCCGCCCCGACGCCCTGGCCATGCGCGTACGGCTGGACGCGGACGGCCCCGGCACCGCCGAGCCGTTCACGCTCACCGCCACCCTGGAGGACGCCGACGGCCTCGCGCACACCGTCTCCGGCCCCCTGCCGCCCGCCGACGGCCGGGCGCACCGGATGAGCCTCCCGCTCGGCGGGTACCAGTACCCGCTGCGGCTCACCGGGCTCCAGTTGCGCACGGAGGAGGAGGCCGCGCAGCGCACGTACCGGCTGACGATCGACGACTTCACGGGCGCCCCGCGCGGCGCCGGATGGCGGGACCTCATCGGCGGCGAGCGGCCCGACCGCGGCCTCGCCGGCTGCCCGGGCCGCAAGCCGGCGCCGACGCGCGGCATGCCGCCGCGCCGCGCCACCGGGTTCGTCCTCTGCGAGCTGCGCACCGCGCCCGGCGCGCTCTTCGACGGCGTGCTGCGCGGCCCGGACACCTCGCTGCCCGACGAGTTGCTGAGCTGGCAGGTCCAACTCGGACTCACCGGCCAGGGCAAGCCGCGGCCCGTGCCCGTGCTCGCCACCGGCGCGCTGCTCGCCGCGGGCCAGGCGGAGGTCGGCGAGACCCTGCGCGCCGGGCTGCCGGGCGGCACGGAGCTGCGGGCGCGGGTCGTCGGCAGCGTCGACGCCGTCCCCGGCACCGACCCGCGGCGGGGGCGGCTGCTGGTCGACACCCGGGTGCTGGCCGCGTATCTCGTACGGGCCGGGCTCGACCCGCCGGTGGAGTCGCACTGGTGGCTGGCCGCCCGCGGCGGCGACGCCGGTGCCGCGGGCGCGGCCGTCGAGCGGCGGCCGGAGCTGGGCACGGCGCGGGACGTGCCGGGGGAGCGGGCGCGACTGGCCGCGTCGCCGTTGCGCGAGGGTACGGACGGGGCGCTGCGGCTGTGCCTGGTGCTGGCGCCGGCGTTCGCCGTCGTCGGCTTCGCGCTGCACAGCGTGCTGGCGGTACGGGCGCGGGCGCGGGAGTTCGCGCTGCTGCGGGCGCTGGGCGTACGGACGCGCCAGTTGACGGCGCTGCTGTGGACGGAGCAGCTCTGCGTCGCGGCGTTCGCCGCCGCGGTGGGCACGGCGACGGGGGTGGCGCTCGCGGCGGCGGTGGTGCCGGCGGTGACGGTCACGGAGACCGGGGCGCCGGTGCACCCGGAGCTGGCGGTGGCGGTGCCGTGGGTGCGGGTGGCGGTGGTCGCGGCGGCGGTGACGGCGCTGATCTGCCTCGCGGTCACGGCGACGGCGCGGGCGCTGGCGCGCACGGACCTGGCGCGGGTGCTGAGGGCGGGGGACGAATGAGGGGGTGGCGGCGGTGGCGTACGGAGCGGGCGGGCGGCCCGGTTCGTACGGGAAAGGCGGCGGGCGCGGCCGCTGCGGACCGGCCTTCCGGCGCGGGCGGCGCGAACAGACGGTCAGCCGCGGGCGATACGGGCCGGCAGAGCGCCGCCGACCGGCCGCCCCGCCCCGCCCGCGGCCCCCGCGCCTGGCGCGAGTCCCGCGCCGACCTGCCCGCCTTCGCCTGCCTCGGCGTGCTCGTCGCGGTCCTCGCCGCCGTCGCCACCGCCGCGCCCCCGCTCCTCGACCGGGCCGCCGGCCGCGCGCTCGTCGGCCGGATCGCCGCGGCGCAGGACGAACGCCCCCTGCTCACCCGCACCGTGACGTTCGGTCAGCCGGTCACCGGGCCGGCGGGGGAGGGCGGGACCCGCGTCGCCGACGACCTGGAGCAGGCCGGGCACGACGTGACCACCGGCTCCCCCGACGCCCTCGACGGCCTCCTCGGCAAGCCCCACCACCAGGTCCACGTCCCCGCCGCCACCCTCGACGCGCCCCGCGGCACCGCCGCCCTCTCCCTGCTCCACACCACCGAGGCCCCCGGCCCCCCGGCTACGCCGCCGGCCGCCCCCCGCGCGACACCGGCCCCGGCGGGCCCGTCGAGATCGCCGTCTCCACCCGCACCCGCGACACCCTGGGCCTGCGCCTCGGCCAGGAGCTGGCCCTCACCCCGCGCGTCGCCGAGCTGGACACCCCCGTCGTCGTCACCGGCTTCCTCCGCCCGGACCCCGCCGCCCGTCTCTGGCGCGGCAACCCGCTCCTCGCCGTCCCGCTCCCCGCCGACCGCGGGCCCGCCGAGGCCCAGGCGCTCATCGCCCCCGGCGCGCTCGACGCCCTCCTCGACCGCGGGCTGCCCCAGCTCACCGTCGAATGGCGGCTCCGGCTGGAGGTGGCCGAGGCGGACGAGGAGCGCGACGAGGTCGCCGCCCGCTTCGCCGGCGACGACGGCCGCGCCGCGCTGATCCGCGCCCTCGCCGCGTACGACCGCGCCTCCGCCGACAACTTCTGCGCCACCACCGGCAACCCCCTGTGCATCTACGGCTCCCACCCCGCCCAGCGCCCGACCCGTACCGACGAAGTCCAGCCGGTCGTCCGCGACTTCGACGAAGAGTGGGACCAGGCCGCCACCGTCGTCTCCTTCGCCCTCGCCTCCGTCGTCGGCGTCGGCCTCGCCGCCGCCCTCGTCACCGCCCGGCTCGCGGTGCGGCGGCGGCTCGGCGAACACCGGCTGCGGCGCGCCCGCGGCGCCTCCGCGCCGGGCGTCGCGCTGTCCCGCGCCGCGCAGTACGCGCCCGTGGCGGGCGCGGCGCTGGCGGCGGGGTACGCCGGGGCGCGGCTGGCGCTGCCCGCCGGCGCGGCGCCGCCGGTGTGGCCGGCGGCCGCGGTCGCGGGTGCGGCCTGGCTGGCGCTGCCCGCGCTGACCTGGGCGGCGGTACGGGACCGGCGGCCGGGCCCGCGCCGCCGCCGGGGGAGTGCGGGGCGGCGGCTGACCGCGGAGGCCGCCGTGCTGCTGCTCGCCGGCGCCGGGGTGTGGGCGCTGCGGGTGCGCGGCACGGCCGGCAGCGGCGCCTCGGACCCGCTGGTCGCGGCGGTGCCGCTGCTGTGCGGTCTGGCGGTCGTGGTGCTGCTGATACGCGCCTACCCGCCGCCGCTGCGCCTGCTGGCCCGGCTCGCGGCCCGCCGCCGCGGCCCGCTCGGGCTGCTGGCGCTCTCCCGCGCCGCCCGCGACGCGCCCGCCGCCGTGCTCGCGCTGCTCGTGCTCGTCGCCACCCTGGGCGCCGCGGTCTTCGGCGGCCTGGTCACCGGCACCGTCGAGGAGGGCCGCCGCGACGCGCTCGCATGGCGGACCGGCGGCGCCGACGCGGTGCTCACCGACGCCGCGAGCCCCGCCGCCGAGGAGGCGCTGCGCCGGGCGCCGGGGGTGGCGCAGGCGGTGCGGGTACGGCTCGTCCGTACCGACCTGACCAGCGCCGCCACCGGCCTCGGGCAGCGCGGCGCCGACGTACTCGCGGTCGACGGGGCGGCGCTGCGCCGGGCCGATCCCGGTTCGGCCGCGGCGGCGGCGGTAGCGGGGCTGGGGGCGCCGCAGCGGGACGGCGCGGGGCGGCTGGTGCTGCCGGTGCTGGCCGGCGGGAAGCGGGGGGAGGCCCGTACCGGCGAGACGTACGAGACGGAGTGGCCCGGGGTGCGGGTGCGGGTCGCGGGCCGGCTGACCGGGGGCGCGGCGCGGGACGCGGCCTTCGGCCCGCTGTACCGGGCAAGCGGTACGGCGCCGGGCGCGGACCGGCCGCTGCTGCTCGCCGACACCGCGGCGCTGGCCGCCGCGGACCGGGAGCGTGCCGCGGACACCCCCCGCGGCACGGCCGCGGTCCTGTACTACGGGACCGCCACCCCCGCCGCCCTCCGCGCCGCCGCGCCCGGCACCGGCTACGGCAGCCCGTACGGGGAACTGCTGATCGCCGCCGAGGAGCGGGCGGCGGACCGCGACGACGGCGTGCTCGGCGCGATCCGCGGCGCGCACGCCGTGTGCGCGGCGCTGGCCGCCGCGCTGGCGCTGCTCACGCTGCTCGTGGAACTGCTGCTCTCCGCCCCCGAGCGCGCCCGCACCACCGCGTATCTGCGCCTCCTCGGCCTCGGCCGGCGCGGCGCCACCGCCCTCGGCGTCCTGCAACTCGCCCCGCTCGCCCTCGCCGCCGCGGCCGGCGGCCTCGCCCTGGGCCTCGCGCTGCCCGCGGCCCTGGGCCCGGCCCTGGACCTCCAGGCCCTCACCGGCGGCCCCACCGCCCCCTCCCGCCACTCCGACCTCCTCCTCACCGCCGCCCTGACCCTCGGCCTGCTCGCCCTCGTCGCCGCGGCGGCGGCCGCCGACGCGGTGACCACCCGCCGAAGCCGCCGGCTGACGGCGCTGCGCCTCGGGGAGGACCGATGACCGCGGCCGCACACGTACGACCGCGGACCCCACGTGCCGCATCCCCGGCCCGTACCGCACCTCCCCGACCGCCCCGGACCCGTCCCAGGAGGTCCGCGTGACCGAACCCCGTACCCCGGCCCAGGACCCGCCCCCCGACCTCGCCGAGCTGGAGGCCGCCGCCCGGGCCGCGCCCGCGGCCGAGGGCGGCGGGCCCGTCGTCGACTGCGACAACCTCGTCCGCATCTTCCACACCGAAGGCGTCGAGGTGCAGGCCCTCCAGGGCCTCGATCTCGCCGTCGCCGAAGGCGAGATGACCGCCCTCGTCGGCGCCTCGGGATCCGGCAAGTCCACCCTCCTCGGCATCCTCTCCGGCCTCGACGTGCCCACCGCGGGCCGCGCCCGCGTCGCCGGGCACGACCTGCTCGCCATGGGCCGCCGCGAGCGGCTGGCGTACCGGCGGCGCACCGTCGGCTTCGTCTGGCAGCAGACCGCCCGCAACCTGCTGCCGTACCTGACCGCCCGGGAGAACGTCGCGCTGCCCATGGCGTACGCCCGCGTCCCCCGCCGCGAGCGCCCCGCCCGGGCCGCCGCGCTCCTCGACGCCCTCGGCGTCGCGGACTGCGCGCACCGCCGCCCCGGCGAGCTGTCCGGCGGCGAGCAGCAGCGCGTCGCCGTGGCCGTCGCCGCCGCCAACCGGCCGCGGGTGCTGCTGGCCGACGAGCCGACCGGGGAGCTGGACACCGCGAGCGGCGAGCAGGTCTTCGCCGCCCTGCGCCGCGCCAACGAGGAGCTGGCCACCACCGTCCTCGTCGTCACGCACGACCCGCTGGTCTCCCGCCAGGTCCGCCGCACGGTGCAGATCCGCGACGGCCGCACCGCCGCCGAGACGCTGCGGGACGAGGAACTGACGGCCGCGGAGTACGCCGTGCTCGACCGCGTCGGCAGGCTGCAGCTCCCGCGCGAGTACGTCGAGCGGTACGGTCTGCGACGACGGGTCCGGCTGACCGCGGAGCGGGACCACGTCGGGGTGTGGCGGGCCGGCGGGGGGCCGGCCGCGCCGGAAGGACAGGGCGAGCCGCCCGGCGGGCGGCACGACGAGGGGGAGCACGCATGAGCGAGGACGCCGGCAGAGAAGGCACGGCGGTACGGGAGCGGGCGGCGGCCGGCGCGGAGGCGATGGTCGTCGTCGAGGACCTGCACCGCACGTACGGCAGCGGCGCCACCGCCGTGCACGCCCTGCGCGGGGTGTCGCTGCGGGTGCCGCGCGGCGAGCTGGTCGCGCTGAAGGGCCGCTCGGGATCCGGCAAGACGACGCTGCTGAACCTCGTCGCCGGGCTCGACGTCGCCGACTCCGGCCGGATCGAGCTGGACGGCGTGGCGCTGTCCGGGCTCGGCGAGGCGGAGCTGCTGGAGCTGCGGCGGGACCGGATCGGGCTGGTCTTCCAGTCGTTCGGGCTGATCCCGATCCTGTCCGCGGCGGAGAACGTCGGGGTGCCGATGCGGCTGCGCAAGGTGCCGCCGCGGGAGCGCGAGGAGCGGGTGGAGCTGCTGCTCGCGCTGGTCGGGCTCGCGGACCACGCCGCGCAGCGGCCGGGGGAGCTGTCCGGCGGGCAGCAGCAGCGGGTGGCGATCGCCCGGGCGCTGGCGAACCGGCCGGCGCTGATCATCGCGGACGAGCCGACCGGTCAGTTGGACGCGGAGACGGGGCACGCGGTGATGGAGCTGCTGCGGGCGGTGGTGCGCGGCGAGGACGTCACGGCGCTGGTGGCCACGCACGACGCGGCGCTGCTGGACCTGGCGGACCGCGTCCTGGAGCTGCGCGACGGGACGATCACGGACCACTCGGAGCCGGGCACGGCCGCGGAGCCGCCGGCCCCCTGACCCGTACGGCCGCGGCCCCCGCCACCCGTACGCCCCACAGCCCCGCGGAGCCCCCGGCCCCCGTCAGAGATGCGTCAAGGTCCGGTCCCCGGCCCTCGCCGGGCGCGCCGGACCGCCCACGCGGTCGTACGCTCGACGGTGCGACACGCACGAAAGCGGACGGACAATCGAGTCATGACACGGGGCAAGCTGCGGATCTACCTGGGCGCGGCGCCGGGCGTCGGCAAGACCTACGCGATGCTCTCCGAGGCGCACCGCCGGCTGGAGCGCGGCACCGACGTGGTCGTGGGCTTCGTCGAGCACCACGACCGGCCGCGCACCGAGGTGCTGCTCCACGGCCTGGAGCAGATACCGCGCCGCGACCTGGACTACCGCGGCACGCGGTTCACCGAGATGGACGTGGACGCCGTCCTCGCCCGCCGGCCCGCCGTGGCGCTCGTCGACGAGATGGCGCACACCAACGTCCCGGGCTCCCGCAACGTGAAGCGCTGGCAGGACATCAAGGAGCTGCTGAGCGCCGGCATCGACGTCATATCGACCGTCAACATCCAGCACCTGGAGTCGCTGGGGGACGTCGTGGAGAACATCACCGGCGTACGGCAGCGGGAGACCGTGCCGGACGCCGTGGTCCGCAAGGCCGACCAGATCGAGCTTGTCGACATGTCGCCCGAAGCGCTCCGCCGCCGCATGGCCCACGGGAACATCTACGACCCCGGCAAGATCGACGCCGCGCTGTCCAACTACTTCCGCCCCGGCAACCTCACCGCCCTGCGCGAGCTGGCCCTGCTCTGGGTCGCCGACCGCGTCGACGACTACCTGCGCGAGTACCGCAGCGAGCACGACATCCGCGACACCTGGCAGGCCCGCGAGCGCATCGTCGTCGGCATCACCGGCGGCCCCGAGGGCCGCACCCTCATCCGCCGCGGCGCCCGGCTGGCGACCAAGGGCGCGGGCGGCGAGATCATGGCCGTCTACATCTCCCACAGCGACGGCCTGACCCCCCTGAACACGGCCCCGCCCGAGGAGCTGGCCGTCCAGCGCACCCTCGTCGAGGACCTGGGCGGTACGTTCCACCACGTCATCGGCGACGACGTGCCGGACGCCCTGCTGGAGTTCGCCCGCGGCGTCAACGCCACCCAGATCGTGCTGGGCTCCAGCCGCCGCAAGGCGTGGCAGTACGCCTTCGGCCCCGGCGTCGGCGCCACGGTCGCCCGCGAGTCCGGGCCCGACCTCGACGTGCACATCGTCACCCACGGCGAGGTCGCCAAGGGCCGCGGGCTGCCCATGGCCCGCGGCGCCAGCCTCGGCCGCGGCCGTATCGTCGCCGGCTGGCTCGTCGGCCTGGTCGGGCCCGTGGTGCTCACCGCGGTGATGCTCAGGCTGGACCGCACCCTCGGGCTGGCCAACGAGGTGCTGCTGTTCCTCTTCGCCACCGTGCTGGCGGCCCTCCTCGGCGGCACGCTGCCGGCGCTGGCCTCCGCCGGGGTCGGCTCGCTGCTGCTGAACTACTACTTCACCCCGCCCGTGGAGACCTTCACCATCGCCGACGCGCGCAACATCGTCGCCCTCGTCGTCTTCTTCGCGGTCGCCGTCGCGGTGGCGTCCGTCGTCGACCTCGCCGCCCGCCGCACCTCCCAGGCCGCCAGACTGCGCGCCGAGTCGGAGGTGATGTCGCTGCTCGCGGGCAGCGTGCTGCGCGGCGAGGGGTCGCTCGAATCGCTCCTGGACCGGGTGCGCGAGACGTTCGGCATGGAGTCCGTGTCGCTCTTCGAGCGGCAGCGCGGCGACGACGGCTGGACCTGCGTCGGCCGCGTCGGCGCCAGCGCCGGCGCCCCCGCGGGGCCGGACGACGCCGACGCCGACATTCCCGTGGGCGACGACATGGCGCTGGCGCTCACCGGCCGCAAGCTGCCCGCCGCCGACCGCCGGGTGCTCGGCGCGTTCGCCGCCCAGGCGGCCGTTGTACTGGAGCGGCAGCGGCTGGCCGCCGAGGCCGTGGAGGCCCGCAAGCTGGCCGAGGGCAACCGCATCCGCACCGCGCTGCTCGCCGCCGTCAGCCACGACCTCCGTACCCCGCTCGCCGCCATCAAGGCCGCCGTCACCTCGCTGCGCTCCGACGACGTCGCCTGGTCCGAGGAGGACGAGGCGGAGCTGCTCGCCGCCATCGAGGAGGGCGCCGACCGGCTCGACGCCCTCGTCGGCAACCTGCTCGACATGTCCCGGCTGCAGACCGGCACCGTCACCCCGCTGCTGCGCGAGGTCGACCTCGACGAGGTGGTGCCGAAGGCGCTCGCCGGGGTGCCCGAGGGGAGCGTCACGCTGGGGATCCCCGAGACCCTGCCGATGGTCACCGTCGACGCCGGGCTGCTGGAGCGCTCGGTGGCGAACGTCGTCGAGAACGCGGTCAAGTACAGCCCGGCCGGCACCCCCGTCCTGGTCCAGGCGAGCGCCCTCGGCGACCGGGTCGAGCTGCGCGTGGTCGACCGCGGCCCCGGAGTCCCCGACAGCGGCAAGGACCGGATCTTCGAGCCGTTCCAGCGCTACGGGGACGCCCCCCGCGGCGCCGGCGTGGGCCTCGGCCTCGCGGTCGCCCGCGGCTTCGCCGAGGCGCTGGGCGGCACCCTCGTCGCCGAGGACACCCCCGGCGGCGGGCTGACGATGGTGCTCACGCTGCGGGCGGCCCCGGGCCGCGGTACCCCCGCGCCCGCCGAACTGCCCGCCCAGGCGACGACGTGACGCCCGCCGTCCCGTACGCGCCCGCCGGCACCCCGGCGGCGCCGGCGCGCGCCCCGTATCCGTATCCTCCGAATGGACGAAAGGCAGCCGCCATGCACCGGGTGCTCGTGGTCGACGACGAGCCGCAGATCGTGCGCGCGCTCGTCATCAACCTCAAGGCGCGCAAGTACGAGGTCGACGCCGCCCAGGACGGCGCCACCGCCCTCAAGCTCGCCGCCGACCGCCACCCCGACGTGATCGTCCTGGACCTCGGCCTGCCCGACATGGACGGCGTCGACGTCATCCGCGGCATCCGCGGCTGGACCCGGGTGCCGATCCTGGTGCTCTCCGCGCGGCACAGCTCGGACGAGAAGGTCGAGGCCCTCGACGCGGGTGCGGACGACTACGTGACCAAGCCCTTCGGCATGGACGAGCTGCTGGCCCGGCTGCGCGCCGCCGTCCGCCGCGCCGAGCCCTCGGCGCCCGCCGGGGACCAGGCCGTCGTCACCACGGACGCCTTCACCGTCGACCTCGCGGCCAAGAAGGTCCACCGCGACGGCGCCGACGTCCGCCTCACGCCCACCGAGTGGCACCTGCTCGAAGTGCTGGTACGCAACGCCGGCCGGCTGGTCAGCCAGAAGCAGCTCCTCAGGGAGGTCTGGGGGCCTTCGTACGGCACGGAGACCAACTACCTGCGGGTCTACATGGCCCAGCTCCGCCGGAAGCTGGAGGCCGACCCGGCCCACCCGCGCCACTTCGTCACCGAGCCGGGCATGGGCTACCGCTTCGAGCAGTGAAACGGACCGCCCCGTGCGGGTACCCTGCGGGCATGGACCCCGCCCGCAGCGCCGACCGACCCGCCGGCCCGTTCCGCCGGCTGCTGGGCCGTATCACCGGCGCCGCGGAGCCGCCGGCGGAGGACAGTCTGCCGCCCGCCGAGGAGACCGCCGACGTCACGCCGATCCGGCAGTGCCACGACCGCGCCGTCGTCACCGTCACCGGCAGTCTCCGCACCGTCACGCTCCAGCCGCGCGCCGGCGTCCCCGCGCTGCAGGCGGAGCTCTTCGACGGCACGGACTCGCTCGACCTGGTCTGGCTCGGCCGCCGCGCCATCACCGGCATCGAGCCGGGCCGCAGCCTGACCGCCTCGGGCCGGATCGCCATGAGCCGCGGGCGGCGGGTGCTCTTCAACCCCAAGTACGAACTGCGACCCCTCGGACAGGAGCAGCGGTGACGTCTTTCCAGAAGCCGGCCGACGAGCGCGCCGGCGGCACCGGCGCGACCGGCGGCCCGCCCGGGACCGCACCCGCACCGGCGCCCTCCGCCGAGGACAGTGCCGCCCGCACCGCCTCCGACGTACCGGAGGGGGACTCGCACGCCGTCACGCAGGCCGCCATGGCAGAGGCGTTCGGCGGCATCCGCGGCATGGTGGAGACCACGGTCCCCGGGCTCGTCTTCGTGCTCGTCTACACCATCGGCTCGGACATCAAGCCCTCCGCGATCGCCGCGCTCGGGGTCTCGGTGCTGCTCGGCCTCTCCCGGCTGATCACCGGTGGCACCTTCAAACACGCCTTCAGCGGCGTCTTCGGCGTGGCCATCGGCGTCGCCTTCGCGAACATGACGGGCAACGCCAAGGACTTCTACCTCCCGGGACTGCTCTACGGCCTCGGGCTGGCGCTCGCGTACATCCTCAGCACCCTCGCGGGCCTGCCGCTGATCGGCGTGATCCTCGGCCCGCTTTTCCGCGAGAACCTGTCGTGGCGCACCCGCAACCCCGGCCGCAAGAAGGCGTACGCCAAGGCGAGCTGGGCCTGGGGCCTGATCTTCCTGGCCAAGTCCGCGATCCTCTTCCCGCTGTACTTCTGGGCCGACCCCAAGGAGTTCGGCTGGGTGATTGTCGCGCTGAAGATCCCGCCGCTGCTGCTCGCGGTCACGCTCACGTACATCTTCCTCAAACAGGCGCCGCCGCCGATCGACGTGATCGCGGAGGCGGAAGCGGAGGAGAAGGCTCAGGCGGAACGGGAGAAGAGCGGCCGGCCGGCGGCCGAGCGCGACTAGGGTCTGTCGTTTGGATCTTCGCCGGGCTCGCGATGCCTGGCACTGCACCTCACGGCGTTGTCGTCGGTCGACGACGCTCCGCGTCGCCTCCCTCCTCCGCCTTGCGATGCACAGCACCAGCCGCCGCTCCCTGACCCGACGAGATCCAAACGACACGCCCCGGCGCGCCCCCCGCCGGGTCAGCCTTCGCGGCGTACCGAAAGAAGCTCCTCCAACTGCTCCTCGCGCGCCTGCGCGGCCACGAACAGCAGCTCGTCGCCCGCCTCCAGGGTGTCGTCGGGCTTCGGGGTGAGGACCGTGCTGCCGCGGATGATCGTCACCAGCGTGGTGTCCGCGGGCCAGTCGACGTCGCCGACGGAGGTGCCCGTGAGGGCCGACTCCTCCGGCAGGGTCAGCTCGACGAGGTTCGCGTCACCGTGGCTGAAGCGCAGCAGCCGGACCAGGTCGCCGACGCTGACGGCCTCCTCCACCAGGGCGGACATCAGCCGCGGCGTGGAGACGGCGACGTCCACGCCCCACGCCTCGGTGAAGAGCCACTCGTTGCGCGGGTTGTTGACCCGGGCGACCACGCGCGGCACCCCGTACTCGGTCTTGGCGAGCAGCGAGACGACGAGGTTGACCTTGTCGTCGCCGGTGGCGGCGATGACCACGTGGCAGCGCTGCAGCGCGGCCTCGTCCAGCGAGGCGATCTCGCAGGCGTCGGCGAGCAGCCACTCCGCCCGCGGCACCCGCTCGACGGCGATGGCGGTGGGGGTCTTGTCGATGAGCAGGACCTCGTGCCCGTTGTCCAGCAGCTCGCCCGCGATGGAGCGGCCCACCGCACCGGCACCTGCGATCGCGACTCTCACAGCGCTGCTCCGTTCACGTCCCCGCGCGCCTCAGCGTGCGGCCGGGCGGCCGCGAGTGCGTCGCTCACCGTCGGTCCTCCGTCTCCGGGCCCTTCGCACAGGCCGCCTCGACCTGCTCCACCTCGTCGGTACGCATGATCACATGCACCAGGTCGCCGTCCTGCAGCACCGTCTTCGCGGTGGGCAGCACGGCCTCGCCCTGCCGGGTCAGGAACGCGACCCGTACGCCCGTCTCCTCCTGCAACTCCGCCACCCGGCGCCCGATCCACGACGCCGAGGTGTGCACCTCGGCCAGCTCCACCCGGCCGCTCGGGTCCCGCCACAGCGGCTCCGCGCCCGAGGGCAGCAGCCGGCGCAGCATCTGGTCGGCGGTCCAGCGGACGGTGGCGACGGTGGGGATGCCGAGCCGCTGGTAGACCTCGGCGCGGCGGGGGTCGTAGATCCGCGCGGCGACGTTCTCGACGCCGAACATCTCGCGGGCGACGCGGGCGGCGATGATGTTCGAGTTGTCGCCGGAGCTGACCGCGGCGAAGGCCCCCGCCTCCTCGATGCCGGCGTCCTTCAGGGTGTCCTGGTCGAAGCCGATGCCGGTGATGCGGCGCCCGCCGAAGCCGGGGCCGAGGCGGCGGAAGGCGGTGGGGTCTCGGTCGATCACCGACACCGTGTGCCCCTGCTGCTCCAGCGTGCGCGCCAGGGTGGAGCCCACCCGGCCGCACCCCATGATCACGATGTGCACGCGGCGTCCCTTCGCCCTGTCTGGCTTTTCTGTTCAAGCTACACACCCTCTGGGCCGGGGAGCACCCCGGGTGGCGCCGGTAGACGGGTGGGGCGGGTGGGACTGCCCGTTCGGTACGGGTCCCGCGGCCGCCTAGACTGGCGCGCGCCCGGCCCGCCCGCAACCACAGACCCAGCCCCAGGAGTCCGCCCCGTGCCCGAAGAACAGCAGGCCCACGCCACGTCCCCGAGTGTGGTCGGGGAGGAGTACGAGGTCGAGGTCGGCCCGGTGGCGCACGGCGGGCACTGCGTGGCCCGTACGGCGGAGGGCCAGGTGCTCTTCGTACGCCACACGCTGCCCGGCGAACGGGTCGTGGCCCGGGTCACCGAGGGACGCGCCGGCGCACGCTTCCTGCGCGCGGACGCGGTCCGGGTGCTGGAGCCGGCGAAGGACCGCATCGAGGCGCCGTGCCCCTACGCCGGCCCCGGCAAGTGCGGCGGCTGCGACTTCCAGCACGTCGCCCCGGGTGCGCAACGCCGGCTGAAGGCCGACGTACTCGCCGAGCAACTGACCCGGCTCGCGGGGCTCACCGCAGAGGACGCGGGGTGGGACGGCACGGTGGAGCCGGTGCCGGGCGACAAGGTGCCGAAGGGCGAGGTACCCGCGTGGCGCACCCGGGTGCAGTACGCGATCGACCCCGGCGGTCACGCGGGCCTGCGCAAGCACCGCTCGCACGAGGTACAGCCCGTGGACCGCTGCCTGATCGCCGCCCCGGAGGTGGAGGAGCTGGGCGTGGAGAGCCGGGAGTGGCCGCAACTGGCCACGGTGGAGGCCATCGCCGCCACCGGCTCCGGCGACCGCCAGGTCGTCCTCACCCCCCGCCCGGGCGGCCGGCTCCCCCTGGTCGAACTGGACCGCCCCGTCTCCGTACTCCGCGCGGAAGACTCCCGCACCCCGGGCGTCCCCGCCGCGATCCACCGCGTCCACGGCCGCGACTTCGTCCGCGAACGCGCCGCGGGCCGCACCTGGCGCGTCGGCGCGGGCGGCTTCTGGCAGGTCCACCCGCGGGGCGCGGACCTGCTCGTCGAGACGGTGATGACGGGCCTGATGCCGAAGAAGGGCGACATGGCCCTCGACCTCTACTGCGGCGTCGGCCTCTTCGCCGGCGCCCTCGCCGAACGCGTCGGCGAGAAGGGCGCGGTCCTCGGCATCGAGTCCGGCAAACGCGCCGCCGCGGACGCCCGCCACAACCTCGCCGACCTCGACCGCGTCCGCATCGAACAGGGCAAGGTCGACCGCGTCCTCCCCCGCACGGGCATCACGGAAGCGGACCTCGTAGTCCTGGACCCACCCCGCACCGGCGCCGGCCGCCAGGTGATCACCCAGATCGCCACCCTCCACCCCCGCCGCATCGCCTACGTCGCCTGCGACCCGGCAGCCCTGGCCCGGGACCTCTCGTACTTCACCGCCGCGGGCTACACCCCGAAGTGGACCCGCGCCTTCGACCTCTTCCCGATGACCCATCACATGGAGTGCGTGGCAGTGCTTGTGAGGGCGGAAAAGGCTGCCTGACCTGGGGTTTTCGTGATGCGCATGATGTGCGTTGTGTGCGGTATGGGCGATATCTTGACGCTGAAACGACGCTCTCCGAGGTATCGTGACGCTCAATTGACGCTCGTTGATCTTGCTCCGAATGCCCCGATGAACTGGACAGACAGCGTTCCCGGCGACCGGTCAAGCCCCTTCTTCCGCCCCCGCAACCACTGGTGCGCCTGCAGGCCAGCCGGGTTCTCCCTCCGCTCAGCGCCTGGAGGGGGGATGCGCTGCATCCCGTCGTCGTCCACCGCGGTGACGGCGCGACTTCCGCTGCGCAGCAAGCCGGCCCAGGTGTCGTTGAAAGCGGCCTTCGCATGGCCGAGGAACACCGAGGACGCACCGTCATCTCGGGGTAGGTGATCTAGCCACGCCAGCAGCCGTGTGAACATCGCGTCCCCGGTGGCCCGGGTCGGCAGTGCCACCATGCAGCCGCCAGCCCCGCTACGCGCCGCCAGGATCTCGGCCGCGGCAAACGCCGCCTCGGTCTTACCCTCACCCATCGGAGCTTCGATGATCACGAGCCCGGCGGGAACCATCTCCCGTGCGGTGCGCACGGCCTCTTCTTGCACCGGACGCACCACGGCGCCCCGGCGGAGTTCGAAGCGGGAGCGGAACAGTACGTCAACTGCCTCCCGCGGTTCATCCGGCTCCCACGGAGTGGGCAGATCAAGCCCTCGCCAGGCTGCCTCCATGCGCTCCTGAGTGCTCCCGAGCCCTTCCTCGTCGAGAGAGTAAGGAAACAACTCAGCGGAACTGGCTATCCAGTCAGCCACGATCACCAACGCCGTCAGGGCCACCTGCGCCGGCTGCGTCAGCTTGACGCGACGCCAGTCACCAAGGCGCGCGTCGGCTCCCGCGAACCGCGCGCACGCGTCCAGCAACTCGTACTGCACAGCCTTCCACGAACGGCCGGCCGGACCCCCGGTCCGCAACAGGTGAGGCCGCAGTTCAAGATCGTGAATCCTCTGATGACTGGGTGGCACGCCGTGATGTCCACCCACCACGACCGCGAACTGACCGCTGGCACGATGTGACCAACCGTGCCGCTCAAGAAGCCATTCCTGCAGCAGCAGTTGCCCGGCGATCCCGTGAGGCGCCAGCTTGCGATCGTCACCCAGCTGCTTCAGGCTCGGCATGTCCAGACCCCGGCTGCGCATGGTCTGAGCCAGGGAATCGCTTTGACACGCGAAGGCAGGCGTGGCCTTGCCGATGTCATGAGACGCCGCCATCCAGACCGCCAACCGGCGCCCGTCCTGCGGACCCCCGGGCAGCCCTTCAGAGACCAACTCCCTGACACTGGGGGGTAGCCACGCATCCCACAGCCTCCCGGCTACTGCGCCCGAGTCGCACATGTGCCGGAACAGCGGAAGCCAGTCATCAGTCTTGCGATCACTCTTCCCCCAGGCCACACGTGCACCAGCAGACAGGCCGCAGAATGCGGCGTGATCAGCCTCGTGGCCCGGAGTCATCCACGCATTCGATCCCATCGGCCATCACATCGGGTGGTAGAGGAAGGAAATGTTCGGACTTGACCGGGTTCGGCTGGCAGGACATTGATTCTGAACGCGGCCGTATCCGGCAGGCGAGACGGGGCGAGACGTCTACTCACGCTCGCCCCGCCTCCACCCCTCAACTCATGTGTGCAGCGAGACGGTCCACATGCGCAGCCTCACCCACTTCCAAGGGCGGCTCCGTACGCGCAGCACCAGAGCTGCGAGCACCAAGACGACGATGAACGTCCAGGGGGCAGCGGCCGGCGAAGCCCGAGAGTGGAGCGTCAGCAACGCCGACAGCGCAACCTCCACCACCCACATCAGTAAGGGGTCCTCCGAAAGTGATCGGTGGCCGATCTCTGCGAGACTGAGGTTTTCTCGGTCACTTTCATTTCCATGTGTTGCTGAGGACGAGGGCGGCTTCGGCGAAGACCTGGTGGATGTGGTCTTCAAGGAGTTGCTTGTTCTGCCAGGCAAGGGTGGAATCGGTGCCCTTGGGGGGAGTTATGGGTGCGCCTCGTCCGGCGCGCGGCTTGTGCCCGGGCGCGCGGCGATGACGGCGGCCGCGGCGCGCTGGGCCGCGGCCAGCTGGCTGTGCGCTTCGGTGATCCGTTCGGCGTAGCGTTTCTGTTCAGCTGCGGAGTGCGCGTTGATGCCTTCCGCCTGCTGCCGGGCCTGGTCGCGCAGGGCGGCCGCTTGCTGCTCGGCTCGTTTCATCACCGACGCGGCCTCATCGGCGGCCCGGTCGCGCTGTTCCAGCGCCTTTTGAAGGGCGTGCTTGACCCGTGCCTCGGCTGATTCGAGCGCTTTGTTGACGGTGCCGGCACGCTCGGCTGCCTGCGTGTCGTGACGCTGTTCCTGTTCGGCCTGGGCCGTGTGCTGGGCGTTGATGACCTCGGTCGCCGCCAGCGCATTGTTCGCGGCGTGTTGCCGGGCTTCCTCCACCACCGCGTACGCGTCCTGCTTCGCCTCAGCGGTGATCCATGCGGCGGTCTCCTGCGCCTGCCGGATATACTGCCCGGCGTGCTCCTCGGCGGTCCTGCGCCGGTCCTCGGCGAGCATGCCGGCAACACGGCACTGCTCGTCGCCCTCAGTACGGGCCGCATCTGGCAGCGCGCTGCTCTCCGTGCGGGCCTGCTCCAGCATCCGCTCCGCCTCGGTCACCGCGTAGATGTAGAGGTTGCGGGCACCTTCACCGAGTTCCTCGAAGGACGGCGGCGGCAGTGCCGCAGCATCCTCGCGCAGCTGCGCCAGCCGCAGCTGACGGCCCCGCAGCTCCGCTTCCAGCTCGACGACACGGTGTCCTGCCGCACGCAGGATCGCAAGCAGCTCGCCGACGACACGGTCGACCTGGTGCGGCGCGTACCCTCGGCCGCGGGTTACCAGCATGAAGTCCCCCGGATGCATCATTCCGCCTTTCACGACCTGACCACTGTGTTCCGTTCCTGGCCCATAGCCTCGAAACCTGCCCGTGGTGGCTTCGGGCGGCCACCCTCTCCAGGGAGCCGCAAACCTGCGCAAACCGCAGGTCCCCGACCGGTGGAAACCCGCGGTGGCCCCATCAGGTGGCGGCAGCGGCAACCTTGCCGTCGAAAAGACGTCGCCGGTGACGGTGGCCGTCCCTGGGCGGCCGTATCGGCGCAGACGTACCGGACACAGGCGGCGGCTGTCCCGCCCGCCCCGGGCCGCCGGCAGCCGGCCGCGGGCGCCCGGGTTTCCCGGCGGTGCACCGGATCACCGCGGGCGCGGGCTTCGACCTCGGCGGAGGGGCGACAACTTCCCGGGACTTCAGGGGCCGCACTTAGTACCGTCGTGGTCCCATATCGGCCAGTCGCAGTGGACCCGGCTGCCGAAGATGATCTGTGCGGTGGGCTCCACCGATCGGTCCGACTCGGGGGGCGTGCCCAGGACCCTTTGCGTCGAAGTGCCTGTGGCAGCACTCCCGTCAGAGCGGATGTCGACGCCTTGGGCGACGCCGTCCGTCTCCTGGTGCGGGCCCCACCGCCCCCGGGGAGCTCAACGCTCGGCCGGGGGCGGTGTGCTGGGATCAGGCTCCGGACGGATCGCGCTCGGCCCGGGCGCGGGCGGACTCTTGCTCCGCCACGTCCAGCCAGCGCTCCCAGCGCTGCCGCATCGGGTTGATCAGGCCGCCGCCGACACCGACGATCAGGATGCCGGCCACGGCCGAGAGCGCGGCGTAGAGGACGGGCTGGGTGACGGTCGTCGCGATGCCCGCCTGGCCGAGCGCGGCGATCACACCGAGGGTGGCGATGACGGCCCACGCGGCTGTCCCGACGGTCTTGCCGTAGAAGACGCTGGAGAGGGCGGCCGTAATCAAGGAGCGAACGACGTTGGCTATGGCCATCGCGACGACTACCAGCACGACAGCGACGATGAGTTGAGGCAGCCAGGTCACGAGTCGGTCGATCATCACGGTGACGGGGTTGGGGCCGAACACGCCGAAGCCGAGCTGCAAGGTAACCAGCAACAGTCCGTAGTAGGCGATGCGGCAGAGCAGCGCCGTGATATCCACCTGGGCATCCGTCAGCAGGCGTGCCGCGCCGGCCCGTTCGGCGAGTTTTTCGCTTCCGGCCTTACGCAAAATTCGGTCCAGGACTCGCGCGGCTACTTTTGCGCAGCTCCAGCCGATGGCGAGGATGATGAGGAACAAGGCGAGTTCGGGAACGAACTGGGCTACTTTCGACCAGGCGTCGTTGAATCCTTCAGTGAAGTTGATCGCAAGGGATGTTTGATTGTGGGACATGATTGTGTCCTTAGGGTGTGAGCGGCCCTTGGGTGGGGACCGAAGTGTCGCTGAGAGAGGCGGGATTACCCCTTGTACGGGCCTGCCCGTGCTTTTCCCCCAGCGATGCCCCGACTCCGCGGAGGATCGCAACCGCCTCCGGTCAAGGGGCCTGAAGTCGACGCCTGTCCAAAGGTGGCACCAGGCGACTTTGCCCGGCAGTGTCCTTCAACCGCAAAAAGCGGTCCGGTCGGTGCACTCCTGCCGCCGCAATCTTGCTAAGGGTGGCCTGGCAGCGCATCCCGTGGTCCCCGGAGTCGGAGAAAGCGTGCGGCGATTGGTGTCCTCCCCGCCCGCCCCGGACCTAAACCTTGGGATCCTCGCACCGCGTCCATGGCGCCACCGGAACGGACCGGGCCCACGGAAACCTGTCAGCAGCCCTGACTACCGCCTTTGCCGGCCTAACCCTCATGCCACTCGCCGCCATTCACCTCGCACGAGGTGTCACAGTTCACAGACTCACGTACTTACTGAGCGGACGGACTTCTGCGTCGATCTGCGGCGGTACCGCCCTAACTGGTCGATCAGCCCCCTCACGCATCGTGAGTAGTCAGACCATTGCAACGGGTAAGGCTGGGCTCCCGGTTGTCGTTTCGGGTCAGGCCGTTCGGGGCAGACGGGATAACGGCCCGGCCCCTCGGCAGGGCTGTTCAGGCATCTTGAAGAGCTGCTGACAGGTGGTTTGCCTCAGGCAACGCTGTGTGTCGTGTGAGCTGTAACCTCGACGATTCCATGTGCGACGTGTCCCGGCGCTGGTGTCGGGACACATGCTGATCACAGTGGTGGTTTTGCAATGCCCGGCTGTTCTGTGTTCGGCCGAGTCGTTGAGCAGACTGCCGGTTGGTGAACCCCGAAGAAACGGAGATCAGGGAAACCATGGCGAGGGAGGAAAAGGCCACCTCGGATCGAAACCACCCCGGACGTGCCCGGCCTGAAAGATCCTCGCCTAGACCGCCCGTCAACCATCGCCGGGCTCGCAGCGCAGACCATGCTCCTCAAGGAGTCTATGCTCGCCGCGGCCAGAGCCAACCCGACAGTGGCTCGTGCGGCACCAGCAGGCAGGAAAAGTATGACCTCGTTCGACAATCTCAGGGCCCGGCTCGCCCGCATCGTGCGGCGGGTCGGGGAGGCCGCGCCGCCGCGGGACGCCGTCGTCCTGCGGTGGCTCGCCTTCGTGGTCGCGGCGCTCGCCACGTCGGTCCTGGTCATCGCGGGTACTGCCCGCTCCACCGTCGCCGACGCGGGCTTCTACCGGGCCGCGCTCGACCGGGAGCACGCCTACGACCGGCTCTACGACCAGGTGCTGGTCGACCCCGAGGCGTCGGGCGTCACCCGCGACCTGCTCGCCCGGCTGCCCGTGCCCGAGTCCGTCGTCACCTCGAACCTGAAGACGGTTCTGCCGCCGACCACGGCGCGGGCCCTGGCCGATGGCGTCATCGGGGACGCGGTGGCGTATCTGCGCGGGGATGGGGACGAACTGACGCTGGAGGTCGACCTGCGGCCGGTGCTCGACAACCTGGGCGCGGTGGGGAACGTCCACTTCGCCGACGTCGTCGCGAATCTCCAGGACAAGCCGGCCCCCGACTACGCGGCCTTCCAATCGGACCTTGGCGAGGCCGTGAGCCGGATCGCGGGCGGCGAGCGCCCCGAGAGGCTGCCGACCCTTGACCTCACGGAGGAGCAGGCGAGGACCGCCACCGACATGGTGCTGCGGGCCGTGCCCGCGGGCGAGCGGGCGGAGTTGCGCCCGCGGCTGCTTACCGCATTGCGCAGCGGTGACCTGGCGACGGCGCTCGCGGAGGTCGGACCTGCACTCTTCGCCGGGCGGGAGTACCGGGCCGCGTGGGGGCTGCGGAACACGGCGGACGGGGTGTCGTGGGACCTGGCCTCCGAGTTCGGCTCCGGCGGCGACGAGCTGGGCCCGGCGCGCGAGGCCCGTTCTTTCACCAAGCTGGGCCTGGGCTGGGTGCAGACCGGTGCGGTCCTGCTGGGGCTGGCCTCGCTGGGCGTGCTGTGGCGGTACGGGCCGCGCGCCCCGGGCCGCCGGCTGATGCGCATCGGCGGGGCGCTGGCGTGCGGCGGCGCGCTGACGTTCGTGCTGGCGCTGGTGGTGCGCGGGATGGTCGGCGGCAGCATCGCCGCCGCGCCGGGGAACTGGCCGGACTCCGCCGCCCGGCTGCTGGCCGACGTCCAGCGCACGGCGCTGGACCGGCTCTACACGGTCGCGCTGACGACGGCGGCGGTGCCGCTGACGGCGGGGGTGCTGCTGGCCGCCGGCGGCTGGCTGTGGCACCGCAGGGCAACGGCGATCGCCGCCGCGAGGGCCACTGATGCTGCCGTGGCAGCAGGGGAGCGGGCCGCGAAGATCCTCAAGACCGGCGAACCGGAAGGCGGGAAGCCGGACGCCAGGAAATCGGATGCCGCCCAACCGGGTGCCGTGCCCGCCGGCCCGGGCGCGCCCGTGCCTGCGCCACCCCTGCCGCCGCGCTACCGCTGGGGCGCGGTCGGCATCGTCGCCGCCGCGCTGGCCGGCGCCGCCTTCGTCCCCAACGCCTTCGGCGGCGAGTCCGACCGCCGCTGCAACGGGCGCGAGGAACTGTGCGAGCTGCGCTACGACGAAGTGGCCCAGCTCGCCTCGCACAACGCGATGGCCACCTCACAGGACCACTTCATCGCCCCCCTGCAGGACCCTTCCATCTCCGGCCAGCTCAATGGGGGCGTACGCGCCCTGCTGATCGACACCCACCGCTGGGAGACCCCGCCGGAGATCACCGAACGGCTGGTCGACTCCGACTTCACCCCGACCATGCAGCGGCAGATCCGCTCCGTACTCAACACCGTCGACCCGCCCCGCAAGGGCACCTGGCTCTGCCACGCCGTCTGCCGCGGCGGCGCACTGCCACTGGTCCCGGAGCTGGAGAAGATCGGCGACTGGCTGGAGCAGAACCCGTCGGACGTGGTTACGCTGGTGGTCCAGGACGGCATCAGCGGCGCCGACACCGCCGCCGCGATGCGCAGGGCCGGGCTGGAGGACGTGGTCTTCACCCCGGACGACGACCCGGACAAGCCGTGGCCGACGCTCGGCGAGATGATCGACGAGGACCGGCGCCTGGTGGTGTTCGCGGAGAAGGCGGACGGCCCGGCGCCCTGGTACCGCAACTTCTACCGGTACGGCATGGAGACCCCGTTCTCATTCCGCACGCCGGCCGAGATGACGTGCGAGCCATACCGCGGCGGCGAGGACAAGCGGCTCTTCCTCATGAACCACTTCGTCACCAACAGCGGCGGCAGCCGCCTTGACGCCGGCCGCATCAACACCCGCGACTATGTACTCGACAGGGCCCGCCGGTGCGAGCAGGAGCGCGGCTGGCCGGTGAACCTGGTGGCCGTCGACTACGCCAATATCGGCGACGCCCGCGGCGCCGTGAACGCACTCAACGACGAACGCATCGCCCGCCACGAGGACTGACCGGCGCCGGATACACCGCAGGACGGCGGCGTAGGGCGGCGTACCGGCGCCGCCCGTACGCCCATCGTCAACCTCGCCCGGCTCCCCCGCCTGAACGGCACGGACAAACCCGAGACCGGACTGGCATCGGACCCACCTGACCAACCCACGAACCTCACGACTTAAACCTCAGTCGTCCCGGCTGTTACGGGCTTCGGTGAGCTTGCGTCCGACACCTGTTTCGTGCTCCGGCCGGGCGCTGGAAGAGAGCGCCGCTGGAGCGGTCCGCGGCCTCTGCGGTGCGAAGATGGGTGAAGCCGCGCCTGGTGTATTAAGACCGTGTCCTACGTGGTGAGGCGGACGAGTCGTTTGTAGCAGCAGAGGGCTGCGGCGAGGCCGAGGAAGGCCAGGTAGTTGCGGGGGTTGCGTTCGTAGCGGGGGCTGAGTCTGCGGTAGCCGGACAGCCACGACATCGTGCGTTCGATCACCCACCTGCGGCGGCCCAATCGTTCGCTGGACTCGATGCCTTTGCGGGCGATCCGGACTCCGATGCGCTTGCCGCGTAACCATTTCCGCAGGTCGGGCCGGTCATAAGCTTTGTCCGCGTGCAGGCGCTCGGGCTTGAAGTATCGGCCGCGATCCGGGTCGTGTCTCGTTTGGTGACCCTCGACCATGGGCTTCAGCCCTTCACTGTCGTGGGTGTTGCCAGCTGAGACGCCGACGACGAGGGGCAGTCCGTTCGTGTCCGACAGGATGTGCATCCTGGAACCCGGCTTGCCTCGGTCCACGGGGCTCGGACCTGTGTGTTTGCCCCTTTTTTTGCCCTGACGTGGGCGGTGTCGAGGACGACGCGGGTGACGTCGATGAGGCCGGCGTCGTCGAGCCGGTGCAGGACTGCTTCATGCAGACGGCCCCAGACGCCGGCTCTGGACCAGATGAGGAACCGCCGGTGGGCGGTGGACTTCGAGATGCCGAAGCAGGGCGGCAGCGCCCGCCAGGCGCAGCCGCTGACCAACACGTAGATGATGGCCGCGAACAGCGTTTCATCAGGGGTGTTGGCTGTTCCGCCGCCCTGCGGCCGTGTTCGTTGCTCCGGGATCAGCGGCCTCGCGATGTCCCACTACCCGTCCGGCATGATCCAACTCCACGTTCCCCGCCCCATACGGGGTCAACGTCCGCCTCACCACGTAGGACACGGCTAAGCGGCTTCCTGACGCCCGCCCGAGCAACGCGGCGCGAAAAGCCTCCAGTTCGCGTCGGATGCGATTGGCGCCGGTTCCCAGATACGGCAGAAACGGGCCATGGGATGCACTGTTCGAACTGACCGACGCACTGCTGTGTGCCGACAGGCTGGTGCCCCGCCGGTGGACCTGACGATGGTGCCCGAACCCCGCTGTGGTCACGGTCGACGGCGCCGACGAATGACCCACGGTCCGCCGCCCAGAACCATGATTGAAGGAGGGAGTACCCACTTCGTACAGTTGGGAGGTATGGCAGAGACCTCCCCCGCTCCCTCCCGGCGCGATGCGGCCCCCGACCAGGCCCGCGCGATGATCGTCGCCGCGGCCCTTCCCCTCGTCATCGAGTACGGCGCCTCCGTGTCCACGGCGAAGATCGCGCGCGCCGCAGGCATTGGAGAGGGCACGATCTTCCGGGCCTTCGCCGATAAAGACGCCCTGCTCGCGGCCTGCATAACCGAGGCGGTACGGCCCGACGACACCCTCGTCCACCTGGAATCGATCGCACTGGACCAGCCACTGGCGGCCCGGCTCACCGAGGCGGCCGAGGTGATGCGCGGCTACATGACGCGCATGCTCGCCGTTACCGGCATCCTCGTGTCGGCCGGGGGACCGGAACGCCCTGCACCTGCCAATCCCGCCAAAGACGGCCGTTCCCCGGATCCCGGCACAGCCCTGGCCGCCCTGTTCGGCCCCGACCAGGACTCCCTGCGATTGGCCCCGGAACGGCTCGCGGACGCCTTCCAGATGCTCCTCATGTCTGCCGGCCGCCCCGGCGCCCCGGATCCGCTGACCACCGAAGAACTGGTGGACCTCTTCCTCAACGGCGCGCTCACGATCCCGGGGGAGGCCCGGTGACCACAAATGACACCTACGACGCGCTCGTGCCCCGGCGCCGGACGGCGATCACGTTTGCCCTGCTGGGCGCGCCTTCCTGGCCATGCTGGACGGAACCGTAGTCAGCACCGCTCTGCCGCGCATCCTCAAGCAATCGGCGGTGACGGTTCCTGGCACGTCTGGCTCGTCACCGCCTGATCCGCGAACTCCATCAGCCTCCCGGACGGAGGGACTCATCCGGATGTGGTGCTCGGCATGGTGGGCGGTCCGATCATCGGCGGCCTGCTGGCCGACCACGCCGGCTGCCGCTGGGCGTTCTGGCTCAACCTCCCCATCGGCCTCGTCGCCTCGGCCGGTACGCCTACGACAGCGGACGCCTGGCCGGTGCCGAGAGGCGCTTCACCACCTCCCTGCGGGCCTCGGCGACCGGCGGCGTGGCCACCATGAACGCGAGCGCGCTCGCGTTCTGGGCAGCTTCCGCTACGCCGCGGGTGACCCCTACGAAACAAGATCACCTCCGGGCGGGTGCTGGCCATGCTCCACGCCCGCGCCGCCCGCGCACACTCCAAGGCTGGCGAGCCCACGGCCGCCTACCGCCAGGCCCGGCCCGTCGCCGACTTCCTCGACCTCACCACGTAGGACACGGTCTAAGAGCTTGTCTCACGTGGTTTCAGGTTGGTGAGGCATGATGCCGTGTCATGGGTGTTGGTCTGTCCCAGCGGCTGGTTCCTGATGATCTCTGGTCGCTTGTCGCTCCGTTGCTGCCGTCGTTTCCTTCGCGTCCGCAGGGAGGCGGTACTGCGCCGGTTGACGAGCGGGCCGTGTTCACGGCCGTCGTGTACGTGCTGACCAGCGGCTGTGCGTGGAGGCATCTGCCGGAGACGTTCGGGGTCTCGCCGGCGACCGCCCACCGCCGCTTTACCGATCCCCGCCATGCCCTCCACGACCGTCACCCGCGGGGCCACGCTCGGCGCCAGCAACACGGCCAACTCGGCCTCGCGGCCGGTGAACGCCGGGAGGTCGTCGGGCGGCGCACCCGCCACCGCGGCCACCCCGGCGTCAGCCGACCCGCCGACCACCCGCGCGTAGGCCGCCCGCCACCGGGCGGCCCCGCCCGCCACCAGCGCCTCGGCCACGTCGGCTGGCAAGTCCGCGTCGAGCCGTCGGCGGCCCCGCTGGAAGCACCGGTGCACGGTGTCGAAGGCGGGCACCTCAGGCACCCCGCGATCGGCTCGGGCGCGGCAGACCCGCCGGTGCACCTCGCGCTCCGACACACCTGCCCAGGCGCGTAACTCCCGCAACCGGGACACCAGGTCATCCACCGTCCTGGCGCCATCCGGCTGCGGCAGCGCGCCGTTGTCGCCGTCGCGTGCGGAGGACGTCATCCGCTCCCCTCGCAGACCCGCCCGATGCCAGCGGTCACCTACCCGCGGAACGCCCCGCCACTCCGGGCACGACCAAGCCGCCGCCGGTGGCCCTCCTCCACAGCCACCAGTGGCACCTCACCCAGCGATCAGTTCGGGCAGCCGGTGGAGAGCTGTGCCACATCTCCATGGTTTTCGTCCACCCCAACCACGGGGGGCGACGGTTGGGCCTGCTCCTGCTCGAAGGCATCTCAGGGGCACGCCAGCAAACAGGGATACTCACACCTCCAGGTATGACCGGTAAGAGCAACGACCGGGCGCAACACCTCTACCGACGCGCTGGCTTCACTCCCAGCGGACGCACCCTCCTGCTCGACAGCGGGGAACCCGTGTTCCATTTCGTCCGCCCCGCTTCATACCCGGAAAGATCAACGCGGTTCCGCTCCGAGGCTGCCCCCGGCCGTCGCGGTACACGCAGCTGGCAATCGCGTCAGTGAACGAGGTCACGCGCTGCCCAGGCGGGACGCTCGGCTGGGCAACGCCAGCCGAGCGTCCCGCCAAGGTCCTGGCCACAGCCAGTTGATCAGTGGGTTACGTCGACCCCCTTGGAGTTCGCCGGACCGGGGGCGCTGTTGCCTGGCTTCAAGCGGGGACGGGGATTGGCGTCAGCACTCGGGGATGTCGCGCCCGTTGTTGTCCTTGGCCTCGTCGTTGCCCCAGCGCGAGAGGTAGTAGGCCGCGACGTACTGGTTTCCCGGGCCTACGTCCAGGTCGGTGCGCAGCCACCAGTGGTTGAAGTTGCCGGAGCTGTCGCGGATCTCCCGGCCCCAGACCTTGCAGAAGACGTAGTTGGTGCCCTGGTGCAGGGTGCCGGTCTCGTTCGTGCTGGTCGGGGAGTCGTACCCGGGGGCGTTGGCGAACGTGTCGACCCAGTACCGGTCGCTGGGCGGGGGCGGACCGCCCGAGCCACCGACCAGTTCCATGTAGTAGTTCCAGTTCCAGTGCGGCCCTGGGTCCGTGTGGTCGTTGCCGGGAACCTCGACATGGCCGAGGATGTGCGCGCGGTCCTTGGGGACCCCGTAGCGGTCCGCCAGGTGTCGGGTGAGCGCGGCCGACGACCGGTACATCGAGTCGGTGAACCAGCTCGGGTCGTCCACCCATCCCTCGTGCTCGATCCCCAGCGATGAGGAGTTGGCGTCTCGCGCATGCCAGGCCGTGTCGCCGTCCCGCACCATCTGTGTGACTTCGCCGTCCGAGGAACGGACCACGTAGTGTGCGCTGCTCTGCGCCGCCGGATTCTGGAACCAGCTGATCGAGCCCGCGTACGAACCTTGCGTCACATGGATGACGATCTTGTTGATCGACGCGGAGCGCCCGGAGTTGTAGTTGCTTGGTGAGGCGGGCACCCACAGCGCGGGCGGGTAGTCCGTGCTCGCGGTGCCGATGTCGCGCGCCGCGTAGGCGCCCCGCTCAGGGGCTACGTCGTGCGCGGCGATCTCCACCTTCTCGCCGTCGACCACAGTGGTGACGCCCTCGGCGAGGACCTCGTAGACGGCGTCCGCGTACAGGGTCGCGCCGGCTTCCCCGGCGCCGCTGTAGCGGGCCACAGCCGGGTACCAGGCGTCGAGGTCGCCTCGTTTGGCTGCGGCCAGTCCCAACGCGTCCGCGTGGTCGCGCAGTACGGCGGCGCCGCCCTCGATGTTCGCAGCGGTATCGCCGCGCAGTCGGCTGGAAGAACGGCCGGTGAGTTCCGCCGCCCGGTGTAGAGACTTGTTGTCGGGGTTGCTGACCAGGTGCATGACCCCGTAGCCGTTGGCCTGGCTGGGCTGGCCGTTGTGGCCGTCCAGGTGGGTCTCGCCGTAGCCGACGGCGGCCAGCAGGTCCCGTGGAACGTCATATTCCGCTGCGGCCTGGTCGAAAGCGGTGTTCAGCGGGTTGCCGTCCTGCTGTGGCTCGGCGGTGGCCTGCGTCCCGCCGACGGACAGCGCAGCGACGACTGCAAGGGCCGCCACCGACACACGCCGTCTGGCTGCTGTGGATGAGCGTCTGCGCATAGGGGACTCCCTGCTGCTGTGGGGGAAAGGATCCCGGGCTAGTGAGAATGGCGCGAGCATGACAATATCCGGATCGCGCCAAGTCGCTTCGAAGGACAGCGAGCTATGCGCAGATCGCGTCGTTCACCATCTTGATCATCGCGTCGGTTTGCGCCTTGCCATCGGCGATCACCGGAGTGTTGTTGACGCCGGTGGAGATCGCACGCTTCCCGTCGCTCACGGTCATCGTGGTGTAGCCGGCGATCTGTCCGGTGTGACCCCACACGTCCTTGCAGTCGGTCTTGAACTGCTGGAGCCCGAGCCCGTAGGCCCCGACTTTGTCCACCGTCTGGAGCTTCTGCATCTCGGCGAGCCGGGCCCGGGGAAGCAACTCGCCCTCCAGCAGCGCGTTCAGAAACGTGGTCAGGTCCCGGCCGGTGGAGACCAGCGCGCCCGCCGCACCCCACACCGCCGGCTCGTAGTTGGTGACGTCGGCGAGCGGCAGCCCGGACACGGACAGATACCCGCGGGAATACGGCCCCGGCAGCCCCTTCTCTCCGGCCCGCGGGTAGAACGTCGACTTCAGGCCCAGTGGTTCGACGATGCGGCTGCGGACCTCAGTGGCCAGGTCACGCCCGGTGACCTTCTTCACCAGCATACCGAGCACCACGTAACCGGTGTTGGAGTACTGGCCCTTGGTCCCCGGGTCGAACTGCTTACCCGCCTTGGTGCCCTCGTTCACCATTTGCTGCTCGCTCGGAGGTACCACTTGCCACGTGGGGTTGAGCAGCAGGACCGCGGACTGAAGGTAGTCGCCGTTGACGAATCCGACGTTGTCCTTGATTCCTGAGCGGTGTTGCAGCAAGTGCCGTACGGTGATCGCTTTCGGATCGAGGCCGGTGCCCTGCACGACGCCGGGCAGGTAGTCCTCGATCGGCTTGTTGAGGTCGATGCGCCCCTCTTCGACCAACTGAAGCACGATCGTGGCGACGAACATCTTGGTCTGGCTGCCCACCCGGAACCGGGTGTCCTCGTTCGGCTTGGCCGTCGGGAACAACTGCGTGCTGCCACTCCCGTAGCCCTGCACTGTGTCGCCGTTGCGGATCGTCGCGGCCGCCCCGATCGAGCCGGTCGCCACCCGGTAGCGGTCCAGCTCCTTCTGAATGAGCGCCGCATCCGACTTCGCCTGACCGGACTTCTCCTTACCCGACTGCACCGCGGTTGCCGAACCGGACACCATCAGCGTGGTCACCACCATCGCTGCGGTTCCGACGAGAACCTTTTTACTACCCATGCAATCCCCTTCATCTCTCACTAATAGGAGTGTTCTCGAAAACGATGTCAACACACCGAGCACGCAAAGCCGTGGGACGGCATCCGTTCGGCCGCGGCCTGGCAACATGGTCTACGTGCCCGGCGCCCAAGGCTGTCCCTCCTGGACCTCCGGCATGGGGAGACCCCGTACTGGGCGCCCCTCCCGCCGAGCATCTGAACACGTCAACCACCGCTCATTTCTCCACCGCGATCCCGACAAAGAAATAGTCTGGCCCCCGGGTGCGCGTCCGAACCATCAGTCCCCATCTCATCGCCTGCGCTTGCCATGAAAGCGATGTTAGACACACGACGGTTTGAGACGAGCGGTGTTTTCGGGCTCCGCCGAAAACCCCTTGTGACGGCGGGAAATGGACCCCAGCCTGCTCCGAATTACTGAGCTTCTTCGAGGTGGCCACCGATCAGGTGACGGTTCGCGAGCCGCGACGAGCGAGGCCCCCGGGCTGTTGATCGAGATGTCTGACGTCCCAATCACCTTGCTCGGGGGCCTCGTTGGTCATCCATCCTGCCGCACTCGACCGGGACTGCTGCAGGGGTGGGTGACGCTGTCACCCGATCACGCAGCAGTCCCGAATGCGCGTGCGGCTGGCAGGTCCCCAGCGTGATCACGTGATCGATGCGCACCGACAAGAGCGTCGGCATGCACGATGAGCCCGTCCATGGGGTGATACCGGCTGCCCCAGAGCTTCGCTAAGGGGCTCGATTGCGGTGTGTGTGCCAGTGCCGGAGGTGGCGCAGGCAGTGAGCCGGTAGTCCGTGCGGCGGCTGTCGCGGGTCAGGCTCCCTCGGACCGCGCGGTGGCCAAGAATGGGCCGCGGATGCCGCTGTTCCGCGATCGGTTGCGCGCAGAGACCCTGCGCCAGGGAGCCGAACTTGCCCTCGCCGATCTTGGCGGATCACCGTCAGGGTCCGCTGGCCCGACATCACTCATTCAAGTTCAGTGGCCGGGCGGTGACTTCGGTGGCGGTGGGGCTGTGCACGCCGTCGGCTGACGCGGTCGCTGCCGCCTCCAGCCGAAAGCGTGCGCGTAGCCGGGCCTTGCAGGGCGGTTCGGCGAGCATCGACTTGACCGCTACCGCGTGACCGCCTAGGGACCGGGCGAGATGGACGGCCGCCTTGCCGCTGCGCCAACAGCGTGGGGTCATGTGCCGTTCTCCCGCAGAGCGGGCGTTGTTCAGGATCGTCCCGAAGGATCTTTCCGCGCAGGCAACAGCACCAACGCGTCTCCCCACGAACCAGCGAGAGAGGTCCATAGTGTTGAACTCCCTGTCGCATCGGCGCGGCAGACTCCGCGTCGGGTTGACCGTCGCGACCGTCCTCGCCGTCGCCGGCACGGCCGCGACCAGCATCCCCGCCCCCTCGGACGCCGCCGCCTCGGACGCCACGACCGCCGACCGCTCTGAGCGGGGTCGTTCCTGGAACCAGACCGCCTACCGGGGTCAGGTCGAGGTCGTCAGGAGTGAGGAGGGCCCGGCCGAACCCGCCACCCTGACCGGCACCGTCTTCGACGACCGCGACCGCGACAGCGTCCACGACCGCCGTGAGCGTGGCGTGGCCGGCGTCGCCGTTTCCAACGGCCGGGAGGTGGTCACCACCGATCGCCAGGGCCGCTACGAGCTTCCCGTACGCGACAACATGACGGTGTTCGCCACCCAGCCGTCCGGGTACCAGGTCCCGGTCGACGCGGCGAACATCCCGCAGTTCCACTACAACCACCTCCCCAAGGGGTCCCCCGACCTGCGCTACGGTGGTATCGCCCCGACCGGGCCGCTGCCGGACGCCGTGAACTTCCCCATGGTGCGCAGCCAGAGCACCGACGCGCGCTCGCAGGAGTGCGTGATCGCCGGTGACCTCCAGCCCTACGACACCACCGAGGTCGAGTACGCCCGCCGGGGCGCGATCGGTGACCTGTCCAAGCGCCACGGCTACGCCGGCTGCGGCAGCCTCTTCATCGGCGACGTCGTCGGCGACGACCTGTCGCTCTACGACGACGTACGCGGGCTCACCGGCCTGCTCAACGGGCCCGCCCGCATGCTGCCGGGCAACCACGACCTGGACTTCGACGCCCCGAACGCCGAGCACTCCTTCGACACCTTCCGCGCCCAACTCGCCCCGGAGTACTACTCCTACGATGCAGGCGACGTGCACGTGGTGGCCCTGAACACGGTCCGCTACCCGTGCACCGGCGAGGAGGACAACGCGGACGGCACGCACCCCGAGTGCACCGACCCCGAGAACACCCCGCGCTACAACGGCTGGCTCAGCGAGGAGCAGCTCACCTGGCTGGAGCGCGACCTGGAGCAGGTCGACGACGACAGCCTCGTCGTGATCGCCAGCCACATCAGCCTCCTCAACTGGGCCGACCAGGGCAGCAGGACCCACCAGGTCGACCAGGTCCAGCGCGTGTACGAGCTGCTGGAAGGCCGTGAGGCCGTCTCCGTCGCGGGGCACAGCCACTCGATCGAGAACATGAAGGCCGGCGACTCGATGGAAGGCTGGCGGGAGCTGTGGGGCGTCGAGGAGATGCCCTTCCCGCACATCACGGCGGGCGCCATCTCCGGCGACTGGTACTCCGGCGCCATGACCGAGAACGGCTACCCCACCGCGCTCGGCCGCGACGGCGGCCGCCCCGGCGTGCTGACCCTCGACGTGCGCGGCAACGAGTTTCGCGAGCGGTACACAGTGACCGGCGAGAGTGACCGCACCCAGACGCAGCTCAGCCTGAACAGCCCGACGTACCGCGAGTGGTACGAGGAGCGCCGGGCCTGGAACGCGGACAAGCAGGGCGCGGCGCCCGAGCCGGGCGACCAGCTCGTCATCGACCGGGACGACCTGGCCGGCGACACCTGGCTGACGACCAACTTCTTCGTCGGCTCCACCGGCTCCACCGTCGACGTCTCCCTCGACGGCCGCCGGTCGAAGTCCGCCACCCGCACCCAGGAGATGAACGGTGAGGCACCGCGCATCGGCGCGCAGTGGTCCGACCCGTACGCGGCCACCGAGCAGCTGACCCACGGCGGCAGCGTCGCCGACCGCAGCATGCACCTGTGGCGCTTCGAGCTCCCGGAGGACCTCGCCGTGGGCAAGCACCGGGCACGGGTCACGGCGACGGACTCCTACGGCCGCCAGTTCACCGACACCCTCACCTTCGAGGTGGTCGAGCAGCACTGACAGGCTCACCTTTCCCGCCGCCTTCCCGGAGGCACCAGGGGGTGCGTCACCGGCGACCAGCCGGCGACGCACCCCCTGCGCATGCACGGCGCGCCCGCCCGCCGTTGGCGCGTCGGAGGGGGCGCCGGGCGGGCCGCCCGACAAGGCATCGACGTCTGCCCACCCTCGCCGCCCCCGGCGCCCTGGACTCGCCGTGCTCCGGCGCCGACTCCGGCTTCGGCGTAGTGGTACGGGTCCCGGTGGGCGCGGCCGGGGCCTGGACAGAATGCTGCGCCGTGCTCGCGGGCCGGGCCGCTTGCTCCCACTGCGCGTCCGGTCCCGGAGAGCCCGACACCGACGTACGGCCCGTCGCCAGAACCGCCACCGCGGCGGCGCTCCCGATCAAGACCCAGCGCATCCGCCTACCTTGAGGACTCCGTGCTCCCGGTGGCGCGCCACGCCGAGGACGGCTGCCAGACTCGGCGGAGTGTTTCCGCACGGGGCCCAGATGCCGTTCAGGATGGCCGCACGGCGCTCCTCGTACTCCGTCTCGGTGATCGCGTTCGACGGCGGCCCAACTGAACGCCTCAACCTGCGAAGCCGAGGGGCGTGTTCTCCGTGGAGGGCTGTACGCGGTCGGCCGGGGCTACGGCGGACGCAGCATAGAGACGACGGCGTTGCGGGATTCGGAAGTTGTCCCCACTACGGGCGGCGCGCGGAGGAGACTCCCGCGCTCACGTTCACCCCCTTGGAGCCCCTTGCGAGGTCACTGGCCAACCTGCCTGGTTGCTGAGCGAGGGGACCGGAGCCGACCCACCGGGAGAGGACCGCCGTGGGCCATCACGAAGCCACGTTGGCGATGCCTTCGCGTTCTGGCAACGGGCCGACGGCCCACCACGGGCCCCTCCGGGTCCGGCTTCCCACCCACCGGCGTTCCTGTTCCCGGCCCTCTCCGGCCGTCCTTCCCACCATCGCGCCTGCCTCTCTGCCGCACAACGCGGACGGTGCCGCGGCTGGGAATCGCAAGCACCGCGGTCGTTCCCGGGCTAGCGCGTCTCGCGGCGGCCCGGTCTGGTCGTGGTGAAGCGGTCCCGGTACTGGCTGGGCGAGACTCCCAGGCGAGCGCTGAAGGTTCGGCGCATCGTCTCCGCGCTCCCGAAACCGGCCTGTCTGGCCGCCTGTTCGATGGTGTGACCGGCGTCAAGCAGGGTGCGCGCGTGGTCGAGCCGCACCCCTTCGACGTACTTGGCCGGGGTGGTGCCGAGTTCGGCGGCGAAGAGCCTGGCCAGATGGCGGGGGCTGACACCGATGCGCGCGGCCAGACTTCCGGCGCTGTGGTCCAGCGCCGGCTCTGCGGCGACCAGGTCCACCACGGCGCGCAGCGAGGGTGCGCGCGGCGGGCGGAGTTCCAAGGCGGCGGAGTACTGGGACTGCCCGCCGGGCCGTTGCATGAACATCACCAGGTTGCGCGCCACGGTCCGGGCCAGGTCGGGGCCCTGGTCCTGCTCGACCAGACCGAGCGCGAGATCGATCCCGGCCGACACCCCCGCCGAGGTGAAGACACCGTCGTCCTCGACGAAGATCGCGTCCGGCAGCACCTCGAGGTCGGGATAGGAAGCCGCCAGCAGCGCCGCGTGGCGCCAGTGCGTGGTCACCCGCCGACCCGCGAGCACACCGGCGGCGGCCAGCGCGAACGAGCCCGTACAGATCGACACCAGCCGACGGGTCAGCGGCCGCAACAGGCGAATCGCCTCGACGAGACCGGTCTCGATGGGGCGGTCGGCCAGGCGGTCGCCTCCGCAGACCACAACGGTGTCGGTACGCGTGACGTCTGCCGCGGCCCCCTCGACGGGCATCCGGATGCCCGTCGAACTGTGGACCGGTTCCCCCGACGGAGAGACGTAGCGCAGCCGGTAGGCGGCGCCGGCCAGATTCGCTTCGGCGAACACTTCGGCCGGCCCGGCGACGTCGAGTGTCTTCACCCCGTCGAACATCACGAACACGACGATGTGTGGACGGCTCTCCATGCGTACTCTCCTCGACCTTGATCGCCCGCGAAGCCCCGTGGACGGTCTTATCAGACCGTTGCCGCCATGTCCGAATGTGTGGCCGCCTCGTCGCTTCCTGCTCTGGGATCGGGGCCGGGCCGGAGGAAGGGTGGAAGCAGTCCACTTGTGGACGTGCTCCAGAAACGACGGCAAGGCCCGGATAGTCAGGAGAGATCTGATGCCCGAAGTGATCGCTGGTATCAGCGTGCCCGACACGGAACTGGTCCGCGAGGCGACCTCGCAGGTCCGTGCGGTGACCGATGACGTGCTGTTCCACCACTCGCGCCGAGTGTTCCTGTGGGGCATGTTGAAGGCTGCCGCCCGCGGGCTGGTCGTGGACCCCGAACTCGCCTATGTGGGCGCCCTCTTCCACGATGCCGGCCTGACGGCGGCGTTCGCGAGCACGGACCAGCGGTTCGAGCTGGACGGAGCCGAGGCCGCCCGGAAGTTCCTGCTCGATTTCGGCCGCTCGGACCAGGAGGCGCGGAACGTGTGGCTGGCGATCGCGCTGCACACCACTCCGGAGGTTCCGCTGAGGCTGGCTCCGGAGGTCGCGGTGGTGACCCTCGGTGTCGAGACGGACGTGCTGGGACTCGATCTGCACGAGATCGGTGCGGAGCAGCGGGCCGAGGTGCTCGCCGCGCACCCTCGCCCGGACTTCAAGAACCGCATCCTTCAGGCGTTCTACGAGGGCATGCGCGACCGCCCCGACACGACGTTCGGAACGATGAACGACGACGTGCTGGCACACTTCGACCCGTCGTTCCGCCGAGCCGATTTCGTCGACATCATCAGGAACAACTCCTGGCCCGAGTGACCATCGCCGCGGCAGCCTCCGACCGGAGCCCGTCGGCGCGCCTGCGCAGGGCCTCCCTGCGGGTCACCGCGCAACGTACTCACCGCGCTGTACGCGGCCCGGGATCGTGAGCAGGACCGAGCCGGCCGGCTCCCCGGCCCGCTACGAGTTGCGCGCGGACGACCACCACCACGTCCTGTGCCGCGAGTGCCGCACTGCCGGCCGACGTCCCGGCCCGGTTCCCTCTGCCGCCCGCGGCTCCGTCGTCGACAGACCGAAGCGATCTTCCGGGGCGTACGCCCCTTCCCACGTGCGCCGCACGCCGGCGCCCGCCGCCCGACCCTTCGTCCCTACGGCTTCGAGGAGAAGCAGATGCCCTTCGAGGACAACACCGACCCGCTGACCACGGCCGCCGGAGCCCCGGTCGCCGACAACCAGAACAGCCTGAGCGCGGGGCCGCGCGGCCCGCTGCTGCTCCAGAACCTGTGGCTGATCGAGAAGCTGGCGCACTTCGACCGCGAGGTCATCCCCGAGCGCCGCATGCACGCGAAGGGCGCGGGTGCGTTCGGCACGTTCCGGGTGACACACGACATCTCCCGTTACACCAAGGCGGCGCTCTTCAGCGCGATCGGCAACACATGCAAGATGTTCGCCCGGTTCTCCACGGTCGCCGGCGAGCGCGGTGCCGCCGACGCCGAGCGCGACATCCGCGGTTTCGCCCTGCGCTTCTACACCGAAGAGGGCAACTGGGACGTCATCGGCAACAACACGCCGGTCTTCTTCCACCGCGACCCGCTGAAGTTCCCGGACCTCAACCGGGCGGTCAAGCGCGACCCGCGTACCAACCTGCGCGACCCGGAGAACAACTGGGGCTTCTGGACCAACCTGCCCGAGTCGCTGCACCAGGTCACGATCATCATGAGCGACCGCGGTATCCCGAAGTCCTACCGGCACATGCACGGCTTCGGCTCGCACACCTTCAGCCTGATCAACGCGGCCGGGGAGCGGCACTGGGTCAAGTTCCACTTCCGCACCCGGCAGGGCATCCAGAACCTCACGGACGAGGAAGCCTCGGCGCTGATCGGCCGGGACCGCGAATCGCACGGCCGCGATCTGTACGAGGCCATCGAGCGCGGCGACAATCCGAAGTGGTCCCTGCACATCCAGGTGATGCCGGAGGCCGACGCGGCGACCTACCGCTTCCACCCCTTCGATCTGACCAAGGTGTGGAGCAAGAGGGACTACCCGCTGATCGAGGTCGGCGAGTTCGAGCTGAACCGCAACCCGGACAACTACTTCGCCGATGTCGAGCAGGCCGCTCTCACACCGGCGAACCTCGTGCCCGGCATCTCCTTCAGCCCGGACAAGATGCTCCAGGGCCGGCTCTTCGCCTACGGCGACGCCGCGCGCTACCGAGTCGGCGTCAACCATCACCAGATCCCGGTCAACCAGCCGCATGCCGCGACGCTGGTCAACTCCTACCACCGCGACGGTGCCATGCGCGTCGACGGCAACCAGGGCGGAGTACCCGGGGTCGAGCCCAACAACTACGGCCGCTGGGCCGAGCAGCCCTCCTACGCGGACCCCGCGCAGCCGAACGGCGCCACCGCCGACCACTTCGACTTCCGCGAGGACGACGACAACTACTTCCAACAGGTCGGCGACCTCTTCCGGCTGATGACCGCAGCACAGCAGCAGGCCCTCTTCGACAACACCGCCCACGCCATCAGGGGCGCCCGCCCGCAGACCGTCGAGCAGCACATCCACAACTGCGCGCAGGCCGACCCCGCCTACGGCAACGGCGTCCGTATGGCCTGCAAAGCCCACGGGGCACTCTGAACGACCTGCGGCGATCTTCCGCCGCAGGTCGTTGCCAACAAGGCCACAGCCGCGAGTGGCTGCGACACGGACCGTCGGGTGATCAGTGAGGAGGGTCTCCACCACATCCGAACCCTGCCGATCGACTCACCCGGCCGCGGGCGGCGGCTGGTGTTCGTCACCCCTGCGGACACGGACGATGAGGACAAGCAATCACCTAGTACTCCAGCAGGATTTCGCTGTGTGACCTGGAGTTTCGCCGGGCGGCTGGAGTGTAGCGGGTCGTGGTGTGGTCCGGGGCGGTCTCACCGAGGCAGCCCCTCGAACGTGCGACAACGCCGCAGGTAGTGACAACGGCGGGCGACTGCCTGGCGTCGTCGGCGCCAGTTCGACCAGCTCAGCGCATGGTGTCGTCCTCGGTAGCCGTGCAGGTGCGGGGGTGGGGGACGACAAGCTGCCTGGTCGATCGCGAGTTGTATCTGCCCAAGACCTGGACCGAGGACCGCGACCGCTGCCGCTCAGCGAAGATCCCCGACGAGCGGACCTTCGCCACCAAGGGCGAGCTGGCCCGGCACATGGTGCCCAAGTCCCAATTCACCGTGGGCTGCCCGCGCATCGACGGGCTGTTCGCGCAGGCTCCGGACGAGGCGTGGGAGAAGATCTCGTGCGGCGACGGCGCGAAGGGCCCTCGCGTCTACCACTGGGCAGCGATCCGGCTTCCCGCCGTCGCATCAGCAAGCCCGACGAGATCGCCTACTACCTCGCCTACGCCCCTTTGGAGACCACCGCCCGGGAGCTGGTGCGGATCGCCGGAACGCGCTGGCAGATCGAGGAATGCTTCCAGGCCGCGATAGCGCAGCATCGCCGACTTGTGCATACCGACCGCGTCGGCGATGTCCGTGAGCGTCACGGTGCGGACGCCGTGCTTGTCGGCAAGGCGCGCGGCAGCCTCCAGGATCGCCGTCTCGCGGGCCTGCTTGGCCGCGGCGCTGCGGGCGCGTGCGAACTGGGGGGTGGTCACCCACACAGCTTAGCGCAACCAGGTTGCGGTATTAGTGAAACCGTGTTGCACTAAAGGGATGAGTACGCAACCGGACACCTGGTTCATCACGGGCTCCTCCCGTGGCTTCGGCCGCTCCCTCGCGACCGCCGCCCTCGGGGCCGGCGCCAACGTGGTGGCGAGCGCGCGCAGGCCCGAGCAGCTCGCCGACCTGGTAGAGAAGTACGGCGACCGCATCCTCCCGGTGGCCCTGGACGTCACCGACGTCACCGCGGCCGAGGCCGCGCTCACCGCCGGCGTCGAGAAGTACGGGCGGATCGACGTGGTGGTCAACAACGCCGGCTACGCCAACCTCTCGCCCGTAGAGACCACCGACGAGGCCGACTTCCGCCGCCAGTTCGACACCAACTTCTGGGGTGTCTACAACGTCTCCCGGGCCGCTCTGCCGCTGCTGAAGAAGCAGGGCTCAGGAGGCATCGTGATCCAGTTCTCCTCGGTCGGCGGACGGGTCGGCCACACCCCCGGGCTCGCCTCCTACCAGGCGGCCAAGTTCGCCGTCGACGGGTTCACCCGCGTCCTGGCCGCCGAGACCGCGCCGTTTGGGATCCGCTACCTCGTGGTCGAGCCGGGCGGCTTCGCCACCGACTGGGCCGGCGCCTCCATGCAGGTCGACGACGTCCCCGAGGAGTACCGTGAGACCGTCGGCGCCATGGGCGAACTGCTGCGCGGCGGAAGCTCCGCACAGGGCGACCCCGACCGGGCCGCGGACATCCTCGTGCGGATCGTCCATGCCGACAACCTGCCCGGCCATCTGCTCCTCGGCGCCGGTGCGGCGCAGATGGCCCTGGACTACTCCCGCAGCCAGATCACCGAAGCCACAGCCTGGCAGGCCGTCTCCGCTTCCGCTGACTCCGGCGCCGACTACCCGGTCGACCTGCCCTCCGCCGCGTCATGACGTCCGGCACCAGCACGGAGCAGACCATGCAGCGCCAGTTCGCCGGGAAGGTCGCCCTCGTCACCGGCGCAGGGTCCGGGATGGGACGCGCCACAGCGGTCCTGCTGGCGCGGCGCGGCGCGGCGGTCACGGTAGTCGGCCGCCGGGAGAACAAGCTCGCCGAGGTCGTCGATGAGATCGCCGCCGCTGGCGGCAGGGCCTTGGCCGTGCCCGCAGACGTCAGCCGGCCCGGCGACGTCGAGCGGGCCGTCGCCCGCACCCTGGCACAGTTCGGTGCACTGCACTACGCCGTCAACAACGCGGGCGTGTCGGGGAACTTCGTCCCGCTGACCGACATGACTCCCGAGCAGTGGCGGCAGATCGTCGACATCGATCTGAACAGCCTGTTCTACGGGCTCAAGTACGAGGTCCCGGCGATCCTTGAGGCCGGCGGCGGCGCTGTCGTCAACGTCTCCAGCGTCTTCGCGGACCGGGGCGGCCCGACCCCGGAGTACTCCAGTGCCAAGCACGGCATCCGCGGCCTGACCCGCTCCGCGGCGATCGAGTTCGGTGCCCGGGGCGTACGGGTTAACGAACTGCAACCCGGTGTGATCGACACGGAGATGACCCAGGCAAACCCCGGGGGCACGCAGCAGGTCGCGGACACCGGTATCCCCATGCGCCGGGTGGGCACCGGGGACGAGATCGCCACGGCCGTTGCCTTCCTGCTCTCCGATGAAGCCTCCTACATCAACGGCGCACATCTCGCCGTCGACGGCGGGTTCCTCGCATAATCCCCACCCGAGCCAACGACGACGCGACCCGTTCAGCCGGGGCGGCAGCGCCGGCGGCAAACTCGCCGCCGACAGGGCCCTTGATGGCGATCGATGGCGGCCACCACCGCCCCGTCCCGCGAGGACGAAGGCGCGCGCTTCGGCCCAGCAGCGGCCCATGGTCCCGCGCCCGCGGTGTAGCAGGTATGCCTCACCTGCTTTGCCGGCATCGATCCGAGCCACCCCCTCGCCTCTCCAAGGCGTTCACCAACGCCGGATCAACCAGGCCCTTTGAGATGGCGGAGGCAGACATGGCCGCATGTCCTGGCCGACCTCGGCCGGGGGCTGGGGCGCCTCGGCCGCCGGGCCGAGGCCATCGCGGCGCTGGCCGAGGCGACGTCCGCCATGGAGCAGTTCGACACCGTGTACCTGCAGGGCTCCGCCCTGGAGGCGCTCGCCGCGCTGCTCGCCGAGGAGGGCCGGGTCGCGGAAAGCCGCCGGACCTACGCCAGGGCGGCGCAGATCATCTTCCAGGCCGTCGGCGACGCGGAGGCGTACCTCCGCTGCCGTGACCTCGCCGCCGCCCCCTGACCTCCGGGCGCCCGGCCCTCGATACCTCCGCGTGCCCGATTGCGCGGCAGTTCTGCGTGCTGTTCTGCATGGCGGCCCTGCGGCGGCGCGGCTTGACTTTGATAGCAGGGACGGGTCCCACACCCGGTGTCGGGGATCGACAGATCAGGAGAGATCATGACGCGCATCCAGAACATCGTGCTCGTGCATGGCGGCTTCGTGGACGGGTCGGGCTGGCAGGGCGTGTACGACGCGCTCACCGCCGACGGCTACCGGGTGGCCGTCGTGCAGAACCCGACGCTGTCGCTGGCCGGCGACGTCGCCGCCACCCACCAGATCCTCGACGGCCTGGACGGCCCCGCGGTGCTGGTCGGCCACTCGTACGGCGGTGTCGTCATCACCGAGGCCGGCAACCACCCGAACGTCGCCGCCCTCGCGTACATCGCCGCGTTCGCGCCCGACAAGGGCGAGTCGGTCGACTCTCTGATCGCCGACCCGCCGCCCGGCGCCCCCGTTCCGCCGATCCTGCCGCCGCAGGACGGCTTCCTCTTCCTCGACCGGGAGAAGTTCGCCGCCGCGTTCGCCGCCGACCTGCCGGCGGCACAGGCCGCGTTCATGGCCGACTCCCAGGTGCCGTGGGGCGTCGACGCACTCGCCGGCGCGGTGTCCGTACCGGCCTGGCGGAGCAAGCCGTCCTGGTACCTGGTCTCCACCGACGACCGCATGATCCCCCCGCCCGCCCAGCGCGCCATGGCCGGGCGCTCCGGCGCGACCGTCACCGAGACCCCCGGCAGCCACGCCGTGTACGTGTCCCGCCCGGCGACCGTGGCCGCCGTCATCACCCAGGCCGCGGAGGGCCTGAACGGGAACCCCCGGGCGTAAAAGCACCTCGCCCACCGCTCGGGAGCCGTGTCACGTCCATGTCCCGCACGCCCAGCCCCCGCAGAGCCGTCACCACCGGTGCAGCCCCGCCACGGCCGGGACGATCACGCCGGCCCTCTCCACTTGCCGCGGTCACCGGCCGCGGCAACCGCAAGCCGACCGTCGCGCGCACGGCTACATGGTGTCGGGCCGCGGACGCCAGGTGCCGTCGAGCCGTACGCCTGCAGCCGCCGCGATGCGGTCGCGGGAAGCGGTCAGCCGGGTCCTGAGCGTGGGCAGGTCCACGCCCACCAGGGCTCCGTCGCGCTTGACCACGCGGCCGGCGGCGAGCACGGTGTCGACCAGCCCGGGATGACCGGCGGAGACGACGGTGCCGACCGGGTCGGCGACCGGGAACACGGTGATGTCGTCGGTGCGCAGCAGGATGATGTCGGCGTCCTTGCCGGGTGTGATGCTGCCCGTGCGGGCGTCGAGTCCGCAGGAGGCGGCGGCGTCGAGGGTGGTGAACTCCAGCAGGTCGCGGGAGTTGAGGCCGCCGTCCAGGCCGCGTTGCACCGCGAAGGCGGTACGCATGGTGGAGAACATGTCGCCGCCGGCCGAGGGGACGTCGTCGACGGACAGGGTCGGGCGCAGGCCGGCGGCCAGTGCCCGGCCGGTCAGTGGGTTGCCGAAGCCCATTTTCAGCTCGACGTCCGGGCTGATCGAGAGCGAGCTGCCCGCGTCGGCGAGCATCCGCAGTTCTTCGTCGCTGATGCCGTTGCCGTGCACGAACGTGGTGGTGTCCCGGAGCAGGCCGTGCTCGTGCAGCTCGGCGATGGGGCGCTGGGTACCGTCGGAGCCGGTGTGCAGGCTGGTGCGCAGGCCGAGGTCGGCGGCCAGCTCCAGCTCCCGGGCGACGGTGTCCAGGCTCGTGTCCTCGGTCCCGCGCAGCCCCCAGGCCATGGTGACCGGGCCGCCGTCGGGCAGCTCGGCGCGGACGCGGCGGATCGCGTCGTCCACGGAGGCGGCGGAGTCCCAGCCCGCACCGAGGCAGAAGACGGACCGCCCCGGTACGTCGCGCAGGGCGGCAATGGCCGCGTCCTCATGCTCGGCGCTCTTCGCGACGTGATACCAGTCCAGCATCGTGGTCACGCCCGCGTGCAGGGCCTCCAGCCGGCCGAGCAGGGTGCCCAGGTACACGTCCTCGGGCCGGTAGTGCGGCTTGACGGTGCCGTGCATGGCGGCGGCCCACTCGGGAAACGTCCAGTCCGCGCCCGCGCCCCGGAACGCGGTCTGCCAGGCGTGACGGTGGTTGTCGACGAAACCGGGCAGGACGATCCGGTCACTCGCGTCGATCACGTCGGCGTCGGTCACCTCGATCCGCTTGGCCACCTCGACGATCACACCGTCCTCGATCAGCACGTCGCCTCGGTGGAGATCGCCGGCAGCCGGGTCCATGGTGACGACGGTGCCGCCGGAGAGCAGGGTCTGCATGGGAGGGTCCTTTGTTTCGGGTGGTTCACGCTCGCGTACGGTGGGCGGGCTGAGGCTGCCGTGGTGCAGGGCGGCTCAGCGGTGTACGGCGTCGGCCGCGGCGAGGGCGTCGGCGACCAGGTCGGCGGTGTCCTCGGTGCCGGCCGCCAGCCGCACCAGGCCCGCAGGGACGGTCTCGGTGATCTGGTCGTCGCTGAGCATTCCCGCCCACATGGACGCCGGGTGCACGGCGAGGGATTCCACCCCGCCGAGGCTGGCGGAGCGGCGGGGGTAGCGCAGACGGGACAGGAAGGCGTCGGCCATCTCGTACCCGCCGGTGAATTCGATGCCGAGTACTCCGCCGAATCCGTTCATCTGCTCGACGGCCAGCTTGTGCTGCGGGTGGGTGGCCAGGCCGGGGTAGTGCACGCGTGTCACGGCCGGGTGGCCGCTCAGCGCTTCGGCGAGGGCGAGGCCGTTGTCGTTGTGCCGTGGCACGCGCAGCGGCAGGGTCCTTATCCCGCGCAGCAGCAGCCAGGCGTCGATGGGGCCGAGCGTGGCGCCGGTGAGCAGGCTGGTGTCCCAGATCCGGTCCAGGACCTTCGCCGGCCCGGCCAGCACTCCGGCGGAGACGTCGGAGTGGCCGTTGAGGTACTTCGTCGCGCTGTGCCAGACGACATCGATGCCGAAGTCCGCCGGGCGCTGGTTCAGCGGTGTGGCGAAGGTGTTGTCCGCCAGGGTTGCCACACCGTGGGCGCGGGCCAGGTCGGCGACGGCGCGCAGGTCGGTGATCTGCAGCAGCGGGTTGCTCGGTGTCTCCACCAGGATCAGCCGGGTCTTGGGGGTGAGGGCCTTCTCGAACGCCCCCTCGTCCCTCTGGTCCACCAGCGTGGTGGACACGCCCAGGCGCGGCAGCAGGTTCTGCAGGACGGAGGCGGTGCCGCCGTAGGTGGACTTCTGCCCGATGACATGGTCGCCGGCAGACACCAGAGCCAGCACGGCGGTGGTGATCGCGGCCATGCCGGACGCGGTGACCATCGCGGCCTCGGTGCCCTCCAGCTCCGCGACGACGGCGGCGGCCTGGGCGTGGTTCGGGTTGCCGAAGCGGGTGTAGAAGTCCTTGCCACGCGGCTCGACGGCGCCGGCGGCGAACGTGGTCGCGTCCTCGGCCGAGAACGCCGCCGTCTGGTAGATGGGCGGCGCCACGGCGCGGCTGGGGTGGGTCTCACGGTCGATGTGAACGGTGACGGTGCTCTTGCCCGGCACGGCTGGCCCCTCCGGAACTCGACGGTATGTCCGTATCCAGCATGGCCGCCCGCGCCATCGGCAAGCCCCGGCTGCGAGCAATCTTGGCAAGATATTGCGCGGAGTCAGGGCACGCGATTGTGCTACAGAATCTTCATGAGCAATATAATTGCTGGTATGGATGATGTGGACCGGTCGATTCTGGCCGTACTGGAACGGGACGGCCGTATCAGCAACAACGAGCTCGCCGCCCGGGTCGGGCTGACGCCCTCGCCGTGCCTTCGGCGCGTACGGCAGCTTGAGGAGTCCGGGGTCATTCGCGGCTACCGGGCGCTGATCGACCCGGCGGCGGTCGGCCGCGGGCTGCGCGTGTTCGCGGGGGTGCGGCTGATGCGGCACACCCGCGCAGCCGTGGTCGCCTTCGAGGAACAGGTGGGGGAGCTGCCGGAGGTCATCGCCTGCCACCACATCACCGGAAACTTCGATTACCTGCTCCAGGTGGAGGTCGCCGACCTGCCCGCCTACGAGGACTTCCACGCCAACCAACTGGCCGCCCTGCCCGGCGTCGGCACGGTCAACAGCTTCGTCATCATGAAGACACTCGACACCGCATGACAGCCCCGACGCCCGCGGCGGCCCATTCTCACGGTCGCCTGGTGACCACGGTTGGTGGGTGCCGCGCGGGCGCGGGCGGTCGGGCTGTCACGCCGTGATGGAGCCGCGGATGCACACGGTGGTGGCGCCGCTGACCCAGACGGTGCCGTCCGGATCGGTGGTGATCTCGATGCTGGCCGCCCGCCCTACCCGGGTGCCTGGGAGACCCGGTAGGTGGAGGGTGCACCGCCGGTGGCGGTGAGCCACTACCCGACACCGGCGTTCATGGTGCCGCACGCAGGGTCCTCGGGAACGGTGGCCCCGGGGGCGAAGGTGCGCATCTCGAAGTGGTGCCCGGATCCGATCCCTCCGGGTGGGCCCCGATCGCACCGACCATCGCGGTCGGGATGAGGGACAGGTCGGGCTCAAGGTCAAGGACTTCCCGGGCGGTGGCCAGCCGGACCACTGCCCATCTGGGCCCGTTGTCCACCCACCGGTGGGTCAGCACCCGCTCCCGGGTGATGCCGAACGCATCGACGATCCGCTCCAGGTAGGCGTCGTCGGGGGCCCCGTCCCGCACCCTGGGCGGGGCGGCGAAGGGCAGCGAGCCGTCCCCCACGGCGCACGGTGACCAGGCCCGCGGGGCACTCCTGCACGATCCGGTCGGCGTACCGTGGCGTACCAGCGCCTGTGGGAGGTCTCCACGGCGCTGCTCGCACAGGCTGGGGCCGCGGCATGACCACCACCGACCTCGTACAGCGCGACGACCTCGGCGCCTTCCTGCGCGCTCGCCGCGAGGCCGCCGACCCCGCCGCGGCAGGCTTCCGCCCCGGGCTGCGGCGCCGGACCCCGGGATCGCCGGGCTGCTGCTCGCGTGCCCGATGCTCGACGATCACAACGACACCCCCTCCGGCCGGCAACTGGCCGGTCTGGGGGTGTGGGACCGTACCTCGAACGACACCGGCTGGACCGCGCTGCTCGGCGATCGCCGCGGCGGCCCGGACGTGCCCGCCTACGCGGCTCCCGCCCGCGCGACGGATCTGTCGGAACTGCCTCCCGCCCTCCTCGACGTCGGCTCGGCGGAGACGTTCCGGGACGAGGTGGTCGCCTTCGCCGCGCGTCTGTGGCAGGCCGGCGGACAGGCGGAACTGCACGTGTGGCCGGGCGGTTTCCACGGATTCGACGCGCTGGTGCCCGAGGCGGAACTGTCCCGGGCGGCACGTACGGCACGGGTGCGGTGGCTGCGGCGGCTGATCAGCGAGCCGTCGGGGATTACGGATGCGGCGGGGACCAGGCCATTGGTGACGCATCAACCTCCTGGTAGCTTCACCTCATGAGTGAACCCCGCTGGCTCGACGACCGAGAGGCCGAGATCTGGAAGACGTACCGGGACCTGCGGCGCGAGCTGCAGAGCGCGATGGACCGGCAACTCGATCGCGACTCCGGTCTGTCCGGCGCGGACTACGCCGTGCTCGCGCCGCTGTCCGAGTCGGCGGAGGGCGTCCTGCGGTCCCGGGAGCTGGGCGGGGTGCTGGGCTGGGAACGCAGTCGGGTCTCGCACCAGATCAGCCGGATGGAGAAGCGCGGCCTGGTCGCCCGGGAGCCATGCGCGGACGACGCCCGCGGCTCGATGGTCCGCGTCACGCCCGAAGGCCGGGCCGCCATCGAGGCCGCCGCGCCCGAGCACGTCGAGACCGTACGCCGCCACTTCTTCGATCCGCTGACCCGCGACGAGGTCGAGACCCTGGGCGTGCTCCTGGCCCGCCTGCTCGACACCCTCGCCAGGCGCTGACCCGACGCCCGGACGCCGGGTGCTTCGTACGGGACCGGCGTCGCGGCGCCAGGTTGTTGACGCGACATCAAAATCTGCCTAGTTTCATTGATGCATCATCAATCGGCTCTAGGTGATGCGCCAGGGCGGGATTCGCCGACGCGAGCGAACCCGGCCCCCGGCAACCTGGTTGGCACAACACCGCAGACACGGAGGGAGCCGGGATGAAGATCACGGTGATCGGGCGAGGCAGAGTGGGTGGCGGCCTCGCCGCGTTGTGGACGGGAGCGGGACACGAGGTGACGGCATTCGGCCGCGAGGGTGGTGACGCCACGGGCGCGGACGTCGTCGTTGTCGCGGTCCCCGGATCCTCGATCGACGACGCGCTGGCCCGGGTTTCCGGCCTCGGCGGCCAGGTCACCGTCGACGCGTGCAACCTGTACGAGCAGCGCGACGACGACTTCCCCTCGCTGTCCCACCGGATCCAGTCGATCGTCGGCGGTCCCACGGCGAAGTCGTTCTCCACGAACTTCGCCGCCGCGTACGCGGAGATCGGCAAACAGCGGGTACGACCGGGCAACCTGTTCGCCGCCGACCCTGGCGCCCGCGACGTAACGGAGCGGCTGATCGTGGACGCCGGCTACGAACCGGTGTTCATTGGCGACCTCGACCCGGGTGCCCGGCTGCTGGAGGACAGCTCGGGCCTGACCAGGGCACTCGCCGGTCGACTCGGCCCCTTCTTCTACCGCTACGCCCGCCCCGGCGAGCTGTAACCCTCTCCCGCCGGCTCGGCCACGGGGACCGCCGTCCGGGCGTCCCTCGGCCGGGTGGCCATGGCCCTCAGCGTCTCGAAGGCGGCTGCCGTCGGGCTGGCCGGTTCGGCTTGATAGACCACCACTTGCTGGTGCGGAGCCCCGTTGACGGTGAACGCCGCGAATGTGATGTGCAGGTCTCCGACCTGTGGGTGCTTGAGATGCTTTCCCTCTTGGGACTTGCTTTTGACGTCGTGCAGCCGCCAGATTTCAGCGAACCCCTCGCTCCGGGCGGACAGTTCCGCTACGACTTCGGCGATACGGGCCGATTCGGGGTCGTGCCCGTAGGCGGCCCTGATCTCGGCGACGCAGGAGTGCGCGGCACGCTCCCATTCCTGGTAGAACTCACGCCCGGCGGGGTCGGCGAACACCATGCGGGCGAGGTTGTCGAACTTCTCGAACCCACTGTGGAGGATGGTGGCGAGGGAGTTGGCCGCCATGATATCGAGGGCCGGACCGACGACGAAGGCCGGAGTGTGCTCCCATCCGTCCATCAGTTGCAACAACTGCTGGCTGACGTCCGTATCGCTCCAGTCGCGGGGGCGTTGTGACGCGGTGAGGCAGAGGCGGTTGAGATGGTCGGTGGACTCCGCGTCCAGTTTCAGGGCCTGCGCCACGGCGTCGAGGACCTGTGACGAGGGGCTGTTCTCACGCCCCTGTTCCAGCCTGATGTAGTAGTCGGAGCTGACTCCGGCGAGCAGCGCCACTTCCTCTCTGCGCAGCCCCGGAACCCTGCGCCGCCCGTGTTCGGGCAGACCGACGTCGTGTGGCTTCAGGGCTTCTCGGCGGGCTCGCAGGAAATCACCCAGAGGCGTCCCATTGCTCATCCTGCAAGGGTAGATGCATTTCAGCAGACAAGAACGATCGGTCGCACACTATGGCGCGACGTAGCGCAGCGTGCACGAAGGGTGGTCGTCCGTTGGCTTGCACTGTGCTTCCCCGGGGGACCCGGATCCTGGGTGTAATGCACCCACCGTCGGCAGAACCGTGCCCGGCGTTCTCCGCCTACCTTGGCAGCATGGACAACGACACACCCCCTGATCCGGTTGGAGGGCTGGGTCGGTTCCTCCGCTCCTGCAGAGAACGCCTCACTCCTGCCGCGGCAGGACTGTCCGCCGCGAGCCGGCGAAAGGTGCCCGGCCTGCGGCGCGACGAGGTCGCGACACTCGCAGGTGTCAGCCTCAGCTACTACACCCGACTCGAACAAGGCCGGGAACTCAGCCCCTCACCCCGGGTACTGGAGGCCCTTGCCCGCGCGCTGCAACTCGGGGACGAGGACAAGGGGAAGCTCTTCCGGCTAGCCCGGCCGGCGGCCCGCCGCACGAGGTCCCCTTCCCGGGTCGAGAAGGTACGCCCGCACCTGCGGCAACTGATCGAGAGCTGGACCAGGACGCCGGCCTTCATCATCGGGCACGCCCAGGACCTCCTGGACACCAACGCGCTGGCCGGCGCTCTCTACCATGACTTCGCACAGCACGACAACGTGCTGCGCATGCTCTTCCTGGACCCCGCGGCGAAGTCCTTCCACCGGAATCCGGAGCGAGCCCGGCATCGTGCGGTCGCCGACCTTCAGCAGGCCGCAGCCGGCACCCCGGAGGATCCCCGCATCCTGGAACTGGTCGGCGAACTGTCGGTGCACAGCAGCGAGTTCCGCTCCCTCTGGGCACGCGAGTACGCCCGGGTCCCGCCCTACGACGTCGAGCAGGTGCACCACTCGGTCGTCGGAGACCTGAAACTGCGGCACGAGGCCCTCGCCATCCGCAGCGCTCCGGGACAGCAGCTCATCATCCTCCAGGCCGAGCCGGGCTCTCCCTCCGCCGACGGGCTGGCCCTGCTGGGTTCCCTCAGCGCACCCGACGTGCCCCACGGGTAGAGTCCCGAACCCGGTTCCGACGGGACGTGCATGTGCCCGCGAGGGCCGGCGTGTTTCACGCTCATGGCCTGTTTGCGTATCTTCCCGATGGCATCGCGCATTCCCGCGTGCGCGGATGCGGCAAGCCTCGACCACTTCCCGGCCCTCGGCGGCAGCGCACCTGGCGTGCGATGGCCCCCCGGGTCGGTCGGGCTGCGGTGCCGCAACCGGCGATCCCCGGCCGTGCCTGGGTGTGTGACTCCCAGGAAAAGCACAGCCTTCATAGCTCCGTAGCCGACGGGCACACTCGAATACGGCAACAGGAAATCCCCGAAAAGGGTAAACGAAGAAAGAGGTTATCCCCATGGCTACGTGGTTTGTCACCGGTGCCTCCCGCGGCATAGGTGCGGAAATCGCCCGCGCCGCTCTGGCAGGCGGAAACGACGTCGTGGTCGCCGTACGGAACCCGGAGCGTGTGCCGGACGATCTGAAGAACTCGGACAAGGTCTTCGCGGTCGCCCTCGACGTGACGGACCAGGACAGCATCCCGAAGGCGGTCGAGGCCGCCGTGGAGCGGTTCGGCGGCATCGACGTGCTGGTGAACAACGCCGGCCGCGGACTGCTCGGCGCGCTGGAGGAGATCACCGACGCGGAGGCCCGGTCGCTGTTCGACCTGAACGTGTTCGGCCTGATCAACGTGACCCGCGCCGTGCTGCCCGTCATGCGCAATCAGGGCTCGGGCCGGCTGGTGCACATCGGTTCCCGCTCCGGTTTCGAGGGCGAGCCCGGTGTCAGCCTGTACTGCGCGTCGAAGTTCGCCGTCGCGGGCATCAGCGAGGCGCTCTCCGCCGAGATGGCCCCGTTCGGGATCCAGTCGATGGTGGTCGAGCCGGGTGTGTTCCGTACCGACTTCCTCGACGGCAGTTCCCTGTCGGTCGCCGCGGACCGCATCGCCGAATACGACGGCACGCCCGCGCACGTGACGCTGGACTGGATCGACCGGGCCAACCACGCCCAGCTCGGCGACCCCGTCAAGGGCGCCGCGCTCATCGTGGAGGCGGCCTCCGCCGAGAAGCCGCCCACCCACCTCTACGTCGGGCGCGACACCCTGGAGCGGCTGGACGTCAAGTACCGGCAGGTGCAGGACGACCTCGCCCCGTGGCGCGAGAAGTCCGCCGCCACCGCCCACGACGACGCCGCCTGAGACCTCCCGCCCGGGCCGTCGCCTTCGGTGCCCGCGGCCCTCTCCGACAGCACGGCCGACCGGGCAAACGCTCCGGCCGGCCGGGTGCCTCACCACCCTGGCCCCTCTCCCCACCTCCGGGCCTCCCGGTCAAACAGATTGAGGTTTTGTGATGTCTGCTGCTCTGCTCACCGGCACGCCTCTGGACGGCCGCGTCGCCGTCGTCTCCGGCGCCTCCAGCGGCATGGGCGCCGTCACCGCCCGGCGCCTCGCCGAACTCGGCGCCACCGTGGTCGTACTGGCCCGGCGCAAGGAGCGCCTCGACAGCCTGGTCAAGGACATCGAGGCCGCCGGCGGCACCGCGCTCGCCCTGGCCGTCGACGTCACCGACCGCGACGCCGTCCAGAGCGCCGCCGACCAGGTCGCCGCCCGCTTCGGCAAGGCCGACCTCGTGTTCAACAACGCGGGCGTCCAGCTCATCTCCGGCATCGAGGAACTCAAGGTCGACGAGTGGCAGCGCCAGATCGACCTCAACATCACCGGTCTGATGAACGTCATCGCCGCCTTCCTCCCGCACCTGACGGACTCCGCCGCCCGCGGCAAGCCCACCGACCTGATCAACACCTCGTCCATCGCGGCCACCCGCATCCTGGAGAAGTTCTCCATCTACTCCGGCACCAAGGCGTACATCAGCCACCTCACCCGGCTGCTCCGCGTCGAACTCGGCCCGAAGATGGTCCGCGTGGCCACCATCGAACCCGGCATGGTCGACACCGAACTCCCCGACCACGTCACCGACCCCGACGCCTCCAAGCTGATGGCCGACCTCATCCACGACATCGACGTCCTTGAGAGCGCCGACATCGCGGAAACCGTCGCCTTCATGGCCGCTGTCCCGCGCCACGTCAACCTCACCGAGATCACCATCATGCCCACCGCCCAGGCCATCTGAAATCCGTCCCGCCATGGCGGGGGAGGAGCAGCGTCACGCTGTTCCTCCCCCGCCATGGCGCGTTGGGACAGACGGGAGACCGGACGGTTGCCGGTACTCTCCGAGGCTTGGCGGCCCGGCGCACAGGTGTGATCACGGCTGTCTGCCAGATGCGCGCGACAGCCGGGCATGAACGGGGAAGCAGAAACTCGGCGTGCGCGGGTGCACCAGAGGCGACGCCGAGGGTGCGACCGTCCTTTTCCTCGGTGGGCGGACGATTGCCTCCGGGTGTTGGGGTACGTTCGTCGAGCCGTGAGAGACGGGCCGCGGCCTCGTGGGACGCTCTGGTACAAGCACCTGTTCAGCCCCGGCTCCCGGTCGTTGGGCACCCTGGTTCAGAACGTTCGCAGGCTAGAGGTCGGCAGGTTGCTCGGGGCCTCGTTGTCTTGTCGGACTTTTCCGGACGAGGATGTCGGGTTGCTCGGCGATGACGGGCCACGATGGCTGGCAACGACCCACTGCCGTCTACCGCCTCAGGGTTGGCCGAGGGGCTGGAACGCCACGGCGAAATGACGTGGCCAAGCCCGCCCCCCCGTCTGGCGGAATTGGTGCGGGAGGTGGGGGCCTGGGCCGCACGCAGCGGCGGGTACCTGCAGCGCAAGGGCATCCGGCACGCGATCCCGGCGAAGACCGGCAGCCAAACCGCCCGCCAGCGAACAGGCTCACGCGGTGGGCGGCCGCCCGGCTGTGACGAAGAGCGGTATGAGAAACGCGACACCGTCGAGCGAACCCTCAACCAGCTCAAGCAGCATCGGGCGTGGCGACCCGCTACGACAAGCGTGGCGACCTCTACCTGGGCGCCTCCACCGCGGCAGTCCCCACCATCTGGCACCTCACAAGATCGACCGGACAAAGTCCTATGAGTGCTCGGGGTCGTCCCGGAAAGTCTCTGCCATTGGGTGGTTCAGCTCCCTGGCCAGGCGAAGCTCCTCCGCATCGAGTCGTTCCTGAAGGGTGCGCAGGACGATGTCGTCGATGCGGTCGGCGTCACGCAGGCCGGTGAGCGTGGCGCGCTTGACCTGGAGCAGGGCGAGTTCGAGTCGTCGCACGCGCTCGCGCCGGCGCGCGGTGCCGGGTGCGGCGGCTGTGTGGTCTTCGATGTCCTGGACGATGCGGAGGGTGTCCGCTTCGGGGATCTCGAATCTCTGTGCCAGCTCCGGCAGGGCCCGCAGCGCGGCACTGCTCATGTGGCCGTGGGCGAGGGCGAGTTCAGCGGCCTTGTCCTCGTCCTCGGGGAAGCGCGCCCGGCGGACCACGGCAGGCAGCGAGGGACCGAGGAGCGTCAGCGTGACAACGATGACGACGGCCGTGATGAACACGACGGCGTCGCGTTGCCCGACCGTATGTCCCTCGGTGGTCGCGACGGGCACGGTCAGTGCGGCTGCCAGGGAGATGGCGCCACGCATCCCCGCCCACGCCAGAGGCAGGCGCTGTGAGGCGTTGATACGGCGCTCCCGCTGCTGAGGACGCCGGTCTAGCAACCTGACCAGATAGGGGATCGAGTAGAACCACGCCAGCCGGGTCCCGAACACCGCGACACTCACGGTGATGCCGGTGATCGTCGCCTGCGCCAGGGTGACTGAAGTCAAAGCCGTGACTGCGGCGGGCAGTTGGATGCCGACGAGGAGGAACAGCGAGCTGTTGAGCAGGTAGCTGGCCACTTCCCAGAAGGCGATGGCCTGGACGCGGGCGCCGGAACCGATGACGCGAGGGCCGAACCGCGAGGTGACAAGGCCGGCGGTGACGACGGCGAGGACCCCGGACACGTGCAGGAGCTCGGCCGGCAGGTAGGCCAGGAAAGGCGTGGCAACGCTCAGCACACTGTGCAGCAGCGGTTCGGGCAGCCTGAGCCGGATGGGGACCAGGAGCAGCGCGATGGCGGCACCGATCAAGATTCCGCCGGCGTAGGACTCGGCGAAGGCGATCGTCGTGCCGGACCACGAGAAGGGCCGCTCGTCGGTGGCAACCTCGATGGTCACCGCCAGCAGGACCAGTGCGGTCCCATCGTTGAGCAGGCTTTCGGTGCGCAGCACGGTCAGGATGCGGCGCGGCATCGCCTTGGCCACCGCGGAGACGGCCGCGGCGTCGGTGGGGGCCAGGACGGCGCCGAGGACGAAGGCGATGGGCCAGTCGTAGCCCAGCGCGTGGGCGACGGCGGCTACGGCGACAGCGGTGACCAGGACCAGCCCGGTGGACTGAAGGGCGATGCTGCGGAAGTTGGTGCGGATCTCGCGCGTAGAGGAGGTCAGTGCCTCCCAGTACAGCAGGGCGGGCAGAAAGAGGAACAGGACGACGTCGGGAGACAGCGCGAACGAGGCGAAGGACGGTGTCAGTCCCACGAGGCAGCCCGCGCCGAGCAGCAGCAGAGGCTCACTCACGCCCGTGCGGCGCGAGAGCCACCCCATCGACAGGACACCGATGGCGACGACAACGATCAATTCCAGGCTTTCCATATCGATACCTCTGCCGAGCACGCGTCCCTGCCGTCATCAGAGGTGAGGCCCTGCGGCCGCGGCCACCGGCGTTCTCAGGAGCTGCGTTCGTCGGATTCCGGTGACGAAGGTGGGATCGAGGGCTGCGTTGAAGCGGACGTCGAGCTTCGCCCTCCGCCGCCAGGCCCGTCAGACGGCCCGTGCGTTGACGGGCGGGTCCGTGGGTTCACTCGCGAGGGGCGCTGGTGGCGGGGGCGGTGGTCAGGCGACCGGGGTGTGCAGTACGTACGCGCGCGAGGCGTGCACCTCGTCGCGCAGGGCGGCCAGGTCGACGTCGAGAACCCGTCCGTCCCATTTGCGGGGTTCGCCGTTGACGAGGACGGCGCTGACGTTGCGGGCGTCGGAGCCCAGCACGATCGTCCCGATCGGGTCGTTGAGCGGCATGTTGTTGAGGTCCTCGGCCCGGATGACCAGCAGGTCGGCCTTCTTGCCCGGGGTGAGGGAGCCGGTGACGCCGGCGAGGCCGTTGGCGTGGGCGCCCTGGAGGGTGGCGAAGTCGAGGACGTCGTGGGTGGTGATGCGTGACGGCTGCCCGCCGGTTCCGTAGACGGCGTTGACGGCGCGCATGCGCTGGATGGCGTGCAGGGCCCGCATCTGCGTGAACATGTCGCTGGCCAGGGCGACTTCGACGTCGATGCTCAGTCCGGGGCGGATGCCGACGGCGAGCGCCTCGTCGACGGCGGGGACCGCGGTCTCCAGGCCGATCTGCGCGTCGGAGGTCGGGGCTAGGGCCACGGTCGTGCCGGTCTCGCCCATCGCCTTCCAGGCGTCGGAGGTCAGTCCGGTGGCGTGGATGAGGGTGACGTCGGGGCCGAGGATGCCGTCCTTGGCCCAGCGCAGGACCGCCTCGGAGCCGGACAAGCCGAACACGGCGTCCACGCTCACGCCTACGCCCAAGTCGGCGGCGACACGGGCGAGGTCGGGACCGTAGGCGAGCGCGGGTCCGGCGATCTCGTCGGTGGCCAGGGTCGCCAGGCGCAGCGTGAGCAACTGGTCGTCGCCGTTGAAGTACCGGCTCTTGATACGGGTCAGGTCGCCGGGCCACTGCCGGTCCCACTCGCCGAAGTGCGGCCCCATGGAGGCGTGCACGCCGCGGATACCGGCGTCGGCGAGGGCCTCGATCGCGGCATCGGAGTGCTCGCGGGTGCGAGAGTTGTGGGAGAAGTCGAGCATGGTCGTGATACCACTGTCGATCGCGGTCAGCGCGGCCAGTCTGGTGCCGATGTACATGTCCTCGGGCCGGTAGACCGTGGCGTAGCCGGCCAGGGTGGCCGTGACGTAGGCGCCGAGGTCGTCGACATCCGGCATGATCCGGCGCAACTGGGCCTCCCAGGCGTGCCGGTGCGTGTCGACGAAGCCGGGGGCGAGGATCGTACCGGTGGCATCGACGACCACGGCGTCCCTCGCGTCCAGCTCACGGCCGACCGTAGCGATCGTGTCGCCCTCGATGAGAACGTCGCCGCGCTCGATGATCCCGAGGCCGGGGTCCATGGTGACGACGGTCGCGCCGGTGAAGAGGATGCGCCGCCGGTCGGCGGGGAGACGCCGGAGCTGTTCGAGCACGGCTGGGCTGGTCGTGTCGTTGACGTTCATGAGAGGTCTTCCTTTCGTATGCCGGAGAGGGAGGTGATGGGCTGCCGGGCGGGCTGAGGCAGCTCGAACACCGCCCCCGCTGCGGCCGCTACGGCGATGACGTCGCCGTTTCATGTCGTGTGTGGGTCAGCCGAGTCTCATGACGTAGCCGGCGTGGTGGAGTTCGTCGTCGTCGAATGCGCCGTAGGCCCAGAAGCCGAGGTCGTCGAGGTAGTCGATGCGGTCGCCGTCGATCCAGTAGCGGCCCTGGTAGGCGTGGGGGCGTCCGCCGCGGGTCTCGTCGTAGCGGCCGTCGGCGGTGAGCCTCTGGTGGAGGAAGCCCTCGACGTCGATCCAGACGCCTACGCGGGGGCTGCCGGTGAGGTCGGGAGAGGCGGGGATGCCGGCCTGGGGAGCAGTGGCCCGGCCGGGGGCGTCGGCGCCGGCCCACAGCACGGGGCGGCCTGCCGCGATCAGGGCGCGGACCTGCTGGGGCCGGGAGAAGAGGGTGGCCAGGGCGGCGGGCACGTCCGTGCCGTCCTCGTCGGGGACGACGAGGAAGTCGGTGCTGTTGCCGGGAGTGAGGGTGGCGACGTACTCGGAGCGCTGTCCGCGGCCGCCGGTCAGTGCGGCGGTGTCGACGACGGCGGGGGCGATGGTCATGCCGGTGCAGTCGACGACGATGGCGTTGTCGTCGCCGGCCGCGCTGATGATGGCGGGGCCGACCCCTACGACCAGGGAGCCGACGAACAGGAGGTCGGCGCCGGACACGGTCCCGATCAGCGGGTCCATCGTCAGGATGCGGGCGTTGGTGAACATGACGGGACGTCCCTCGCCGTTCGCGAGGATCTCGTCGAGGGCCTCGGGGTTCCAGCCCACGGTGCCGGTGTCGGTGATGCTCATTGCGTGCTCCTCGGTGGAGTCGCCTCGTCGCGTCCCTACCGAGCGTCGTGAGTGCCGGTGGAGACCCGAGGCGAGAGTCCGGCAGCTACAGCGGCTGCCCGACCACCAGGTTCGTCGTACGGTGGCACCGGAACCAGGCCGCCGTTATCCCAGGTGTCCGGCACCCACGATCCGCCCCGCCGCTCATCCACACCCGGCACGGTCACCATCTCGTCGTTGAGGACGAGCGGCTGCTTCCAGGGCATCATCCGGCCGTCGAGTTGGTCGTGGCTGGCACCCGCAGCTCGGGAGGGAGGAAGCCGTCCACCGCGTGGGACGGGCGCTCGGCGTCGCTCGGCTGGACCACCCGGCGGCGTATTCGGTCAAGCACCCTGGCTTCTCCCTCGTCTCGCTCCGTATCAAGATCGTGTTCCGTGCTGTTGTGGACCTTCAACTGGCAAGGTCTACGGTCCCGCAGGGCGGGCCGGGAGCTGTCGAGGCGGTGGCCGTCGAGCCTTCGCGCCCGCGATTGCTCAGTAGGACCTGGTTGTTCCGCTGTCGGAGCGTCCCGTACAGCTGCGTGCAGGGGAGACCGTCGCGGTGTGGATAGGGAGTTCGGTGTTCTGCTCGTGGTGGGCTCCGGGGGAGCGTGGCAGTGCTGGTGAGGACCGAAAAGGCGGCCTGACACGACTCGGTCCCTACAGGGTGGGGGCCAGTGCACCGACGGGGGCGGTGGCCCCGAAGCCGAGCCGGATCGGCGGAGTGGTCAGCAACGGCCGAGTCAGAGCTGCGAGCTGGACGACGCCGTGTCCATCGGAAGGCAGGCAACCGAGACCTCCTGCCTCGTCATGAACGGCGGCGATGTCAGCAGGACACGCACGCGCCCCGGGGTCGCCCGCAACTGGCCAGACGCCCCGCTGCGGCGGCGGTTTCGGTCGTACACGGGCCGACAGGCCGCTGGTACGGTGGCGGGAGGGTCTTCGGTGAGGGCTGAGGGGAGCGTCTGTTGTCGTTTCTGAGGTTCGCCTACGACGAGGTCAGGGAGATGGCCCGCACTCTGGAGGAGAGCGGTAGCCGGATGAAGAGCGCCTCGAAGGAAATGACCCGGGCCGACGCCAGCAGGATTGGGCACGAGGAACTCCACGCCGCGTGCGACGACTTCGCCGGATCCTGGGACTACGGTTTCGGCCAGCTCTCGAAGATGACCAAGGGCGTGTCGTCGTTCACCAACACTGCGGCCGACGAGTTCGCAAAGCTGGACGAGAAGCTCTACAACGAGCTGATGGGCAAGGGCGGCTGAGCGGGAGCCGTCATGCGGATGCGACGATACCTGCGCAAGATGCTGGAGGAGGGCGACGCGCTCGGGGAGTTCAGCACGCCGATCCCGTGGCCGTCGGTCTGGCTCTTCGCCAAGTTCGCCTACTGCGCAGAGCAGTTCGGCTACCGCTATGCCGGGCTCGCCACCGGCGTCCCCGCCGATCTGCGGCCGCCGCTGCACACGTTCCGCCGTCTCCCCGACGCCCGCCGCCGCGCCGAGCGCACCGGCCGCGACTATCCCGGCGCACTCCGGGGCGGCCGGCTCCCGGGCATGTACCCGTGGCCCGTACCGCTGATCGCCCGCGGGCCTGCCCGGCGTGAGGTCCGGCTGCTGCACGCCCGGATCAAGGCCGACTACTTCGGTGTGGTGGGGCGGGAGCCGGTGCGGGGGCTGGCTTTCAAGGTCTTCGCGGTCGTGATGGTGGCCGTTCTGGTGAGCGGGGGTGTCGGTGAGCCGCTGGTGTTCGTCGCCGCGGGCGGTCTCGCCGCGGCGCTGATCCTGCTGATCGTGTTCTCGAAGGTGTTCATGCGCAGGCGCCGTGCGTCGTACCTGCGGCTGCTGGCCCGCGAGGGGATTCAGTGGCCTCCGCCGGCTACGGCACTGCCGGAGCGCTGAGCCGTCTCGCTTCCCCCGGCGTCCTGCTCTTCCGGGGTGTCGAAGGTGAAGGTCCGGCCGATGGCGGAGAGCCGTTCGGTGTACGCCGTCAGCAGGTCGACGCAGGGCGTGGAGATCGTGACGTACACGACGTAGTCGTCAGGTGCCGGGATGATCAGTTGGAGCGCGGCGAGGGAAACGGTTTCGGGTGCCATCGCCGGGCTGCCGGCCGGTGGTGCGTCCCCGTCCTGCAGTGACGCGGCGATGTCCGCCGATCGGACCGCGCGCACTGACGCCGACATCACCCCGGGGCCGCAGGGCAGGTGCACGGCGAGCAGTGTGTCCTTCGTGCCCTGCCGGCCTTTCGCCCGTGGGAGGTCGATCTCGGTCAGGTCCCGCTCCCCGGCGAAGAGGGCCTGCTCCTTTGCGCGGTAGATGCCCTCCGCGGCCAGCAGGCGGTCGCCGTGCCGGCTCGGGCGGGCGGAGACGGCCAGCAGGCCCTGGGAGAGCCGGTAGCCGTCGTCGGAATCCTCGATCCCCAGGCACACCGCCACGTCCACCAGGGTCTCCTCGGCCACGAGGAGCGTGGGCAGGCTCCGCAGCATCTGCCGGGCGTACGCGGTGCGTTCCGCCTCGTCCGCCGCGGGGAGCAGCTTCACGGCCGCCTCCTGCCAGCCGTCGAGCCGGATCGGATCCCGGATGTGCACGAAGGCGCCGGGCAGTTCGTAACGGAAGGCGTAGCGGACGTTCTCCGGTACGGGCCCCTGCGGGGCCGGCTTGCCGCTCATGCGGGTCACCCCCCTGCCCCGGGGGATATCCCGCTGTCGAAGGTAGTGCCGGCAGACGCGAGCGGCCGGTTGAGATCCCGGTCGGGCTCCACGAAATCCCACACTTTCGGCGCCGTACCGACCAGGGGGATGTCGCCCGTGTTCCAGTCTCCGTACCAGGGCGCTCCGTCCTCGAAGAAGTACCGGCCGTTGATGTTGGAACCACCGGACAGGCCGACACCGCCCTGCGTCCACCTCAGGTCCTTCAGCCGTCCCGACGAGATCATCGACTCACCCTGGCGGATCATGCTGTCCCCCTTGCCGATCCAGCGGTACGACTGCCGCATCTCCCGGAACGCCTGCAGGGAGTTCTGCGCGCCGGTACGCAGCCCCTGGAGCCCTTCCTTCACCTTCCACGGCTTGCGCATGAAGCTGGACGCCATGGCCTTGAAGCCGGCTGTGTTCTTGAGGGTCTTCGCCGCGTTGAGGCTGTCCGTTCCCAGGGTCCTGATGGTGGTGCCGGCACTCTTGAGGTCCTTGCCCGCCTTCGCCAGCCGCATCCCCTTCACCGCGCGGAACCCCGCGAAGACCCCGGCCGCGTCCCAGGCGAGGGTCTGCCACGTCACGCCCTCCGCGCCGCCGAGGAAGGCAGCCCCATGGAACAGCAGCGCGCCACCCGCCAGGGCGAGGCCGATCCAGCCGAGCCCGGGCACGCCGAGGAGGGCCAGGATTCCGACCACCATCGCGGCATCGGCCAGGAAGTCCCCGATGGCCTTCCAGAAGTCGGGATCCGTGATCGAGGCGAAGGCGTTCTCCAGCATGTTGCCGAGATCGTTGATCCTCCGCTCGAACCAGTTGGGCTTCGGCGGGGCGTCGTCCGCGGCTTCCCGGAGCCTTCCGGCGGCGGACCGGGCCTCAGTATTGAACTCACCGTTCAGCGTGCGCGCACGGGTACGAACGTCCTCCAGCTCACCCTGCGCATCGCTCAGCGTCCGCTTCTTGCCCTTCTGCTCCTTCTCGTGGTCTTCCTTCTCCCGGTCGGACATGCCCTCGGTGTCCGCCGGCAGACCGTCCACCGCCCCCTGGGCCGTACTCACCCGCCCGGCGGCATCCGCGGCTTCGCTCTCCAGGCGGCGGGCCGTTGCCTGGAAGCGGGCCAGGCTCGTGTGCCATGACGAGAGCGCCCGGTGTGCTTCGTCGAGGGAACCCAGTGCCTTCTTCAAATAGGGCGGTATCTCGGAGACGCTCTCACCGAACTTGTCGGCGGCCTTCCCGACCCAGATGCCGTCCGAGGCGCCGATCTTGTTGACCTCGGTGTGCGCGGAGTTACCCTCTCCGCTCACCCTCCCCACCAGCGACACCAGCGTCGACAGGTCGTCGAGATCACCCGGGGCCGGGTCGAAGCCCAGATGGGGAAAGTCCCTCTCGGTACTCACACGCCCTCCCAGCAGTCACCGCCTGAACAGACCTGATGCCTCGGTGAACAGCACGCCATTACCCGCTCGTTCGGTTCCGCGCCGGCGGTGCCCGTTGAGCATGGTGACTCCGGCCTGGTGGTGGGCGGAGTAGATGAGGTCGCGGTGGTTCTTGCGGGGCGGTGGTGCGATCAGAGCGAAGGCAGGTGGTCGCTCCGGGCATACGTGCCGCTGCGGCTCCGCGTTCTTGCTCAGCACACTTCACGCGGTAGATGTGCTCGGGAAGCCTGCCGGTGTTGACCTCGGCACCCGCGCGGCTATGGGCAATATCCTGACCCTGAAATGACGCTCTCCGAGGCATCCCGACGCTCATTCGACGCTCGTTGATCCCGGTCAAGGCAGTGGAGAACGTGAGTGTTGAGAACAGAAGCAGTTCCCTCGGGGTGCGGAAGAACATCCTGCTCCAGGCCGAGATGCGAGGCATGGACAAGCAGACCGCGGCGCGCCGGGCCGGCGGGCTGATCGAGCTGACGGGCCTGAAGGCATTCGAGGACGCCCTGCCGTACGAGCTGTCCGGCGGCATGCAGCAGCGCGTCGCCCTGTCGCGCGCTGCTGCACGAGCCGCCGGTGCTGCTGCTCGACGAGCCGTTCGGCGCGCTGGACGCGCTGACGCGGGAGCACCTGAACGTCGAGCTGAACCGCATCTGGCCGGAGACGGGCACGACCATCGTGCTGGTCACCCACTCCATCTCGGAGGCAGTCTGCCTCGGCACCCGGGTCGAGGCGACGAGCGCCCGCCCGGGCCGGATCATCGAGACGATGCCGGTGGACCTGCCCGCCGGGCCCGCTACCGCACGGTCACGGCTTGGGGGATCGTTACGGCCAGATCGAGTCGACCCACTCCGGGTGGTCGATGAACGGGTTCCGGTTGTGCTGGATCTGGTCGAAGATCACCTGGTTGCGGTTCTTTTCGAAGTCGCTCGGCGGGTCCTCGGCGTTCCACTCCTTGAGGACCGAGAGCTTGCCGATGGCAGGCGACGAGCCGTTGTTGACCTGTTCGTTGGGCTCCAGGTCGGCGAAGCCGTCGTCGCCGTCGTAGCGAACGGCCATGTAGAGGATCATGCGGGCGACGTCGCCCTTGACCTCGTCGCGGGGCTCGAAGGAGTCGTCGTCGCTGAAGCTCCCCGGGGCCTGGTCGACCGGGCTGCCGCCGTAGTCGAAGTCCTTGTTCCCGCGGGTGCTGTTGACCGTCACGTCTGTGGGGCGCAGGTGGTGCACATCGGTGCCCGGACCGGTCGAGGTACCGAAGTCGCCGTGGCTCTTGGCCCAGACGTGCTCGCGGTTCCAGTCGTCGGCGTTGCCGCCGTTGGAGTCCTTGCTCTGCGAGTAACCGCTGTAGAGGAGGATGACGTTGTCCGGGTTCGCCGGGTCCTCGTCAGTCTCCATGAGTGCGTCCCAGACCTGGCTGTATGAGATCTTGGTCTGGTCGCTGATGATCGTGTGCAGGGCGCTCTTGAGCTCGTCGCCCTCCTTGCCGAGCGCGTCCTTGTAGTACGTGTCGTCGTACGCGGCGACGGAGGACGTCGCGGGTTCGGCGGGCGTTGCCGCGACGGAGGGCAGCGTACCGGTGGCCGCCGCGGCCAGAGCCACGGCGGAGATCAGCGCGGCGCGCGATATTCGGGACGTGTCCACGGAAGGACCTCTCTCCGGGAGTTGACACCTGCCGCTGCCGGGTGTGGGGGGCACGGCACGTGGGCCGGCCGGGTGCCGGACCTCCAACGAGCGTGACAGCACGCGCAGTTGGCTTCAAGTACGTACCCGCAGGTGGCCGCGCGTAGCGTACGGGTCCTTTCGTGGGGGACGACCCGGAGAAGGACGTGCGGGGGCCCGCCGAGGCCGGAATGCAGGCCGCCTGGCTGCCGGCGACGGGCCGCGCCCCGGCGTCGGTGAGAAACACGCCGCCGTCTTCTTCAGGCCCGATGGACTGGGCAGACAGCGGCTACAGGTTTTCCTGGCCATGGCTCTGTACAACGAGGGCGAAGGCCGCGAGGCGGTTCGGCTGCTGCTGAAGACGCTGACCGCCATCAGCAGCGACCCCCGGGTGCAGGACTATCAGCGGGCGATCGAGCACTACGCCGATGATCTGGACGGCGTGCAGCAGACGAACGAGGAGCCGCAGGAGAAGAGCTGAGTCACCGGTCTGCCGTGGTGTCTGCAATCTCTTGCGGTGATCCCCGCGTTGGCCCGCGCCGTGCGGTCTCGACCCCGGCAGGATCTGCACGTTCAAGGGAGAAGTCGGCAGCGGGGCGGTGCCTCGATGCCTTCTCCCAGGTGGCGGCCGTTTACTGCTGGTCCGGGGCGGGAGGCGGTCGGTCCGGTGTCCAGGCCCGCGGCCAACTGCCGTCGGGATTCCGCCGCGTTCGCGGGCGCGGGCGCCGGCTCGGCGGCCCGTGTTCGGGGAACGCGTCAGAACCCTTGACCGGCTTCGGGGGCGGCTCTACGTTCTCTTGTGCAATCTCTTGCAGAAAGATTGCAAGATGTGCCCCCGGGCTGTCGGGCATGGCGCGTTGCCTTCGCGGCCTCAACCCGTCCACTCCCAGGAGGAGTCTTGTTCGCTCGTCGTCAACGCAGACACGGAACTCCAGGCTGGAAGAGGTCCATCGGCGCGTTCATGGCCGGCCTGATCGCCGTCTCCGGCAGCGTCCTCTCGATGACCGTCACGACCCCCACGGCCCAGGCGGCACCGCCCGGGTCCAAGGACGTCACCGCGGTGATGTTCAACTGGCGGTTCGACTCCATCGCCCGCGAATGTACCCAGCGCCTGGGTCCGGCCGGCTACGGCTACGTCCAGGTCTCCCCGCCCCAGGAGCAGATCCAGGGCGGCCAGTGGTGGACCGCCTACCAGCCCGTCAGCTACCGCATCGAAAGCCGCCTGGGCAATCGCGACCAGTTCCGCAACATGGTCGGCACCTGCCGCGACGCGGGGGTCGGCGTCGTGGTGGACGCGGTGATCAACCACATGTCCGCCGGCTCCGGCACCGGCACCGCGGGCTCGAACTACACCAAGTACGACTACCCCGACGCGCCCTACAGCGACTGGGACTTCAACGACTGCCGCCGGCCGATCGGCGACAACTACGGCGACCGCGGCAACGTGCAGAACTGCGAGCTGGTGGGCCTGGCCGACCTCAACACCGGCAAGGACTACGTCCGGGGCCGTATCGCCGGCTACCTCAACGACCTGCTCTCCCTGGGCGTGGCGGGCTTCCGCGTCGACGCGGTCAAGCACATCCCGGCCGGCGACCTCGCCAACATCAAATCCCGGCTCACCAACCCGAACGTCTACTGGAAGCAGGAGGCGATCTTCGGTGCCGGCGAGCCGATCCTGCCGGACGAGTACCGGGGCACCGGCGACGTCCAGGAGTTCCGCTACGGCCGTGACCTGAAGCGGGTCTTCGAGAACGAGAACCTCGCCTACCTGAAGAACTTCGGCGAGGGCTGGAACTACATGCCCTCGGGCAGCAGCGCCGTCTTCGTCGACAACCACGACACCGAGCGCAACGGCTCCACCCTCAGCTACAAGAGCGGCGCCAACTACACCCTGGCCAACGTCTTCATGCTGGCCTGGCCCTACGGGTCTCCCGACGTCCACTCCGGCTACGAGTTCGGCAACAACGACGCCGGTCCGCCCAACAACGGCGCGGTCAACGCGTGCTACCAGGACGGCTGGAAGTGCCAGCACGCCTGGCCCGAGATCGAGTCCATGGTCGGCTTCCGCAACGCCGCCCGCGGCCAGGGGGTCACCGACTGGTGGGACAACGGGGGCGACGCGATCGCCTTCGGCCGCGGCAGCCAGGGCTACGTGGCCATCAACCACGAGTCGGGTTCCCTCACCCGTACCTTCCGGACCTCCCTGGCCGCCGGCACCTACTGCGACGTCCAGAGCGACCGTGCCGTGACCGTCGACGGCTCCGGTCAGTTCACCGCCACCCTGGGCGCCAATACCGCGCTGGCTCTGCACACCGGTGCGCGAAACTGCGACGGCGGCGGCGACCCCGACCCGGTCGGCGGCGCATCCTTCAACGTCAGCGCCACCACCCAGCCCGGCGAGAACATCTACGTGGCCGGCAACATCCCGCAGCTCGGCAACTGGAACCCCGCGCAGGCGATCAAGCTCAGCAGTGACAGCTACCCCGTCTGGCAGCACCGGCTCTCCCTGCCGGCCGGAACCACGTTCCAGTACAAGTACCTCCGCCGCTGGGACGGCCAGACCGGCGTGACCTGGGAATCCGGCTCCAACCGCCAGGGCACCGTCCCCACCGGCGGCTCCCTCACACTCAACGACACCTGGCGCAACTGACAACCCCGGCCCCCGACCGGCCGGTGCCCTCCACCCGAGGGCACCGGCCCCAAGGCGCCGGTACGCAGCCCGCCGGACTCACCGGGGCGCCGGCCGCGACGAGCGTCCGCTCCCAGGCTTCGGCGCGCCGCCGGGCGGCGAAGGAGTCGGGCGGGCCGCCGGCGGCGCGACCTTCCTCGCCGCCCTGACCGCGCCCGACGTCGCGGAGCGGTTGGCCCGGCTGCGCGAGCTGCCCGGCGGCTCGTACCTCGCCGCCGTCCGTCAGCAGGTCCAGGGCGAGGACGACCCCGACTGGGTCACCCGTCGCAGGTGCAGCGCGGCCTGCGCGCGGTGGCCGCGGCGGGACCGGCCTACGACCTCCTGATCCTGCCGCACCAGATGCGCTCCGCCGTGCGTGCCGCAGGCGAGGTGCCGGAGCTGGTCTTCCTCCTCGATCACCTGGGCAAGCCTCCCGTCGCCGCCGGTGCCACGGAGCCCTGGGCGGACACCGTGTGCAGACTGGCGCCACGGCCCAACGGGATGTGCAAGCTCTCCGGCCTGGTCACCGCGTCCGCCCGGGCACTCACCGCGGCACTGAGCCGGTCGAACGGACCGCCTTCCGGTCCCGCACGGCAACCCGCGTGTACGGACTGCCCGGCCGACCCGCACTCGGTGACGCGTCCGCTGCCGTTGAGGCTGCACCGCAGACACGCCGCGACGGCCGCGTCCACGCCCAGGTGTTCGTCAGGCGTCGGCGAGGAGGGGGTCGTACGGGGTGCTCGTGCGGCGGCCCGCCATGAACGAGAGGAAGTCGCCCACGAAGGCGCTCCGGCCGCAGGTGCCGTCGGTGGTGGTGAGGTCGCGGTGAAAGGCGGTGCGGAAGAGGGTTCGGTATTCGTCCGCGTCGATGCTCCCGTTGCCGTCCTTGTCGGTGACGTCGAAGAGGACCTCGGCAACGCGGATCAGCGCGGGTCCGGCGAGGGAGGGGACGGCGGTGGCGTACTCCTCGGCGCTGACGCGGCCGTCGCCGTCCGCGTCGAGGGCGGCCTGGAGCTCGCGCCACCAGGCGGCGAAGGCGTCGTAGAGCCGGGCCTCCTCGGGTTCGTCCAGGTCGAGGCGGGTGGCGAGTTCGCGTGCCATGGCGGCGAGGTCGGGCCAGTCGAGGTGGCCGTCTCCGGTCTGGTCCAGCACCCGGCGGAAGAACTCCTCCGCCGAGCGCCGGTTCCCTTCTCTGGCCGCCGAAGGTGCCGGGCCGGGGTCGGTGTCGCCGCCCAGTGGGGTGAGGAGGCGGAGCAGGGCCGATGCCCGCTTCATGCGGGCGCGCAGGGCGGTAACGGTGCGGGCGCGCGGGTCGTCGCTGTCGGGCCGGAGTGAGAGGGCTTCGATGATGATTTCGGGATCGATCCAGCCCTGGGGCAGGAATCGGGTGAGCCCGGCGGCGAGGTAGGCGCCCTGCATGAGGGTCGGGGCGCCGGGCATCTCGGGCAGGCCGGCCCGGCGCCGGTAGGGCTCGGGGAGCGAGGCGACGGTGATCGCGCCGATGAGCGGACCGGCGACGGCGCGGCCGGCCGCCCACAGTGTGGGCGCGCCGTCGAGCAGCGCGGGGGCGGGCAGGTGGTCGAAGAGCCGGTAGAGGATGACGCGGGCCGCCTCGGTGTTCTCCAGCTCGTTCTCGACGACCCGGTCGAAGTACGGCCAGAAGTCGTTCAGGTCCCCGGGGAGTTCCGAGGCGTCGCCGTCGAGCGCGGCGAGGTACCCGCGGTACTCGGCGTACATCTGCTCCATCGTGTCCTGGCTGAGCGGCTGGCCGCTCAGCCGGCACATGGTGACGGCGCTCTCGAAGAGGGTGGCGACCACCCAGGCGCGGGTCGCGCGGTCCATCGCGTCGTAGGCGCGGCCGCGGTAGTCGGAGCCGCTCATGCGGGCGTGCAGCCGGTTGAGCCGGGCGGCCTCCCGTTCGCGTACCGCCGGGTCGGGGCCGAACATGCGCCGCATGCTGAGGAAGGTGTTGCGCAGCCGGCGCCAGGGATGGGCGACGAAGACGGAGTTGTCGACGAGGGCGGCGCCGACCTGCGGGTGCGCGGCCTCCAGTACGGTGGCGCGGATGATGGCCAGGGCCCAGCGCGGGTCGTCGAAGAAGGCGCTGAACTGCGATTCCGGGCCGAACAGGGATGCTCCGTCGGCCGTTGCCGTGGTTTCGGTGGTCATGATGCGTCTCCGTTCGTCCGGGCGGGCACGTCGCCGAAGCGGCGGTCGCGGCGCCGGTAGGCGTGCAGGGAGGCGAGGAAGTCGGGGGCCCGGAAGTCCGGCCAGAGGACCTCGGGGAAGACCCACTCGGCGTAGGCGACCTGCCAGAGCATGAAGTTGGAGATGCGCTGCTCACCCGAGGTGCGGATGACCAGATCCACATCGGGGGTGTCGGGGAAGGGCAGGTGGTCCGCGAAGAGCCGCTCGGTCACCTCGCCGGCGGGCGTCCCGCTGCGGATCAGCGACCTTGCGGCCTCGACGATGTCCCGGCGCCCGCCGTGGTCGAAGGCGACGGTCAGCGTCATCCCGCGGTTGTCGGCGGTGAGCGCCGCCAAGTCGTAGAAGTCCTGGGCCAGTTCACGGGGGATACGGGGGTCGGCGACCCCGAGGAAACGGCAGCGGATGCCGCGCGCGAGCAGCAGCGGCGCATGCTTGCGCACAACCCGGCGCACCAGACACATCAGGAACTCGACCTCGGTGCCGGGGCGGCTCCAGTTCTCGGTGGAGAAGGCGTACATGCTGAGCCACTCCACGCCGGCGGTCCTGGCCGCCTCGATGACGTCGATGACGGCTGTCACCGCGGCCCGGTGCCCCGCCGTACGGGGAAGCGAACGCCGCTGCGCCCAACGGCCGTTGCCGTCCATCACGCAGGCCACGTGCCGTGGCCCCGCCCGCGCTGCCCCCTCGTCCCGCCGCTGCCCGCCGGGTCCGCCGCACCGTCGCCCGCTTGGCCGGTCCTCCGTCACCGCGCGTGCGCGCGGGACGCCGTAGTCCGTCATGCCCGGTCCCGCCCGTCCGGAGCGCCAGGACCTCGCCGCTCCCGCCTCGCCACGCCCCAACAGCGCGTTCCCTCCTGGGAGTTTGGCAGCGCGGACGGGCCCTCCAGGGCCGAACGAGTGGCCGTCACCCTCGACTCGTACGTTCGAATCCGTCCGCGCGCGAGAGCGGCGAACTCGCTCACAGACTGCGCCCGTCTGTTCCGCACCTCCTGGCCACACGCACCGGGCCGATGGGCAGGCACCGTGTTTCGGGACCGTGAGGTCGGGTGATGACGTGATCCGATGGGTGGCTCAGGGCCGGCCTGGGGCTGCGTCGTACAGACGGTTCGCCGGCGCCACGTCTTCCGCGGGCGGCGAGGGCCGTTGGGAAAGAAGGACATCGATATGGGCAAGCGGATGCGAGTGGGAATGATCGCGGCTGCCGCCGCGACGGCAACGCTGGCGGGTGTCGCCACGGCCGGGGCGACACCGAGTGGTCCTGGCGTGACGGGAAAGACCATGTCGCAGACGACGGTGGGCGGCAAGGACTACATCTTGCGCCGGATCACCATCCCCGCCGGTCAGGGCACCGGCTGGCACTTCCATGACGGCACTCTGTACGGCTTCGTCGAGAAGGGAACGCTCAGCCACTTCGACTCCACGTGCAAGTCCGACGGCGTCTACGAGGCGGGAAGTGCCTTGACTGAACCTTCCGGTGCGCAGAACGTCCACATCGGGCGCAATCTCGGTACGACACCCGTCGTTCTGGACGTGCTCTATGTCCTCCCTCACGGTGCACCGCTGTCGGAGGATGCCCCCGACCCCGGCTGCGACTTCCAGTAGCCGAACGGTCTCACCGGCGCCCGGAGGGCCGGGGCGGCCGGGCCGACCCGGTCGTGGAGCGGTGTGAGTTCGTGGTTCACGGGTCCTCCGGCGGTGGCCGGTAGATCCACACCGCTTCCTGGCCGCCGCAGCCCCGGCACTCGGTGATGTCCTGAGCATTCGACCGCCCGCCCCCGTTCAGGCGATCGCGGAGGAAGACGACTGCCGACGAGTAGCCCTGGAAGCACGTCAGGCAGTAGAAGTCCGCGGCGGACACGGCTTTCGGTGGCGCTGTCGTCGCGGGAGTACCACCGCCGGAGAGCGCGGCGAGACGCCCCCCGGAAGTCGCAGGTTTTTGCTGTCCAGGTGCCGGTCGAATCAGTTGGTCAGGATCTCGCCTAACCGCCCTGGTGTGCGTAGCCTCTTCACTACGCTCTCAGGTCTGGCGTACGGGCGTTCGCAGGCATTGGCGGAGCCGTGCACGTGGCGCAGAGGGGGCGAAAGGTGTCGGGCGAGTGGCGGGTCAGGTTATGCATCCCTGGTCGCGACGTCGTGTGCGGCGCCGGGGTGCTGCTTCCCGGTGGGCTGATCCTGACCTGTGCCCACGTCGTCGACAGCGCCCTCGGGCGGTCCGAGGCTGACCCCTCCGTGCCCGACCGTCCCGTCGACGTCGACTTCTCCGCCGTCGGTGACCTCAAGCCGCGGCCCGCCCGGGTGGTGCCCGGCGGCTGGTTCCCTCCCGCGCCGCGCTCCGGCGACATCGCCGTGCTCACGCTGGAGTCCGGCGAGCCGCCGCCCGCGGCCCGGCCGGCGGCGCTGGCGGCGGGGAGGGGGCGGAGCCGGGGGTCGTCAGCGTCTACGGGTATCCCAACCCGGGTCTGGCGGACGGGGTGTGGCGCGACGTCCGGGTCTCCGGCGCCGGTGGGCCGAACCACGCCTGGCGGCAGCTCGACGGCGCGGGCGGGGGCGGTGTCCCCGTACAGCAGGGCTTCAGCGGCGCGGGGGTGTGGGACCCGCGGCTGCGCAGCGTCGTGGGGCTGCTCGTCGCGGTGTACGGGCCCGGGCGTGAGCAGCTCTCCTGGATGTTCCCCCTGGGCGCCGTCGCCCGCGAGTGGCGCCCGCTCGCGGGGATGCTCGGAAGGCCGGTCGAGGGGCGCTCGAACGGCACGAATGAGCTGTCGCCGCGCCAGTGCACCCAGTTGGCGCAACTCATCCTGGCGATTCCGCTCTTCGCGTCCCTCTCCGGCCGGCTGGACCTGGTGTCGCTGCTGCGTCCGGAGATCCGCCTGCTGATCGCCGAGCGTTCGGAGCCGATGCCGCACGTGTATCAGATCGTGCGGACCAGCACCGACTACGACGGGGGAGTCGACGAACTCGTACGGGCCATCGAAGACCTGGTCGGGAGATCGGCGGCCGCGCGGTCCGTGGCGGATGCCGTCCGGCGCTTCACAGACGAGGCGCCGGCATGAGCGGGCGGCGGGAATCAGACGCGATCGGTTTCGTCTCGGGCCGCAGGGCCAAAGGGGGTTCGCATGACACACGCTCTCAGTGGGCAGTCGGACTGGCAGCGTGTGAGCAGACTCGTCGAGGCCCTGGAACGGACCAGACCGATGAGCGACATTGAACTGCGCCGGCAGTGCCTGGAGATCACGGGGGACAGGCTGAGCGTCAACCTTGTCGCCGTGCTGCGGACGGTCTCGGCACCGCGCGGGCAGTTATACGAGGTCGTCCGGTATCTGCAGGACCGCAGGGGCGGGCTCAGGGCGCTCGCCGACTCGATCGAGTTCCTGGCACCCGAGGCCCGGTCCACCGAGGCGTTCCGGCAACTGGTCTTCGAGGTCCCCGCACAGCCGGTGCTGACGACGGAGGAACTGGCGGAGATCCGCGGGCTGCTGACCGGGCTTGCCGGGCTGCCGGGGCTGCCCGTCGCGGAGCTGCACCGCGCGGCGCGCGGCGTCTACGAGCGGCTGCCACCCGGTCCCCCCGACGTGCTGCGCGCCTTCGAGCATCTCCTGGAGGCGAACGCGCGGTCCGACGGCCTGCTGCCCTGCATGGTCTACGTCGACCACGTCGCCGCGTTCGCGCCCGCCGGGCCCGCCGGCCTGCTGCGCGACTGGAACGCCGCGGTGGCGACGGCGCTCGGCCTGCTTCCCGCGTGGGAGGAGCTGCGCCGCACCCTGGCGCCCGTGCCGGCGTCCGCCGGCGAGCCGACCGCCTATCTCGCCATACAGGTCGAGTGGTTCGACGTGGAGACGGACGAGTACGTGCTGTCGTCCTGGACGAAGGAGGACGCCTCGTCGTCCGCCGTCCCCGGTTTCGCGCATTACCGGTGCACGGGCGAGGAGCTGGAGAGCGCCGTCGCGGAGGTCATAGCCGCCGGCGAGGACACGCTCGCGAGCCTCGACATCCAGGTCCAGGTGGAGTTCCTGCTCGGCCGGGAGCTGATCTGGCTGCCCGTGGACGAATGGGCCACCCACCGCGAGTCGGGGCTGCCGCGGCCCATAGTCCAGCACTACCCCGTCGTGCTGCGGTGTCTGGAACGGCAGCGGGACCGGACGCTGCAGCGGGTGTGGAACCGGCGCTGGCGGACGATGAGTGAGAACCCCGGCGACTGCGGATGGCAACTCTGCGGCGGCCCGGAGGGAATCGGCGCCGCCGGTCTCCAGGACATCCTGAACAAGGACACGGACACGCGGGTCGTCGCGGTCGCCCTGGCCGATGCGCCGCGGCGGCCCCGCACCGCGGCGCCGCACGCCTATGACGTGGCGTTACGTGAGGGAATCCCCGCGATGCTGTGGCACAACGACGGTGCCGGAGGGGACGCCGTGCACGCGCTCGCGGAGCACCTGTTCGACGGCGGGGTGATCGCCGGCCTGCCGGCGCGCGTCCACGAATGGCGGGGAACGCAGATCCGGGGCGGGGTGATTTTGCTCCACGACGACCCGGGCAACATCTATACGCAGCCGACGCGTCGGCAGTCGCCGAGGGTCATGGGGAGGACAGAGCGATGAATGACGATCGGCCTACCCGCGAAGGGCCGGATCCGGTAACCGGCGGCGGGACCGGCACTGCCGGCAACCCCCCTGCGTGGTGGGTGTATCGCGGCGACGGCGGGAAGCTCGCCGCGCGCGACCTCGACGAGGTGCTGATGGGCCCGCCGCCGTGGCGCAGATTCGACGGCGAGCCGCTGCAGCCGCGTCCGCCCGAGGACGAGGCCGAGGTGACCCGCCGTATCGGCCCCGCCGGCCAGGGGTCCGGCACCGGGCGTCCGGTCAACGTCGACGAGGCGGACATGGTGAATGCCGCCCTGTACCTGAGGCGCCCCCTCCTGATCACCGGCCGGCCCGGCTCCGGCAAGTCCGCTCTCGCCTACCGGATCACCCGGGAACTGCGGCTGGGCCGGGTGCTGCGCTGGCCCGTGACGACGAGAACGACCCTCCGGTCGGGTTTGTACGACTACGACGCCATCGCCCGCGCACAGGACGCCGCGACCTACCGCGCCGCCGCCGAGGCGGGCGCCGAGAGCGCCGACGACCGGATCGTGGACAAGGCCCGGGTCGGCGACTACGTACAACTGGGCCCGCTCGGTACGGCTCTCCTGCCGCACCGGCTGCCGCGGGTGCTTCTCATCGATGAGCTGGATAAATCGGATATCGATCTGCCGAACGACCTGCTGAACGTCTTCGAGGAAGGCGAATACACCATTCCGGAACTCGTCCGGAGCGCTCCCCGCGAGCCCGAGGCGACCGTTCTCACCGACGACCCGGGGGTGACGGCGCGTATCCGCGACGGCCGGGTGCGCTGCCGTGCCTTTCCGCTGATCATCATCACCTCGAACGGCGAGAGGGAATTCCCGCCCGCATTGCTCCGGCGGTGTCTGCGCCTGGAGATGCCCGTGCCCGACGAGGAGGAGCTGGCCGCCATGGTGGCCGCCAGGTTCGGCCTTGAGGCCGGGGGCCGCGGCGACGAACTGGTACGTCTCTTCGTGGCCCGCAGCGCCCGCGAGGGGGGCCTGCCCGCGGACCAACTGCTCAACAGCGTTTATCTGGCGACCTCCGACCGCTTCACCCCGGACGGTGACTGGGAGCGGCTGCTGGCCTCGCTCTGGCGCAATTTCGATGCTGCGAGGCCAGGATGACCACCGGGCGGACGGCACCCGACCCTCCGCCGGAGCCACTCCACAGCGAGGATCTCTCCCCGAACGAGGTGGCGGACGCGCTGTGGCTCGCCATGTGCCTTGCCGGGCGCACCCGTCCGCCGGACAGGCTGCCGCCGGGCCCCTGGCCCGGCGGTTCGGCATACCAGCGCCGGGCCGCGCCGCCGCCCGGCCGGTCCGGCCGGCCGGAGCCCCGCCACGACCAGCCCGGCCCCGGCGACCCCCGCCACGACGGCCGCCCCTACGACGAACACCCCCGCGGCGAACACGGCCGCGCGCAGGACCGCCGCCCGGTCGAGGGCCGTCTGCCCGGGCACGACGCCGGCGGGCTGGTGCCCGACGCCGGGCTGAGCCTCCCGCTTCAGCGCACCTCGCCGCCCGGCGAGCGCTTCGGCGGCGGGCACGGCGGCCCCGGTGAGGCGGGCGCGTGGCACGCCGGCTTCACGGGCCCCGGCGGCCCCGGCTCCGGCGGCCCGTCCGCGGACCACGTCCCGGCGGAGGAGGCGCCGGTCGCCTGGCCGGCCGTACCGGGGCTGACCGACCACCGGCTCCTGGAGCGGTCGTTACGCCCTTTACGCCGGACGGTCCCCTCGGTGCACGCGACGGAGCTGGACGAGGAGGCCACCGCGGACGCCCTCGTCGAGCCCGAGCCGCGGCTGCCCCGGTTCCGCCCGGCCCGGGAGCGGTGGCTCGACCTCGTCCTGGTCGTCGACGCGGGGGCGTCGATGGCCGTGTGGCGGCACACCGTGGCCGAGTTCTCCGACCTGCTGCGCAGCATCGGAGCGTTCCGTACGGTCACCGTCCGGCTGCTGGACACCGACGCGGAGCAGGACTCGCGGCTCGCCCTGCGCGGCCCGGGCAGCGGCGGGCCGGCGTACGGCCTTCTCGATCCGGCGGCGGCCCGCCGCCGGATCGTCATGGTGCTCACCGACGGCATAGGGCCCGCCTGGCGCTCGGGTGCGGGCCAGCGGCTCGTCACCCGTTGGGGGGAAAGCGTCCCCGTCGTCATCACTCATTTGCTGTCACATCTCTCGTGGCACAGAACCTGGCTCGGTACGCGCCCCGCACGGCTGCGGGCGTCCGGGCTGCGGATCGTGGCGGAGCCGGCCGAGCCCTGGCTCGCGGCCGGCGCAGAGGCCGGCGCCGGCGCCGGCGCAGGCCCGGAGGAGCCGGTCGTTCCCGTGGTCGGCCTGGAGCCGCGCTGGCTCGGCCGCTGGGCGCAGTTGCTGACGGGCGAGCGCGGCGAGTGGGCGGGCGCCCGGGTGCTGTCGGCGGTCCCCGAGGCGGACGACGACGAGGTGGAGAGCTCGCTGCCCACCCCGGCCGAGCGGGTCGTCGGCTTCCGCGCCGCCGCCTCCCCGGTGGCGTTCCGTCTTGCCCGGCACCTGGCGGTCGCACCGCTGTCCCTTCCGGTGATGGAGATGGTCCAGTTCTTCGCCGAACCGGGCTCCCGTCCCGCCGATCTCGCCGAGGTCATCACGTCGGGCCTGCTGGTCGCCACGGAGGCGGCCGCCGCCGGGGACGCCGCCCTCGACACCGTGCGTTACACGTTCCTGCCGGGGGTCGCCGAGGAACTGCTGGCCTCGGGGCGGCGGACGGAGACCGCCGAGGTGATGCGCCGGGTCATCGACCACCTCACGCCCTCGCTGCCCGAGCTGCGGAAGCTGGGCGAAGTGCTGGCGGAACCCTCGCGGGTGGCCGGAGAGGTGCGCATGCCGGCGGGGGACGAGCACTGGGACTACTACGCTCCGGTCGTCCGGGCGCTGCACGCGCTGTCCGGGCCCTACCGCCCGTGGGCGGGCCGGTTGAGCAGTCTGCGGCCTTCCGGGGACGCGCCGGTGGCGCGCTCCGGCGGCGACTCGCGCTCGCGCACTGCTCCAGTTGATAAGTCCGTTACGCTACGATATGAGGCGGTTGCTGTGCCCGAGAATCCCTTAATTGATCCCGGCACCCCGGCTGAAGCAGCGGAGAGTCCACTGTCCAGGAACGATAGCGGGGCATCCGATCTCGAATCGGGTGCGACGGTGGGAAGGCACTTGCCGCGGCCGGGAGTGGTGGAGCGGGCCATCGCCGACCGGCGCAAGTCCGGCAGTCCACCGCCTGTCTGGGGTAACGTGCCGCCCCGCAATGTCAACTTCATCGGCCGGGTCGACGCGCTCCGCGATTTGCATAACAGGCTGACGCAGGGGACGACCGCAGTGCTGCCGGAGACGCTGCACGGGATGGGCGGTGTCGGAAAAACCCAGATTGCGATCGAGTATGCCTACCGGCACAGTTCGGAGTACGACATCGTCTGGTGGATTCCGGCCGGGCAGCCTGCTCAGATCCGCGCGGGATACGTGGACCTGGCGCAGCGGCTGCGGCTTCCGACCGGTGCGGAGGCCAACACCGCGATTCCCGCGGTGCTGGAAGCGCTCCGGCTGGGCGAGCCGTACCGCAATTGGCTACTCGTATTCGACAACGCCGAAAATCCCGAGTCCGTGCTCCCCTTCTTCCCCCAGGGCGGCACGGGCCGGATTCTCGTCACTTCCCGGAACGGACAATGGGTCAACATGGCGCGGACTATCGAGGTGGACGTTTTCGCCCGTGATGAGAGCGTCGCGCTGCTGCGGCGCCGCGGTCCCGAGCTGACCGACCGGCAGGCCGACCACCTGTCAGAGGAACTCGGCGACCTGCCGCTGGCGATCGAGCAGGCCGCGGTCTGGCTTGCCGAGACCGGCATGCCGGCCGAGGAATATCTCGAACTCTTCCAGGGCAAGCGGGCGGAGTTCGTGAACCGCCGCAGCGAACTCCTCGAACTCGCCCCGCCGATGGACTACCAGCTCCCGGTGGCGGCCGCGTGGAACGTATCGCTCGACCGGCTGCGCGACACCAACCCCGCCGCCCTGCAGCTTCTCCAGGTGTGCGCCTACTTCGCACCGGAGCCCGTCTCCAGGACCCTGTTCATGGCGGGGCGCAACGCCTCCCTGCCGGGGCTCCTCGGCGACGTGCTCAGCGACCCGATCCGGCTCGGCCACGCGCTCCGCGAGGTCAACCGGTACGCCCTCGCCCGTATCGACCACCGCACCAACAGCATCCAGCTCCACCGGCTGGTCCAGGCGGTGCTCATCGACCAGATGACCGAGGACGAGCGCGTCTCGATGCGCGACGCCGCGCACCTGCTGATGGCCGGCGGCGACCCGAGGGAGCCCGGCGTCACCGCGAACTGGGCCAGGTACGCGGAGCTGCTGCCGCACATCCGGGCGTCCGACGCGGTCAAGAGCGAGGACCGCTGGGTCCGCGGCCTCGTGGCCAACACCGTCGTGTACCTCTACACCTGGGGCGACCACGAGGCATGCCGCGAACTCGGCACCGAGGCGCTGACGACCTGGCGGCAGACGCACGGTCCCGACGACTCGCAGGCGCTGTCCGTGGCCCGCCATGTCGGCCATGCGCTCCGCTCCCTGGGCCGGTACGACGACGCCGCCGAACTGAACAAGGACAGCCTGGACCGGCTCCGCCGGATCGCCGGCGAGTCGCACGAGGACACCCTGCTCGCCGCCCGCGCGGTGGCCGTCGACCTGCGTGCCGCCGGTGACTTCGAGTCGTCGGTGAAGCTCAACAAGGACACCTACGACCGCGCCATGCGCTCCTTCGGCGAGCGCGACCCGTACACCCTGGGCAGCGCCGTCGACTACGGCACGGCGCTGCGCACCGTCGGCGACTTCCAGACGGCCCGCGACCTCGACGCCGTGACCCTCCAGCTCGCCGTCGAGGTGCTGGGGGAGAACGCGCTCCTCACCCTGCTCCTCGGCAGCCTGCTCGCGGTCGACCTGCGGGAGTGCGGTGACTACGTCGGGGCCAGCGAGGTGCAGGAGATCAACTCGACGCGGTTCGCGCAACTGGCGGGCATCGAGACGCCCGCCACCCTGCTCGCGATGCGGCACCTCGGGGTCGCGCGGCGCAAGGCCGGCGACCACGAAGGCGCGCTCGAAGCCTGCCACGAGGCGTGGCAGCGCTACCGGCGCCGCTACGGTGACGACCACTTCGACACCCAGTGCGCGTCGTCCAGCCTCGCCATCGCCCAGCGGCAGGCGGGCCAGGTCGACGAGGCGCGCAGGACCGGGCAGGATCTGCTGGAGCGGCTGCGCCGGAACCTCGGCGATACACACCCGTACACGTACGCGGTCGGCACCAACCTCGCGGTCGCGCTGCGCCACCTCGGGGAGACCGACCAGGCGCTCGCGCTGGACCAGGAGGCGGTCGACGGGCTGACCTCCACCCTGGGCCCCGAGCACCCCTACACGCTGGCCGCGGCCATCAACCTCGCCAGCGACCTGTCCCGGCAGGGGCGGGACCAGGCGGCGGCCGAGCTGGACGAGGACACGTACCGGCGGACGCACCAGGCGCTCGGCGCGAGTCACCCGACGACGCTCGCCTGCGCCCTCAACCTCGCCGCCGACCTGCGTACGCTCGGCAAGAGCAAGCGGGCCGAGACGCTCTACGCCGCCGCGCTCTCCAGCATGCGGCAGAGCCTGGGGCAGGCGCACCCCGCGACGACCGCGGCCACGCGCGGCGACCGGGCCGACTGCGACGCGGAGGTCATGGTGATCTGAGGGCGGGCCGGGGCGCGCTCCTCCGCTACGGAGGCGGATGTTCCGGCTACGCCGGCGCAGTGTGGCGGAGGGAGAAGGCTCCCTCCGCCGCTTCGCGTTCAGCCGGCGGCGCCGAGCCATTCCGCCAGGGACACCGGGGATGCTCCTGCCCCGGACCCGGTTCGGGAGTCGTCGTGCAGCCAGACGGCCCGTACGAGTTCGGGGCGGGCGAGCAGCGCGGCGGCGGCCCGTTCCTCGCCGAGTCCGGCCAGGGCCAGGCCGAGGCCGACCCACGGGCTCGACGCCTCGGGCCGCTGCCGCACTTCTTCCGGGTAGCCGAGTGCGGCCGCGGCGTACTCGCCCTCCACCAGGGCGACGTCCGCGGCCGGCGCCCCGGACCGCTCGGGCCGTCCGCTCCACCACGCGAACTCGTCCGGATCACGCCAGCGCGACTTCACCAGCCGCGCCCGATGGGACTGCTCGCCCGGCAGCACCTCGGCACGGATCGCGGAGGCGGCCAGTTCGGGGGCCCCGGCTCGCGGCCCCTCCCGGCCCGCCGCCCAGGCACGCGCCAGCTTCTCGACGGCATCGGCCGGCGGTTCCGTGTTGCGCAGCCGCCACATCGCCCGGTGGTCCTGCGCGAGCAGCCGTGCGTCCGCCGCCTCGCGCTCCGGTACGGACTCCTCGCACCAGGGCGCCACGACCGCGCGCATCTGTGCCACGAAGTCCCGCCCGAGATCCGTCAGTTCGTCTCCGGAGTCCAGGTCGTCGATGGCCCGCAGGGTGCCCTCGCGCCACAGCGCGAACTCGAAGTGCGCGAGGCTCGCCGCCCCCTCCGGTGCCGTCAGCCGGCGGCCGCGCCAGAAGGCGGTGATGCCCACGTGCGCGTACACGCCCTGCAGCATGCCGGCCGCGGGCCGGGGGTCCGTGCGCCACGGCGCGTACAGCACCTCTTCGCCGTGGCGACGGCACAGGCTCGCCAGGTCGAGCAGGGCCCCCAGCTTGACGTGCTGGAACTCGTGGACGAGGGCGACGGCCAGGCTCGTCGGCGTACGCGGCAGGCCGACCATGGCGCTGCCGTACGACTCGGGCGAGGTCGCGCTGTACGGCTCACCGCGTACCGCGGGCGCCAGCGGTACGAGGGAGCGCATCGTCTCGGCGAGGCTGCCGGCCAGCTCTGGCTGGTCCCGCGAGAGCATCTCCCAGGCCCCGGCCAGCAACGACCGCCAGCTACGCAGCCGCTGCGGACTCAGCCGCGGCACTTCCCGGCCGCGGATGAACGGGCCGTACGGGTCCGTGTCGTCCAGTCCGACCGACCACTCCCGTGTCCCGGCGGTCGCCCGGACGGCCGGTGTGGGCCGCCAGCCGCGGGCCTCGGCGCCTACGTCGTCCGGGAGCAGGACGCACGACAGCCGGGGGGTGATCACCGCGACACTGCCACCGGCGCGCCGCACGCCGGCGAGTCCCGGGCCCTGCTCCTGCCGGCCGTCCTGGGGGAGGTCGCCGGGGAAGGACACGGTGCCCAGCGAGGGCAGATGGACGCAACGGCCGTCCCGTACCGGCACCTTGATCTCGAAATCCGTCCCGGCCCTGATCGCCGCCGCGGCGGCGAGCGTGTGCAGGTGCCCGGCCTCGACCCACAGGGGTACGTCGCCAGCCGAGACGCCCCGCAGCCGGCGCAGCAGCCCGGACGCCCACACGCCGGTGGACGGATGCATCAGGACGGCGTCGAAGGCGGCGGCGTCGGCACGCTGGGCTCTGGTCAGCAACTCCCATGCCACCGCGGGCGCCGGTAATCGTCCCAGGACCGCGGGGTCTTCTCCGATCGCATCGTGCACCATGCGCAGCAGGAGCAGCCTCTTGCTCCGCTGGGCGCGGCCGAGGAGCCGTGCGGTCTCGCGGTCGCCGCCTCCGGCGGCGAGCTGGGTGTACGCGCGTGCAGGCAGCACGTGCGCGCCGAACCCCTCGCCGGCCGGGGCCGCGGGCCGGGGCGGCGGCGCGTTCGCGGACGACGGCGGCGCGCCGCGCGGCACCGCGGGGGCTCCCGGGGCTGCCGGCGGTCGGCCGGGGCTCAGCAACCTGCACCGTCCCTGCTGGCCACGAGCGGTTTCGGCAGGTCGATTTGGAGCAGGACGTGGCGGGCGGAACGTTCCAGCGCAGCCATGTCGCACAGGAGGATCTCATCCAGCGACAGCCCGGCCACGTCCACCAGTTCCGTCTCGATGAACTCTTCGTACCGCTCCACTCCGCGGTACCCCCTGTCCTCAAGCCGACACGTGCCCTGAGGCTATGATGCGCCGTCAGCGACGGGCGCAACAGAGGGCGTCGCGCGCCCGGGGCGCCACCGTATGGTTTTGCGCCAGCGCGCGGCGGGACGTACGGGTAGTCACGCGCCGGGATCGTCGTCCTGGTCCCGGTCCCGGTCCCGCGGGCCCTGCCCGGATTCCCACTCCAGCGTCACGGTGAAGTTCGCCTCCGCCGTGCCCCGGGCCACGATCACCCCGGCCTCCGCGGACAGCTTGACGCCGAACTCGACGGTCACCCGGTCCGGCGCCGCCGGCAGCGCGCGCAACCGCTCGTGCACGGCCGCCGCCACGGGGCGGATGCCGTCGAGGGCGTCCTGCAGCGTCCGCCCCGCGCTCGCCGCGACCTCCCCGGGCCGGGCGGCACGGACGATGCCGTCCGCCTCCTCGTCCGCCTCGACCCGGACACTGCCGGCCCCCTCGCCGGCCAGTGGAAACTCGATCACCTGCACAACGCCGCCCCTCCCCAAGTCCCCCACGGCAAAACCGAACCCCAGAGTAGGACCCCCGCCCCGCACCCGGACACGTCTCCACGGATTCCCCGCCGGCCAGGGGCCACCGAGCCGAGTTCGAGCGTGGGGGATGACGGCCGTGTCCCAGGTCCCGTGGAGCGGGTAACGGCACGCCGGTTTCTCCGTACGGCCGGGAGGGCCCCGCCGTCATGGGGCGTACTCGGGCTCCGGTACCCGCGCCGGGGTTGCTCTCGTAGAACGTCCAGCTCCGCACTCGCGCGTCGCGGCTTCGTCACCCGTCAGTCGATGAACCTCGTCCTGCGCAGGCTGCAGGAGCGCGAGTTGCTCACCAGACCCGACCACGCCCCCCCACGGCCGCGCGCTACGCGCAGAACTCACCCCGGACGGCCGGAAAACGCTGCGCAGGGCCAGCGTCGCGGTGCGCGCGGTGGAGAAGCAGCTCTTCTCGCCCTTGCCCCAGGAGCGGCAGCGCCGGGTGCGAGAACTCGCCGCCTGCCTCACGCCGCCCGCCACCGGCCAGGAGTCCGGGCAGGAGCGTCGCTGACGGCGGCCTCGGACGTGCCCGGACGTGCCCGGGCGGGGCCCCGGCACCGGCCTCCGGCCGGTGCCGGAGGCCGGTGGGGCGCTGGGCCGCCGGAGTCAGCCGAGGGTGTTCAGCATTGCTTCCTCGACGTGGTCCGCGGCGTTGCGGTGGCCGCGGGCGTTGGGGTGGACGAAGGAGAGCTGGTCGGGGGCGGTGAGGAAGCCTTCCACCCACTTGCCGCTGTCGCAGACGCTGTGGTTGCGGGAGGAGTCGTAGAGGTCGACGAACGTGGCCGCGTCCTGGGTGCCGGTCGACTTCTCGATGGTCCTGTTGAGCGGTTCGAGGATGTCCTGGCGCAGCCACTCCAGGTCGCCCTGGGTGATCGACCCGAACTGCGTGAGGTCGTTGTAGCGGCACTTGGAGGTGTCCTGGGGGACGATCGTCGGGTAGCCGACGGTCAGGATCCTGGCGTGCGGCGCGCGCTCGTGGAGCACGGTCAGCATCCGGTCGTACTCGCGGCTCACCTTGTTCAGCCTGGCCGGGACGCCGGCGGCCAGGGCGTCCTTGCACGGGGTGCCCACGCCGCCGCTCTCCTGGCCCAGTTCCGGGCACTTGAGGAGGATGTCGGCGAAGCCGAGGGTGTTGCCGCCCACGCCGACGGTGATCACGTCGGTGCCGGGGGCCACCGCCTCGGACTGCGGCGGCACCGCCGGGAACGGGTAGTCGGGGTCCTCGATGAGCGGCGGCAGGTTGCGGCCGATCGGTTCCTGGGCTGTGTCGGTGACGTTCTCGATGGTGGCGGCGCCGCAACTGACGTTGGTCAGGTCGAAGAGTGATCCGAGGTCGCGGTCGACGACCTGGGGGTAGGACTGGTCGGTGCGTTCGCAGCCGTCGCGGGGGTATTCGAAGACGTCGCCCGCCGCCGGGATGACCCCGGCGGTGTAGGAGTCGCCCAGGGCCACCCACTGGAGGTCTGCCGCGGCGGCGGGTTGAGCCCCGGCGAACTGTGCCGGGACGACGGCGCCTGCGGCGAGGGCCGCTGCCGAGCCGAGCAGGGCCAGACGAGTGCGAAAACGGGCCACGAATCCTCCAGGGATACGGCGTTGGTGTCGCTCCGACCTTAAGGAGTCCGCTACTGCACGCACTAGATCCAATGCGGACAGTGACAATGGATCGGCTGGGCGTGCGTCTTTGTGGGTGACGCGGCTCGGTGTGTCGACCGGAACTCGTCGTTAAATGACCGCTGGTGGGTCACGTTTGCGCTGAGTGGGGCAGGTTCCTGACTGGCTGGAGGTCCGCGGGTCGATGCGCGTCCTCGCGGCGGCTGTCTTGTTTCTCACCATCGGAACGCGGGGGCCGCTGTGATCCACTGTGCCCATGAGCTTGTCGGTGGACGTCTTCGTGGTCGGTGCGGACGGTGAGAGGCAGGTGCAGGACGTGCCGGACGGATGCTCCGACGTCGCGGGACCCGAGAGCTGGCGTACGCGCGTGTGGTCGGTCGGTGTCGGTCACGGTGTCGCCAGAGCCTCTGTGGGGGAGAGGCGGGAGGCGCGGACCGCGGGGTAGAGGCCGGCGAGTGCGCCGATGGCCAGGGTGGCGGTGACACCGCCGACCAGGGCCCAGGGCGGCACGACGGCGGGCCAGCTCTGCGAGAGGGCGAACGCCGCGGTCGCTCCGCTGCCGAGGAGGGCGCCGCCGAGGCCGCCGAGGGCGGACAGCAGGAGTGACTCGCTGAGGAACTGGGTGCGGATGTGGCCGCGGGTCGCGCCCAGCGAGCGGCGCAGGCCGATCTCGGCGCGGCGTTCCAGGACGGAGATGACCATGGTGTTCGCGACGCCGACGCCGCCGACGAGCAGGGCGACACCCCCTACGCCCAGCAGCAGGCCGGTGAAGGCCCGGCTCGCCGCCTGCTTGGCGGCCAGCGCGTCGGAGGGGCGGGAGACCTGCACCTCGCCGGGTGCTTCGGGGTTGGCGGTGGCGCCCAGCATCTCGCCGACCTGCTCGACGTACGCCTCCTGGGTACGGGCGAAGACGGTGGTCGGGCGGCCGTCGAACCCCAGCTCCTGCCGGGCCGCCGGCCAGCCGATCAGGGCGGCGGCGTCGAGTTCGGGGGCGAGCGGGGCCTTGTCGAGAATGCCGACGACCGTGAACCAGCGCTCCCCGATGAGCACTTGGGTACCGGGTTTGGCGTGTCCGACGCCGAGGCGTTCCGCCGCGGTCGCGCCCAGCACCGTGGCCGGGTACCTGCTCATCGCACCGTTGAGCCAGGTGCCGCCGCGGAGTTCCGCGCCGATGGTGGCGCGCAGGCCGGTGCGGACGGCGTAGACGGACAGGCCGTTCGTCTCGATCCTGGGGGTCTTGCCGTTGCGGTAGACGTCGGCGTCCTTGATCTGGCCGACCGCGGACACCGATTCCACCTGGCGGATCCGGGCGATCATCCGCTCCGCCGTGGCGGGGAGCGGGGCGTCTCCTCCCGAGAGGGTCTGGCCGGGGGAGACGGTGAGCAGGTTGGTGCCCAACGAGGCGAGGGTGCGGTCGAGTCCGGCCCGGGAGGACGAGGAGATCCCGACCACCGCGACCATGGCGGCGATGCCGATGGCGATGCCCAGCGCGGAGAGGAAGGCGCGCATCGGACGGGTGCGCAGGCCGACCGCTCCGACCCGCACCACGTCGCCCGGGTACAAACGGGTGGGCTGGAGTTCTTCGGCGGCCGCGCGCGGGTTGCGGATCCGGACGGTCATCGGTGCGCCTCCGCCCAGTCGGCGGCGGGTGCCGGACTCGCGGCGTCCGCGACGATACGGCCGTCGCGCATGCGTACCTGGCGCGGCAGGCCGGCGGCGAGTTCCCGGTCGTGCGTGATGATCACGACGGTGGTGCCGGCGGCGTGCAGGTCGCGCAGCAGCCGCAGCACCTCCGATCCGGCGGCGGTGTCCAGTGCGCCGGTCGGTTCGTCGGCCAGCAGCAGGGACGGCTCGCCCGCCACGGCGCGGGCGATGGCGACGCGCTGGCGCTCGCCCCCGGACAGTTGGTGCGGCTCGTGGTCCAGACGGTGGCCCAGGCCGACCCGGTGCAGCACCGCCGCCGCACGGCGGCGGCGCTCGGGGCGCCGGCGGCCCGTGTACAGCAGGCCGTCGGCCACGTTGTCCAGCGCCGGCGTGCCGGCGGCGAGGTGGAACTGCTGGAAGACGAAGCCGATCCGGCGGGCACGCAGCGCGGAGAGCTTCGCGTCGGAGAGCGCGCCGACATCGTGGCCGTCGATGCGCACGGTGCCGGAGGTCGGTTTGTCGAGGGTGCCCAGGATGTGCAGCATGGTGGACTTTCCCGACCCGGACGGGCCGACGATGCCGAGGAGTTCGCCACGGCCGATGTCCAGGCGGACGCGGTCGAGTGCGGTGACCCCGCCGGGATAGGTCTTGGAGACGTCGGTCAGGCTGATCATTTGGGCATCCCCACCGTGACGCCCTCGGTGATGCCGTCGCCGGAGACCTCCACCTTGCCGCCCGCGAACAGGCCGGTGGTGACGGGGACGTAGCGGGTCGTGGAGGTCGTCTCGTCGACGACCTCCACGCCGAAGCCGCCCTGCGGCAGCACCAGCAGCGCCGCCACCGGCACGGTGAGCACGTCCCGGCGGGTGCCGGTGGTGAAGTCCACCTGCACCGCCGCCTGTTCGTAGGCGGCGGCGGACTTCTGCGCCTTCGCACCCTCCAGCCCGACGACCAGGTTGACCTTTGTTTCCGCGTCTGCCTTGTCGGTGGCCGGCTGCACCTCGGTGGAGACGTCTGTGACGGTGCCTGCCGCAGTGCTGTCGTCGGGGAGGCGGACGGTGACCTTCGTGCCCTTCCCGGCCAGTTGCCGGTCCGCGGAGTCGAGTTCCACGGTGACGGCCTTGGCGGTGCCCGTGTACGTGAGCACCTCGCCGCCCGGCCCGCTCTGCCGGCCCTCCGCGGCCGTGCGGCTTTCGACGCGTACCTCCCCGGGGGCGAACACCACCCGGCCCAGCTCGACCTTGCCCGTCCCGGGCAGCTCCTCGTCCTCCTGCCACTGCCTGACGGCCTCGGCGGTCAGCTCGCTGAACTCCTCGTCGACGGTGAACCCGGTGTAGCCGAGCGCGAGCAGATTGGCCTCCAACTGCTCGACGTCCGGCCCCTCGACCCCCGTCGCCAGCTCGCGGAAGGCGGGCTTCGCGCCGTACATCAGCACCACCGGCCGGTTGTCCAGCTCGTACAGCATCCCGCCCCGCCCGATCCGCTTGCCCTCCGCGGGCAGCGCGGTGAAGGTGCCGCTCAGCCGCCCCGTCACGGGGGTGGACGGGCCGTAGCCGAGTTCGCCGTCCTCGGTGCGGGTGGCCCGCAGCGTCTGCTTCGTGACCGCGGCGGTCCCGGGCGGCAGTCCGTCGGCCTGCGAGCCCTGCGAGTCGTCGCCGCCCACCGCGAACCAGGCGAAGACCAGGGTGCCACCGGTGGCCAGGGCCAGGGCGGCCCCGGCGGCCTTCCCGCCGCGGCGGGTACGGCGCCTTGCCGGCGACCCGGACGGTCCGGAGGGCTCGGAGGGCTCGGAGGGCGACTGCCCTGGCGGCCGTACGGCGTCCGGCCCGCTCATCACTGCCCCTCCGGGTCGGGCAGCCCGGCCGTGCACTTCTTCTCCGCGGCCTCGAGGTCCGGGTCGTCCATCGCTTCCGGTACGGGCGAGAAGCCGCCGTCCGCCTTGGGGTCGGGCCAGTCCTCCACCTCGTTCTCCCGCATGCACTCGGCCATCTTCAGCCCACGCTCCACGTCGTCCTTGTGGTCATCGCCGTCGCCGGTGTCCTGCGGCTGGTACTTGCGGCACGCCTGCATGGCCTTGTCCAGCTTCCGCGGATCCACGTCCCTGACCGGCGCCGGAGCGCCGTTCACGGGGTCCTCCACGTCCAGGCCCTGCTCGCGCAGGCACTTCGCGAGCTTCAACGCCTGCTCGTCGAACCCGGCGTCGTCCGACCCCCCGGCGCCGATCGCCCCGCAACCGGCCAGCAGCACGGCCAGCGCGGACGCCGCGACCGCCGTCACCGCCCGGCTCAGAGTTGTTCCCATCCTCGGCACTCCCTCTTCCGCCACGCCGTCGGCCCCGGTCGGGCCGACCCGTCGTACGAGCAGGGAGCGTGGCGGAGCGCCATCAGCGCACCTTGAGCCGAATCTCAGAGTTCCCTGAGCGCGGGGGCTCCATCTCACCGATGGGCAAAGCAGGCATGCCGGGAGGAAAAGCTACGCCGGGCCGCTTCCCCTTCACGCCGCGGGATGATCCGCCCCGTGCGGGGCGGACCGGCGCCCGCCGTCTCTGAGCGAACTCTCAGCCAACGCTCAGCTTCGCGCGCCAAGATGCCCACCGGCCGGATCGCGGGCGGGCGGGCACGGGAGGCATCGATGAGCGACGCGGGTACGGCGCCCCGGCGAGGGCAGAAGCCGCGGCTGCTGGTGGTCGAGGACGAGCCCAACCTCCTTGAGGTGCTGGCGGGCAGCCTGCGGTACGCCGGGTTCGACACGGCCACCGCGGCCACCGGGCGGGCGGCGCTGGCCGAGGCCCGGCGGCAGCGCCCCGATGCGGTCGTCCTCGACGTGATGCTGCCCGACATGGACGGCTTCGAGGTCCTGCGCCGGCTGCGTACGGAGACGCCGGTGCCCGTGCTGTTCCTCACCGCCAGGGACGCCGTCGAGGACAAAGTCCGCGGGCTGACGAGCGGCGGCGACGACTACATCACCAAGCCGTTCAGCCTGGACGAGGTCATCGCCCGGATCCACGCCGTGCTGCGCCGCCTCCCGCACGCCGCCGGCGAACTCCCGGCCGCCAGGCTGGCCTTCGCCGACCTGGAACTGGACCAGGAGTCCTACGAGGTGTGGTGCGGCGGTGCGCGGATCTCCCTGTCCCCGACCGAGTTCAAGCTGCTGCGCTACTTCATGGCCAACCCCGGCCGGGTGCTGTCCAAGGCGCAGATCCTCGACCAGGTGTGGAGCTACGACTTCCGCGGGGACGGCGGCATCGTCGAGACGTACGTCCACGCCGTACGCCGCAAGATCGGCGAGCCGCGCGCCCGGCTGATCCACACCGTGCGCGGGGTCGGCTACGTACTGCGGCCGCCGTCGTGATCCGCCGCGGGCTCGGGCGGCTGTCGCTGCGGTTCCGGCTGGTGGCCGCGATCCTCCTGCTCGTCGCCGTGGCGCTCGCCGCCATCGGCACCGCCGGAGTGGTCGTCCTGCGCGGGCAGTTGCTGGACCGGACAGACGCCCAGCTCGGCCTGGTGGCGCTCGGGTACCTCGACGCACCGGCCGGCGGCGGCGCGGCGGACGGCGACGCCGCGGCCAGACCCCGCCCGGGTGGTGTGGGGCTCTACCGGGTCCAGCGCTACGACGCCGACGGGAAGCTGGTGCGGAATCCCCGTGAACCGGAGCCCGAGGCCGGGCAGGAGGCGGCGGCGCTCGACGTCCCCGAAGACGCGGCCTGGCTGAGGAAACACGAGGGCGACCCGATGACCGTGCCGTCGGCGACGAGCGACGGCGACTGGCGCATCCTGGTCCACCCGCTGCCGGACGCCGCCGGGTGGATCGTGGCCGCGGCGGCACTCGGCGACCACCGGGCCGTCGTCTCCGAACTCGTCACCGTGGACGTGACCGTGGGCGCAGTCGGACTGCTCGCCGTCGCCGTCGTCGGCGTGGCGCTCGTACGGGCGGCGCTGCGGCCGCTCCTCAAGGTGGAGAAGACGGCCGCCGCCATCGCCGCGGGCGACCTCACCCGGCGGGTCCCCGAACATCCGCCGGGGACCGAACTCGGCCGCCTCGGCCGCGCGTTGAACGGGATGCTCGGCCAGATCGAGGATGCGTTCCGGGCGCGGGCCGAGTCGGAGGCGGCGGCCCGGCGCTCGGAGGAGCGCATGCGCAGGTTCGTGGCGGACGCCGGCCACGACCTGCGTACGCCGCTGGCGGTGATCCGCGCCTGGGCCGACCACGCCCGCCGCGGGCCCCGCCGCGACCGCGCAGAACTGGAGCGGATCCTGGCCACCGTGGGCACCGAGGCCACCCGGATGGGCACCCTCATCGAGGATCTCCTGCTCCTGGCCCGCCTGGACCGGCAGCGTCCGCTGCGGTGCGGCCCCGTCGATCTGCTGGCACTCGCCGCGGACGCGGCCCGCGACGCCGCCCTGCTCGCCCCGGACCGGGACATCCGGCTCGCGGCGGACGGCGGCACGGCGTACGTGGTCAGCGGCGACGCGGACCGCCTCCGTCAGGTCCTGGCGAATCTGACCGGCAACGCGCTCACGCACACGCCCCCCGGCACACCGCTCGCGCTCGGCCTCCGCCCCGGCCGCCTCGGCACCGCGCCCGCCGCGGTCCTCGACGTGACGGACCAGGGCCCCGGCCTCACCGCGGAGCAGGCGGAGCGTGTCTTCGAACGCTTCTACCGCGTCGACACCTCGCGCACCCGCAGCACCGGCGGCTCCGGCCTGGGCCTTGCCATCGTGGCCTCCCTGACCGAGGCCCACGGGGGCACGGTGAGCGTGGACACCGCGCCCGGTGCGGGGGCGGCGTTCCGCCTGACGCTGCCACTCGCCGACGCGGACGGGCCCGCGGAGCTGGGCGACGGTCGCAGCACGGCTCTCGGCGATTCCCGTACGGCGGGGTCAGGCGCCGGTGTGGAGGTGGGCTGACCAGAGGAGCGGGGTGTGCGGGCGGCGGGTGCGCTCCCGGTGGACGGTCGACGGGTGACAACGAGGCGACGGTGAGCGGGCCGGTGTCCGCGTCGTGCAGCAGCAGGCGGCTGCGCGACGGGTCGCCGGGGTCGGTCTCGGCGTGGCAGGCGAAGTGGACGATGCGGTGGTGCGGCAGCGCTGCCAGCACCGCGGCCTTGGTGGGCGGCGGAGTGGCGGCTACGGGCCGGTCGTTGCCGGCCGTCGCGGCGGTCCGCGGGCCGTTCGCGGCACCGGCCGGGTGCGTACCGTACGGGCGGAGCGTCCCCGCGCTGTCCGCGTCATCCCGGTCCGGCTCGGTGAGCAGCAGGGCGTCCGGCCAGTGCCGCAGCAGGACCGCGGTCTCGGCCGGTACGGCGTGGAGCCGGCCGGCACCGCTGAGGTCCGTACGGTCCCCGTACATCGCGACATGAACGGACAAGGTCGCACAACTTAGCTCAGTCGCATACGAGTTGCCCCGCACAGGCTCACCATGGACACGCGACCGGACGGCGCTCCGCCCACCCCCCTCCACCGGTTGCGTGCCGACGCACGCCCATGGCCCGACCGCTAGGTGGAGGCGTGAAGAACACCCATCCCGTACCGGACTACGTGGGCCGGATCCTCTCTTCCTCCGGGGTGCCCCAGGGCACCTGCTTCCAACTGGCGCCGGGATATCTGGTGACCGCCTGGCACGTCGTCCAGGGCACGCTGGCGCTCGGCGACGACGAGGTGCTGACGGTCGACCGATTACGCGACCCCGGCGCCGACCGGATCACGGCGCGGGTCCTGGCCGAAGACCGGAAGGCCGATCTGGCGCTGCTCGCGGCGGACGCCGCCTTCCCCGGGAGCGCGCGGCTGCTGCGCGGCTCCCGGTCGGTCGCGTACTCCGAGCCCGTGACGGTGGTGGGTCACGCCCTGATGTACGAGGCGGCCGGCACGCCCCCGGTCGTGTGGGTGGAGGCACTCGGCGAGTGGCAGGGCGAGGTGCGCCGCACCGACGACGTCACCCTCGGGCGCTTCCACTCGCGGGACGTGCTGCCCGGCATGAGCGGCGCGCCCGTACGGCAGCGGAGCGACGACAGCGTGGTCGGCGTCGTCTCCGCCCGCTACAACACCGCCGACGGCTGGCTCGCCAACAGCGTGTGGGCGGGGCGCGCCGACGACTTGCGGACCCTCTGCGCGGGCCGCGTCGACCTCGACGCGAGCCGGTGGGCCGGCTTCCCGGCCACCGCCGCCGCGGCCGGCGGCGGTGCCGCGGCGGCGGTGGCCGAGGACATGCTGCGCAAGCGCCGCGACGACCCGGTCATCGAGGTCCGTACGGAGTCCGCGCCCGTGCCCGCGCCCGGCCGGGAGCCCGGCGAGCCGGTGGCGCCCGCCGCACCCGCCGGAACCGGTACGGGGGCCGCGGACATGCCCGTGACCGGCGGGTCCGGCGAGTCCGTGTCGGACGCCGTCGTCGAGGAGGTGACCCAGGGCGCGCTGGAGCGTGTCACCCGCTGGATCCTGGACTACCTGTAGGGCCGCCGCTCACCCGGGCCGCGAGCGGCGCGGGGACCGGCGGCGCGTCACCGGAAGGCACCCGTGGTGGACAAGAGCCCGCACGACAGCGACTACGGCCGCTGGCTGATGAACGTCTCCCGACTCAACGGCGTCCCCCTGCCCCTGCCCGCCGTCCTCGACGACGGCACGCCGGACTCGATCAGGATCGAGTCCGGCGATGCCTACATACACCGCGAGACCGGGGTGATCCTGGCGTTCGTCCTCACCGACGACCACGGCGTTCGCCACATGTTCGCGCTGGACCACGCCGACCGGAGCTTCGAGCCGCTACGGGACGCCATCCACGCCTTCCTCGACTCGCGGTTCCTGCGGAACCTCCGGAACGCGACCCCGCTCGGCAGGCTGATCAACATCGCCGGAGCCGTGGTGCGGCACTACTGGCGGTGGGACAAGGAACCGGCCGGCACCGGCTATTACCTGTATCCGGAAGGGAAACTCCTGTTCCGCGGCACCTACACGCTGGAAGAAGGCTGAGGCGGCCCGTGAACCCCCAGAAGGAAGCGCTGCCCACCGTCATCGACGGCCGGGACGTCTACATCGCCGTTCAGCGGCTCCCCGGCTCCGAGCCCACCTCGTCGAACCTGCGCAGGGTCGCCGGACAGAAGGCGACCGAGGTGCTGGACCACGTCCAGAACACGATCCACGTCGTCGCCGAGCGTTTCAGCCGCACCGTCGGCGAACTGGCGGCGCAGGCCACCGCGCCCGAGTCGGTCTCGATCGAGTTCGGCATCACGATCGCCAGCGAGGGAAACGTCGTCCTCTTCAGCGGGTCGGCCGAGGCGTCGGTCGCGGTCACGCTGACGTATCCGGTACCGAACGGGCGCTGACGCGCGCACAGTCCGCCAGGGCGCCTCGGTTACGGCGACGGGTGTGCGGCGGCGCCGGGGGCGGAGACCGTGAGGGCGAAGCAGACGGCGATCGCCGCGCACAGCGCGGTGGCGAGGAACGCGGTGGCCGCGGACGCGAGGTCGACCAGGGTTCCGGCGAGGGCCGAGCCGGCGGCGTTGCCCGCGCCGAACGAGGTGATCATCCAGGCGTGTGCCTCGGTGAGCGTGCCCCGCGGTGCCAGCCGGGCGACCAGGGCGAAGGCGGAGGCCAGCACCGCGGGCAGGGCCACTCCCGCGGCCAGGGCGAGCGGGGCCATCCACGGGAGGGAGGGAGTGAGCGCCAGGGGCAGGTAGCCGGCGGTCAGGAGGACCAGCAGGAGCAGCACTCTGCGGTCCTCCCGCCGCGCCACGGGAGCGGCGGTGTAGAGGATGCCGCCGAGCAGCGCACCGGCCGCGTTGAGGGCGATCAGCCAGCTCGCCGCGCCCAGGCTGCCCTCCGCGTCCGCGTAGCCGGTGAGGGCCACCGTGAACGCGCCGATCGCCGCGCCGAGGCAGACGAGCGCCCCGAGCAGCCGCACCAGGGGCCCGCTGCGCAGCGGGCCCGCCCAGTGCCGGCCGCCGGTGCGCGCGGGGCGCCAGCGCCGGGCCGGGGCGGCGGTGGCGAACACGACGGTGCCCGCCACGCCGACCACGGCGGCGGCCGGCAGACCGCCCGCCGGGCCGAGGACCGCCGTCGCGCCGAGGACCAGCAAGGGCCCGCAGACGAAGACGAGTTCCTGGGTGGCGGCGTCCAGCGCGAACGCGGCCCGTACCGCGCGCTCGCCGTGCAGGACGTGCTCCCACAGCACCCGGAGGCACGGTTCGAGCTGGGGCGTGGCCGCCCCCGCCCCGACGGCGGCGGCACCGGCGGCGGCCGGTGAGCCCACCGGGTCGAGGACCGTGAGTGCCGCGAGCGCGGCACCCGAGACCAGAGCGCCGGCCAGGAGGACGGGAGGCTGCCGGGTGCGGTCGATGACCCGGCCCAGAACCGGGCCGCCGACGGCGGCCCCGGCGGCGTAGAGGGCGGTCAGCAGCCCGGCCAGCCGGTAGTCGCCGCCGTGGTGGCGGACGGCGAGGACGATCGCGAGGGGCACCATCCCGGTCGGCAGCCGGCCGACGAGGGAGGCGGACAGCAGCCGGGGCACGTACGGCGCGCGCAGCACCGCCCACGCCGCGCCGGCCTCGGTGCCGGGTACGGCCTCCCGTGGCCGGCCGTCGGCCTCCGCGGTCTCCGGCTCCGTCATCGGGCGGGTCCGAGAGCGGTGGCCAAGGCGTCCTCCAGGGTCCGGGTGACGGGGAAACCCTCCGCGCGGAGGGCGGTGCCGGAGTGCAGCCCGCTGGCGTAGAGCACGCAGCGGGTGCCGACGGCCGCCGCCGCCCGGGCGTCGTCGACGCTGTCGCCAACGAGCACTACGGCGCCGGGCGGACGGTCCAGGGCGCGCAGGTGGGCCGCGAGGTGGTCGCGTTTGTAGCCCGCGTCCGCGCCCCGCTGGCCGTCCACGCGCACCAGGTGCGGGCCCAGCGCGAAGCGTTCGACCAACTCCGTGAGCACGTCGTGCGGATGCATGGACAGGACGGACTGCGTCAGCCCCGCCTCCGCCGCCGCGCGCAGCGTGGCGAGCGCGTCGGGGGCGAGGCCGATGCCGGGCCTGCGGCGCAGGTAGGCGTCGTGGAAAGCGGCGTGCAACTCGGCGCGCAGCGCCGCCGGGACGGTGCGGCCGAGCAGCCGGTCGTAGAACGTGTCGATGGGCTGGGTGTGCAGCGCCCGGTAGCGCTCGGGCGTGACCGGTGGCAGCCCCTGGCGCGCGAACGCCTCGATGGTGGAGGCGATCAGGGCGTCCGCGTCGTCGAAGAGCGTGCCGTTCCAGTCCCACACGACATGGGTGATCCCGCCGTCCGTCATGTGCCGGTCCGCTTGGTCAGGGCGTCGTTGGTGGGCAGGACGGGATAGCGCAGCGCGCCTGCGCAGCAGCGGCATGGGGTTCCTTCCCTGGACGTACGGGCGGGGGGTGAGCGGCATCGAGTCCACCCGCTCCGGCCGCCGCCGACCAGGGCGGGAACCCGGCACTTGGCCGTCATCCGGCACCCGCCCGGCGGACCGCGGGCGCCCACCGGGCCGGCGGCGGGCGGCTCGTTACCCTTCGGGGTATGCCTCCTCTCTCCGCCCTCGCGCGCCGGCGCCGCAGCCGCGGGCACACGCAGGAGTCGCTGGCGCAGCGCCTCGGAGTGGACGTCTCCAGCGTCGCCCGCTGGGAGCGCGGGATCTCCACGCCCTCACCCGGTGTCCGGCAGGCGCTCGCGGGGGAACTGGCCGTCACCCTGGACGGCCTCGCCGTCCTGCTCGGCCCGTCGCCCGCCACCGGGCTGCCCGCCGGGCGGCGCGGCGTTGCCGAGGAGCCCCCGGTGCTGATCAAGGACATCTGGGGCGCGGCGGAGCGCGACGACCTCGCCGTGCGGCTCGGCGCGGGGGCGCCGCGGCCGGGCGCGGTGCCGGAGCCCGGGGGAGGGGAGGGCGGGCACGGCCACGCCGTACGGGTCGTACATCAGTGGCTCATCACCCCGCCGCCGCCGGCCCACGCCCACCGCTCCCACGGACACCCCCGCCGCATCGGCGCGACGGATCTGGAGGACGTATGCGCACGGCTGCGGTATCTGCACCGGGCCGACGACACCGTGGCGGGCGGCGACCTGTACCCGGCCGTCCGCGACGAACTCGCCCGCACGGCCGCCCTGTTGCGTACCACGTCGTACAACGCGACGGTCGGCCGCGGCCTGCTGCGGCTCCTCGCCGAGCTGTGCCAGCTCGCGGGCTGGTCGGCCGCGGACGCGGGGGACGAGGGGGCCGGCACGCGCCATCACGTCCACGGCATCAAGGCCGCGCACGCGGCGGACGCGCCCGTACTGGCCGCGCAGTTGGTCTCCAGCCTCGGCTACCACCTGGCCGAGCACGGCCACGGCCGCGACGCCGTCACGGTCACCCGCTCCGCGCTCGCCCGCCTGGAGGCCGTGGGCCACGGCACTCCGGGGGCGGCGGAAGCGACGCCGGCCGTCCGCGCGCTTCTCCACGCCCGCACCGCCTGGGCCCACGCCGTCACGGGCGAGCATGTACACGCCGACGAGGCGCTCCGCCGCGCCGAGGACGCCTACGGCGCACGCCGCGCGGGCACCGACCCGGACCCGGCCTGGACGTACTGGCTCACCCCCGACGAGATGCAGATCATCGCCGGCCGCCTGGACATCGCCCTCGGCCGCCCGCGGCGCGGCGGCGCACGCATCGGCGCGGCCCTGGCCGCCTGCGATCCGCGGCGCGTACGCGAGACCGTGCTCTACACCGCATGGCTCGCCCACAGCCACCTGCGCCGGCACGAACACGGCCCGGCGAAGGAACTGGCCCGCCAAGCACGCCGCCTGAACGGCACGATCCGCTCGCTCTACGCCGACCGGGCCCTGACCCACCTCACCCGCCAACTGACCACCCCACGGCCCCGCACCGACGCCGCGCCCTTCTGAGGGCGGTGGTGGCCGTCGGATGCCGGTGAGAGCGCGGCGCATTGCCGGGCGGTCTTCTCCGGGGCGGGCTGCTTCCGTGAAGCCGGCCGCCGGAACACCGACGCGATGCCGGTCAGCGCGCTGTCCGCGGCGTGAGCGGTGCGGTCGTGAAATCCGTCATGCGGGTGTCCTTCCTTGCTGCCGCGACGTCCGAACCCGCGGCAGACCCGCAACGGGCGAGCAGCCGCGTCGCCAGGCCGTCCGGGACGGCGGCGCTCGCCGCCCCGGGTGAGCGCGGGCCGGGTGCCGCGCTCCGGCCGGGCAACGACGAGGTGGCCCTTGCCCCGGCCGTGTGCGTACGGAGGGGTGGCACCGTTAGCCCTGTTGGGCCAACCGCCGCCGGGATCGGGGGCAGGCGCGGCCGGGCGATAGTTCCCTTGCGGTGCGCGCTCTCCGCGCAGGGGCCGATACGGCTCGCCGGCTCCCGCCGGCCCGTGCCGTCAGCGTGAGTGACGCCGGCTGCCGACGCGTGCGATGCCCTCCGCAGCCCTCGATCCTGGAGCCCCGGTTGTCCCACCCGCCCTCTGGCCACCTCCACCGCGACGGCCCGGCAGTCCGGGCCCGGCCGAGCCCGGAGAGTCACCTCCGGGAAGCCTTCCCGCGCGTACAGCGGTACCTCGACGAGCTGATCGACCGCTGCTACGCGGTCCCGCACCCGATGCTCCACGCCTCGCTGAAGACGCTCGTCGCCCGCGGCCGGCGCGACCCCCAGGAGTTCTCCCTGCCCCTCCTCGTGCACGCGGCGATCCGCGGCGGCACCGGGCCCGCCGAGCCGGTCGCGGCGGTGCACGCGCTGTGGTGGCGGGCGGCCAACGCGTTCGACGACGTGGTCGACGGAGACGCGGGCCCGCGGACGTACGGGATGGACGGGAGCGCCGCGCTGACCGCCGCCCTGGAGTGCGGCTACGGACTGCCGCTGCGCGTGCTCGCCACCCTGCCCGCGTCCGAGCCGCTGCGCCGCGCCCTGACCGCCGACTACCTCGAAAGCTGGACCGCCGCCACCGACGGGCAGCTCGGCGACCTTCTCAACGAGCCGGGCGAGGTGGGCCCCGACGAGGTGCGCGAGGTCTACCGGAAGAAGAGCGGCGCGGTCTACGCCATGGCCTGCCTCCTGGCCGCCCGGGTGGCGCACGGCGCCGGGTCCGCCGTGGCGGGGCCCGAAGCGGACGAGGTCGCGGCGTGGGGTGAGTTCGGCGAGGTCCTGGGGATCCTGGCGCAGCTCCGCAACGACCACGACGACCTGCGCGACGGCACCGGCGCGGACCTGCGGAACGGGACCGCCACGTACCGCCTCGCGCAGTTGCTGCACCGGCAGGACCGGGCGGAGAGGGAGCGGGCCCGGCTGCTGTTCAGCCGGGCCGCCGCCTCGGAACCCCACCACCGCGAGCTGACGGAACTCCTCGGGTCCCCGGACGTGCTGCGCCCGTGCAACCGGCTCCTGGCCGAGCTGCGCCACCGCGCACACGCCCTGCTGGACCTACTCGCTCCCGCTTCCCCCTTCACCACCCTGCTGCGCGCCCGGGTCGACGCGGAAGCCCGTCCGCTCGACGTACGTGAGCAGGACGAACGCCCCGCCGCCGCACCGTCGTCGGCGGACCCCGGCGGCACCCCGGTCGCCCCCCGCCCCCGCACCGCACCAGGCGGGGAGGCGGGGGCGGACTGACGACCGGGGCCGCCGCACGCCCGTCTGACGCTCCGACCGCGCCTCCCGCCGTTCCTCAGGCGGGTGCCGGCATCGGTCAGGAGCCGTCCGGCGGCCGGTGTCCGGGCCGCCCGCCGCGCGCTAGCCGGCGTCGACGGTGACGGTCCGGCCCGGGGCGACGGAGACCTCGACGTAGCTGTACGTCTCCCCGCCCGCCGTGCCGGTCTTCGCCGGGCGCTTCTTCCCGTCCACCTCGACCGTGGAGTGCTTGCCGGGGAAGCGGGCCTCCCAGGTGTAGGTGGCGGAGCCGGTGTCGTTGGTGAGGGTGGACCTGCTCGCCGCGTCGTGGCGCAGCGTGAACGTGTTGCCGCCGACCGAGACCTCCTCGATCTGCAGCCAGTCCATGCCGGAGGGCAGGCCGGACAGCGTGCTCAGCGAGGTGGCCGGGGCGTCGGGCTCGACGCCCATGAGGCCCTCGACGGTCTGGGAGAGCAGGGTGAAGGAGACCTCGGGGTAGTCGCCGTTGGGGCCCTGCTTCCCCACCGGGTGCTGGTCGCCGCGCCGGTCGTAGACGTACTCCATCCACTTCCACGCCGTGTCGTTCTGCCGGTACGCGAAGAAGGTGTCGGGCAGGTAGGAGATCGCCTCGATGTTCACCGGCTTCCCGTCCCCGCTCGCCCGCTCGTCGATGTAGTCCAGGTACGCGTCGGCGCGCGGTCCCGGGTCGATGAGCTGCTTCATGGCCATGAACCAACTGTTCTCCTTGCCCCAGCCGGTCAGCGGCTCGCCGTCGGTGGTGTAGCCGCGCACCATGTCGGCTCCCGTACCGGCTCCGCTCCACTCGGAGTTGAAGTACCTCTTGAGCTTGCGGGCCTTCTTCTCGTACTCCTTGGCCAGGCGCTTGTCCCCCTTGTCGAGGGCCAGGTCGGACATCGCCAGGAACGCCCGGTACTGGGAGCCGATGGCGTCGCCCGCCTCGGCGAGGGGTTCGTCGCTCGCCTCGTTGTAGCTGGCCGCTCCGGCGAAGATGCCCTTGCCCGTGCCCTCCGCCACGCCGTTGGGCTTGGCGTTGTCGTGGCGCTCGATGAACTCGTTCGTCGTGTGGCGGTAGAAGTCCCAGAACGCGGGGTCGTCGACGTATGCCGGGTCGCCGCTCCAGCGGTACGCCTCGTTCGCCTTCTCGACGAGTTCGAAGGGGGCCGGCACCTCGCGGACGAAGGAGTCGGGGGAGCGGTAGTCGATGGCCAGCTTGGTCCTGTTGTCGAAGTTGAAGGCCCACGCGGGGTAGTAGCCGTGCTCCTCGTCGGCGGAGGCGGCGAACGTACGGAGCATCGCCTTGTTGGCGTCCCGCAGGCCGAGGACTTCGGCGCCGCCGGCCTGGTGCGCCAGATCGCGGGCGTAGTAGCCGCTGCGGTGGGCGTAACCGGCCCAGTAGGACGGGCCGTAGACGCCGGTGCCGGTGCCGGACGGGTTGCGCTCGTCGACGTTGAGGGGTCCCTCGGTGCCGGACTGGTGCACCCAGCCGCCCGCCTTGTGCTTGGCCCAGTCGAACATCTCGACGATCTCCGGGTCGGAGGAGGAGACCACCGGGTCCGCGGGTGCGGAGGGCGAGACCATGAGGTCGTCGGCGTTCACCCAGCCGCGGCCCGACTCGAAGGCGAGTTCCAGCTCGTCGCCTTCGCGCAGCTCGATCCGGCTGAGGGTGTACCGGGCGTACGTGGACCGCGCGGGCAGCTCGGCCGAGCCGGCCTCGGTGCCGTTGACCCGGGCGACGAAGCGCCCGCCGGTGCCGCCGGTGGCGATCCAGGCGGAGAAGTCGTAGGCGGCGTCGGAGGGCGCGGTGATCTGCTGCGAGACCTTCCTGCCCGCGCCCGCGTCGAGGTAGGCCAGGTTCGTGCCGCCGTGCGGCCGGTTGGTCGCCACCCCCGTTCCCGCGGTGAAGGTCCAGCCGGCCGCTCCGTTCTCGAACCCGGGGTTCTGGACGTCGAGCGGTGCCGGGGTCGCGGCCGTGGCGGGGGTGCCGGCTCCGGCCGGATGGCTCAGCAGCAGCGGCGCCAGCGGTACGAGCGTGGCGAGCGCCGTGACGGTGGCGAGGCGGGCGGGGCGGTGTCTCTTCATGGGCGGCTCACTCCGGAGGTCGCGGGGAGAGGGGGTGTCCGGAAGCTAACGGCCCTGCTCGTACGCTTTCAAGAGTTCTGCCGAAACTTCTTGGAAGATCAGGCAGAAAATTTTCAACAAAGTCTTGCAAGTCGATGTGACCGGTTGTTAGCTTCCCGGCGTCGCCCTCCCTCCGCAGAGGCCGGCATCCGAGCCGCAGGCAGAGGTGGTCGCGTATGAACCCGAGTCGTCCGTATCCGAGTCGGCGCAGAGTGCTGGGCCTTGGCGGGGCCCTCGCGGCGAGCGCGGGGCTGGGCGGACTCGCCGCCTGCTCGTCAGGCCCGCGGGCCGGTGCGCACGGCGACCCGGCGAAGGGTGACATCACCGTGTGGAGCTGGGCGGGCCCCGCCGCGGAGATGCGCGCTCTGGTACCGGAGTTCACCAAGGCGCACCCGGGCATCAAGGTCACCGTCGAGGACATCGGCAACCCGGCCATCTGGGACAAGATCACGACCTCGATGGCGGCGGACGGCGCCGGGCTCGCGGACGTCCTGCACATCGGCGTCGACTACCTGCCCGCGTACACGGACCGCTTCCCGGGGCAGCTCGCCGACCTCGGCCCGCTCGGCGCCGGCAAGTACCGGACGGCCTTCGCCGACGGCCTCTGGCAGACGGTCTCCCTGGACGGCTCCCGCGTCGACGCCCTGCCCTGGGAGGCCAACTCCGGCGGCTTCTACTACCGCGCGGACGTCTTCGAGCAGGCCGGTGTGGACGTGACGGCCCTCGGCACCTGGGACGACACCATCGAGGCCGGCCGGGAGATCAAGGCGAAGACCGGCACGTACCTGCTGGGCATCGACAAGCCCGCCTCGCAGCAGGACTCGGCCAACCTCTTCCAGTTGCTGCTCCAGCTCCAGGGCGCCATGTACTTCGATCTCGACGGCGCCATCACGGTCAGCTCACCCGAAGCGGTCCTGGCCATGACGCTCATCAAGCGGATGAACGACGCCGGCCTGGTCAACGACATCTCCGGCGGCTGGAACTCCCTGATCAGCTCGGTCAAGAGCGGCACCGCGGCGGTGCTGCCCTGGCCCACCTGGTTCGGCGGGGTCATCGAGGACTCCGTCCCGGACCAGGCCGGGCTCTGGGGCGTACGCCTGCCGCCCGCCGTCCAGCCCGGCGGCACCAACGCCGCCACCGTCAACTCCACCCACCTGGCTGTCTCCGGCACCAGCCGGCACCAGGCCGCCGCCTTCCGGTTCGTCGAGTTCGTCCTCACCCGCCCCCGGTCCCAGGTGCGCATCTACCGGAACCAGGGCATCGCGCCGGCCCTGATGGCGGCGTACGAGGACCCCGTCTTCCACCAGCCGTCGGAGTTCTTCGGCGGCCAGAAGAAGGGCGAGATCTTCCTCGACGCGCTACGGGCCGACTCCCCGGCCTTCAACTACACCTCCGACTACGCCCGCGCGCTCAAGGCGGTCACCGACGCCCAGACCCGTGTCCTGCTCCGAGGGGCCGATCCGGCCACCGAGCTGCGCCGGGCCGCCGACCAGCTCGCCGCGCAGACCGCACGCAAGGTGGCCCGATGACCACGTCCGCCCCCCAGGCCCGCACCGCGCCGCCGCCCGCGAGAAGGAAGGCGGGGCGGCAGCGGCCGCGCCGCAGCGGGCGCCGGCTCGCGCCGTACCTCTTCCTCCTGCCCGCCGCGGTCCTGTTCGCCGTCTTCAAGCTCTATCCCATCGGCCGGTCCTTCTTCCTCAGCCTCTACAAGTCGGTGGACGGCGTCGACCGGTACGTCGGCCTCGACAACTACGAGCGGCTCATGGACGACCCGCTCTTCTGGACCGCCCTGCGCAACACCGGCGTCATCCTGGTCATCCAGGTCCCGCTGATGCTCGCCCTCGCCACCGGCCTGGCGGTCGCCCTCAACTCCGCGCTGCTGCGCGCCCGGGCGGTCTTCCGGCTCGGCTTCTTCCTGCCGATGATCACCGGCCTCGTCGCGTACGGGATCATCTTCTCCGTACTCCTCAACCAGCAGTACGGGCTGGCCAACTGGCTGCTCTCGCTCGTCGGCGCCGGCGAGGTGCCCTGGCTCACCGACCCGCTGTGGGCGCAGATATCCCTGGGCCTCGCCCTGACCTGGCACTACACCGGCTACAACGCCGTCATCCTGCTCGCCAGGCTGCAGACCATCCCGTCCGAGCTGTACAACGCCGCCGCCGTGGACGGCGCCGGCGCCTGGCAGTCCTTCCGCCACGTGACCCTGCCGGGGCTGCGGCCGGCGCTCCTGCTCACCACGGTGCTCTCCACGATCGGCACCCTGCAGATCTTCGACGAGCCGTACATCCTCACCCGCGGCGGACCGGACAACGCCACGCTCACCATCGGCGTGTACCTGTACCAGAACGCCTTCCAATACTTCGACTTCGGATACGCCTCGGCCATCGCCTACGTGCTCGCCGTGCTCATCGGAGTCCTCGGCCTGATCCAGTTCCGGGTCCTGGGAGACAAGTCATGAGACAAGCCACCGGGCAGTCCCGTTCGCCGGGGAAGAGCATCATGCTCACGTCCGGGTTCGCCGTCGCGCTCGCCGCCGTGCTGATCCCGTTCTACTGGCTCGTCGTCGCCGGCACCCACAGCACCGCCGACATCTTCGGCTCACCGCCGCCGCTGCTGCCCGGCGACCACCTGGGGGAGAACCTCGCCAGCCTCCAGGAGACGGCGTCCTTCGGGCAGGTCGTGCTCAACTCCCTGCTGATCGCAGCGGTCTACACCGTCTGCGCCGGGCTGGTGTGCACCCTCGCCGGGTACGCGTTCGCCAAGTACCGCTTCAAGGGCCGGAACGTGCTGTTCGGCGTGCTGATGCTGGGCCTGGTCATCCCCAACCAGGTGACCCTGGTCCCGCTGTTCCAGATGATGGCGGACTGGCAGTGGCTCAACACGTACCAGGCCGTGATCATGCCGAACCTGGCCCTCCCCTTCGGCATCTTCCTCATGCGCCAGTCCATGGCCGCCCTGCCCGACGAACTGCTGGACTCGGGCCGGATGGACGGCTGCGGGGAGTTCAGGGTCTTCCTGCGCGTCGTGCTGCCCCCGATGAAGCCCGCCCTCGCCGCCCTGGCGATCTTCCTCTTCCTCTTCCAGTGGAACGACTTCATCTGGCCGCTGATCGTCCTGCGCGACAGCGGCTCCTACACCATCCCCGTCGCCCTCGCCTCCCTCCAGGGCGTCGACGACACCGACTACGGCGCCATCCTCGCCGGCACCGCCATCGCCGCCGTCCCCATGGCGCTCGTCTTCCTGGCCCTCCAACGCCACTTCGTCTCCGGCCTGCTCGCCGGGGCCGTCAAGGAGTGAATGTGAGCACCCTGCCGTCCGAGGCCGTCACCACCGCCGAGCTGGCCCCGGCCCCCTACGAGCCGCTGCTCGACACCGTGGAGATGGCCGTCCTCGCCGACGGGGCGCACCCCGCCTGGACCCTGTCCGAACTCCCCGGCGGGCTGCGCATGCTGCACGTCGAGGCCCCCGGCGCCGCCGTCGAGATCCGGCTCTCCGTCCCGCTCGGCGACGCGGCCGGCTACTGGCACCCCAAGGCCGGCTGGCACCGTACCCTCCTCGCGGACTGGGAGGGCCGCGCCACCGTCAGCCTCATCGACGGGCTGGCCGCCGGCTGCCTCTACGACCACACCGGTGCCACGCTGCTCACCTTCGCGGCCGCCGACCCGGCCCCCGAGGTCGCGCTGCGCTACGGGGTGTCCGAGGAGAACGACACCCACGTGGTCCACCTCCACCTCGCCCCCTCCGCCACGCCGCACCGGTTCCTCTTCGCGCCGCGCAGCCCGTCGGTCGCGTCCGCGCTGAGACCGCTGCGCGCCTGGTACGAGGCCCGGATGCCGACGCCGCTGCCGGTCCCCGAGGCGGCCCGGCTGCCGCTGTACTGCACCTGGTACGCCTTCAACCAGGCGATCGACGAGGCCGCCGTCGAACGGCAGGCCGCGCTCGCCGCCGACATGGGCTTCGGGGCGCTGATCCTGGACGACGGCTGGCAGCGCCTCGGCAGCGGTCGCGGCTACGCCGGGGTGGGCGACTGGATCCCCGATCCGGGCAAGTTCCCCGGCTTCACCGCCCACGTCGAGCGCGTACGCGGCACCGGCCTGCGCTACCTGGTGTGGGTCGCGCCCCTGCTCCTCGGTCCCCGGGCGGACTGCCACCCCGTCTGGGCCCCCTTCGCCCCGGCCCGCGCCACGGTCCCCGGCGCGCACGTCCTCGACCCCCGCCATCCGGAGGTACGCGCCCACGTCGTCCGCACCTGCCTGCGCCTGGTCCGCGACCACGGCCTCGACGGCCTCAAGGTCGACTTCCTCAACGAGGCGATGGCCTACGCGGGCGACGGGCGCGGCGACGTCGGCCACGCGCTGACCCTCCTCCTCGCCGAACTGCGGGAGGCGCTGCTCGGCGTACGGCCCGAGCTGCTGCTGGAGCTGCGCCAGCCGTACGTCGGCCCCGGCATGGCCCCCTTCGGCAACATGCTGCGGTCCTTCGACTGCCCGGCCGACTCCGCCGCCAACCGGGTCCGTACCGTCGACACCTCCTTCCTGGCCATCGGCGGCGCCGTCCACTCCGACCCGCTGCTGTGGGACACGAGCGGGCCGGTCGAGGCGGCGGCCCGGCAGTTCATCGGCGCCCTGCACGCGGTGCCGCAGGTCTCCGTACGCCTGGACGCCCTCACCGCGGAGCAGGCCGACGCGGTCCGCTTCTGGCTGGCCCAGTGGCGCCGGCTGCGCCCCCAACTGCTCGACGGCACGACCGAACCAGGGCGTCCCGACGGGCTCTACACCCTGGTCAGCGCGGAGTCCGAGGGTGTACGGGTGCTCACGGTGCACGACGACCGCATCGTTCCGGTACGGCCCGCCACCCACCGCGAGACGGTCCTCGTCAACGCGACGGCCGGGGACCGCCTGGCCGTCGACGTCGAGGACGGCGGCGGGACCGTGGAAATCGAAGTCCACGGTCCTGACGGACGTATCATCGAGCGGACCCGCAGCCCACTCGGACCCGGTCTGCACAGCCTCCCGGTCCCGAGGACCGGCCTGGTACTGCTGACGAAGCCCAGTGACGCGACGTGACCACGTGGGCCCCGGCATGGGGCGTGGGAGAGGAAGAGCATGAAGGTCGGCATCGTTGAGATCGCTGCCCGTGCGGGTGTGAGCGAGGCGACGGTCAGCCGGGTCATCAACCGCCGCCAGGGCGTGGCGAAGAAGACCAGGGACGCGGTCGAGACGGCCATGACGGAACTCGGCTACGAGCGGACCGTGGAGGGGCAGCTCGTCGCGGTGATCACCGAGCACGTCTCCAACCCCTTCTTCGCCGACGTCGCGGAGCGCATCGAGGCGGCCCTGGCCCCGCACGGACTCAAGACCGTGCTCTGCCCGGCGTTCCCCGGCGGGGTGCAGGAGCGGGAATTCATCCTCTCCCTCGTCGACAAGGGCATCGCGGCGGTGGTCTTCCTCTCCTCCTCCAACACGGTGGAGGGCGCCGACACCGAGACGTACGCGCTGCTGCGCGCGCGCCGCATCCCGTATCTCGGGGTCAACGGCGAGTTCGCCGACGAGGTGCCGGCGCCCGTCTACTCCACCGACGACGCCCTGGCGGCGGAGCTGGCCGTCGACCACCTCCACCGCCTCGGCCACCGCGCCATCGGCATGGCCTCGGGCCCGGTCGGCAACCGGCCGGCCGACCGGCGGGTGCGGGGCTTCCTCGACGCCATGCGGCAGCGCGGCACCACGGACGCCGAGCGGTGGGTCATGCGGCACTCGTACTCGGTCGAGGGCGGCCAGGCGGCCGCCCAGACCCTGCTGCGGCTGGGCGCCACGGCGATCGTCGCGGCCAGCGACTACATGGCGCTCGGCGCGATCCGCGGCATCCGCCGCCAGGCGTACGCGGTGCCGGGCGACGTCTCCGTGGTCGGCTACGACGGCTCCGCCATCACCGAGTTCACGGACCCCCCGCTGACGACCGTGCGCCAGCCGGGCGACCGGCTCGCCCTGGAGGTGGGCCGCAGCGTCCTGTCCCTGGTCAGCGGCCGCGACGTACCCACCGGCGAACTCCTCTTCGACCCAGAACTGGTCATCCGCTCCACGACGGGCCCTCCGCCGGTACGGGACTGACCGCGCCGGGGCCGGTGTGCGCGGGCGCCGGTCCCGCGGTCGCTGTTGTTTTCTGATTGCTTCTGTGGGATGTCTGGGTGACCGCCGCGTGTGTACCGCAAAGGTCAGACCTCCGATTACTGCGCCCCAAGTCAGGCTGTTTGCCCCGTACTTGACGAGGGCGCGGTCCATTGACATCCGATGAACCCGCCTTTACGTTCCTCCGCGATCCCCTGACAGGGGAGTCGGGTGGAGGAGTGACACACATGGCAGCACGGCTTTCGCACCGCGGCCGGCGAAGAGCACCGCTCTCCCGTTGGCGCGCCCTGTTCGCGGCGCTCGTCCTGGCGCTGGCCGCCGGCCTCCTCGCCGCCCCGGCCACCCGGGCGGAGGTTCAGCATCCGCGGCAGGAGTGGCTGCGCGACTCCACCGCCGGCCTCTTCCTGCACTGGGGCATGTTCACCGCGCCCCGGCACCTCGACTGCGAGGAGTGGGAGCGCGACGTCACCGGGGGCGGCTGGTCCGCGGACTACTGGGTGGACGAGGCGAAGAAGCTCGGCGCCTCGTACATCGTGCTGGCGACCTTCCACAGCCGGCTCGGCTACGCCCGCCCGTGGCCGTCGGAGATCCCCGGCAGTTGCGCCACGGAGCGCGACCTGCTCGGCGAACTCGTCGCGGCCGGGCAGGAGAAGGACGTCAAGATCATCATGTATATGACCGACGACCCGCAGTGGCACAACGAGCAGGGCGTCGAGACGCTCGACTCGGCCGCGTACTCCGCCCACAAGGGCCGGGACGTGGACCTGACCACCCGCGCCGGGTTCGGCATGTACAGCTACGACCTGTTCTTCGAGCTGATGGAGAACTATCCCGGCCTGGCCGGCTTCTGGATCGACAACGACAACGAGTACTGGGAGGAGAACGACCTCTACGAGCAGATCCGCGAGCGGCGTCCCGACTGGCTGCTGAGCAACAACAACGAAGACACGCCGATCATGGACACCGTCAGCAACGAGCAGAAGACCGGCATGACCCCCTCGTACGACTACCCGTCCGCCGTGACCGTGCCCATGCCGCGGCTGACGGAGGCGGACTACAAGCTGCCCACCACCGGTAGCTGGTGGTACGACGGCGGCGACCACGAGGTCGACGCGCGGCTGAGCACCGGCCGCTACATCACCAACGCCGGCGCCTCGATGAAGTCGCTCATGGCCGAGACCCCGATGGTGAACGGCAAGATGCCGCCGCAGCAGGAGGCGTTCAACGACTTCATGGGCCGGTGGGTCGAGCCCGTCAGGGAGTCGGTCTACGGCGTCGAGGGCGGCGGCTACATGTACGGCGGCATGCAGCCCGGCTTCTGGAACGACGGCGCCCACGGCGTGGTCACCGTCGGCCGGGGCGACGGCGGCACCCGCACCCAGTACGTCCACGTGCTCACCCGGCCCCGTACCGACTCCGTCCGGCTGCGCGACAACGGCTATCGCGCGACCGCGGTGACCGACCTGCGCACCGGCGAGGAGATGCGCTTCAGCCAGTCCGGCGGCTACCTCTCGATCCTGGACATCCGCGACTGGGACCCGTACGACACCGTCTTCAAGGTCACCACCGACGGCGGGCAGCCCTCCTACGACGCCGCAGGAGTGACCGCCACCGCCTCCTCCGCACGCGCCGGCCACCCGGCCGCCGACCTCACCGACGGCGACTACGAGACCTACTGGGACAGCGACGGCCGACTGCCCGCGTCCGTCACCCTGGACCTGGGCGCGCGCAAGCCCGCCACGGCGCTGGCGGTCAACCAGCGCGAGTGGTCCCCGACGCACGCCCGTACGACCTTCGGCCGCCCCGAGGACTCCGCGCGCATCAGGGACTACCGCGTCTACGTGAGCGACGACGGCAAGCACTTCAGGCAGGTGCGCGCCGGGGCGATGCGCAGCGCCCGCGGGGTGCAGGTCGTCGACATCGGCGACCAGCAGGCCCGTTACCTCAAGCTGGAGGTACGCAGCCTCTGGGGCGGCCCGCAGGCCCCGGAGTTCTTCGGGCAACTGCGCGTCGACGAGATCCAGGTGGCCCACGGCCGCCCCGCGGCCACCCGCGCCGCACTGCCGCTGGAGGCCGAGGCGCGGGACAACCGGCTGCAGGGCGGGGCGCGCCCGACCGGGTGCGACGCCTGCTCCGGCTCGCGGCACGTCGCCGGGCTCGGCGGCGGGGAGCGCAGCTCCGTCACGTACCGCGATGTCCGCGCGCCCGCGGACGGCGACTACCGCCTCCAGCTCGACCACACCGCGCGCGGCGACTCGTCGCTGTCGGTGAGCGTCAACGGCGCGGCGCCCGTCGGCGTCTCCGTCGCCGGCAGCAACGCGGAGGTGCCGGAGAGCACGGCGGTCTCCGTACCGCTGAAGGCCGGAGCGAACACGGTGAAGGTCTTCAGCTCCGACAGCCGGGGCCCCGGCCTGGACCGGATCTCGGTCGGCCCGCTGCCCCCGGCCTCGTACCGGCCGAAGACGACGCTCACCGTCCGCCCGCACGGCCTGCAGTGGGCCGGCCCGGGCCGGCGCTCGACCACGGTCACCGCGCAGCTCCGGCTGGACGACGACGAGCAGCTCACCGACGTCCGCCTCGCCCCGCGGCTGCCGGCCGGCTGGGCGGCGGAGGGCGGGCCGGCCACGGCCTCGTCGCTGCGGCTGGGCCAGACGCTTGAGGCGAGCTGGACGGTCACCTCACCGCCCGGCCAGGACATCGGCTCGGCGGACATCCCGGTGGCGGCGGACTTCGAGGTGCTGGGGCGCGGCAAGAGCGTGTCGGACGAGGTGTCGCTACGGACGCTGCCCGGCGACCGGGCGTGGATGCGCGAGGCGGAGGACTCGGCGAACGACCTCGGCACGACGGGGATCACCGGGTGCGGCCCCTGCTCGGGCGACGAGAAGATCCGCAACATCGGCGGCGGCGCGGAGGCGTCGGTGGTCTTCCCGGACGTGCGGGTGGACGAGGGCGGCGAGCGGACGCTGTACATCGACTACACGGTGAACGGCACGCGCACGTTCCAGGTGAGCGTCAACGGCGGCCCGCCGGCGGAGGCGACGGTGACGGACATCGGCAACAACACCCCACGCACGACCTCGCTCCCGATCACCCTCCAACCAGGCACCAACACGATCAGAATCGGCAACGCCACCGACTCCGCCCCAGACCTCGACCGCCTCTCCCTGGGCACCCGGGAAGCCACGCCGTAGGCCCGCGGGCCGGGAGCGGCACGACGCGTGGCCGCGTGGGGGTACGGACTCCGGTCCGTACCCCCACACCGGCCGGCTGAACTGCGACTTCGCGACGGGCGTGCGGCCCGCCGGGCGGGCCTGCGGCACCCGAATGGGTTCCTCGGGAGGCTGTGGTGGGCTCTCGTGCGCAGCATGGGGGTATGGATGCCGAGCGGATGTCTGGGATCGATCCTGCCTCCAGCCCCAGTGGGGACGGGTGTGCCGGGTGTTTGGCCGGGGAGGGGCCCGGGTGGTGGTTTCACTTGCGGCGGTGTGCCGCCTGTGGGCGCATCGGGTGTTGTGACTCCTCGCCCTCGCAGCACGCCAGCCGGCATGCGCGGGAGACCGGGCATCCGGTGCTGACCAGTTTCGAGCCCGGTGAGGACTGGTTCTGGAACGCCGACACCGGGCAGTTCGTCGACGGGCCCGCGATGAGCCCGCCGCACGCGCACCCCGACGGGCAGCCCGTGCCGGGGCCCGCGGGGAAGGTTCCGCCGGACTGGCAGCAGCACCTCAACTGACGCGTCCTGGAGCTGTCGATGACGAATGTGCTTCCCACCGCCGACCCGTGGCCGGCGCTGCGCGTCGCGGACTGGGCGGACACCCGCCAGTCCCTGCACATGTGGACCCAGATCGTCGGGAAGGTCCGGCTGGCGCTGGCGCCGATGGTCAACCACTGGTGGCAGGTGGCGTTCTACGTCTCCGCCCGCGGTCTGACGACGTCCGCGATCCCCGGCCGCCGCACGTTCGACATGGAGTTCGACTTCGTCGACCACCAGTTGCGGCTGCGCACCACGGCCGGCGCCGTGGAGACCGTCGCGCTGGAGGCGAAGCCGGTCGCCGACTTCTACCGGGAGACGATGGCGGCCCTGGAGCGGGCCGGGGTCGACGTCTCCATCCTGGCCCGCCCGGTCGAGGTGGAGGTGGCGATCCCGTTCGCCGAGGACCGCACCCACACCGCGTACGACCCCGAGCACGCGCGCGCCTTCTGGGGCCAGTTGGTGCAGGCGTCGCGGGTGCTGAGCGAGTTCCGGTCGCGCTTCATCGGCAAGGTCAGCCCCGTGCACTTCTTCTGGGGCGGCATGGACATGGCCGTCACCCGGTTCTCGGGACGCACCGCACCCGTCCACGCCGGCGGCACCCCCAACTGCCCGGACTGGGTGATGACCGAGGGCTACTCGCACGAGCTGAGCAGCGCCGGCTTCTGGCCGGGCGGCGACGGCGAGGGCATGTTCTACGCGTACGCCTATCCGGAGCCGCCGGGCTTCAGCGACCATCCGGTCCCGGCCGGGGCCTATGCGCAGGAGTGGAAGCAGTTCCTCCTGCCGTACGAGACCGTACGCACCGCCCCTGACCCCGACGCCCTGCTGCTGGGCTTCCTGCAGTCCACGTACGAGGCGGCCGCCCTCCACGGCGACTGGGACCGCGCCGCCCTGGAGGACGACCCCGCCCGCCGGGCGGGCCCGCGCTGACAGAGGAGAGCCATGACCGACCAGAAGCCGGCCATCGACCTGGAGAACCTGCCCGCTCCCGAGACCGGGATGGTCGTGACGCTCTTCCTGACCGTCCGGCGCATCGCCCGCTCCCGGGCCTTCTACAGCGAGGTCCTGGGCGGGCAGGTCGTCCTGGAGGAGAACCCCTGCATCGTCAAGCTCGCCAACTCGTGGGTGATCATGAACCCGGGCGGCGGTCCGACCCCCGACAAACCGGATATCACCGTGGTGGACTACGAGCCCGGCGACACGGTCTCCAGCTTCATGAACCTCCGCGTCGCCGACATCGACGCGGTCTACCGGGAGTGGAGCGCCAAGGGAGCCACCTTCGTCACCCCGCCCATCGACCGCGGGCCGGAGAAGCGCTGCTACCTGCGCGACCCCGACGGCTACCTGATCGAGGTGGGCCAGGCCACCGGCATGCTCGAAGGCGTCTTCGCGAAGAAGCGCCCCGAGGACCTGCCCGGCTGAACGAGCCCGCCGCGGCCCCGGGTTGAGCCGCCGGTGCGGACCGCGACGGACAGCAGCCCGACCGTCGCTGCCGCCGATCGGGTGAACGCCGTGTCCGCTGTCGGAGTGGCGGGATGAGCGGTGACCCGTCCGGCCCAATCATGAGGGCATGACTGTGCGTACCGCTGACGGAGCGGCATCGGTGGACCGGGCGATGGCCGCGATGTCCGAGGCCGGCGTCAGACTCATCGCGTTGAGCTGGGTCGACAACGCGGGCATCGGCCGGGTCAAGACCGTGCCGCTCGCCCGGCTTCCCCGGCTCGCGGTCCACGGCGTGGGGATGTCCCCGGTGTTCGACACCTTCCTCGTGGACGACTCGATGGCCCGTACCGACGGCTACGGCGGCCCCGTCGGCGACCTGCTCCTGCTGCCGGACCTGAACCGGCTCACCCGGCTCGCCGCACAGCCCGGCTGGGCGTGGGCGCCCGCGGACCGGTACAGCCAGGACGGCGAGCCGTACCCGGGGTGCCACCGGTCCTTCGTCAACCGCATGGTGCGGGCCGCGGCCGGCCAGGGGCTGAGCCTGCGGATGGGGTTCGAGACGGAGTGGAGCGTCGGCCCCGGCGCCCTCGGCGACGGGCCTGCGTACGGGCTGGCCCGGCTGGCGGACTCCGGCGCGTACCTCCTCGACATCGTCGACGCGCTCACCGCGCAGGGCGTGGAGGTCCTCCAGATCCATCCGGAGTACGAGCCGGGGCAGTTCGAGATCTCCACCGTCCCGGAAGCCCCGCTGGACGCCGCCGACACCGCCGTCCTCGTCCGGCACACGGTACGGACCGTCTCCCACGCCCACGGGCTGCGCGCCTCCTTCGCGCCCCTCCCCGGGCACTCCGGCATCGGCAACGGCGGGCACGTGCACCTGAGCCTGTGGCGCGGCGAGAAGAACCTGATGCACGGCGGTACGGGCCCGCGCGGCACGGCGCCGGACGGGGAGGCGTTCCTCGCCGGGCTGCTGCGGTCGCTGCCCGCCCTGACCTGCGTAGGCTGCCCGTCCCCGGCCAGCTATCTGCGGCTGGCACCGTCCTCGTGGTCCGGCGCCTACCGCTGCTGGGGCTGGGAGAACCGGGAGGCGGCGCTGCGCTTCATCACCGGGCCCGCGGGCGAGGCGGCCCAGCGCGCGAATGCCGAGCTCAAGTGCTTCGACCAGGCGGCCAATCCGTACCTGGTGGTGGGCTCGGTCATCGCCGCGGGTCTCGCGGGCCGCGAGGACGCGCTGCGCCTGCCGGCGGAGTTCACCGACGACCCGGCCCACGCCGACCCCGGTGAACTCGCGCAGCGCGGCATCGAGCGGCTGCCGGCCGGTCTGGCGGACGCGGTACGGCACCTCAGGAGCTCGGTGGTGCTGCGCAAGGCGATGGGGGACCACCTCTTCGACGCGCTGCTCGCGGTACGCGAGGCGGAGGACGGTCTCTTCGCCGGCCGCTCCCGGGCCGAGACCGTCGACGCCACCCGCCGGCGGTACTGACCCCGGGCGTACGGTCCGGTCAGCCGAGCAGTCGCCGCAGTTCCTCGGCGAGTTCGCGCGCCCGCTCCAGGTCGGCGGGCGCCGGTGCCCCCGTGCCGCCGGTGACCGGGCCGGCCTCGGGAGCCTCGGCGCCTTCGGCGTCGAGCGCGCTCAGCCGTACGGTCTCGGTGGTCTCGGAGACGTCGATGTCGAAGACCACGCGGTCGGCGCGGTGCCAGGTGGTGAACCACTCCAGCGCGTGCCCGTGCTGGTCGGTGGTCTCCCCTTCGAGCATCAGCAGCGGGCCGCCCGGTTCGGTGCGCAGCGCCTCCGCGAGCATGTCGTCGGCCGCGACCGCGCGGACCTGCCGCCGCCCGCTGACCGGCCGCAGCCCGTAGTTCCGGGTGAGCAGCCGGTGCAGCGAGGCGTCGGTCAGGTCCGCGGCGCGCAGTCCGGGGACCTTCGCGGCGGGCAGCCAGGTGCGTACGTACGCCAGCGGATCGCCGCCGACGAGGCGGAGGCGCTCCAGGCGCAGCGCGTCCGCCGTGTGCAGGAACGCCTGCGCGCGCGGCGGCGGGGTGCCGGGGCCCAGCGTGCGGACGACGGTGTGCAACTCCTGCCCGGCGACGGCGAACTGGTCGGAGAGCCCGGTCGCCCGCTGCACCAGCCGCCGGTACTCGGCAGGCGACGCCACCAGCGTGGGCCGGCCCTGGCGGCGGATGACCAGGCCGTCGGCGGCCAGTCCCGCCACCGACTGGCGCACGACGCTGCGCCCGACGCCGAACGTGGCGCACAGCTCGGCCTCGCTCGGCAGGGGCGCCCCCGGCGGCAGGTCGTGGCCCAGGATCTGCTGGCGCAGGGACTGGGCGACCTGCTGGTGCAGGGGCCGCGGGTCACTTCTGTCGACTGCCATATCGCCCGGAGTCTACGAGGCCGTCCCGGGCCGCTCCACGGCGGCCGCCGCGCCCGCAGCCGTCGCCGCGGCCGCCTCGCCCGCCTGCGCCGTCCGCCACACCTGGCCCCAGCCCGGCGCCAGTTCCGCGGCGCGCCGGGTGGCCAGCACCAGGCTCGCCTCCCGGGCGACGCCCTTGCCCGCGATGTCGAAGGCGGTGCCGTGGTCGACGGAGACCCGGACGACGGGCAGGCCGACGGTGATGTTCACGCCGTCGTCGCCGTAGACCGCCTTGAAGGGGGCGTGGCCCTGGTCGTGGTAACAGACGACGACGAACTTCCACGCGCCCCTGACCGCGGCGGGGATGAGCGCGTCGGCGGGCAGCGGCCCGACCGCGCGGATACCGGCGGCGTCCGCCCGCTCCACCGCGGGCGCCAGCACGTCGGCGTCCTCGTCGCCGAAGAGGCGGTTCTCGCCCGCGTGCGGGTTGAGTCCGGCGACGCCGATCGGCTCCTCGGGCAGGCCGAGGGCGCGGGCGAACGAGCCGACGAGGCGCAGGACGTTGTCCGTACGCGCGGGGGAGACCCCGGCGATGGCCTCGGTGAGGGACACGTGGGTGGTGAGGTGGAAGAAGTACAGCTCGCCCGCGGAGAGCACGAGGCTGAAGTTCTCCACGCCGAACTCGTGCGCCAGCAGCTCGGTGTGCCCGGGCCAGAGGTGGCCCCCGGCGTGCATGGCGGCCTTGTTCAGCGGCGCGGTGACGATGCCGTCGACCAGCCCGTCGCGGGCCAGCGCGCAGGCGCGCTTGACGAAGCGGGCGGAGCCGTCGCCGGCCGCCGCGCTGAGTTCGCCGTACGGGACCGCCCTCAGGGAAGGACCGTCCTGCACCAGGTCGATGGTCCCCGGCTCGTTCCCGGCGTCGCGGGGCGAGTCGACGACGCGCACCGCGGCCGGGTCCTCGCCGATCAGCTCGACGGCTCTGCGGACGGCGTCGGCGTCGCCGACCACGACCGGCCGGCTGACGCCGCGCAGCTCGTCGTGGTGCAGCAGGGTACGGGCCGTGATCTCCGGTCCGATTCCGGCCACGTCGCCCAGGGTGAGGGCAAGCGTGGGCACCTGCGGGTCGTTCACCGGTGACTCCTCTCCGTTCGCACCGCTTGCGCGGCCTTGATCAGTACATCGGGGCTGCCGAAGCCCCCGGCCTTGGTGGCCACGGGCAGCCCGGCGGCCGGGCCGCCGACGACGACGCCGAGCGGCACGCCCGGCTCGACGGTGTCGTACAGCCTGATACCGGTCCCGCCGAGCCGCTCCAGGACCGCGCGGGCGCCGTCGCCTCCGGTGGCGACCAGGCCGGCGACCGTGCCCGCGGCCACCGCGTGCGCGGCGGCGTCCGAGAGCCGGCGGGCGACCAGCTCCGGGTCCACGGCCGTGGCGCCCCGGTCGGGGGTGCTCAGCAGCAGCGTGGCCGGGCGGCCGGCCGCCGCCGTCCGCACCCGGGTGAGGAACCCCGCCCACGCGTCGTCCTCGGTGAGGTCCCGCGCGGTGGGCCGCAGGTGTTCCGCGGAGTGCGCGGCGAGGGCTTCGGCCTGGGCGCGCGAGGCGTCGTGCAGGCTCGTCACCACCACGAGGGCGGTGCCGGCAGGGTCCCCGGCGGGTACGGCGTCCGGGCGGGTCTCCGGCGCGCTGCCGGGCGCCTGCGCCTCCCGCGGCCGCCACCGGGCGGCCAGCGGGCCCGCGAGACCCGCGGAGCCCACGGCGAGCGCCTGCTCGCCGAGGTCCGCGACGGTACGCGCGATCCGGTCCAGGTCCTCGTCGCTCGCGGCGTCGAGGACGACGATCCGGCTGCCCGCCGCGCGGACCTCCGCGGCCCAGGCCGCGGGCGTCCACCGCGGATCGAGGCGTACGAGCGGCGCGTCGAGCAGCGTCGGCAGATGGCTGACCGTCACGGGCGTCACCGGGTCGCGGCCCACCGCGGTCTCACTGACCGGGCGGCCGTCGACCAGCAGGACGCCGTCCACGACGGTGCGGCCCACGGCAGGGAAGGCGGGGCACACCAGCGCGACGGTGCCCGGGGCGAGCACGTCGAGCATGGCGTCGACCTCGGCGCGGACCGGCCCGCGCAGCGTCGAGTCCACCTTCTTGAAGAGGTGGGTCACGCCGCCGCGCAGCAGCCCGGTGGTCGCGGCGCGTACGAGGTCCGCCGCCCCGGCGTCCGGCCGGGCCCGGGAGTCCGTGGTGATCGCCACGACGGAGACGTCACCGCCGCTGCCGTCGGCGCCTCCGGGCCGGTCGCCGCCCAGCCGCAGCAGGGTGGGCCAGCCCGCCGCGGCGAACTGCACGGCGGTGTCGCCGGCGCCCGTGAGGTCGTCGGCGACGATCGCCACCTCGTACGTCATGCGCGCTGCTCCTGCTCCGGGCGGTCCGCGAGGCCGCCCGCGGAGCCGTGCACGGCGTCGTCCGCGGACGCGGGGGCGTCGGCCGCCCCGGCTGCCCCGGCCGGGTCTTCTGGCTCTTCCGTGACGCCCCCCTGCCGCAGGGCACCCTTCCGCTTCAGCGCGTACGCCGCGATCAGCGGCGCGACGATCGCCGTGACCAGGGCCGACGCCGCGACCTGCGCCGTGGCGGTGCCGACGTACTCCTCGAAACGGGGGTCCGCGGCGGCGACGACGGCGGGGGTGGCGATGGCGTTGCCCGCGGTGGTGCCGGCGGCGAAGCCGAGGCCGGACATGGTGCCGCGGCGCAGGATGTACCGGTAGCCGAGGTAGACCAGGCCGCCGGTGAACGGCGCGATGACCAGGCCCAGGGCCAGGCCGGTCACGCCGCCGGTGACGATGTCGCCGAGGTCGATGCCGGTGCCGAGGGAGAACGCGAAGAACGGGATGACGATGTTCGGCACCGGCTGGACGACCCGGCGCCACTCGGCGTCGATGTTGCCCACCAGCACGCCCAGCAGGAACGGGACGATCGCGCCGAGCAGGGCGAGGAACGGGATGTCGCCGAGGCCCGAGGCGCCGAGGAAGAGCAGCGTCAGGAAGGGCCCGTCGTTGATGGCGCTGGCCACGTACGCCCCGCGGTCCCGCTCGTCGCCGTACTGACCGGAGAAGGCGAGCCAGAGGCCGCCGTTGCTGTTGTCCATCGAGGCGAGCAGGGCGAGCAGCGAGATGCCGAGCAGCCCGTCGAGGCCGACGCCGAGCCCGAGCAGCACGACCAGCGTGGCCGGGATCAGGCTCTTCATCACCAGCAGCGTGCCCGCGTGGGCCAGGATCGGGCCGCCGGTGCGGAGGGAGACCTGGGTACCCGTCGCGAAGATCAGCAGGGCGATGAGGGGCAGCGCGCTGTCCTGGAAGAGCGCGGTGGTGAAGCTGCCGATCCCGAGGGCCCCGGGGGCGAAGGTGCCGAAGATCGCGCCGAGGATCAGCGGGATCAGCATCAGTCCGCCGGGTATGCGCTGCATGGTGGCGAACAGGGGGACCCTGGACTTCTCTGGACCGCTCACGCCAACCTCCTCGTCGGCATCAGGAACGGCGCGGGCGCCGAACTTGTACGTATCTGTTGTACGTACAAGATGCCACACCGGACCGGGAAGGGGAAGCCTCGGCTTTCCGGGCCAGGTGGCGGCAGCGGAAACCGGCCCTCGCCGAGGCGGGGGCCGGTGCGGAAACTGCAGGCTGGGGGCGGTACGGGCCAGGGGGTGAGGACTCCGTGGCGGAGGACGACCACGCCGTTCCTGAGCGTCCGGGAACCCGGCAGGTCGAAGTCCGCCCGGCTCTCCCGATCGAAGACCAGGTCGCCGGCGCCCGCCCGGACGAACTGCGGGTACAGCCACAGATGCAGCTCGTCCAGCAGGCCCTCGCGCACCATCAGGTGGGTGACCGGGCCGATGCCGTACTGCACGATGTGCCCGCCGCTCTCCGCCTTGAGCGCGCTGATCCGCTCGGCCAGCCCGTCGGCGACCACCTCGGTGTTCGCCCAGGCCGCGTCCTGGAGCGTGGTGGAAGCCACCGGCTCCCGCATGGAGTTGGGGCGGTCGGCGACAGGGTCGCCGCTGCGCTCCGGCCACGCGCCGGCGAACACGTCGTACGTCCTGCGGCCCATCAGCAGGGTGTCGCACTGCTCCAGGAGGGCGAGTTGGACCTCCTCGTGCTCCTTCGCGGCGCCGCCCGGCAGCGCCGGCCAGGTGTGCGGGCCGTCGACGACGCCGTCGAGGGTCACGTAACTGGAGTTGATGATCTTGCGCATGCCCGGATCCTTGGCCGGAGGAACGGTTGGGCTCCCAGCCTCGGGCAGCCGCGGGCCCGGCTGAAGGTCCACTCGGCGCGCTGATCCGTGGACCATCCGGCGGCGGACCGGACGTTTTCGTACGGTGGCTCCGTGACGGTGCGGTGGGGGCGCGACGGGCCCGACTTCCTGATGGCCCTGGACCGGGCGGCGCCGGAGACGCTCGGCCGGCAGTTGCAGGAGCAGCTCCGGGCGGCGGTGCGCTCCGGCAGGCCGCAGCCGGGCGAGCGGCTGCCGTCCTCGCGTCGGCTGGCGCAGCAACTCGGCATCTCCCGGGGCCTGGTGGTGGGTGCCTACGAGCAACTGGGCGCCGAGGGCTACCTCGCCGCGGAGAAGGGGGCGGGGACCCGCGTCACGGCGGCCCGGCGGCGCCCCCTCCCGCGGCCGGGCAGGGCGCGGCCGGGCGGCGGCGCGCCGGACCCGGTCGTGTTCACGTCCGGTACCTGAGGTGGAACTTCGGGGTTCCGTATCGAGGGGGAGGTGCCCGGGCCCGCCGCCGTCCTAGGTTGTGGCGGGACCGAAACCCGAGCGTTCGTACCGAAGAGACGTGCGGCGACCCCCACTTCCCGAGGGGCGCACGCCGTCCTCCGCCACCGCCTCACCCGCACCCCTGCTCCGCCGCCGCCTTACCACCCCCTGCCCTGAAACCGCCGGGCCGCGCGGGTCAGTAGCCGGCAACGGCGGGCGGGCGGCGCGCGTGTGGCCCCGCGTACAGGAGACCGACCATGGCCCTCACCCGGCCCACCCCTGCCCTCCTCCGGCCTGAGATCGCCGATCCACCCGTCCCATCCGCCCGGCGGCCATGGGCGTTCGCCCTGATCCCCGCCGTCGTCACCCTCGTCCTCGGGCTGTGGGGGCTCACCCGCCGGGGGGCGATGTGGCGTGACGAGGCCGTCACGTACGACATGGCGCAGCGCGACATCTCCGGACTCCTGGACACGCTCGCCGGCGTGGACGCGGTCCACGGCCTGTACTACCTGCTGCTGCACGGGGTGTTCGGCGTGTTCGGCGACAGCCTGGTCGCGCTGCGCCTGCCCTCGCTGCTCGCCATGTCCGCCGCGGCCTCGGGCGTCGCGCTCCTCGGCCGCCGGCTGGCGGGACCCCGTGCCGGGCTGCTCGCGGGCCTGGCCTTCGCGCTGTTGCCCGCCGTGCAGCGCTACGCGCAGGAAGGCCGCTCGTACGCACTCGTCTGCGCCGCCGTCATCTGGGCGACCTGGCTCTTCGTACGCGCCCTGGAAGAGCGCAGGACCCGGCTGTGGGCGGCCTACGGGGTGGTGGCCCTCACGGGTTGCCTGCTGCACGAGTTCGCGGTGCTCGCCGTCGCCGCGCACGGTGCCGCACTGTGGGTCTCGCCCGACTTCCGCAGGGACCGGTGGACCTGGGCGTGGACCGCGGGCGCGGTGGCGGCCGCGCTGGCCCCGCTCGCCGTGGTCAGCTCCCGGCAGTCGGAGCAGGTGGCCTGGATCGGCCCGCCCAGCCCCGGCGCGCTCCTCGGCTACGTCGTCCCCGCCCTCGCCGGCCTGCTGGGCGCCGCCCTCCTCCCGGCGGGTGCGCGGCTGCTGCGGTCCCTCGCGCTGGCGCTGCTGATCCTGCCCGGCGGACTCCTGCTGCTGTCCTCCGCGATCGTTCCGCTCTACGTCTCCCGCTACGTCCTCTACGAGGAGGCCGGTCTCGCGCTGCTCCTCGGCGCCACACTGGACCACCTGTGGCGCCGCCGGTACCACCGGCACCTGCTCGCCGCCCTCGCCGCCGCGGCCGTGCTGGTGGCGCTTGTTCCGGTCGGGCTCCATCTGCGCACCCCGGAGAGCCGCAAGGACGACCTGGGCGCCATCGCCCGCGCCGTCCAGGCGCAGGGGCGGCCCGGTGACGGGCTGCTCTTCATGCCTGGCAGGCGCCGTGTCTGGCAGGCGGCAGAACCCGCGGCGTACGCCAGCCTGGTCGACCTCGCGGTGCGGGCGGATCCGCGTGCGTCGGACACCCTCTACGGCGTGGAGCTGCCGGCCGCCGCCATCCACGCCCGGATGCTCACGGCCGACCGGATCGTCGTGCTGCACGACCCTGCCGGCGAGCCGGTCGAAGCCGGCGCTCAGGAGCAGGTGAAACGGGACGTCCTGCGGGCGCACTTCCGCCCCTGCGAGAGCACGGAGGTCCGTGGCGCGCGCGTCACCCTCTACGCCCGGCCGGGCCGGTGCGACCCGGCGTAGTACCTGAGGAGGACCCGCCCGGATCCGTATCCGGAGGGACGCGGCCGCGCCCCGCACGCCCGTACGGTGTGCGGGTGACCGAGTCCACCCCCCAAGCCCCCCGCGTCCGCGGCGAGTTCGAGGTGATCCGGGACGGCTGGCGGCTGCTGGGCGTCCGGACGCGTACGACGCGCCGCGAAGTCTTCAAGGAAGCGCTCGCGCTGACGCCCCTCCCCGCGCTGCCCCCGGAGGCGCCGGTGGTGAGGGGACTGCCCCCCGCCGCCAGACGCGTCGCCGTCTGGCTGCCGCACATGGCGATCGTCGCGCTCGCCCTGTACCTGTTCGGCTGGGGCAGCGGCTGGTACGGGATCAGCGACAGCGAGTACTACGACGAGTTCGGGAGCTACGAGCCGCACGTGGGCGCCCTCGAAGGCCGCCACATCGGTCTGCCCGTCAGCCTGGCCGCGGCGGTCCCCCTGCTGCTGGTCCTCTTCCGGCCGGTCGGCGCCTGGTGGCTGTCCCTGGTGGTGTGCTTCGCCATCGCAGCGACCGTCAGTTCGGCGGACGACTGGCCCTGGGCGGATGCGACGTTCGTCTCGCATCTCGTGGTCCTCACGATCGCCGCGCTGCGCCGAAGCGTCGGCACCGGCGTCGCGATGTGGCTCCTCACGACCCTGAGCGGTCTCGTCGCGTCCTGGCTGAGCCTGCGGCCCCGTGAGGAAGTGAACGCCCTCCAGATGACCGTCGCCTCGGCCGTCGTGATCGCCGTCGCCGTCTCCGTACGCGGCTGGACCGCCGCCAGCCGCCGCGCCGAGGCCAGCGGGGCGCTCACCGCCCAGGAGCGCTCCCGCCGTACGCGGCTGGAGAAGCGCACGTCCATCGCGCACGAGCTGCACGACGTCGTGGCGCACCACATGTCCGTCATCGCGATCCAGGCGGAGGCCGCCCCCTACCGGGTGGAGAACCCGCCGCCGGAACTGACCGCGTCCTTCGCGACGATCCGGGAGAACGCCATCGCCGCGCTCGCCGAACTCCGGCGCGTCCTGGGCGTCGTACGCACCGAGGACTACGAGGCGCCGTCCGCGCCCCAGCCCACCCTCGCCGACCTGGACCGGCTGCTCGGCAACGTCCGCGACACGGGCCTGACGGTCGAGAAGACCGTCACGGGCGCGCGGCGCGAACTCCCGCAGGGCGTCGAGCTGTCGGCCTACCGCATCGTCCAGGAGGCCCTGAGCAACGTCCTGCGGCACGCCCCGGGCGCCGCCGCGAAGGTCGAGCTGTCGTACGTCCTGGGCGGTCTCGCCCTGCGGATCGTCAACGAGGCGCCGGCCGGCGAGCCGCCGCCGTCGCCCGGCGCCGGGCAGGGCGTCACGGGGATGCGCGAGCGCGTGGCGATGCTGGGCGGCCGGATGACCGCGGGCGAGACGCCGGACGGCGGCTACGAGGTGGCGGTGCTGCTCCTCGCCGACGACTCCGCCGACGATCCCCTCGAAGGCCCCGCCGACGCTCCCGTGGCCGGACCCGCCGACGGCATCCGCGAGAAGGCGGTCGGCACGTGACCATCCGGGTGCTCATCACCGACGACCAGTCGATGGTGCGCGAGGGGTTCACCGTGCTGCTCAACGCCCAGCCCGGCATCGAGGTCGTCGGCGAGGCCGCCGACGGCGGCGCGGCGGTGGACCAGGTGCGCCTGCTCGCACCCGACGTCGTGCTCATGGACATCCGGATGCCGGAGGTCAACGGGCTGGAGGCCACCCGCCTGATCGCCGGCACCGGGCTCGGCACCAAGATCCTGATCCTCACCACGTACCACCTCGACGAGTACGTCTACGAGGCACTGCGCGCCGGCGCCAGCGGCTTCCTCCTCAAGGACGCCTCCGCCCGCCAGCTCGCCGAGGGCGTCCGCGTCGTCGCCGCCGGCGAGGCCCTGCTCGCGCCCACCGTCACCAAGCGCCTGATCACCGTCTTCGCCGAGCGCAAGCCGGTGCAGAACCTCCCGGCGGAAGCCCGCGTCGACGGCCTCACCGGCCGCGAGACCGAGGTCCTCGCCCTCATCGCGCAGGGGCTGTCCAACGCCGAGATCGCGGCCCGCCTCGTCGTCGCCGAGTCCACGGTCAAGACCCATGTGGGCCGCGTCCTGGAGAAGCTGGGACTGCGGGACCGCACCCAGGCCGCGATCTTCGCCTACGAGACCCGCCTCGTACAGCCCGCCGGCTGACGGGCGTTGGCGCCCCCGGTGACCGGCCGACAGCACGGCGGCCGGTCGCCGGGGGCCGGGTCAGGCGGGGATGCCCAGCAGGGCGTCGAACGCGGTCGACAGCGTGCGCCAGCCGTCCGGGCCCGCGGCGTATTCGGCGTCGGTGAGCAGGCAGGAGTCCAGGATCCTGCGCAGCGCGTCGCGGTCCAGTCCAGGACCGGTGAAGGTGAGGTGCTGGCCGCGGTCGCCGTGCCTGGGATGCCAGTCGAGGGCGGCGGCCCCCCGGCGCGCGGCGGGCTCCAGCTCCCAGGCGGCCTCGGGCAGCGCGGCCAGCCACGGTCCCGCGTGCTCGATGCCGAGCGCGCCGCCGGTGGTGTCCCAGGTCAGCAGGGCGTCCGGGCGGTCGGCGAGCCACAGGCGCCCCCGGCTGCGTACGGCGGCGCAGGTGACGTCCTCCAGGGCGGCGTACAGCCGGCCGGGGTGCAGGGGGCGGGCGCGCCGCCAGACGAGGGTGGCCACGCCGTGCCCGTCGGCCTCCTGCGGCAGCAGGGTGCACGCGGGGTGGTGGCGGGTCGCGGCGGCGTCCACGTCGAAGCCTTCGAGGGCCGCGTGGGCCAGCTCGGGCGGGCTGAGGGGCACCCGGCGGGCGGTGGCGCGGAGTTGGTCGGATCGCCGCGATCCCCATGCTGCTGCCCGTCTACCTGGTGCCGACGACCGTGCTGCGCGGCCCGGAGGCGGCCGGCGAGTCGGCGCTGCGACCGCCCGGGGACCCCACGCTGGGCAACGTCGAGCGGGCCGGGCCGGAGGAGCTGCGAGAGCCGCGGGCCGCGGGCCCGGGCGCGTGCGCGCTGCGGGTGACGTGCGTGGTGCGGCAGAACCTCGGGGTGGACCGGCCGCTGTTCTTCGCCGCCCCCGCGGCGCCCGGCGAGGCCGCGGTGATCGCGCGGGCCACGTTCGCGGAGGACCGCGAGGCGGGCCCGGCCGGCGCCGGGGCGAGCGGCTGCTGTGCGCTCGTGTCCCGGCGGACGTGCCGGTCGAGCCCGGGGACACGGTGGACCTCGCCGTACGTCCCGGGGCGCTGCACTACTTCGACCCCGAGGGCGGCGCGCGCCTGCCGGACGGCGCCCGCTGACGCCCGCCCGCCGAAAAACCGGGGGCCTTCCGGCCGGGCGCGTGGATAGAGTCGGACGATGCCCGAGCTGGAGCGGCTGCGTGCCGGACACGCGCCGGCGGTGCTGGCCTTCGAGCTGGCGAACCGCGCCTACTTCGCGGCCGCGGTCCCCGACCGCGGCGACGCCTTCTTCGACCGTTTCCCGGACCGGTTCGGCGCGCTGCTGGCGGAGCAGGAGGCCGGCGTCTGCGCCTTCCACGTGCTCGTCGGCGAGGACGGCGCGGTGCTCGGCAGGTTCAACCTGATGGACATCGGGGACGGGACCGCGGAACTCGGCTACCGGGTCGCCGAGCGCGCCGCCGGCCGCGGGGTGGCGACCGCGTCCGTCCTGGAGCTGTGCCGCCGGGCGCCGGCCGCGTACGGCCTGCACACCCTGCGGGCGGCCATCGTGCACGGGAACGAGGCGTCCCGGCGGGTGCTGGTCAAGGCGGGCTTCACGGCCGCGGGCCCGGCGGATCCCGCCCACCTCGGCGGCAAGCCGGGCACGTGGTACCGGCGCGACCTGACCCGCGAGGATCAGGACCCCGCTGGGTAATCTGATTCGGACGCCGTAGGGGGCCTCGGGCCGGGAACAGCGGGGGGATCGAGTTCGTGGCGACTTGCAGGAAGTGCGGTGCGGGGAAGCGCCGCTGGCCCCGCTCCTGCCCGGCGTGCCAGGCCGGGTCGAGCCGGGCGGACGTGGCCGTGGAGGGCGCGGACGTGGCCGTGTCGCTGGGAGTGCTCGGGTGGATCGGCCGGGGGATCTCGGCAGCCTTCCGGGCCGTGCTGCGCGCCCTCGGCTGACCGGACCCGGCGGCACCGGGCACCCCGGCCGTCGGCGGGGGCGCCCGGTCGTCTGCTTCTAGTACGAACAGCCGTTGAGCATGCTCTGCACCGCGGACTTCTCCGCGGAGTCGATCTTCAGGTTCCAGCGGTACTTGGTGTGGATCCAGAACTTGGCGTATCCGCACCAGGACGCGGTGCGCGGGGGCTTCCAGTCGGCCGGATCGCGGTCGCCCTTGGAGCTGTTGACCTCGGTGGTCACCGCGATGAGCTGCGGGCCGGTGATGTCGTTGGCGAACTGCTGGCGGCGGGCGGTGGTCCAGGAACTGGCGCCGGAGCGCCAAGCCTCGGCCAGGGCCACGATGTGGTCGATGGAGATCTGCGCGGGCGAGCTGCGGGTGACGCCGTCGAAGTAGCTGTACCAGGAGCCGCCGGTGGGGTAGCAGTCGGCGCCGGTGGTGACGTTGGTGCCGTCGCGCTTGAGGACCGTCTCGCGGGTGTTGCAGGAGCCGGAGACGGTGGTCCAGTGGGGGAACAGATCACGGGAGTAGCCGCTCATCGAGCCTTCCGCGGCCACGGTCAGGCTGTTGAGCTCGGATTGCACTTGCGCCTTGGGCGGCACATCGGGCGGGAACGCCGCCGCAGGCGGCGCCGCACCGAGCGCGACGCCGAGGGCGAGGGCCAGAAGGGCGAGCGCGGCGATCCAGCCGCGCGGGGATATCGCCGGGGTTCCGGGCAACAGGGCCTCCAGGGGGGTGAGGAGGAACGTCTGCGACGGAGCGGAGAGCCGGCGAAGTCCGCCGGTGCCGAACTGCTCTACGGTTGACGCAGGTTCGAACGGCCCGCCGCGTCTACGCGTATAGACATGCCCATGACATCTCACACCCATGCGCCGCCGCATCCGCCGGGCCGGTCCCCGCTCCCGGGTCCGGAGGGGGCGGGTGTCTTTGTGGGGTGGGGGTGGGTATGGTGGCCTGTTCGTGCTCGCGCTGCGGGCCCCGGCCGGCCACCTAGGAGACCGCGTATGAGCAGGTACGCGCGCGCGGTCCATCCCGGCTCCCCCGGTGGGGGCCGGTGGCGGGGTGTCGTCGTCGCCGTCGTGCTCGCCGTCGCCGGCGTGCTCGGGGCCGGCGCCGGGCAGGGCGGGGCGGCGGTATACGGCGGGCCGTCGTCGTACGGGGCCGCCTTCGACGTCGTCGGCGAGCCCGCCCCGAGCGCCGATCAGCACCTCGCCGGCGCCCCAGGGGCCGGGCCCGAGGACCACGCCGCGCCCCAGCAGGGCCAGCGCGGCGCCCCCGCGGAGCGGCCCTCCGCGCCGTTCGTCGCCGCACCCCGGCCCCCGTACGACCTCCCCCGTACCCCCTCCGTCCCCGCTCCGGCCCCGCCGGACGGCGGCACCCACCCCGGCTTCAGCCCCGCCCCCGGCGGGGAACGCGCGCCTCCGCCCGCTCCAGGCATCTGACACCACCCCCTTGACATCCACCCCGGCGCGCCCCCGCGCACGCGGGCCGCCGCGCCATGCCTGGCTGGAGCAAACCCCATGACACGCGCTACCCGCGTGCGGGCCGTGCTGGCCCTCGCCGTGCTCGCCCTGTCCGTCACCGTCGCCGCCCTCGTCCCCGTACACCTGGGGCTCGACCTGCGCGGCGGCACCCAGATCGTCCTGGAGGCCCGCGACTCCGACGCCGCGAAAGCCGACGCCGACACCACCGACCACACCCTCGAAGTACTGCGCAACCGTGTCGACGCCCTCGGCGTCACCGAGCCCACCCTGACCCGCTCCGGCGACGACCGCATCATCGTCGACCTGCCCGGCGTCCAGGACCCCCGCGAGGCCGCCGACCTCCTCGGCCGTACCGCCCAGCTCACCTTCCACCCCGTCCTCGGCACCGCGGACGGCACCGCGGCGGACGGCAAGGCAGCGGACGGCAAGGAAGCGGACGGCAAGGAAGCAGACGGCAAGGCAGCGGACGGCAAGGTGCTGCGTGACGAGGCCGGGCAGCCGCTGCGCCTCGGGCCCGCCGCGCTCACCGGCGCCGACGTCGCCGACGCCGAGGCGCTCTTCGACACCCAGCAGGCCCGCGGCTGGTTCGTCACCGTCGGCTTCGACGGCGACGGCGACTCCGGGTGGGCCGCGCTGACCGGCGCCGCCGCCTGCGCGCCCCCCGGCGATCCGGCGCGGCGCATCGCCATCGTCCTCGACGGCAAGGTCATCTCCTCGCCCCAGGTCGACCCCGGCGTCGGCTGCCGCACCGGCATCACCGGTGGCTCCACCCAGATCACCGGCGACTTCGGCCGCGACGAGGCCCGCGAACTCGCCCTGCTCGTCAACGGCGGCGCCCTTCCCATGCCGCTGGAGACCGTCGAGCAGCGCACCGTCGGCCCGACCCTCGGCGCCGAGGCCATCTCCGCCAGCGCCTGGGCCGCGCTCATCGGCGCCGCCCTCACCTCGGTGTTCATCATCGTCGTCTACCGGCTGCTGGGCTTCCTGGCCATCGTCGCCCTCGCCTGCTACGCGCTGATCTCGTACGCCGCCCTGGCCGCCCTCGGGGCCACCCTCACGCTGCCCGGGCTCGCCGGCTTCGTGCTGGCCATCGGCATGGCCGTGGACGCGAACGTGCTGGTCTTCGAGCGGGCCAGGGAGGAGTACGCCGCCGGCCGGCGGCCCACCGTGCGTACCGCCCTGGCCGGCGGGTTCCGCAAGGCGTTCAGCGCCATCGCCGACTCCAACGTCACCACGCTCATCGCCGCCGGGCTGCTCTTCTTCCTGGCCTCGGGACCCGTGCGCGGCTTCGGCGTCACGCTCGCGATCGGCGTGCTGGCCTCGATGTTCAGCGCGCTGGTCGTCACCCGGGTCCTCGCCGAGTACGCCGCGGGCCGCCGCGCCCTGCGGGTACGCCCCGGCCGCTCCGGGATCGCGGGCCACGGCCGGGTGCGGTCCTGGCTGGTCCGGCGCGACCCGAAGCTCCTGCGCCACTCGCGCCGCTGGCTCGCGCTCTCCGGCATCGCCCTGCTGCTGGCCGGCAGCGGCATCGTGGTCCGCGGGCTGGACTTCGGCGTGGAGTTCACCGGCGGCCGGCTCATCGAGTACGCCACCACGCAGCCGGTCGACGCCGACGACGCCCGCGCCGCGCTCGCCGACGCCGGGCACCCGCGCGCCGTCGTCAACACCTCGGGCGACGGCGAGCTGAGCGTCCGTACGGAAGAACTCTCCGACGACGAGGCGGCCGAGGTCACCGCCGCGGTGGACGAGCTGGGCGGCGGCGCGGAGATGGTCCGCGACGAGATGATCGGGCCCAGCCTCGGCGAGGAGCTGCGCACCGGCGCGCTCATCGCGCTCGGCGTCGCCCTGGCCGCCCAACTGGTCTATCTCGCCGTCCGCTTCCGCTGGACGTACGCCACCTCCGCGGTCGCGGCGCTCGTCCACGACGCGGTGATCCTCGTCGGCGTCTTCGCCTGGCTCGGCAAGCCCATCGACGGCATCTTCCTCGCCGCCCTGCTCACCGTCATCGGCTACTCCGTCAACGACTCCGTCGTCCTGTACGACCGCGTCCGCGAACTCGTCGCCGCCGACCGCCGCAAGCCGTTCCGCACCGCCGCGAACACGGCGATCCTGCAGACCCTGCCGCGCACGGTGAACACCGGTATGGGCGCCGTCTTCATCCTCGCCGCGCTGGCGCTGCTCGGCGGCGGCGCCCTCACCGACTTCGCGCTCGCGCTCCTCGTCGGCATCGCCGCGGGCACGTACTCCTCGGTCTTCACCGCCACCCCGCTCGCCATCGAACTCGACGCCCGGAAGAAGAGGTGAGCCACGACTTCCTGCGCGACGTCTTCCTCGGACATGTGATGTGTGACATATTACTGCACCGTCATGCACGTGTTCATGCCAAGAATCTCGTAACCCGGGAGGCGGCAAGTGAGACCGAGACCGATGGGACGGCGGGGATCAGGACTCCTCGTCCTGGCTGTGACCCTCAGCCTGGGCACGGGGCTGCTCGCCACACAGGCGCAGGCCCGTACGGCACCCGAACGCCCCGCGGCACAGGCGCAGTCGCAGGAGCGGCCGCAGGCGCAGGAGCGGAACGGAACGGCGCAGCCACCCCCGCAGTCCTCGGCCGTCGCGCAGGACGGCGACGAGCCCGAGCACGTCGGGAAGGACCCGCTCAAGCCGCGGCAGCGCGCGCCGCTGTCCGCGTCGAAGGACGAACTGAAGCGCGACTACGACGGCCCAGCGACCTCGGCCGAGCGCGCCCGGCCGTCGATGAAGGCGGCCGGGAGGAACGCGCCCGGCAAGAGCGCCGCAGGGAAGGGCGGGGCCGGCGCCGACGCGGCCGCCGCCGCGTGCAGCACCGGCGACTTCACCAGCCGCACCGGCAGCGCCCTGGTCGCCCAGATCAGGGCGTCGACCACCGACTGCATCAACACGCTGTTCAGCCTGACCGGCGGCGACGCCTACTACGCCTTCCGCGAGGCGCAGATGACGAGCGTCGCGTACGCGCTGCGCGACGGCTCGTCGGCCTACCCCGGCAACAGCAGCACGGGCATGCCGCAGTTGGTGCTCTACCTGCGCGCGGGCTATTACGTGCACTGGTACAACGAGTCCACCGTCGGCCCGTACGGCCAGGGCCTGAAGACCGCGATCCGGTCGGGCCTGGACGCGTTCTTCGCGAGCAGCCACGCCTTCGACGTCAGCGACGCCAACGGCGAGACCCTCGCCGAGGCGGTGATCCTCATCGACAGCGCCGAGGAGAACGCCCGCTATCTGCACGTGGTCAAGCGGCTGCTGACCGGCTACAACAGCTCGTACGACGGCTCCTGGTGGATGCTCAACGCCGTCAACAGCGTCTACACGGTGCTCTTCCGCGGCCACCAGGTGCCGGAGTTCGTCAGCGCGGTCACCTCCGACCGCAGCGTGCTCACCACGCTGTACGACTTCGCCTCCGGCCACGTCGGCCTGCTCGGCACCGACCGCGGCTATCTGACCTCCAACGCCGGCCGCGAACTGGGCCGGTTCCTCCAGCACTCCGCGCTCCAGCCCGACGTGCGCCCGAAGGGCGCGGGGCTGCTCGGCCAGAGCTCCATGACCGGCAGGACCGCGCCGCTGTGGGTCGGCTTCGCCGAGATGGCCGACTTCTACGACAAGGCCAACTGCGGGTACTACGGCACCTGCAACCTCCAGGAGCGGCTGGCCGCGGCCGTGCTGCCGATCAACCACACGTGCAGCGGCAGCCTGCGCATCCGCGCCCAGGACATGACCGCGGCGCAGCTCGGCGAGTCGTGCGCCAGCCTGGCCAACCAGGACGCCTACTTCCACGGCATCGCGCGCGACAGCGGGCCGGTCGCGGGGGACCGCAACACCACCCTGGAGGTGGTCGCGTTCGACTCCAGCACCGACTACCAGACCTATGCGGGCGCGATGTTCGGCATCGACACCAACAACGGCGGCATGTATCTGGAAGGGGACCCCGCGGCCGCCGGCAACCAGCCCCGGTTCATCGCCTACGAGGCCGAGTGGGTGCGGCCCGCGTTCGAGATCTGGAACCTCAACCACGAGTACACGCACTACCTCGACGGCCGCTTCAACATGTACGGCGACTTCACCGCCAACGTCTCCACCCCGACGATCTGGTGGATCGAGGGCTTCGCGGAGTACGTGTCCTACTCGTACCGCAATCTGCGCTACGACGCCGCCATCACGGAGGCGGGCCGGCGCACCTACGCGCTCAGCACGCTGTTCGACACCACGTACAGCCATGACCAGACGCGCGTCTACCGGTGGGGCTACCTGGCCGTCCGGTACATGCTCCAGTCCCACAGGTCGGAGATGGACACCGTCCTCGGCTACTACCGCGGCGGCAACTGGAGCGCCGCCCGCAGCTATCTGACCGGCAGCATCGGCTCGCGCTACGACGGCGACTGGTACACGTGGCTCACCGCGTGCGCCGCCGGCGAGTGCGGCGGAGGCGGCGGGGGCGGCGGCATCACCGAGTGCACCGGCGCCGACACCCGTCAGATGGACCGCAACTGCCGGCGCAGCGGCGTCACCGCGCGGGCCGGGGACTACGCGTACTTCTACCTCTACGTCCCCGCCGGCACCCGGCAACTGAAGATCACCAGTGAAGGGGGCACCGGCAACGCGGACCTCTACTACAACAGCAGCACCTGGGCCACGACCGGCAGCTACACCAGCAGGTCGATGGGACCCGGCAACAGCGAGACGCTGACGGTGAGCAACCCGCAGGCGGGCTACCACTACCTCACCCTCGTCGCCGCAACGGACTTCGGCGGAGCGACGGTCACCACCGAGTACTGACCGGGTAGGGACACAAGGACACGACGGTACGGGAGGGAGGAACCCGGGGGAGCCCGGGTGGCGAGCGGAGCGCACCACCGCCGCCACCCGGGCCGTCCGCGCGCCCGACGCGCGGGCGCAGGGGCATCGGCCGCCGGGGCCGGTATCCAGAGAACCATGTGACATTGTACTGTTGTCCACGGGCCCGCGACCGCGCGGCCCGCGCCTGCCTGCCGCGACTCACCCGGAGTACTCCATGACCTCTGCCCCACAGGAACGGTCCCGCCCCTGGCACGGCCTCATGGTCGCCACCGCGCTCCCGCTGCGCGCCGACCTGACCGTGGACTTCGACGCCTACGCCGAGCACGTGCGCCGGCTCCTCGACGCCGGCTGCGACGGGGTCGTGACCAACGGCTCCCTGGGCGAGTACCAGACCCTCACCGACGACGAGCGCATCCGCCTGGTGCACACCGCCGTGGCCGCGGCCGGCGACGGCGACCGGGTCATGGTGGGCGCCGCGGCGTACGGCAGCGCGGAGGCCCGCGGCTGGACCGAGCGGGCGGCGGAGGCCGGCGTCGGCTCGGTGCTGCTGCTCCCGCCCACCGCGTACCGGGCGGACGAGGCGGCGGTGCGCGCGCACTACGCGGAGGTGGCGCAGGTCGGCCTGCCGGTGGTCGCGTACAACAACCCGTACGACACCCGCACCGACCTCACCCCCGCGCTGCTCGCGGCCATGCACGGCGAGGAGAGCATCGTCGCCGTCAAGGAGTTCACCGGCGACGTCCGCCGCGCCTACGAACTCGCCGAGCTGGCGCCCGGACTCGACCTGCTCGTCGGCGCGGACGACGTGCTGCTGGAGCTGGCCATCGCGGGTGCCGTCGGTTGGATCGCCGGCTTCCCCAACGCGCTGCCCGACGCCTGCGCCACCCTCTACCGCGCCGCCACCGGCGGTGACCTGGCGCTGGCCAAGCCGCTCTACCGGGCCCTGCACCCGCTGCTCCGCTGGGACTCCAAGCCGGAGTTCGTCCAGGCGATCAAGCTGTCCATGGACGTCGCCGGGCTGCACGGCGGCCCCTGCCGCCCGCCGCGCTCGCCGCTGGCGGACGAACAGGCCGCGGTGGTCAGGGGGGTCACGGAGAAGCTGCTCGCCGAGGGCCTGGGCTGACCTGCCGCACCACCGCGTACGGACCCGCAGCCGCCTTCCGTCCCGGTCCCCGGCCGCCGGGGCGGAAGGGCGGGGTACGATACAACAATGTCACATCGCGCATCGGGCCCCTGCCGCTCCCGGAGGGAACACCATGGCTGAGGCGAAGCGGGGCAAGCTCATCTCGGTGCAGAAGCACCTGCGCGACCAGGTCGCCAACGCCCTGCGGGCGGCGCTGATAGCGGGCGAGCTGCGGCCCGGCGTCATCTACTCCGCGCCCGCGCTGGCCACGGAGTTCGGCGTCTCGGCCACGCCCGTGCGCGAGGCCATGCTCGACCTCGCCCGCGAGGGTCTGGTCGAGGCCGTGCGCAACAAGGGTTTCCGCGTCACCGAGATGACCGAGGGCGACCTCGACAACTACACGGAGATCCGCGAGCTGATCGAGATCCCCACCGTGGGCCGGGTGACGGAGGTGGCCACCGAGGAGCAGTTGGAGGCGCTGCGCCCGCTCGCGGAGGACATCGTCAAGGCCACCCGCGACCACGATCTCATCGGCTATCTGGAGGCCGACCGCCGCTTCCACCTCGACCTGCTCGCGCTCGCCGGCAACGACCACCTGGTCACCGTCGTCGCCGAACTGCGCAACCGCTCCCGGCTGTACGGCCTGACGGACCTCGACCGCGCCGGCGTGCTCGTCGACTCCGCGCAGGAGCACCTCACCCTGCTCGACCTGATGATCGCCGGCAACGCCACCGCGGCCCAGGAGCTGATGGCGGGACACCTCGGCCACATCCGCACCCTGTGGGCGGCCGGCCGGCGCAGCGCCGCGAAGCGCGCGAGCGCACTGCGCCTCGGCGAGGGCTGACCCGCGGGGGGCACCCGCGGCCGGCGCGCGGAGCCGCCCGCGGCGCCGTGCGGCGCCGCGGGCGGTGGGACGGCCGAGCGGGGCGGGGCCGGACGCGGGCGAGGACGGCGCACCGCCCGGCCCCCCGCTCAGACCGCCCGGCGGCCGCCGTCGAGCAGAGTCCCCATCCACTCCTCGACGGCGTCCGGGTCCCGCGGCAGCCCGTCCGACATCAGCCGGGCGCCGTCCTCGGTGATCACGAGGTCGTCCTCGATCCGCACGCCGATGCCGCGCAGTTCGAGCGGCAGCGTCTCGTCGTCGGGCTGGAGGTAGAGCCCGGGCTCCACGGTGAGGACCTGCCCCGCCGCCAGCACCCCGTCGAGATACGCGCTCGCCCGCGCCTTGGCGCAGTCGTGCACGTCCAGGCCGAGCATGTGCCCGCTGCTGCACAACGTGTAGCGGCGGTACAGGCCGCTGTCGGGGGCCAGCGCCTCCTCGGGGGTGACGCGCAGCACGCCCCAGTCGTAGAGCCCCTCGGCGATCACCGTCATCGCCGCCCGGTGGAAGTCGCGGAAGCGGGCGCCCGGCCGGAGGGCCGCGATGCCGGCGTCCTGGGCGTCGAGGACGAGTCGGTACACCTGCCGCTGCACCGGTGAGAAGCGCCCGGAGAGCGGGAGGGTGCGGGTGACGTCGGCGGTGTAGAGGGTGTCGGTCTCCACCCCGGCGTCGAGGAGCAGCAGCCGTTCCGGGTCGAGCCGGCCGTCGTTGCGGATCCAGTGCAGGACGCAGGCGTGTTCGCCGGAGGCGGCGATGGTCTCGTATCCGGTGCCGTTGCCCTCGGCGCGGGCGCGGGTCTGGAAGACGCCCTCCAGCCAGCGTTCGCCGCGCGGGTGGCGCAGGGCGGTGGGCAGGGCGCGTACGACGTCCTCGAAGCCGGCCGCGGTGTGGTCGACGGCGAGTTGGAGCTGCCCGACCTCCCAGTCGTCCTTGACCAGCCGCAACTCCGCGAGGTACGTGCCCAGTTCGGCGTCCCGGTCCGGCTCGGCGGCGCTGCGCGGGCCGCGGTCGAAGAGGCCGTCGACGCGGGCGTCGAGCCCGGAGAGCACCCGGGCCTGCGGCCGGGGCCCGGCGGCGAGTTTGGCGAGGTCGTCGAGGTCGCGGGCGGCGACACCGGTCAGTTCCGCGGCCTCGCCGAGGTCGGGGCGGCGGCCGACCCAGAACTCGCCGTAGCGGCGGTCCCGGTAGAACTCGTCGGTGTCCCGGGCCGAGCGCGGCCGCACGTACAGCACGGCCTCGTGTCCCTCGGCCCCGGCGGGCTCCAGGACGAGGACGTGTCCCGCCTGGTCCTCGCCGGTCAGACCGGTCAGCCAGGCGTACGCGCTGTGCGGTCGGAAGCGGTAATCGCAGTCGTTGGAACGGACCTTGAGCACCCCGGCGGGCAGCACCAGCCGCTCGCCGGGGAAGCGCGCGGACAGCCGGGCGCGGCGGCCGGCGAGCGCGTCGTACCCGGGCACGCGGCGGCCGGACGGCAGCGGGCTGGGCGCCCACGCGCTGCTCATGAAGGTCTGCAGGGCGGCCGGGACGTCGAGGTCGTGGCTGCCGGTGTGCGGGCGGGCGAGGGGCTTGTCCATCGGGGCGGCTCCTGGTGAGCGGGGGGTGCCGGACACGGGTGCGTAACGAGTCCGCCGATCCCTTGCCAATAAAATTGCACATTATTATGTTACACAGCGCGCCAGGGGAGGGAAGCGGCCCGTACGGCCCAACTGCCCTCGGTGATCTCGGATCCAGCCCCCCGGACCCACCCACGACGGAGTGGAACATGATCAGCAGAAGTGTGCGCGCCGCCCTCGCGGCGTCTCTCGCGGCAGCCCTCACCGCAGGTGCGGCCGCCTGCTCGGCCGACCCGGGCGACTCCGGCGGCGGCAAGGGCCGCAACCCCGGCGCCACCGGCGTGATCGGCGGTACCCCCCAGCGCGGCGGCACCCTGACCGTGCTGTCCAACCAGGACTTCGCCCACCTCGACCCGACCCGCAACTGGACCATGCCCGACATGGACTTCGGCATCCGGCTGCTCTACCGGACCCTCACCACCTTCCGCGCCGAGCCCGGCGAGAAGGGCACCGAGATCGTCCCCGACCTGGCCACCGACCTCGGCACGCCCTCCGAGGGCGGCAAGGTGTGGACGTTCACGCTGAAGAAGGGGCTGACGTACGAGGACGGCAGCCCGATCACCGCCGCGGACGTGAAGTACAACGTCGAGCGGTCCTTCGCCGCCGACCTCACCGGCGGCCCGGACTACGCGCAGCAGTACCTCGCCGGCACCGACGGCTACGCGGGCCCGCTGGACGGCGAGCACCTGGACTCCATCGAGGTGCCGGACGAACGGACCATCGTCTTCCGGCTCAAGCGGCCCATCGCCGAGTTCTCCTACACCGCCACCCTGCCGACGTTCGCGCCGGTGCCCGCGGCCCAGGACAAGGGCGTCCAGTACGACCAGCGGCCGTTCTCCTCCGGCCCGTACAAGATCGACCGCTACGACCGCGGCAAGGAGCTGGTGCTCGTACGCAACGAGCACTGGCGCGCCGCCACCGACCCCGTGCGCAAGGCGTACCCCGACCGGATCGTGGTCAGGATGGGCCTGGGCGGCGACCAGATCGACGACCGGCTCATCGCGAGCGGCGGCGGCGACGCCTCCGCCGTGGAGTGGGCCGACATGCGCCCCGAGAGCGTGGCCAAGGTGCTCTCCAAGGAGGACGTACGGGCCCGGCTCGCCGCCGAGATCACCGGCTGCACCGACATGCTGCACCTCAACACCTCGCGCGCGCCCTTCGACGACCCCGTGGTGCGGCGGGCGATGATGGCCGCCGTCGACCGCGAGGCCCAGGTCACCGCCAACGGCGGCCCCGCGCTCAACGAGGTCGCCACCGCCTACCTGCCGCCCGCGCTGGCCGGCGGCAAGAAGAGCGACGTGCTCGGCATCCCGCCCGAGGGCGACGTGGAGAAGGCGAAGCAACTGCTCGCGAAGGCCGGTGAATCCGACGGCTTCACCGCCACCCTCACCGTCTCCACCGGCGACAAGACCAGGGCCGAGGCGCTGCAGCAGAGCCTGGACCGGGCCGGCGTCACCGTGAAGATCCAGACCGTCGACCCGTCCGTCTTCTACGACACCATCGGCGACACGAAGAACGCGCCCGACATGGCGATCAGCGGCTGGTGCCCCGACTACCCCTCCGGCGCCACCTTCCTGCCGTTCGTCTTCGACGGCCGCACCATCCAGGAGACCGGCAACAAGGGCAACTACGCCCAGTTCCGCGACGAGGAGGTGATGCGGGAGATGGACCGCATCGCCACTCTGACCGACGTCGGCGAGGCGAACAAGGCGTGGACCGCACTGGACGCCGAGATCATGAAGAAGGCGCCGTCCGTCCCGCTGCTGTGGGAGCGCAAGCCGCTGCTCGCCGGCGACAACATCGCCGGCGCCTTCGGACACCCGGTCTGGACCGGGCAGTTCGACTACGCGGTCATCGGGCTGAAGGACCCGGGGAAGTCATGACGGTACTCCGCAAGGGCTCCGGGCGGCCGCGGTCCGGGAGCGCCGGGGCCGAGGCCGGCCCGGAGGACGAGGCCGGCCGGGGCCCCTGGCGGCTGGCGTGGCACGCGGTACGCGGCGACCGCGGCGCCTTCGCGGCCCTCGTCGTCGTCGCCCTGCTCGTCGTCATGGCCGCCGCCGCGCCGCTGCTCAGCGCGCTCGGCGGCTGGTCCCCGACCGAGTTCGACAAGACCGCCGTCGACCCGTACCTCGGCGGCCTGCCCAAGGGCGCGCTCGGCGGGATCAGCGCGGAGCACTGGCTGGGCGTGGAACCGGTCACCGGCCGGGACCTGTTCGCCCGGGTCGTCCACGGCGGCCAGGTCTCCCTGTTCATCTCCTTCGCGGCCACCGCCATCGTGGTCGTCGTCGGCACCGCCGCGGGCATCGCGGCCGGCTACTTCGGCGGCCGGACCGACACCGTGCTCAGCCGGCTGATGGACCTCACGATGTCCTTCCCCTCGCTCATCTTCATGATCGCGATGATGTCGGTGGCCCAGGACGTCGACCGGGTGCTGCTGATGACCGGTGTCATCGGCATCTTCGGCTGGCCCGGCATCGCCCGCGTGGTGCGCGGTGAGACGCTGTCCGTCAAGCACCGCGAGTACGTCGACGCCGCCCGCGCCGGCGGGTTCGGGGCCTGGCGGATCGTCACCCGGGAGATCCTGCCGAACGTCTCGGGGCCCGTCATCGCGTACACCACCCTGCTGATCCCCGGGATGATCAGCACCGAGGCCGCGCTCAGCTTCCTCGGCGTGGGCGTGCAGCCGCCGACCTCCTCCTGGGGGCAGATGATCTCCGAGGCCGTCTCCTTCTACGAGACCGACCCCATGTACTTCGTCATCCCCAGCGCCTTCCTCTTCCTGGCCGTGCTGGCGTTCACCGTCCTCGCCGACACGCTCCGGGAGACCCTCGACCCCCGGGGAGACCGCGCGTGATCCTCTACCTCGCCCGCCGGCTCGTGGGCGTCGCCGGCGTCCTGCTGGCCATCTGCCTCGTCACCTTCACCATCTTCTACCTGCTGCCCGCCGACCCCGCCGCGGCCGCCTGCGGCAAGACCTGCACGCCGGAGCGGCTCGCCGAGGTGCGCCACTCCATGGGGCTCGACCAGCCGCTGTGGCGCCAGTTCACCGACTACCTCACCGGGATCTTCGCGGGCCGCGAGCTGGGCGGGGGACCGCACGCGCTCCAGTGCGGCTTCCCCTGCTTCGGCTACTCCTACGAGTACTCGCTGCCGGTGTGGGACCTGCTCACCGACCGGCTGCCGGTCTCGGCGTCGCTGGCCTTCGGCGCCGCGCTCATGTGGCTGGTCCTCGGCCTCGGCACGGGCATCGCCGCCGCCCTGCGCAAGGGCACGCGCACCGACCGCACCCTGATGGTCGGCGCCGTGGCCGCCGCCTCGCTGCCGGTGTACTTCACCGCCGTCATGCTCATCCACGGCGTCGTCCGCGTCGCCGGCGTGCTGCCGTATCCCGAGTACGCCGCCCTGACCGACGATCCGCTCGACTGGGCCGCGAACCTGCTGCTGCCGTGGACCGCGCTGGCGCTGCTGTACGCCGCGATGTACGCCCGGCAGAGCCGCAGTTCGATGATCGAGGCCATGGCCCAGCCCTACATCCGCACCGCGCGCGCCAAGGGCATGCCCGAGTCCGTCGTCGTGGTCAAGCACGGGCTGCGCTCCGGCATGACCCCGGTGCTGACCATCTTCGGCATGGACCTCGGCGGGCTGCTCGCCGGCGCCGTGATCACCGAGAGCATCTTCGGCATCCCGGGCGTCGGCAGGCTCTTCTTCGACGCCCTCCAGCGCTCCGACCAGCCGGTGATCCTCGGGGTCACGCTGCTGGCGGCCTTCTTCATCGTGGCGGCGAACCTCGTCGTGGACATCCTCTACGCGGTCGTCGACCCGAGGGTGAGGTACTGAACATGACCGCTGACGACACCACCCCCGCCACCCCCGGCGGCCCCGCCGGCGAGCCGCAGCTGCTGCGCGTGCGCGACCTGAAGGTCACCTTCCCGACCGCCGCCGGGCCCGTACGGGCCGTCGACGGCATCGACTTCACCGTACGGGCCGGCCGCACCCTCGGCATCGTCGGCGAGTCCGGCTCCGGGAAGTCCGTGACCTCCCTGGCCGTGATGGGGCTGCACCGCGGCGCCGAGGTCAGCGGGTCGGTCGCGCTCGCGGGCCGTGAGCTGAGCGGCCTCGCCGACCGGGAACTGGCGCGGCTGCGCGGCCGCCGGATGGCGATGATCTTCCAGGACCCGATGTCCAGCCTGCACCCCTACTACACGGTCGGCGAGCAGATCGCCGAGGCGTACCGCGTGCACTTCGGCGCGGGCCGCCGCGCCGCCCGCAGCCGGGCGGTGGAGATGCTCGGCGAGGTCGGCATCCCCGAGCCCGCGCGCCGGGCCGCGGATCACCCGCACCGGTTCTCCGGCGGCATGCGCCAGCGGGTCATGATCGCCATGGCGCTGGCGTGCGAGCCCGACCTGCTCATCGCCGACGAGCCGACCACCGCGCTCGACGTCACCGTGCAGGCGCAGATCCTGGAGCTGATCGCCCGGATCCAGGCCGAGCGCGGCCTCGGCGTCGTGATGATCACCCACGACCTGGGGGTGGTCGCGCGCGTGGCGCACGAGGTCCTGGTGATGTACGCGGGCCGGCCTGCCGAACAGGCGCCGGTGGAGGAGCTGTTCGCCGCCCCCGCGCACCCGTACACGCGCGGGCTGCTCGACTCGCTGCCGCGGCTCGACGACGACCCGGGCGTGCCGCTGCACACCATCCCCGGCAGCCCGCCCTCGCTGCTCGCCCCGGGACCCGGCTGCGCGTTCGCGCCGCGCTGCTTCCGCGCCGCCGAGGCGGCGGACGACGTACGCGCACGCTGCGAGGGGACGCGGCCAGAGCTCGTACCGCTGCGGCCGGGGCGGCTGGCGTCCTGCCATCTGCCGCTGGCCGCGGCCCCGTCCGGGCGCCGGGACGGCCCCGCCGCCGTGCCCGCCCCGACCCCCGCACCGGAAGGAACCCGATGACGTCCACCCCCGAGGCCGGGCCCGCGGCGCTCACCAAGGCGGGCCCGCGCCCGGCCGCGGGCGAGCCGCTGCTGTCGGCCCGCAACCTCGTCAAGACCTTCCCCGGCCGGCGCACCCGCACCGGCCGTGCCGCCCCCGCCGTACGGGCGGTGGACGGCGTCGGCTTCGACCTGCGGGCGGGCGAGACCCTGGGCCTGGTGGGGGAGTCGGGCTGCGGCAAGTCCACCACCGGCCGGATGCTCGTCCGGCTGCTGGAGCCGACCGGGGGCTCCGTGACGTTCGACGGTACGGACATCACCCACCTCGGGCAGCGCGCGCTGCGCCCGGTGCGCCGCCACGTCCAGATGGTCTTCCAGGACCCCCTCTCCTCGCTCAACCCCCGCCACCGGGTGCTCCGCACGCTCACCGACCCGATGGTCGTCCAGGGCACGGAACCGCGCGCGGCGCGCTTGCGGGCCGCGGAACTGCTGGCGCAGGTCGGGCTCGGCGCCGAGCATCTGGAGCGCTACCCGCACCAGTTCTCCGGCGGCCAGGCGCAGCGCATCGCCATCGCCCGGGCGCTGGCGACCAGGCCGCGGCTGATCGTCGCCGACGAGCCGGTGTCCGCGCTCGACGTCTCCATCCAGGCCCAGATCGTCAACCTGATGGAACGCCTCCGCCGCGAACTGGGCCTCGCCTACCTCTTCATCGCCCACGACCTGTCGGTGGTCAAGCGGGTCTGCGACCGCGTCGCGGTGATGTACCTGGGCCGGATCGTGGAGCTGGGCGACCGCGACGAGGTCTACGCCCGCCCCGCCCACCCGTACACCCGCGCGCTGCTCTCCGCGGTACCGGTGCCGGACCCGGCGGTGGAGCGCACCCGCGAACGCATCGTCCTCAAGGGCGACCTGCCCAGCCCCGCCGCGCCGCCGGGCGGCTGCGCGTTCCACCCGCGCTGCCCGAAGGCGCAGGACGTGTGCCGGACGGAGCGCCCGGTGCTGGAGCGCGCCGGCGGCGGCACCAGGGAGGCCGCCTGCCACTTCCCGGAGACCGGCTGACCGCCGCCCCGCCGGCGGGAATTGGCGTCGGAGGGCGGGCGGACCGCGTGAATCCGGGATGTTCCGGGCCGCGCGGGCGCGCCGATGGTGGGTCGTATGACTTCCGCATCCGTGGCGAGCACGTGGACCTACGACGACTTCACCCGCGGCGCCCTCGACCCGGCCCGCTGGCGGGTCATGGAGATGACGGGGGCCGGGGGCGTACGGCACGAGTACCGGGACGACAACGCCCGGGTCCGCACCGGGGACGGGCGGCTGACGCTGACCGTCAACCCGTTCACCCGCTTCCACGACACCGACCCGCGGCGCAACAACGCCAAGCAGATGTACCGGTCGGTGCGGCGGTTCGACGTGCCGGCCGGGGGGCGGCTGGCGTTCGAGGTGGAGATGGCGGTGCGGACCTACGGGCAGGTGCCGTACGACCTGCTCGACGCCTTCGGCACCGTCAACCTCTTCGATCTGGGGACGGGCGTCGTCATCAACGCCGCCGCCACCAACGACACGGTGTACGCGGTCGTCGAGCGGCTGGTGATCCCCGGGGTGAGCCGCCCCGAGGACCACTACATCCACCGCGTCGTCATGGACGTGCCCACGGAACCCGGGCAGGCGCACCGCTACGGGGTCGGCTACCGGGCCGGGACGTCCGAGGTGGAGTGGTACGTCGACGGGCGGCTGGCCTACTGGGCGCGGGTGCCGGTGCCGGTGACCGGCTTCCACGCGGGGATGGCCCTCTTCTCGGCCCGCGACCTCGCCCGCTACTCCCGCGCGGAGCGGGAGCGCGGACAGGGCGCGACCGGGTGGTGGGGCCCGTGGCGGATCACGGCGAGCGACCGCTGAACGCGGGCGCGGGGATGCCGTCGACCCCCGGGGGCCGGGGACAGCCGGTGCCCCGACCGTACCCCGGTCCCGGGCTGCGGGCTCATCCCGCGTTCACGGTATTTCCCCGGCCTGCGGGCGCGGGGGTACGGGCACGGGGGCGGGCGGCCGCGCCGCCGGGTCCGGCACGCCCGCCGGGTGGCGGCGGATCGCCAGCGCCGTCACCGCGTACGCGACCAGCCCCACCGCCGTCGCCGTGACCGCCACCCCGGTGCCGTCGGAGACGGCCAGCGCCGCGCCGCCGCCCGCGCCGGCCAGCGCGACGCCCACGTACAGCCCGCTGGTATTGAGCGCCACCGCCTCCGTGCCCGCCTCGCCCGCGAGTTGCAGGATCCGGGTGTTCGTCGGCGGGGTGAAGCTCCACGCCGCGCAGCCCCACACCGCCAGGTTGAGCGCCACCAGCCACACCGGCGCCGTCCGGCCGGTCGCCCCGATGACGGCCAGCAGCGCGGTCGCGGCCACGACGCCGGCGACCGACGCGCGCAGCGTACGGTCCGGGCCCCAGCGGTCCGTCAGCAGCGCGCCCGCGCCGGTGCCGACCGCCCCGGCGACGCCGACCACGGCGATGAACAGGGCCAGCACGCCGCCGCCGCGGCCGGTGAGGTCCCGGGTCAGGGGCGCGACGTAGGTGTAGACCATCAGACCGCTGCCGGCGCAGACCACGGTGCCGGCGGCGCAGAGCAGGACCGCCGGGCGGCCCAGGATCCGCAACTGCCCCCGTACGCCGAGCTGCAGCGCCCCGGACAGCCGGGGCAGCGCCGCGGCGGACGCCGCCGCCACCAGCGCGGTGGCCACCGCGACCGCCACGAACGTCGACCGCCAGCCGAATGCCTCGCCGAGCAGCGTGCCCGCGGGCACGGCGGTGAAGAGCGAGAGCGTCAGCCCCGCCGCGACCGTGCCGATGGCCCGGCCCATCCGCTCGGGCGCCGCCAGCCGCGCCGCCGCGGCGAAGGCGGCGGGGGAGACGGTGGCGGCGATCAGCGCGGTCAGCACGCGGGCGCCCATGAGGGTCGCGTAGTTCGGGGCCAGCGCGGTGGCGGTGTTGGCCACGGCGAAGGCCGAAAGGCCGCCGACGATCAGGGTCTTGCGGGGCAGCCGCGCGGTGGCCACGGCCAGCACGGGCGCGGTCACCGCGAAGGTGACCGAGAAGACCGTCACCAACTGCCCGGCGGCGGCCTCGCTCACGTCGAGGTCGGCGGCGATGTCCGGGAGCACGCCCGCGATGACGAAGTCGTCCGTGCCGATGACGAAGGTGGCGAACATCAGGCACAGCAGCCATCCCGCGCCCCGCGCCTGCGGAGAGGAACTCACCTTGGAAGCCATGGCCGCAGCTAACGCCGGGGTGGCGGGGCAGTTCCAGGGCGTTTCGACGCCATTCGGAGAAACCCCGCGGTGTGCGGGGGCGCGCGGTGCTGCGGCCGCGGTAGCCGGGTGCTGTGGCCGCAGACGTCACCGGCCGCCGCTACCGCCGCGGCGGTAGCCGAAACCGGCCGCGTCTGGAGGACGCCAGGGGGCCCGGCCGGTTCGTACGCTGACGCCGCCAACCGCCGTGCGACCGAAGGGGTCCCCGATGTCCGTCCGTCACCTGTCCACTGCCGCCGCGACCGCCGTACTCGCCGTCCTCGTGTCCGCGGCGCCGGCGGCCGCGCGGGTCGCGGTCGCGGCCGAGAGCGACGACGGCCAGGGCCGCGGCCCGGCCACGGCCGCGGCGGTCCTGGGGCTGATCGGCGTGGTCCTCGGCGGGCTCGCGCTGGCGCGCAAGCTGGGCGCGGGACCGCGGTGGCCGCTGGTGTCCGTGGTGGCGTCGGTGGCCGGCGTCGTCATCGGCGCGGTGGCGCTCGCCGGCTCCGACGGCGTCGGCTCGGGCTCCGGCCGGGGCGGCGCGATCGTGGCCCTGGTCCTCGGCGTCGCCGGACTGGCCCTCGGCGGCCTGGCGCTGGCCCGCGCCCGCCGCGCGGTGTCCGCGTAGCCCGGTCGGCAGGATCTCCCGGACCGGTCCGCGGCCGGGACGACTGCTCCCTTCGATTGACATGTACTGCAAGAGGAGTACCGCGGCTGCGGTAGTGCGGCCCGCGGAGTGCCTGCGTCTGTACGTCGACTCCGGTGATCCCCGTCCCGAGGATGAGGGGTGCACCGCACCAGACCCGAGGAGACGATGATGCCCACCGAGACCGCCCGCCCGGACGGCGCCCTGGCGAGGCTGGCCCGGTTCTGTCACCGGCGCCGCCGCCTGGTCCTGCTGACCTGGATCGTCGGCGTGATCGCCGTGGCAGCCGCCGGCTTCGGCCTCGCGGCCGACCCCGACAACGACTTCTCCGGCGGGGACTCGGGGTCGGCCAGGGCGCAGGCCCTGATGGAGAAGCACTTCCCCGAGGAGCAGGGCGACACCCTGACCCTCGCGATCAAGGCGGGCGCGGGCGTCGACGACCCGGCCGTGCGGCAGAAGGTGGAGAAGGTCGTCGCCGACCTCGCCGACTCGCCGGTCACCGGGCCCGTGACGTCGCCGTACGACGACGACCAACTGGTCACCGAGGACCGCCGCATCGCCCGTACGACCATCCCGCTCACCGACAAGGAGGCGACGAAGGACGACGTCAAGCCGCTGGTGACGACCGTCAAGGACGCCTCCGGCGAGGGCGTGACGCTGGGGCTCGGCGGCGACAAGGCGGAGAAGGCCGAGACGCCCAAGCAGGGCCCCGCCGAGAGCGTCGGCGTGCTGGCCGCCGCGGTCATCCTCTTCATCTCCTTCGGCTCGCTGGTGGCGATGGGGCTGCCGATCGTCACCGCGCTGATGGCGATCCTCGGCGGCATCGCCCTCATGAAGATCGTCGGGCACATCGTCCCCTCGCCGGACTTCACCGTCCTGGTCTCCGCGCTCATCGGGCTCGGCGTGGGCATCGACTACGCGCTGTTCATCGTGACCCGCTACAAGGAGAAGCTGCAGAACGGCGAGAGCCCCGAGGACGCCACCGTCGGCGCCATCACCACCGCGGGCCGCGCCGTGCTCTTCGCCGGCACCACCGTGGTGATCGCGCTGCTCGGCCTGGTCACCATGGGGCAGCGGCTGATGACCGGCGTGGCCGTCGCGGCGTCCCTGACGGTGCTGGTGACGATGGTCGCCGCGGTGACCCTGCTGCCGGCGTTCCTCGGCTTCACCGGGCACCGGATCAACTCCCTGCGGCTGCCCCGCCGTACGGCCCGGGGCGCCGGCTCCGACGCGGACACCGAGCGCCGCACCCCCGCGGAGCGCTGGGCCGGGGTGGTGCAGCGCCGGCCGCTGGCCGCCGCGGTGCTGGCCGTCGCCGGGCTGCTCGTGCTCGCCGCGCCGGCGCTGTCGATGCGGCTCAGCCTGCCGGACGCCAGCGTCCAGCCGCGCGACCGGAGCAGCTACACCTCGTACGAGATCGTCTCCGAGGGCTTCGGCCCCGGCTACGGCGCACCGCTGATCTTCGCCGCGGAGGTCGACGCCGCGGGCGGCGACCTGACCCCCGCCGTCGCGGCGGTCGACGGCACGCCGGGCATCGCGCAGGTGACGCAGCCGCGGGTGAGCGAGGACGGCGAGGCCGCCACCTTCATGGCCTTCCCGGAGACCGGCTACCAGGACGAGAAGACCGCGGACCTGGTGCACGAACTCCGCGACGACGTGCTGCCCAAGGCGCCCGGCGGCGAGGCCGTCCAGGTCGGCGGGCCGAACGCCGGGGCGATCGACTTCGCGGAGGAGACGAGTTCGCGGCTGCCGTTCATGATCGCGGTCGTGATCGTGCTGTCGCTGGTGCTGCTGGTCGCGCTGGTGCGGTCGGTGACGATCGCCCTCCAGGCCGCCGTGATGAACCTGCTGTCGATCGGCGCCGCGTACGGCGTGCTGGTCGCGGTGGTGCAGTGGGGGTGGCTGGGCTCCGCCCTCGGGTTCCCGACGGACATGCCCATCACCACCTGGGTGCCGATGATGATGTTCCCGGTGCTCTTCGGCCTGTCGATGGACTACGAGGTCTTCCTGATCTCGCGGGTCCGCGAGGAGTACGAGCGCACCGGCGACACCAGGACGGCCGTCACCCGCGGGCTGGCGCGGACCGCCAAGGTCATCACCGCCGCCGCGGCCATCATGATCGCCGTCTTCACCACCTCACTCCTCGGCCACGACGTGTCCGTCAAGCAGATCGGCCTGGGCATGGCCGTCGCCGTGTTCATCGACGCCACCATCGTGCGGATGATCCTCGTGCCCGCGGTGATGGAGCTGTGCGGCAAGACCAACTGGTGGATGCCCGGCCGCAAGGCACCCGAGACGACCTCGCCACCGCCGGCCGAGGTCGGGGAAGAGGCCAGGGTCTGACCTTTTCCCGGTACGTCGGGCGGGGAATCCCACAACCGGGGTTCCCCGCTTCGTCATGGCGTATTTCCGGTAATTCTGTACGCCATTTTGCCGTTAAATTGGCGCGCGGTCAAAGGCAAGTAAAGGGTGCGCCATATTATGGAAAAGAAAGCAACTCCCTTGATTTTGCCGCCAAGTCGGCACCAAGCGCAGACCAAGCCAACAGGTTGAAAATCAAGTGGAACACGAGTCGAGAGGAGGGCACTGTAACGGCTGAGCAAGTCCCGGGATATACCTGGATAGTCGGGGGCAATATGACTACGTGGTCGAAGAAGGTGACGAAGAAGCCGGAGACGATACCCGGTGACGCCGGAGCGCACGGGCGTCCGCAGCCGGGGCCGGTGCACGCCGAGGCGAACGAACAGTTTCTGAGCGAGCTGCTCGGCGCCGATCTGGACGACGAGTTGCGCGGTCTGGCGGCAGCGGCGGGTGAGAACGGCAGGTTACTGGCCGAGCTGGCGTACGGGCTGGTGGACGAGGGTCTGGTGACCCTGGACGAAGGAACGGTCCGGCTCCTGGAGTCGCGGACCCCGCGCTGTGTGCCGGCCTTCGTGAAGCTGGCGCTCGGCGAGCTGAGCCCCGGTTGCCAGGAGTTGCTGAAGATCGCCGCGCTGCAGGGCCGGTCCTTCCTCCTGGAGGATGTCTCCCGGATGCTGAACCGTCCGCTCGCCACCCTGCTCGCACCGCTGGACGAGGCGATGTCCGCGGGCTTCGTGGCGGCTACGGAGCGTCAATTCGTATTCCGTAGCGACTTCTTGAGGCGCGGCGCAGTCGCCGCCATTCCCGCCCCCGCACGCGGTGCGTTGCAGCGCGAGGCGATGCACCATTCCGGCAGGAGTGCGGAGGAAACAGACCGAAGAACCTGGGTGCCCGAGTACCCGGCTCAGCGGTTCGCCGTGGTAGCGGAGGGCGACGGCGGCCCCTATTCACGGGCACACGGGCTGATCATGAAAGGAAAGGTGGCCGTCGGCACGGATCTCGCACAACGCACCCTGACCGTCCCCGGAATTCCCGCCGCGGACCGCCTCGACGCCGAGGCGTCGGCCCTCCTGGGCGGCCTGCTGCTGGGCCGCGAGGAGGAGGCCGGGACCCGCGCCCGGGAGATCCTCGGGGAGCGGACGGACGAGCCGGACGACGTCGCCGCGCTGATGGCGCTGACGGCGCTGTCCCATCTGAGCTGGCGGGCCGGCGACCTGGCCGAGGGCATCAGGCTGGGCCGGGCCGCGGTCCGGTACTGCGGTGCCGCCGACCCCCTGTGGCGGCTGCACATCCGCCTCGAACTGGCCGCCAAGCTCATCGACCTGCGCGAGTACGACGAGGCCGAGGCGCTGGTCGACGAGGCCGAGGCGGGCCTGTACGCGCTGCCCTCGGACGTCTGGCACGCGGCGCCGGCCGCGCTGCGGGCCCGGCTGTTCCTGGCCTCCGGGCGGTTCCGGGACGCCCGCAGGCACGCGGAGCTGGTCACCGCGGCGACGGACCGGAACGCCGTCCCCGCGCTCCTGCCCTTCGCGTACGCGGTCCTGGCCGCCGTGTCGCTCTACACCGGCGACCTGCCCACGGCGACCGACCACCTGGAGCGGGCCCGCGCGGATCCCGCGTACGACCGGGACGTACGGCGCTCGCCGCGGTACGCCTGGACGGACGTGCGGGTCGCCGTGAGAAGGGAGGGGCCCCGCGCGGGCGTCGCCCTGCTCTCCGGCGCGTACGACCGCCTTCCGGCGGAGCGCCGGCTGTACGTCGAGGACCCGGCCGCCGCCGCGTTCCTCGTCCGGCTCGCGCTCGACACCGACGACGACGGCCTCAGGCGCACGGTGCTCGACACCGTCAACGGCCTCGCCGGGGACAACCCCGGCATCTCCGTCGTCAGCCTCAGCGCGCTGCACGCCAACGCGGTCGCCGAGCGCGACGCCTCGGGGCTCGCGCACATCGTCGCGCAGTCCCCCGACCCCATCTCCATCGCCCTGGCCACCGAGGAACTCGCCAGGCTGCACGCCGGGCAGGCCCCGGCGCGCCGGCCGCGGGCCGTACCGGCCGCGCTCGACGCCACGGCGGTGGTCGCCGACGGCACCGCCGGGCACCAGCACGGCTCCTGCTGGGTCGTGCTGTCCGACATGGAACGGCGCATCGCCTACCTGGTCAGCGTCGGGATGACGAACCGGCAGATCGCCCGGCGCGTCCATCTCTCGGCGCACACGGTCAACTACCACCTGCGGAAGATCTACAAGAAGCTGGGCATCGGCACGCGTGTCGAACTCGCCCGCGAGGCCGCGACCTACTCGGGTGCCGCGGCGATCTACTCCCTCACCGACGACAGGCGCGGCTCCGGGCCCGCGGCGGCGAGCTGACGGGAGGCGGCCGGGCCCCCGGGCGCGGCCGCCTCGTGCGCCAGGAACTGCTTGGTCAGCTCGACCCGGCTGTTGATGTCGAGCTTGGCGAAGACCCGCCGCAGATGGCTGTCGACGGTGTGCGGCGAGAGGAACAGCTCGCCCGCCGCCTCCCTGTTGGTCCTGCCGTCGACGACGGCCCGCACCACGCGCAGCTCCGCGCCCGTCAGGCTCTCCCACCCCGACTTGGGCTTCTGCGTGCCCAGCGCGGCGCGCGCGTGCGGCACGCCGAGGCGGCGTAGCTTGCGCTGCACCCGGGCCGTGTCGCGCTGTGCGCCGCACTCCAGATACAGGTCCGCCGCCGCCGCGAGGAGCCGCGCGGCGCCGTCCCCGGCCCCGTTCCCGCGGGCCGCGTCCTCCAGCGCACCGGCGGCCGCCAGCGGCCGGCCGGCGAGCCGGTACAGCTCGGCGGCGCGCCGGAGGGCGTCCAGGTCGTCGTGCAGCACGCCGTCCGCGTGCGCGGCACCGGCGGCCAGGGAGGTCACCTCCGGGTTGGCCGCGGCCAGCCGCCGGGCGAACCCGGCCGCCTGCGCGGCCTCTTCGCCGAGCCCCGTCTGCCCGGCCAGCCGTACGAGCGTCGCCGCGGCCGTCGGCGCCTCCGCGAACAGCAGCGGCTCCGGCGCGGCGCCCTGCTCGGCGTCGAGCAGCGAGCGGACCGTCATCGCCGCCCGCCCGCTGGCCGCGTGGAACTGCGCCAGCGCCCAGTCCAGCCGCGGCTGCGCGGCCGCCGCGGCGGCGCCCGCGGGCCGCTCCGCCATCCGCAACTGCTGGCTGGCGGTGGCGAGATCGCCGCAGTGCATGCTGATGCGGGCCAGTACGAGCCGCGCGGGCAGCAGGTCCTCCGGCGGTGTCCGGTCGGCCAGGCCCAGTGCCGTCCCGGCCTCGGCGCGCGCCTCCTCCAGCCGCCCCGCGGCGGCCATCAGTTCGGCGCGATGGCCGTGCCACAGGCCGGCGGCCCACGGCCCGCCGCGCCGCCCGGCCTCCTGCCGTACGGCGTCACAGACGGCGGTCGCCTCCTCGAAGGCGTCGGCGGCGACGAGGGCGCGGACCAGCCAGGTCCACAGTGGGCGCGCGCACACCTCGCAGTGCGCCGCGACCGTCCCGTCCGGCCGCCCGGCGGCGGGACTCGGGAGTCGGGTCACCGGGCGCGCCGGGTCCGCGGTCGCGTCGGGCACGTCGGGCACGTCGACACCGGCGCGTACGGCGACCTCCGCGAGCCGCGCGGCCTCCGCGGTGCGGCCCGCGCCGGCCAGTAGCCGCAGGGCGCGCGCGAGGGTGCGCGGCGCCGCGTCCGAGCGCTCCGCCAGCGCCGCCACCGATGCGGCCACCAGGCCCGTACAGCCGCACCCGGGGCGCTGCGGCGCGGCGGGGGAGTCCTCCGGCGGTACGGGGTACGGCTGTTCGCGGTGCCCGTCCCGTACGGCCTCCGCCGTGCCGGCCGGCGCCGGGGCGGCCGCCGGGAGCGCCGCCGCGGCCGGCTCCGGCCGCCGGAAATCCGGGTGCCGCAGCGCCTCCGCGATCACCCCGTGCGCGAACGCCAGCTCCTCCCCGTGCCGTTGCAGCAGCCCGGTCCGTACGGCCTCGTCCACGCCCGCCACCGGAGCACCCGCCGCGTCCCCGTGCCCGCCCAGCGCCGCCGCGGCCTGCGCGGCGGTGAACTCCGCGCCGACGCCCGCGCCGGCCACCAGCAGCCGCCCCACCGCCGCCGGCAGCTCGTCGAGCAGCCCCCGGACGACGCCGAGCACGTCGTCGGGGAGCCGCTCGCCCAGCGCCGCCGCCGTGCCGTCCACGAACACCACCCGGCCCGCGGTGACCAGCGCGTCGAAGACGCTCGCCAGCAGCCACGGGTTGCCCCCGCAGCGGGCCGCCCAGTCGAGCACGGAGGAGTCCGGCTTGGCGCCCAGCAGCCCCGTGCACAGCTCCGCCACCGCCTCGTTGTCCAGCGCCCCGAGGTGCAGCCGGACCGCGGCTCCGTCGATCAGCCGGTCGACGGCGTGCTGCGCGAGCGACCGCGCCGCCACCGACCGCCGCGTCAGCAGCCACAGCACCGGCGACTCCGCGAGCGACTGCACCAGCCCGCGCAGCGCGAGCCCGCCCAGGTCGTCCACCAGGTGCACGTCGTCCAGCAGGACGACGACCGGATGCCGGCGCGCCGCGATCTCCACCAGCTCGCCGACCTGGTCCATCAGCCGGAACGGGTTGCCGTCGGGTCGTACCAGGTCGTCCACGTCCACGTCGGCGGACAGCACCCGCCGCAGGTAGTTCAGTAACAGGTGCACGGGCAGCGGCTGCCCTCCCCCACCGGCTACGCCCCTATGGGCGGGGGTACCCCCACCGGCGGGAGTGCCCCCATTCGCCCCGGCCCGCCCGGACACCACCGTCAGCCCGCGCTCCGCGCCCTCCCGCGCGGTCGCCTGGAGCAGCCGGCTCCGGCCGATGCCCAGCGGCCCTTCGACGACGACGCAGCCGCCGGCGCCCCGCGCCGCGGCGTCCAGATGGCCGCCCAGCACGGACAGCGTGCCCTCACGCCCTACGAGTGGTGCCATGATCGCTCCCGCGGTGCCGTGGAGAATCCTCGAACACGAGCCATGAGCCTTGCTTTTATGGTCATCGAGCGGCAATGGCGGGTCAATGAAATCCGCCCCGACAACTCGGGTAGCCCCCACTACCCGTACGGGTAGTGGGCCGGGCCGCGTGACGGGATTACTTTTTGGTTATCCCATTAAGGTGCATTCGCAGCACCCCCGATACGTACAGCAATACATTCCTCGCCGACCAAGGGGTTCGTATGTCCGCAACCGCCGAGATGGACGAGCTGTACTCGGTCATCGAGCACTCCGCCCGGACGCTCGGCGTACCGTGCGCGCCCGCGACGGTACGCCCGGTCCTCGCCGCGTACGCGGACGCCTTCGGGCACGACGCGACCGTCGTCGCCTTCCGCGTCGCGACCAGCCTGCGGCACGCCGGCGAACTCGACTGCCGCTTCACGACCCACCCCGGGCAGCGCGACCCGTACGCCGCCGCGCTCGCCGCCGGCCTCACCGCGCCCACGGACCACCCCGTGGGCGCCGTGCTCGCCCAACTGCACGGGCGCTGCCGGGTCGACAGCCACGGCGTCGACTTCGGCGTCGTCGGCGGCTTCAAGAAGGTCTACGCGTTCTTCACCCCCGACGATCTCCAGGACGTCGCGAAGTTCGCCGACCTGCCCGCCATGCCGCCCGCCCTGGCCGCGCACGCCGGCTTCCTCGCCCGCCACGGCCTCGCCGACCGCGTGGGCGTCGTCGGCGTCGACTACCGCCACCGCACCCTGAACGTGTACTTCAACGACGTGCCCCCGCGTCTCTTCGAGCCGGAGGCCATCACCGCGGTGCTCCGCGAGCTGGGCATGGCGACGCCGAGCGCGCACATGCTCAAGCTCGGCCGGGAGGCGTTCGGCCTGTACGTCACCCTCGGCTGGGACTCGCCGCGCGTCGAGCGGATCTGCTACGCCGTGACCACCCCGGACCTGGCCGCGCTGCCGGTCCGGGTGGACCCGGAGACCGAGCGGTTCGTGCGCGGCGTCCCGGCCGGCGACGGCGATCGCAAGTTCGTCTACGGCGTCGCCGTGGCGCCCGGGGGCGAGTACTACAAGCTGGAGTCGCACTACCGCTGGAAGGCCGGGACGATGGACTTCATCTGACCGCACCCGCGCGGCCCGTCACCGGCCGCGCGGGGTCACCAGGCCCGACTCGTAGGCGATGACGACCAGTTGGGCGCGGTCGCGCGCGTGCAGCTTGAACATCGCCCGGTTGATATGGGTCTTCGCGGTCAGCGGGCTGATCACCATGCGGTCGGCGATCTGGTCGTTGGAGAGACCCTGCGCGGCCAGAGCGACGGACTCCCGCTCCCGGTTGGTCAGCTCCTCCAGGCCGCGGACGGCGGAGGGGTCCAGCGGGGGCTGGGACACGTACTTGTTGATCAGCCTGCGGGTGATCGACGGCGCCAGCAGTGCGTCGCCGCGGGCGGCCACGCGGACGGCGTGCAGCAGGTCCTCGGGCAGGATGTCCTTGACCAGGAACCCGGCCGCGCCCGCCCGCAGCGCGTTGAACACGTTCTCGTCCAGGCCGTAGTTGGTCAGGATCACCACGTGGATGTGGGCGAGCGCCGGGTCCGCGGCGATCCGCCTGGTCGTCTCGATGCCGTCCATCACCGGCATCGACAGGTCCACCAGCGCGAGGTCCGGCAGGTGCTCCCGCGCCAGCGCCAGCCCTTCCTTGCCGTCGCCCGCCTCCGCCACCACCTCGATGTCGTCCTCGGCGTCGAGCAGCGCGCGGAACCCGCTGCGCAGCAGCGGCTGGTCGTCGAGCATCAGCACACGGATCACGGGATTCTCGCCACGGGTAGTTCGGCCTGGACGGTGAAGCCGCCCTCGGTGCGCGGCTCTGCGCGCAGGCTGCCGCCGAGGGCGGCGACGCGCTCGCGCATCCCCAGCAGGCCGACGCCGGGCTTGGGCGCGGTGCCCGGCCGGGCGGTCCCGTCGTCGTCGATGCGGATGGCGAGGGCGTCGGGGCGGTAGGAGATACGGATCGAGGCGGTGGAGGCCGCGGCGTGCCGGGCGGTGTTGGTCAGCGACTCCTGCACGATGCGGTAGGCGGTACGGCCCACCGCCTCGGGCACCTCGTGCCGCTGCCCCTCGATGGTGAGCGTCGTGTGCAGCCCTATCCCGTGGGTGCGCTCCACCAGCTCCGGCACCCGGTCGAGCCCGTGCGCCGGGGCCTGTTCCTCGTCGTCGCGCAGCGTCTCCAGCGTCGCGCGCAGCTCCCGGGTCGCCTCCCGGCCCGCCTCCTGGATGGCGAGCAGCGACTCGGGGACGTCCTCGCCGCGCTTGCGCGCCAGATGGACGGCGACCTCGGACTGCACCTTGATGATGGAGATCTGGTGGGTGAGCGAGTCGTGCAACTCCCGCGCTATGTGCAGCCGTTCCTCGCTCGCGCGCAGCCGGGCGGTCTCCTCCCGGGTGCGCTCGGCCTCGTCCGCCCGCTGCGTGGCCTGCCGCAGCGCCTCGCCCGCGGCGCCCGCGGCGACCAGCCAGGCGAGTTCGAGCACGCCGCGGGCCTGCGCGTAGGCGTCGCCCGCGCCGTCGCCCGGGTAGGCCATCACGGCGTACGGGAGGCTGAGCACCAGCCCGACGCTCACCCCGACCGTGACGATCCGGTGCCCGGAGCGCACGGCGGCGTAGACGGCGAACAGGTAGGCCACGGCGGGCACGTCGAAACCTGCCGCGTTGTAGCCCACCACGCACAGCGCGGTCACGGCGAGGATCGGCACGGGGGCGCGTGCGCTGCCGGCCAGCGCGAGGCCGCTGGTCACCAGCAGCCCGTAGCCGAGCAGGTCGAGTTTCGTGGCGGCATGGTCCCCGGAGAGCGCGGTGATCAGGAGCACGGCCGCCACACAGACCGCGATCACCAGGCTTCTCGCCCGGGCCCAGACCTTGGACAGCCGGGCGCTCATACCGAGCACCATAACCGCAGTTCCCGGCATCCGAGTACTGCTTGCGGAGGACAATCCGACTACCGCGGACACAGTAGTTTGACGGGCGGTACGGCGGCCGCGGCACCCGGCGAATTCCCGCGGGCCGCAATACGGTGCAGCGCGGTGCCGCCATCGCGTGTTCGCGGTAACGCCCGTTCGCCATGGCGTGACCCACTGAATTCGACGCCACTACCCGGGCGAGTAGTGGGCCGGGAAGAAAGCCGCGCTTACTGTCGTGCCATACCGGGTCGACGAAGGCGGTGAAACGGCGGTGGCTGTGCTCGTCCAGAAATACGGCGGTACCTCGTTGCAGACGCTCGACCGCGTCCGCCGCGCCGCCCTGCGCATCGAGGAGGCGTGGCGGCGCGGCCCGTCGGTGGCCGTGGTCGTCTCCGCCCGCGGCGGCCGTACCGACGAACTGCTGCGGCTGGCCGCCGACGTCGGCGCCCCGGCCGCCTCCCGCGAGCTGGACCAACTGCTGGCCGTGGGCGAGGCGGAGTCGGCGGCGCTGATGGCCCTGACACTCGGCGCCATGGGCGTTCCCGCGGTCTCGCTGACCGGCGCGCAGGCGGGGATCCGCACCACCGACCGGCACGGCGACGCGCTCGTCTCCGGCATCGGTGCCGAGCGGGTACGGGCCGCGCTGGCCGGCGGGCGGGTGGCCGTGGTCACCGGGTTCCAGGGCGTCGACGGCGCGGGCGACGTCGCGACCCTGGGGCGCGGCGGCTCCGACACCACCGCCGTGGCGCTCGCGGCGCGGCTGCGCGCGGCCACGTGCGAGATCTACACCGACGTGGACGGCGTGTTCACCGCCGACCCCCGCGTGCTGCCCGCCGCCCGCTGCCTGCCGTGGGTCGACCCCGGCGTGATGGCGGAGATGGCGTTCGCGGGCGCCCGGGTCCTGCACACCCGCTGCATCGAGCTGGCCGCCATGGAAGGGGTCGAAGTGCGCGTGAGGAACGTGTCGTCGCAGGCACCGGGGACGACGGTCGCCGAGCGGCAGGACGACCGCCCGCTGGAGACCCGGCGGGCGGTCGTCGCGGTCACCCACGACACCGACGTCGCGCGGGTGCTCGTGCACTGCCGGGACAGCCGCCGCGACCTCGCGCCCGACGTCTTCGACGTGCTGGCCGCCCGCGGGACCGTGGTGGACCTGGTGGCCAGGTCGGGCCCGTACGAGAACGAGTTCCGGATGGGCTTCACGATCCGCCGCAGCGAGGCCGGCCGGGTGCGCGAGGCGCTCCACGAGGTCGCCGCCTCCTTCGGCGGCGGGGTGCACTTCGACATGGACGTCGGCAAGGTCTCCGTGGTCGGCATGGGTCTGCTCAGCCGGCCGGAGTACGCGGCCCGGCTGATGGCGGCGCTGGCCGCCGCCGGGATCCCGACGAGCTGGATCTCCACCTCGCAGACGCGGCTGTCCGTGATCGTGCCGCGGGAGCGCACCGCCGACGCCGTGGAGACCCTGCACCGCGCGTTCGACCTCGGCGGGCCGCCGCCGGACGGCGCCGCACCCGCGGCCTCCGGCCGCTCCGCCACCGTTTGAGAGAGGCAGGACACAAGTGGCTCTACTCCACGCTTCTTTCGGCCGCGGGCTGCGCCTGCGACGCCTCTTCCGGCACGGCGACGGGCGGCTGCTCGTCGTCCCCCTCGACCACTCCGTCACCGACGGGCCGCTGCGCCCGGGCGAGCTGGACCCGCTGCTGGGCGAGCTGGCCGGCACCGGCGTCGACGCCGTCGTGCTGCACAAGGGCACGCTGCGCCACCTCGACCACGGCTGGTTCGGCGGCATGTCGCTGATCCTGCATCTGAACGCGAGCACCAGGCACGCCCCGGATCCGGACGCCAAGTACCTGGTCGCGCACGTCGAGGAGGCGCTGCGGGCGGGCGCGGACGCCGTCAGCGTGCACGTCAACCTCGGCTCCCGCCAGGAGGCCCGGCAGGTCGCCGACCTGGCCGCGGTGGCGGGGGAGTGCGACCGCTGGAACGTACCGCTGCTGGCCATGGTCTACGCCCGCGGGCCGGAGATCGGTGACGCGCACGCGCCGGACCTGGTGGCGCACGCCGCGCTGCTCGCCGCCGACCTCGGCGCCGACGTCGTCAAGACCGACTACGCGGGCACGCCAGAGGAGATGGCCGACGTCGTACGGGCCTGCCCGATCCCGGTGATCGTGGCCGGCGGCCCGCGCGCGGCCGACCCGGACGCCGTGCTGTCGTTCGTCTCCGACGCGCTGCGCGGCGGCGCGGCCGGGGTGGCGATGGGGCGCAACGTCTTCCAGGCCGAGAAGCCCGGCCGGATGGCCGCGTCGATCGCCCGGCTGGTGCACACGGCCGTGCCGCCTCCGGGGCGTACCGGCATCAGTGGGGGTACCCCCGCCAATGAGGGCGTGGCCGGCGGGGGAGACCGGCTCGCGCTCACCCCGTGACGCCCCGCCCGTTCCGCCCGATCCCCGCCGACCGACCGCTCTGAGGAGAGATCCGTGAAGCTGTGCTGGCTGGACATCCGTGCCGCCGACGGGGCCAAGGAGGCCATCGTCGAAGAAGCCATCCACCAGCGGGTCGACGCCATCGTGGCCGCCGACCCCGCCGACCTGGAGCCGCTGCCCCCGACGGTGAAGAAAGTGCTCTTCCCGCTCGGCAGGCCGCTGCCGGAGAAGCTGGAGCCCGCCGACCTCGTCATCGTCGATCCCGCCCGCCACGGCGACCCCGCCGCACTCGCCCACGCCCACGCCGGCGTGGAGTTCGGCCGCTACGTCGAGATCACCGACGCCGCCAGCCTGGACGACGCCTGCCGGGCCGCGCGCCACGACCGGTGGAGCCTGCTGGACTTCCGCGACCCCACGAAGATCCCGCTGGAGATCGTGCTCGCCGCCGCGGCCGGGGCCGAGGGCAGCATCGTCACCCGGGTCGCCGACGTGGAGGAGGCGGAGATCGTCTTCGGCGTCCTCGAACACGGCTCCGACGGCGTGATGCTCGCCCCGCGCGCGCCCGGCGAGGCCACCGAGCTGAAGGCCGCCGCGGTCACGCAGGCGGCGGACCTGTCGCTGGTGGAGCTGGAGATCACCGGCATCCGCCGGGTCGGCATGGGTGAGCGGGCGTGCGTGGACACCTGCACCAACTTCCGGCTGGACGAGGGCATCCTCGTCGGCTCGCACTCCACCGGCATGATTCTGTGCTGCAGCGAGACCCATCCGCTGCCGTACATGCCGACCCGCCCGTTCCGCGTCAACGCCGGCGCGCTGCACTCGTACACGCTCTCGGCCGAGGGCCGCACCAACTACCTCAGCGAGCTGTCCTCCGGCGGCAAGGTGCTCGCCGTGGACTCCGCGGGCAAGACCCGCGTGGTCACCGTGGGCCGGGTCAAGATCGAGACGCGGCCGCTGCTCGCCATCGACGCGGTCGCGCCGTCCGGGGTGACGGTCAACCTCATCGTGCAGGACGACTGGCACGTACGGGTCCTCGGGCCCGGCGGCGAGGTGCTCAATGTCACCGACCTGACCCCCGGCACGAAGGTGCTCGGGTACCTGCCCGTCGAGCAGCGGCACGTCGGCTACCCCATCGACGAGTTCTGCATCGAGAAGTGAGCGGGGCCGCGATGACCGCACAGCCCGTGCTGGACTTCCACGTACGCCTCGCGCCCCGGCCGGGCGCCGCCGCGCGGCTGCTGGCGGCGCTGGACGACTGCGGCCTGGCGCGCGCGGTGGTCTGCGCCGGCGGCACGATCGACCTCGACACGCTCGCCCGGCAGTTGACCGACGGCGGGCACGTCGAGACCGACGCCGACAACGACGCCGTGCTGGCGGCCTGCGCGGGTACTGACAGGCGGCTGGTGCCGTTCTGGTTCGCCAACCCGCACCGCCCGCCCGGCGCGTACCGGGAGCGGGCGGCGGAGTTCCGCGGCCTGGAGGTCTCGCCCGCGGTGCACGGCGTGGCGCTCACCGACCCGCGCGTGACCGCCCTGGTGGAGGTGGCCGCCGACAACGGCCACCCCGTCTACACCGTGTGCCTCGCCCGCCCCGGCGCGGGCGTCGCCGACCTCGTCTCCCTGGCCCGCCGGTTCCCGCAAACCGACTTCGTGCTCGGGCACAGCGGCATCGGCAACATCGACTTCCACGCCCTCGCCCTGATCCGCGACGAGCCCAACATCCTGCTGGAGACCTCCGGCGGCTACACCTGCGTGGCCGAGGCGGCGATCGACCGGCTGGGTGCCGCGCGCGTGGTGTTCGGCTCCGAGTACCCGCTCCAGCACCCGGCCGTGGAACTCGCCAAGTTCACGGCGATCGCCACCACGCCCGCGGACTGGCGGCAGATCGCCTGGGAGAACGCACACCGACTACTGGGGGAGGAGAAACCGTGACCGACGCACCGGCGAACCTGCCGCACATCGGCCAGTGGAACGGCCCCGGGGAACTGCGCGGACTGCAGGAGAAGCAGCTTCCGCAGACCGTCGCCTGGGCCGCCCGCTCGGCCTTCTACGGGCCCCGCCTGGCCGGCGCCGCCACCCTGCCCGCGACCGCCGCCGACCTCGCGGACCTGCCGCTGACGACCAAGCAGGACCTGCGGGACAACTACCCGTACGGCATGCTCGGCGTCCCGAAGGAACGCCTGGCGACGTACCACGAGTCGAGCGGCACCGCCGGCCGGCCCACGCCCTCGTACTACACCCAGGAGGACTGGCTCGACCTCGCCGAGCGCTTCGCCCGCAAGTGGATCGGCATCTCCGCCGCGGACGTCTTCCTGGTACGCACCCCGTACGCGCTGCTGCTCACCGGCCACCTCGCGCACGCCGCCGCCCGGCTGCACGGCGCCACCGTCGTGCCCGGCGACAACCGGTCACTGGCCATGCCGTACGCCCGCGTGGTGCGTACCCTGCACGACCTGGACGTCACCCTCACCTGGTCGGTGCCGACCGAATGCCTCATCTGGGCCGCCGCCGCCACCGCCGCGGGCCACCGCCCGGGCGCCGACTTCCCCGCGCTGCGCGCGCTGTTCGTCGGCGGCGAGCCGCTGACGACCCCCCGCCGCCGGCGGATCAGCCGGCTGTGGGGGGTGCCGGTGATCGAGGAGTACGGCTCCACCGAGACCGGCAGCCTCGCCGGCGAGTGCGAGTACGGGCGCATGCATCTCTGGGCCGACCGGGCGCTGTTCGAGGTGTACGACCCGGAGACCGGGCGCGTCGCCGCCGAGGGCGCCGGGCAGCTCGTCGTCACCCCGCTGTACCGCGAGGCGATGCCGCTGCTGCGCTACAACCTGGAGGACGACGTCGAGGTCTCGTACGACGACTGCGACTGCGGCTGGCACCTGCCCACCGTCCGCGTCCTCGGCCGGGCCGCCTTCGGCCACCGCGTCGGCGACGCGCGGATCACCCAGCACCGGCTGGAGGAGGTCGTCTTCTCCCTCCCCGACACCTACGGGGTGTGCTTCTGGCGCGCCCGCGCGGAACCGGTCTCGCTGCGCGTCGAGATCGAGGTGCCGCCCGAGCACCGCGTGCACGCCGAGGCTGCGCTCACCGCCGCCGTACGCGCCGAGTTCGGCGTCGACGCCGACGTCACCGGGCTGCCCCCGGGATCGCTGATCCCGCGCGAGGCGCTCACGAACATGCCCGACGTGGTCAAGCCGCGCAGCCTGTTCGGCCCCGACGAGGACTGGAGCAAAGCGCTCCTCTACTACTGAGGAGGAAGGCATGTCGCAGATGAGGGTGGCCGTCGTCGGCGCCGGGATCGCCGGCCTCGCCTTCGCCGCCGCCCTGCGCCGCGGCGGGGCGGAGTGCCACGTCTACGAGCAGGCGGAGCAACTGGCCGAGGTCGGCGCGGGCGTGCAGGTCGCGCCCAACGCGACCAGGCTGCTGCACCGCCTGGGCCTGGGCGACCGGCTGCGGGCCGCCGCGGTCGCCCCCGAGGCGATCGAGATGCGGCGCTGGGACGACGGTCTGATGCTCCAGCGCACCCCGCTGGGCGACAGGTGCCTGCGCCGCTTCGGGGCGCCGTACTACACCGTGCACCGCGCGGACCTGCACGCCGCGCTGCTGTCCGGGCTGCCACCGGACCGGCTGCACCTGGGTGCCCGGCTGGTCGCCGTCACGCAGGACGAGGCGGAGGCGCGGCTGCACCTGGCCGACGGGCGGACGGTCGCGGCGGACGCGGTGGTCGGCGCCGACGGCATCCACTCGGCGGTGCGCGAGTGGTTCGTCGCCGACTGGCCGCGCTACTCGGGGCAGACGATCTACCGCGGCCTCGTGCCCGCCGAGCGGGTGCCCCATCTGCTCGGCGAGCCGCGGGTGCGGCTGTGGTTCGGCCCCGACCAGCACTGCGTGTGCTACCCCGTCTCGGGCGGCCGGCAGATCAGCTTCGGCGCCACCGTGCCCGCCGCCGCCTGGGAGGTCGAGTCGTGGTCGGCGCGGGGCGACGCCGAGGGGCTGCGGGAGGCGTACAAGGGCTGGCACGAGGACGTCGCCCGGCTGCTCGACGCGGCCGGGGCGGTGAGCAGATGGGCGCTGCATGACCGCGACGGCATCGACCGGCTCGGCTGGGGCCGGGTGGCCGTCGTCGGCGACGCCGCCCACCCGATGCTGCCGTTCCAGGCCCAGGGAGCGAACCAGGCGATCGAGGACGCCGTCGTCCTCGCCCGCTGCCTCACCGCCGCGGGACCCGCCGCGGGCCGGGACGAGCTGCGCGCCGCCGTACGCCGCTACGAGCAGCTCCGACTGCCCCGTACGACCCGGATCCAGCGTCAGTCCCGCGCCAACGCCGAGACCTTCCACCTGGCCGACGGCGCCGCGCAGCGGCGCCGCGACACCGGCTCCCTGGCGGAACCGGGTCTGGACCGGCACCAGTGGCTGTTCGGCTACGACGCCGAGCAGGCAGTCGCCACGACCGGCAGGAGCTGATGATGGAACTGACCGGAATCGAGTCGACCGTCGCCCTGGTCACCGGCGCGGCCCAGGGCATCGGCGCGGCCGTGGCCACGACCCTGGCCGCCGCCGGCGCGCACGTCGCCGCGGCCGACCGCAACGCGGAGAAGCTCGCCACGGTCGTCGCCAAGCTGGCCGCCGAGGGCGTGCCGGCGCGCGGCTACGACCTCGACGTACGCGACAGCGCCGCGGTGGACGCGGCCGTCGCGCGCGTCGAGGAGGAGCTGGGGCCCGTCGGCATCCTCGTCAACGCCGCCGGCGTCATGCACACCGGCCGCGTCGTCGAGCTGCGGGACCGGCAGTGGGCGGAGACCCTCGCGGTCAACGCGGGCGGCGTGTTCCACGTCTCCCGCGCGGTGGCGCGGCGGATGATCCGCCGCGGGCGCGGCGCGATCGTCACGGTGGCGTCCAACGCCGCGGGCGTGCCGCGCACCGAAATGGCCGCGTACGCCGCCTCCAAGGCCGCGTCCGCCCAGTTCACCCGCTGCCTCGGCCTGGAGCTCGCGGGCCACGGCATCCGGTGCAACGTCGTCTCGCCCGGCTCGACGGACACGCCCATGCTGCGCGCGATGCACGACGGCGACCCGGAGCTGCGGGAGGTCGTCGAGGGCATGCCCGCCGAGTACCGCGTGGGCATCCCGCTGCACAAGCTCGCCCAGCCGCGGGACGTGGCCGAGGCCGTCGCGTATCTGGTCTCCGACCAGGCGGGCCATGTCACGATGCACGACTTGTACGTGGACGGCGGCGCCTCCCTGCACGTCTGACGCCGCCGGCACCACCGGCCCCCGAGGAAGGGAACACCACCGTGTCGGACCGCACTCACGTCGTCGTCGTCGGCGGAACGTCGGGCATCGGGCGGCACTTCGCCCAGACCTGCGCCGACCGCGGCAGCGACGTCGTCATCACCGGCCGCGGCGAGGACCGCACCAAGGCCGCCGCCGACGAGATCGGCGGCCGCACCCGCGGGCTCGCGCTCGACCTGGCGGACCCCGAGGCCGCCATCGCCGCGCTGGCCGGCGTCGAGCACGCCGACCACCTGGTGCTCACCGCGCTCGACCGGGACCGCAACACCGTGCGCGACTACCGCCCCGCGGACGCCACCCGGCTGCTCACGGTGAAGCTCACCGGCTACACCGCCGTCCTGCACGCCCTCGCCCCCCGGATGCCGGACCACGGCGCGGCCGTCCTGCTCGGCGGCCTGGCCAGCCACCGCCCGTACCCGGGCTCCACCACCGTGACCACCGCCAACGGCGGCATCGCCGCGCTGGTGCGGACCCTGGCGTTCGAGCTGTCGCCGATCCGCGTCAACGCCCTGCACCCGAGCATCGTCGCCGACACCCCGTTCTGGAGCGACAAGCCGGCCGCGCGCGCCGCCGCGGAGGAAAAGGCCCTCACCAAGCGGCCGGTGACGATGCGCGACTGCACCCACGCGATCACGTTCCTGCTGGAGAACCGCGCGATCAACGGCGTCAACCTGAACATCGACGGCGGCGACGTCCTCCTCTGACGCCGCCTCTCCCGTATTTCGGAGAAGCCCCCCGAACACGTGAATCCGCCGCGCGGTCACGCCAATTCGCGTACCGCGCCGGAAGACCGCGTGAATGGGTCATGCCCGCCGGTGCACGACGCCCGAGAATGCAGTGTGACCGCCACGTCAGGACGTCCGCGTCCCGGCGTCCCTGTCAAGGAGGTGTCATGAGTTCGACGGACTCGCCGGCGGGCGGCGACCGCTATGTCGCCGTACACGGCAGCGCCGGGTTCAAAACCCTGCAGCGTAAGACGAATTCCTTTCTCATCCGGGCGAGCGTCCTCTTCTTCGGATGGTGGTTCACCGGGACGTCGCTGGCCGCATTCGCCCCCGGATTCTTCCGGCAGGAGATAGGCGGCCCCGTGAACGTCGGGCTGCTTTTCATGTTCCTGACGTTCGTGGTCGTCGTGACGGTCTGCGCCAGTTATCTGCGCTACGCCGCCAATCGGCTCGACCCCTTGACCGACCAGGTCCGGGCGGAACTGGAAGGAGAGCCGCGATGAGCACGATCCTGGCCGACCCGCCGCCGCCCATCGACAACACCTGGGCGGCGAACGAGATCGCGATACCCGCGACGATAGCCGCCGCGGTCGCCGTGTACTTCGTCGTCAAGGCGGTACGCGACAGCGTGCGCACCTCCGACGACTTCCTCATCGCCGGCCGGCGGATCGGGCCCGTACAGAACGCCATCGCGCTGGCGTCCGCGCCGCTCATGTACTCCACCCTGTTCATCATCACCGGGCATATCGCGCTCAACGGCTACGACGCCGCGATGCTGCTGACCGCGTTCACCACCTCGATGGTGCTCGGGGTGCTGCTCTTCGCCTCGCCCATACGCAACCTCGGCGGACACACCCTCGGCGACATCTTCGCGATGCGCGCGGAGGAACGCCAGGCGCGCAAGGCGGCGGCGGTCGTCACCCTGCTGATCTACGGGATGTTCACGATCATCAGCCTCGCGGCGATCGCCTTCATCTTCAACCGCTGGTTCGCCCTGGACAACGTCGTGGGGCTGGGCCTCTCGGTCCTGGTCGTGGGGCTCGTCACCGTGCTGTACGCGGCCATGGCCGGCATGCCGGGCGTCACCCGGCTGCTGGTGTTCAAGGCGATCCTCACGCTCACCGTCGTGCTGGTGCTGACCTGCCTGGTGCTCGCGAAGTTCAACCTCAACGTCCTCGACATCCTCGACAAGGCCGAGGCCAACCGCAAGGACGTCCCCACCGGCTACGACCTGCTCGGTCCAGGACGCGAGTTCGGCGAGGGCCAGCACCGGCTGGTCCACCTCTCCAAGCTCTTCTGCGTCGCCGTCGGCGTCGCCGCCATCCCGTTCCTGTTCATGCGCAACTTCGCCACCACCAGCGGCAGGGACGCCCGCCGCTCCGCCGGCTGGGCGTCGATGATCGTCGTCGGCACCTACCTGTGCATGGCGGTCGTCGGCTTCGCCTCCGTCGCGGTCCTCGGCTCCGAGCGGATCGGCGTGATCAAGGCCCACCGCGACATCAGCCTGCCCAAGCTCGTGGACGAGCTGGGCGGATCGGTGATGGTCGGGGTGCTCGCGCCGATCGCGCTGCTGACGATCGTCGGCGTCTACGCGGCCCTGCTCATCAACGCGGTCACCTGCGTCACCAAGGACCTCAACGTCGTACGCGGCCGCAAGCCGTCCCCGGCCGACGAGCTGAAGGACATCCGCCGCAACACCGTGCGGATCGGCGTCGTCTCCGTGCTCATCGGCGTCGCGATGCTCCCGGTGCGTACCCACATCTTCATCCCGACCTCCATCGACCTGGCCGGCACCGCGATCCTCCCGGCCGTCGTCTACGCCCTGTTCTGGCGCCGGTTCAACACCTCCGGGCTGAAGTGGATCGTCTACGGCGGCACGGCCCTGCTGTTCTTCCTGGTGATCTTCTCCAACGGCGTCACCGGCCCGGACGACGCCATCTTCCCCGGCCACGACTTCAAGTTCGTCGACATCGAACCCGGCCTGATCACCGTGCCGGCCGGCTTCCTGCTCGGCTACCTCGGCTCGATCGCCAGCAAGGAGCGCGACGACGCGGCCTTCGCCGAGATGCAGGTACGCGCCCTGACCGGCGGCCTCGCACCCGGCGCCCGCAAGGACGCCGCCCGCGGCGCGGCGACCGCCGGCTCCCCCAACGGGCAGCACCCCAACGGCCGGGGCCCCGACGGCCCCGACGACCGCGGCAACCAGCCCCGTACGCACAGCGAGGCCCGCTGAGCCCGCCGGGCGGCACCGCCGCCCGAGCGCGCTGAGCCACGACCGAACGACAACCGCGACTGTGTGGGGCGGCCCGGGTGCCGCCCCACACGCCTGGGGAGGCAACCGTGGATCCGGCACCGGTACTCGTCGTGGGCGCAGGCCCGGTCGGCATGGCAACCGCGCTGGCGCTCGCCCGCCGGGGCGTCCGGTGCGTACTCGCCGACCAGGACTTCGAGACCTCCGTCCACCCCAAGCTCGACTACGTGAACGCCCGCAGCATGGAGTTCTTCCGCCAGCTCGGCCTCGCCGGCGCCGTCCGCGCCGCCGGCGTCGCGCCCCGGCACCCGGCCGACGTCATCTGGTCCACCGGGCTGGCCGGCCGGCCGCTCACCACCTGGGCGCTGCCCTCCGTCGACGAGGAGCGGCGGCGCATCGCCGCGTACGACGACGGCACCCGGCCGGCCGAACCCGGCCAGCGGATCTCCCAGACCGACCTGGAGCCCGTGCTGCGCGCGCACTGCCGCCGCAGCCACCTCGTCGACCTGCGCCCGGGACTGCGGTTCGACACCCTCACCCAGGACGACCAGGGCGTGACCAGCAGTCTGCGCGACGTCATGACCGACGAGCGGATCCGGATCAGGTCCCGGTACGTGATCGGCTGCGACGGCGCGTCGAGCCGCGTCCGCGCCGTCCTCGGCATCGGCGAGGACAGCTTCGGCGTCCCCGGGCTGCCCGGCGCGTTCATGGTGCACTTCAAGAGCCGCGACCTGGCGTCCCTGCACCGGCACGGCCCGTTCTGGCACTACTTCGCCTTCCGCTACGTCGTCATCGCCCAGGACGAGAAGGACACCTGGACCGCGCACGTCAACGGCGCGCACCCGGACGAGTTCGCCACCCCGCCCGCCGACCCGGCGGCCTTCCTGCTGGCGACCCTGGGCACCGAGCTGAAGATCGACAAGGTGCTGCTGACCTCCCGCTGGCGCCCCGGCTTCATGCTCGCCGACCGCTACCGCGCCGGGCGCGTGCTGCTCGCAGGGGACGCCGCGCACCGCATGTTCCCCACGGGCGCGTACGGGATGAACACCGGCATCGGCGACGCGATGGACGCCGCCTGGAAGGTCGCCGCCCTGGTCCGGCACACCGGAGGACCCGCGCTGCTCGACAGCTACGAGACCGACCGCCGCCCGGTCGGGCTGCGCAACATGCGCACCTCGCACCGGCACATCGGCGTGCACGTGCAGGCCGGCGGCCTGCTGCGGGACGGGGCTCCGCCCGCCGCGGTGGCGGGGTTCCTGGACTGCGAGCGCGGCGAGAACGAGTACCGCGGGGTCGAACTCGGCTACCGCTACGACGACTCGCCCGTCGTCTGCCACGAGGACGGCCCTGCGCCCCGCTGGACGCCGGAGGTCTACACGCCGACGACCTGGCCCGGCAGCCGCCCGCCCAGCGTGCTGCTGGCGGACGGGACGCCGCTGTTCGACCTGTTCGCCACGGACTTCACCCTCGTCGACTTCGCGGGCGACGGCCGCGCCGGGCCGCTGCTGCGTGCCGCCGCCACGCAGGGCGTGCCCGTCCGGCACACGGTGGTGCGGGACGCGCGGGCGCGCGAGCTGTGGGAGCGGGACCTCGTGCTGCTCCGCCCCGACCACCACGTGGCGTGGCGCGGCAACAAGGCGCCCGCGAATGCGGCGGCCGTGGTGCGGCGCGTACGGGGCGCGGGCCGGGCCCGCTGACGCCGCCGCCGGGAGGGTCCGTACGGCCTTCCCGGCGGCGGCCCGCACCGAACGGCGCCGGCCGCCGGCGGGGTGGAGGTCACCCGCCGGCGGCCGGCGCCGTTTCCGTGTCGTGCTCGCTCAGCCGCCGTTCACCTTCCGCTGCACGAACTTGTAGCTCAGATCGCCGATCTCGGGTGCGTACTGCTCCGCGGCCTCGACCGAGGACCGGAAGTTCTCTCCGGCCCAGATCCGGCTCTCACCGCAGTCGTCGGCGAACTCCGTCCAACTGTTCCACTGCAGCGAGACGTCGGCGGCCGGGGTGACGCCCGGCTCGACCAGCGAGGAACCCTTCGGGAAGTTCGCCGTCACCTTGATCTGGTCGCTGCCGGTGAACTGCCGCACCTGCGCGGCGAAGGCGAGGCAGAGCGCGGAGCTGGCGGACGGGTACTCGGGGTGGTCGGCAGAGACGGAGTCCAGATAGCCCTGCCACTCGCGGCCGGTGATGTCGTCGACGGTGCCCTGCCCGGGCCCGCCCCAGGCGGTCAGCTTCCGGTCCCCGTACAGGTACCCGACCGCGGTGCCCGGCCGCACCGAGTCGTACTTGCGCTTGTAGTGCCAGGTCGCGATGGTGACGTCGATGAACGCCACGTCGGACATGGTGATGTAGTGCACGGTCTGCTCGGTGTTCAGCTTGCCCGCCAGCACCACCGGCGTGCCCGCGTACTGGCCGAAGGTGAGCACCTTGTCGTTGAACAGCTCGGCGGTCATCTTCTGCTCGTCGGTGAGGTTCGCCGACGCCTTGAGCACCTCGTCCGCCTGGCGCTGGTAGGCGCGGCCGTTGTGGTGGTCGCTGTTCACCGGCGGGGAGACCTTGAACTCGGTCGGGCTGTCGTACGTGAACGGCTTCACCCTGCCGTAGTACGGGGTCGCGAACTGCTGGTCCTTGTAGACGTCCCGGGTCGAGGACGTGCCCGGCTGCCAGCGCGACGGATTGCGCAGCTCGTAGGCGGAGTTGACGGGCCTGTAGCCGGTGTAGTCCGAGTAGGGCTTCTTGTTGTACTTGCGGCCGCCCATGCCGCCGTCCCGGTTGCTGCCGTCGTCCTGCCGCGCCGCCATCGCGTTCTTCGCCGCGAGGATGCCGATGCCGCTCGGCGTGGTCGGGTCCTCGGCGGTGGCGCCCGGGTCGAGACCGGCCGCGTCCATCATCTCGATCCACCGGTCCTTGTACTCCGGCAGCAGCGCGTTCAGCGAGGTGAACGCCGCGTAGGTGACCGCGATGTTCTGGTTGCGCGTCGTGTGCTCGGATTCCGGGCGGCGCGGGATATCGGAGAAGATGCCCTTCGCCGTGGGGTGATAGGGCGCGATGGCGTCGAACCACGGCATTTCGATGAGCATCGCGTGGTCCACGGTCAGCGACACCGCGCGGCCGGAACTCTCCTCGCGCGACACCCGCTGGAACTTCGGATACACGACTTCCATCAGCACGTTGTCATGGTCGATGTCGAAGCCGTCGTCCTGCGACGACGCCGGCACCGCACTCGTCAGGGTCCCCGTCAGCGCCGCCGCGGTGGCGATGGCCACCGCGTATCCCAGGCGCCGGCTACGCAGCCGTGTCACTTTCGCCACCGGACGATCTCCTTGTTCGTGCGTGGGCTGGATCCGCAAATGGGCGCGTCGTATTCGGCAGAGGAATTGCACACTGATCAAGGAGGCTAGACCTGCGTTCTGCTGCCGGTCCACTGCTCGATCGGGTAGTGGGCACTACCCATGCTGGAGCATTTGCGGATGTTGCCCGCGCGGGCCGCCGCCGGGGAGAATTCGCCGGAATCGGGGGCGCGCCGACGGGAGTTCGGCGGTGTCCGGCCGGAGACAGGGAGAACGGGCGCGGGCGGCGGCCCGGCTTCCCGGACCGCCGCCCGCGCCCGTTGCGTACGGGCCGGCCTTCCTTCGGCTACGGCAGCGCGGGGCCGCGCGTGCCGGTGACCTTCCAGACCTTGCCGTTCGCCTTCGCCAGCAGGTACAGCTCGCCCGCCGAGTCCTGCCCGAAGCGCAGGTCGACGCGGGTGTCGCCGGCCAGGTCCTGCGCCGTGACGAGGTTTCCGGTGGCGGCGTCGTAGAGCCTGAGCTGGTGGATCGTCGCCATCTCGGCCGCGCCGCGGTTCATCTCGCCCGTCTTCGTACCGAAGACGCGGCCGTCGACGAGGTCGCCGAAGAGGTACGTGCCGCGCAGCTTGCGCAGGTCGTCACCGCGGTAGACGAAGCCGCCGGAGACGGCCCGGCCGACGTCGGAGGTGCAGTTCCAGTCGGCCGGCGGGTCGTGGTCGTAGGCGGTGACGGGGTAGGTGTAGCCGTACGTGTCGTCGTCGGGCGGCAGCGGCTTGTACGCGTCGCACGGGTCGGCCGGGTTCTTGTCGAAGACGAACGGGCCCTCGCGCTCGCTCCAGCCGAGGTTGTCCCCGGCCCGCACCTCGTAGATGGACTCGATGGCGTGCTCGCCGATGTGGCCGAGGTACAGCCGGTGCTTGCCGCCGGTGTCCCAACTGAAGCGGTGCGGGTCGCGGAAGCCGTACGCGTAGACCTCGCCGAGGGCGCCGGGGCGGTCGGCGAACGGGTTGTCGGCGGGCACGCCGTACTTGCCGCTGGCGCTGTTGCTGCCGCGCGGGTCGATCCGCAGCAGCTTGCCGTGCGGCAGGGCGAGGTTCTGCGGCTCGGTGGTGCGCACGCCGGTACCGCCGTCGCCCACGGCGAGGTAGAGCTTGCCGTAGTCGGCGCTGCCCTTGCGGGCGGTGGGGTTGAAGGCGATCTGCTGGATGCCGTGGATGCGGCCGTTGAAGCCGAGGCGCAGCACCTCGCGGCGGGTGCCGGAGAAGGTGCCGGCGGCCGGGTCGTCGGCGGTCCACTCGGTGATGATGCCGTGGTAGCCGGTGTTGGGCTGCGGGGTGAGGTCCGGCTTCTTGTCGGTGGTGGAGGCCAGTTCGGTGTGCACGGTGTAGAAGATGCCGTTGCGCGCGAAGTCGGGGTGGAAGGCCGCGTACCCGAAGCCCTGGCCGAGGCCCTGGCCGGAGAAGAACTGGGGCGCGAAGGTGGCGCCGACGTCGAGGTACGTGCGGGGCTGCGCGCCGTCCTCGACGAGGTACAGCTTGCCGTTGAGGTCGGGCACCGCCTTGCGGCCGGAGCCGTCGGGGAGTTCGGTGAGCGCGTTGATCCGGGCGTGCCGCATCAGCCGGGGGTCGGTCGGCGGGGGAGTGGGCTCCGACTCCGGGAACTGCGCGTACTCCTCGACGACGAGGCCGAGCTTGGCGGGTACCGGCTTGGGGAGCAGGGAGTCGCCGGGCGCGGCGGCGCCCGCGGTCGCGCCCGGCGCGGCGGTCGGCTCGGTGCGGGCCTCGGCGGGGGCGGTGAGGAAGGCGGTCGCGGCCACGGCGGCGGCGAGCGCGGGGGCGAGGAGGCGGGGCTTTCTGCGGGTGGACAGGGGCATGCCGGGCTCCGTTCTGGGGGTGCGGGTGCGCGGGCGCGTGGTGCGGCGGACGGCGTACTACGGGAAACGGCGTACTACGGGAAGGGGGCCGGTGACCGGGTGGCCGGGTGGCGGCTCAGGGCCGGGGCGCGACCATCAGCCGGTACTGCGCCCGTACCTGACCGCCGGTCAGCTCGCGGTCGAGGAACATCAGGCTGTCCATGCGGCAGTTGCAGGGATTGCCCTCGCGGGTGTTCTGCGGGAAGCTCCCGCCGATCTTGATGCCCCGGGGATCGGTGGGCGAGGCGCGGTGCTCGCCGGGCCCGCCGACCTGCCAGGGGTCGCCGGGGTTGGTGTAGAAGCCGTCGAGGCGCTCGCCGTTGCGGAACAGCGCCATGGTGCCGTCGGAGTAGTCGAACGTCGCGGCCAGGAACACCCACTCGTCGGGCGGCAGCAGCCGGCGCCAGTCCTCGGCGGCGGCGAACGTCTGCGAGGCGCCCTCGTCGACCCGGCGGCCCAGCGCCACGAGGCGCATCTCGCCGTTCACCTCGATCAGCTCCAGCAGGGCCCGTACGCCGTGGCCGTCGGAGTTGCCGGAGAGCACACCGGCCAGGCCGACGGCGCCGTAACGGTCATGGGGGTCGGCGGTGTTGGAGTTGGGGGAGGGGTTGTCGCCGGTCATCTTGAACCAGCCCATGACGGTGGCGGACTGCGCCCCGTTGAACGCGCGCATGCTCGGCACGCCGCCGGGGCGGTAGAGGCCGGCCTTCCAGTCGTCGTTCCCGGCGGTGGCGGGGGAGACCTGGGCGGTCTGCAGCGCGGACCCGGCGCCCGGGAAGGCGCTGTCGGGCACGCGCATGGCGGCGCCGCCGTTGACGAGTTCGATGTCGGTGCCGGAGCGGCCACGGTCGCTTTCGAGGGCGGGGCTGCCGGGGACCGGATGGCCGAAGTCGTAGTACGCGACGAGGCCGGGCCCCAGCGCCGGCAACACGACGGGCGCCCCCCGCCTGTCCCCGTCCGCGGTGTCCCCACCCTGCACCGCCTGCACCGGCCCGGCCGCGAGTGCGGTCAGGACCAGCGCCGCGGCCGCCGCGACAGCCCGCGCGGCAACGCTCCCGCTGTGCTTGCGCATTGCGTCATCTCCCCTGCCAGAAGAGGATCCCACGATCTCAGTAAGCGCTTGCTAAAACGCCTTGGCGGACGCTATCCGCGCGACGTAACGGCGTCAAGCACTCGCGGCTCCACCGCGGGCAACGGGGGAGCCCGGCACGGGGGCGCTCCGGTGCGGGGTCGTGGCGTCACCGCCGACCGGGAAGGGGCCGGGCACCGGGGCGCTTTCGCGCGATCGCGGGAGTAACAGCCGCTGAAGCCGGTGCGGTTGGTCGGGCCCCCCAGCCAGGGAAGGCCGAGCGGCAGCGAGTAGCCCGAACGCCGGGCGCCCCACCCGTACCGAGGCGGCGCCACAGGTCGAAGGGGCCGCCTCGGCGAAGCCTCGGTGACGGGCCCGGGGCGCACGTCGGGCGCCGCCCGGCCGTACCCCCGACTACCCGGCCGGGGCGCTGCCCGTCGCCCCGGTCCTTGCGGCCCCGGCGGGCCGCCTCAGGCGCGGTCGCCCCGTGTCTCCGCCTCCGCCCCCGGAGCTACAGCGCCCGGCGGCCCCGCCGCCTGGCGGGCGCCCGGCGGTAAGGGCCGGCTGGGGTGGTGCGGTGAAGGGTCGGTGGCGTGCGGCGGGCGGTGCCCGGCCGCACCCCCGATTACGCGGCCGGGCGCCGCCCGTCACGCAGCCCGACCGTCCCGGCCCAACGCGCCGGTCCTGTCGTCCCGGTCCCGTCGTCCCCGTCCTGTCGGGCCGGCCTCCCCCTGCTCTGGCACCGCCCCCCCCGCGGGCCGGCTAACCCGCCGTCGGTCCCTGCGTCGCCGGCTCCGCCGCGCCCCGCCGGGCGTTCGCCGTCCAGGTCAGCAGTGCGTCCCACAGTGCGCCGTAGCCGCGCCAGCCCGTGAACGCCGCCGGGGCCCAGTGGGCCGACATGTCGGAGGTGAAGACCGACGTGCGGCCCGCGCCCACCTCGCGTACCGCGATCAGCGGGTCGCCGTCGATCTCCGCGAGCAGCGTCGCCTCCTCACGCAGCACCGTCTTGTTGTAGCCCAGCAGGTACGGCCACGGCCCCGCCACCTCCGGCAGTGCCGGGTGCGGCTCCGGGCGCGGGGCGGGGATGCGGCCGTCCGGGAGTTCGCGGCGGTCGTCGTGGTCGAGTACGCGGACGGGCAGGACGTCGGCCAGCGGGCTGGCGCCGTAGCGCGCCTTGCCGTCGATGCCCGCGAACGACAGGTAGCCGCCGACCATGGCCAGCCCGCCGCCCTCCTCCACGTACGTCCGGAGCATCCCCAGCCGGTCCACGTCCCGGTCGCCGTCGGTGAAGACGGAGCGGGTGAGCTGGAAGGTGTTCACGCCGACGTCGGAGACGACGACGCAGTCGTACGCGCCCAGCCGCGCGGCGTCGGTGGGGAAGTCCCGCTCTATGGTGTGCGCCGGGAGGTGGTCGACCTCCCAGCCGCGCCGCGACAGCGCCGCCGTGAGCGGGCCCGCACCCTCGGCGTACTCCGTGGTCGTGAAGGTGTCGAAGCCCTTCTGGTGAATCATGTGCGTGGTCCACGACTCACCGAGGAGCAGCAGTTTCTTCGCGGTCATCGGTTTACCTCCGTGAATACTCCGTCCTTCAGGGCGGAGGGGAAACGGTCCTGCGGAGCAGGGCAACGGGCTGGGTTCGCCGCCGAGAGGGATCCCAGCGCTCTGACCGGCAGGATTGATCTCTAACCGGCGGTCCCGCTCACTTGTGAGCGTGACTGCGGAAGGTCTACGACATGGCGCTCGCTGCCCGCAGTGAGGCGTGGGCGCTCCGTCAGGACGTACGTAACACGGTCAAGAACCACAACCTTGCCCGCGCCACCAGCGATGCGGCATGGTCGCAGTTCCGGAGGATGCTGGAGGACAAAGCCGCCTGGTATGGCCGCACAGTGATCGTGGTCGACCGGTGGTTTCCCTCCTCCAGGCTGTGTTCACCCTGCAAGACGAGATGCCCCTGCACATTCGCACCTGGACGTGCGACTGCGGAACGACCCGCGATCGGGACGTGAACGCAGCGAAGAACCTCCTGGCGGCCGGACGGGCCGTTACAGGCTGCGGAGCTGGTGCAAGACCTCAACGGAGTTCTCCGGGCGGGCAGTCGGCAAGGAAACAGGAAGTCTCACGGTGCGAGCCGTAAGAACCCTCTCCACTCAGGGAAGGGAGCGTCAACGAATGGTTCCTTTCGGGAAGTGCTCCGTGAACTGCCAGTCGTGCTCGGGGACGATGATGTCGGCCTCGCGATGCAGCCGGTCGTATCCACGCATGAGCTGGGCCAGGTCCCAGAAGGACCCCATCGGCCAGTTCAGCTCCAGATTCCGGTAGTTGTACATGACGTCGCTGGTGAGGCAGACGGTGCCGCTCTCGGTCTCGACCATGACCACCATGCAGCCGGGGGTGTGGCCGCCGATCTTCACCAGCCTGATGCCGTCCGCGAGTTCCACGTCGCCGTCGATCACCCGGAGCCGGTCGCGTACGTCGGTGACCTTGTACGAGTACTCCGGGTAATAGAACATGCAGAACTGCGGCGGCGCGATTCCCTGCGGCAGCTCGTCGCGTTGCACGACGAAGGTCGCCCGCGGGAAAAGCTCGTTGTTTCCGATGTGGTCGAAGTGCAGGTGCGTGAGGACCACGACGTCCACGTCCTCCGGCCGGACGCCGTGCCTGGCCAGGCCCGCGACGATGTCCTGCTGCGACCCGCGGCGCTCGGCGACGAAGCCGACGCCGTAGCGCGACTGCATGGCCGAGACCTCGTCGAGGTCGCCGAGGCCGGTGTCGATGAGGATGGTGCGGTCCGCGCCCTCGATGAGCCAGACCGGCACCGGCACCATCACGCCCTCGTGGAGGCTGCCGTCCCGGCGCCGGATGTCGTGGCGGTAGCCGTACGGGAGCACGGACTCGCGGTCGAGATCCGGATGCGCGCCGCTGTTCAGCAGGCTCACCGACAGCGAGCTCTCCAGCTCGCCGGTCACGATGTGGTGGATGGTGTGCTTGCCGCTCATGGCGTCCTCCTCGCTCTGCCTGCCGGCCCGTGGGGCCGCCGTGCTCAGTAGCCCTCTTCGTGCTCGCCGTACTTGTCGACGTAGTCCTGCCAGACCTGCCCGCCCGCGAAGTGCTTCTTCGGGTCGACCGGGGAGCCGAGGGCGCCGGTGCGGGTCAGGTAGTCGTTGTCGCCGTCCCAGGTGCGCTTCCAGTAGGCGACGCCGTCCTCGTCCAGGACCCACTTCTTCACCGCGGCCGCGTTCGGCGCGTACAGCTCGATCTTCTGCCAGGCGGCCACGAAGTCCTCGACGCTGGACTGGCTGCCGGTCTCCTTGTTGAGCCGGTCCGTGATCGTCTTCCCGCACGCCTCGGTCTCGGCGTCGCAGTAGCGGAAGATGCGGTGCATGACGTGGGTGAGCTTGAGGATCTTGTCCTCGTGCTCGTCCAGGTACGAGTCCGTGGTGACCCAGCCGTTGATCGGCGGCGGGGCCAGGTCGGGACCGGCCAGCAGCACCGGGGAGCCGTCGGCGACGGCCCGGGCGCGCTGCGGGGCGCCGCCGATGTAGGCGTCGCCCGTACCGGAGAGGAACGCGGCGAGGCCCTGGTCGGGGTCCATGTCGATGACCGTCACGTCGTCGGTCGACATGCCGACCGACTCCAGCGCGTAGTCGAGGGCCTTGCCCATGTCGGTGGCGTTGGTGGTGACGACCGTCTTGCCGCGCAGTTGCTCGATGACCTCGGTACGCGCCTTCTCCTCGTCCGCGCCCTTCTTGACGGCGTCCTCGTACGTCGTGAGGTCGCTGCCGGGTCGGGCGACGAGGGCGGAGCCCTCGGTGAACGGGTTGAAGCCGTAGGCGTAGACCATGTCGCCCGTGGCTTCGGCCACCGAGACCAGGCCCGTGGTGTTGTTGATCGCCACGTCCACGGAGCCGGAGGCGACCGAGGGCGTCACCGTGTTCCACGCGAGCGTCTTCAGCTCGACGTTCAGGCCCTCCTCTTCGAACCAGCCCTTCTCCTGGCCGATGATCGGCAGCATGGTGTCCTGGAACGGGGAGATGCCCAGCCGCACCGTGTTCGGGTCGCCGCCGCCGGGCTCGGAGCCCGAGCCGCAGGCGGACAGGGTGAGCAGCAGGGCGGCGGAGACGGCGAGGCCGGCGGTCAGGGGTGAGGACGTGCGCATGTCGTGCCCTCCTCGGGTGGTTCGTGCGCGCGCCCCGGCGTCGGGACGGCGCGGGGAGCGCTCACGGAGCCGACGCGGACCAGCGCGTGGCCCGGTCGCTCAGCAGCTTGATGATCCGGTCGAGCAGGACGGCCTCGATCGCGATGATGATCGTGCCCACCAGCACCGACGGGGTGTTGAGGGTGCGGCTGGCCTGCATGATCAGCCGCCCCAGCCCGCTCTGCGCGCCCTGGAACTCCGCGGCCACGACGACCGCGAACGTCAGCGCGCTGCCGATCCGCAGCCCGGAGAGCAGCTCGGGGACGATGGCCCGCAGCACCACGGTGCGGTAGACCTGCCCGGATCCCGCGCCCAGCGACCTGGCGGCCCGGCCGTACAGCGGGTTGACGTTCCCCGCGGCCACGATCGTGTTGACGACCATGACCATGAACGAGGCCAGCGCGCCGAGGAAGATCTTGCCGCTGTCGCCGATGCCGAACCACAGGATGACGAACGGGATCAGGGCCACCGGCGGGATCGGCCGGACGGCCTCGATCACCGGCGTCAGCGCGTAGAACAGCGTGCGGGAACGGGACATGAGCAGCCCCACCGCGACGCCGAGGGCGCTGCCGACGGACCACGAGACCACGACCCGGCCGAGCGTCGCGGTGGCGTCGGACCACAGCGTCTCGCGCAGGTTCGACGCGCTGTCCCACACCTTGTCGGGCGCGGGGAACTTCAGCGGGTCGATGGCGTCGGTGGCGGTGGTGAAGAGCCACCACAAGAACAGCGCCAGCGCGATCACGGCCACGGACAGCGCGGGGCCCGCCAGCCGCCGCGCGGGGTGCTTCGGCGTACGGGCCGGCTGGTCCGGCGCCGCGGGCGGGCGTACGGGAGTCGTCTCAGGCAGCGTCATCGGTCGTCTCCCTCAGCAGATGGGCGATGCGCAGGCGCAGTTGCTGGAACTCGGGCTCGCCGCGGACGTCGAGGTCCCGGGGCCGGTCGAAGGGGACCTCGACGATCTCGCGCACCCGTGCCGGGCGCGGCGTCATGACCGCGATCCGGTCACCGAGGAAGAGGGCTTCCTCGATGTCGTGGGTGACGAAGAGGACGGTCTTCGGCGCGGCCTCCCACGTCTTGATCAGGAAGAGCCACATCTCCTCCTTGGTGAACAGGTCGAGCGCGCCGAACGGCTCGTCGAGCAGCAGCACCTCGGGCTCGTTGACGTAGGCGCGGGCCAGGTCGACGCGCTTGCGCATGCCGCCGGACAGCTCCTTGGGGTAGGCGTCGGCGAAGTCGCTCAGCCCGACCTGGGCCAGGAAGTGGTCGACGGCCGGCGCCCACTCCGAGCGCGGTACGCCGCGCGTGCGCGGGCCGTACGAGACGTTGTCCCGCACGGTCAGCCAGGGGAAGACCGCGTCCGCCTGGAAGACGACGGCGCGGTCCGCCGACGGGCCCTCGACCCGCCGGCCGCCGACCTCGACGCTGCCCTCCGTGGGCTGCTCGAAGCCGGCGATGAGGTTCATCAGCGTGGTCTTGCCGCAGCCGCTCGGGCCGACGAGGCAGACGATCTCCCCGGATGCCACGCTGAGTTCCGTCCGCGAGAGCGCGAGCGTCTCCCGCCGGCGGCTGACGAACAGCTTCGATGCCTGTGCTACATGGATGCCGGACACGTCTCACGCTCCTCACTCTCTGGTGCGGCCTGGCGCTCTCCTTCTGGCTGCCGGGCGGCGGGTCGCCGCCGGCGCGGTGGAGTGGCGTTCCCTTAAGGTCACGGGCAGCACGGTGTGCTCGGGCCCGCTCCCGGGGTCGGCGATGATGCGGTACAGCTCCTCGGCGGCGGTCCGGCCGAGGACGGCCGCGTCCTGGCGCACCGTGGTGAGCGCGGGCTCGATCAGGTGGGCCGCCAGCACGTCGTCGAAGCCGACGACGGAGACGTCCGCCGGGACGGCGAGCCCCAGGTCGCGCAGGGCGGCGACGGCGCCGAGGGCCATCATGTCGTTGACGGCGAAGACGCAGGTGAAGCCGCGGTCGAGGAAGAGGGCGGCGGCTTCGCGTACGGCCGCGTAGCCGCCGTCGTAGGTGAACCCACCGGGGCGCACCTCGCAACTGCCGCCCGTCTCCTGCCAGAGGTCACGGAAACCTTCGACGCGACGAAGGCTCGACATGAGCTGGGACGAGGCGGACAGCACGAGGGCGTCCCGGTGGTCCAGGGCCGCCAGATGCCGGGCGGCGAGGCGTCCGCCCTCCGCGTTGTCCGAGACGACGCTGGTGGCGCCGATTCCCGGCACCTCCTCGTCGACCAGCACGAAGGGGATCCCCGCCAGCATCTCGGCGGTGTCGGGGGCGGGCGAGGGCGCACCGGCGGCGTAGACGACGCCGTCGACGGCCCGCGACCGGATCATGTTGAGGTGGAAGCGCTCGCGTTCGACCTCGAAGGCGGTGTTGCCGAAGACGACGTTGTAGCCCTGCTCCAGGGAGACGTCCTCGACGCCCTTGGCGAGGTCGGCGAAAAAGGTGTTGCTGATGTCCGGCACGATGAGGCCGACGATCTGGGAAGCGCCGCTCTTGAGCGTCTGGGCCGCGCGCCGCGGCACGTAGCCGAGCTCGGCCATCGCCTCCTGTACGCGCTTGAGCACGCTGGGGCTGACGGGCCGCTTGCCGGACAGGGCGTGCGAGACGGTCGTCCTGCTGACGCCCGCACGGGCGGCGACATCCGCTATGACCGGTCGTGCCATCCCGTTCTCCTCTCACGCAAACCGGTTTGCCAAACCGGTTTGCCCAACGTAGAACGCGGGTGGCCGCGACGTCAACCCCCTCGGCGTCGAGCGCGCGGCACGCGGGGGGTGCGGGTGGGGCCGTGCCGGTACCGGGGCCGGCCTGGTCGGGGGCGTACACCCTGGGGAGGAGAAGGGCCCCGTACGACGGTCCGGCGGGTGGACGGCCGGGGGTGCCGCAACCCGTAACGTGTGTCCATGGATGTCGAGCGTGGCGATCAGGGGGACGAGAGAATGGACAAAGCCGACACCGACGCTCCGGTGGCGAAGCTGGACGAGCCCGAGAAGCCGGACACCCCGGAGCACCGGACGTGGGGGTCCAAGGCGCCGCACTTCATCCAGCGCTCGCGCGCGCTGCACGTGAGCTGGCAGGTCGGGGTCTTCATAGTGGGCCTGGCGATCGTCATCGGGGGCATCATCCTGCTGCCGCTGCCGGGCCCCGGCTGGCTGGTGATCTTCGCGGGCATGGCGGTGTGGGCGACGGAGTTCGTGTGGGCGCAGATAGTCCTGCACTGGACGAAGCGGAAGGTCACGGAGGCCGCGCAGCGCGCCCTGGACCCGAAGGTCCGCCGGCGGAACGCGATCCTGACGGCGGTCGGTCTGGTGATCTGCGGCGTGCTGCTCGGCATCTACCTGTACGAGTTCGGCTTCGAGATGCCCTGGAAGGTCTGACGCCACGCCCCTCCCGGCCCCGCCGACCGGGGCCGGGTTTTGCCGGCGAGGGCGGCCCCGGCGGGGCCGGACGCGTCACCACCGTGAGCGGGCGAGCCCGCGGTGAGGCACGGCCCTCGCCGCGTCGCCCCGCCCCGGTCGGGACGAGCCCCCGCCACGCGGGCCCCCGGCCGCGCGCGTAGGACGGGCGCCGGGCGGGGTACGTGCCGTCGCGAAGCACGGCCCCGTTTCGCATCCGGCCCGCTCGGCGATGGAACGGGCAGCGGCCGAGCGGCCGGTGGAGCAGCCGCCGGCGCGGCTGACGGCGGCGGACCTCGCCGCGCGGGGGCTGAGGTCGGGCCAGGCTCGTGCACGTTCTCCAGCGCCTTCTGCCGGCCCAACGCGGCCACGCGGCGGATCCTCGCGAACGAGGCGGGCATGGTCGCGGGCGGGGCGGCCACGAACGTGGACACCGGGAGCCCGCGTCCTGCCGCCCGCGCCGCTCCCGGCCCGGGGCGGACGGCCACTGCGTGGGCGCGTTCCCGCCGCGGCTGCGCGAGCCCTCAGGCGCGGCCCGTCGCGTTCCACGGGCTCCCGACCATGGTCGCGTCCCGCCCCGGCGGGGCAGCGGACCCGTGAGGGCGCGACCCCTGCCAGGGGCGGCTCCATCGCGTCCCGCCCGCTCCCGCGTCCCGCGGCCCCCCACCGCTCCTCGGTCCCGGCGGGAGCCCGCCGTGTTGTGTGTCTCCGCCGCCGCCGTGCAGCCCTGGCGTGCGCGACTCCGTCGGGCTTCGCGCGCTGTTGGGTTTCTGTGCCCCTCCCGTCCCGACGAGAGGCCACCCCGTGGGCGCGAGCCCCCCTCACGCACGGCCTGTCGCGTCCCGCCCGCTTCCGCGTCCGCGCCCTCCCGCGTCCCGCGATCCCGCCCGGCGGCGGTCGACCCGTGAGCGTTCGCGGCGCGACCGTGCGCCTGCTGTCAGGCACGGCCACGCCGCGTTCCGCGGGCTGGCGGGTCCCCGTCCCCGGTCCGCGTGCCTCTCCACGGTCCCGGCCGGAGGCCACCCGGTGGTGTGCTCCCCACCGCCTCCTCGCGTCCGGCCCGCTCCCGCGCCTCTTCGGCCCCGGCGGAAGCCGACTCGTGATCCACGTGTCCCCCCGCCTCCGGCGCCCCCCAGCCCCGGCCGGAGGCCACCCCGGGGGGTGCGTTCCCGTCGCCACCGCGCGAGCACCCCTCACGCACGGCCCGGTCGCGTTCCGCCCGCTGCCGCGTCACGCCGCGCCCGCCCCGGCGTCCCCGGCTGGAGGCCGGCTCGTGGGTGCGCTCCCACCTGGGGAAAGACATGGGATGTTAATTAGTCAGGTGGATTGACAAATTGACACGCCGTTGTGAGCATCGGCGCCGTTCGGAATCTCGAACGCCGCCGCCCCACGGAGAGCCGAGATGCCCACCTGTCATGTCCGCAACCCAGGAACCGGCGAGCACCTGGGCGACGTACCGCAGTTCACTCCCGAAGACATCGATCACGTCGCCGAGTCGGCCCTGCGCGGACAGCGCGCCATGGCCGCGATGCCCGCGCATCAGCGGGCCACCCGGCTGACCCGGGTCGCCGCGCTGCTCGACGCGCACACGCCGGAACTCGCCGCGCTGCTCGCCGCCGAGAACGGCAAGCCCCTCGCCCAGACATCCGACGAACTCGCCGCCGCCGCCCGCATCTTCCGCGGCTTCGCCGGGGAGGCCACCCGGCTCTTCGGGCGGCAGATTCCCCTCGACGCCGTGCCGGGACTGGAGCGGCACCTCGCCGTGACGCTCACCGAGCCGCTCGGCCCGGTCGCCGCGCTCGTGCCGTTCAACTATCCCGTCGAGCTGTACGCCCACAAGGCCGCCGCCGCGCTCGCCGCCGGCAACGCCGTCGTCGTCCAGGCGCCGCTGCGCTGCCCGCTGACCGTGCTGCGCGTCGCCGAACTCGTCGCCGCGGCCGGCTTCCCGCCCGAGGCGCACCAGGTGTTCACCGGCGGCCCCGACGTCTCCCGCAGGCTCGCCGACGACCCGGCCGTCGCCGCCGTCAGCCTCACCGGCAGCACCGCGGCAGGACGCGAGATCGCCCGCCGCGCGGCGGCGACGCTGAAGAAGACCCACCTGGAACTCGGCGGCAACGACGCCCTCATCGTCTGCGCCGACGCCGACGTCGACGCCGCCGCCGAGGCCGTCGTGCTCGGCCGGCTCGCCCGCGGCAACGGCCAGATCTGCTGTGCCGTCAAGCGCGTCTACGTCCAGGACGCCGTGCACGACGAGTTCGTGGACGCCCTGCTCGCCCGCACCATCCGCCTCACCGTCGGCGACCAGTTGGCGCCGGGCACCGACGTCGGCCCGCTCATCAGCGAGGACGCCGCCGAGCGGGTCGAGACCGCGGTGGCGTCGCTGATCCGGGACGGGGCGCGGCGCGCGGCCGGCGGGTGGCGCAGCAAGGCGTTCTACGAACCGGCGGTGCTCGTCGACGTCCCCGACGGCAGTCCGGCGCTGGCCGAGGAGATCTTCGGCCCGGTCGCGCCCGTCGCCCGGTTCACCGACCCGATGGACGCGGTCCGGATGGCCAACGACTCCCCGTACGGGCTCCAGGCCGCCGTGCACACCCGCGACCTCAGGCGGGCGTTCGCGATGGCCCGCCGGCTGCGCGTCGGCGGCGTCGTGATCAACGGCTCCACCGCCCTGCGCGCCGAGAACCTGCCCTTCGGCGGGCCCGGGGACACCGGCGGCAGCAGCGAGGGACTGCACGACACGGCGCGGGAGTTCACCCGGCAGAAGACCGTCATCGTGCAGGAGGCGCTCGCGTGAGCGCCGCCGGGGAGCGCGCGCCCGGGGAGCGCGCGGCGCGGCCCGAGGTGCTGCGGATGCGCGACGTGCACAAGTCGTACGGCCGCACGGAAGTGCTCCACGGCGTCGACCTCGTCGGGCACGCCGGCGAAGTCCTCGCCCTCGTCGGTGCCAACGGGGCCGGGAAGTCGACGCTCATCAAGGTGCTCGCCGGCGCCGAGCCGATGAGCGCGGGCGAGCTGCACGTGGGCGGCGAGCGCGTCGCGTTCGGCTCCCCGCACGCGGCGCAGGCGCACGGCATCCGCACCGTGCACCAGGAACTGACCCTGGTCCCCGAGCTGTCGGTGACCGAGAACCTGCTGCTGGGCCACCTGCCCAGGCGCCTCGGCGGGCTCGTCGACTGGCGCGCCGCGCACGCCCGCGCCGCCGACCTCCTCGCGGGCATCGGCTTCGGCGCCGTCGACCCGCGGGCGGAAGCCGGCCGGCTGAGCGTCGCCCGCCGGCAGATGGTGGAGATCGCCAAGGCACTCGCGGCCGGCCGGCCCCGGGTCCTGATCCTCGACGAGCCCTCCGCCGTGCTCGCGGGCACCGACCTCCAGGCGCTCTTCGCCCTCGTCCGGCGGCTGCGCGAGGAAGGGGTGCTGATCGTCTACGTGTCCCACCGGCTCGCCGAGATCGGGGAGCTGGCCGACTCGATCGCGGTGCTGAAGGACGGCCGGGTGGTGGCCCGTACGGTACCGGCGGACACCGACGAGGACCGGCTGATCCGGCTGATGGCCGGCCGCAGCACCGGGCAGTTGTACCCGGCGAAGCGCACCGGGCCGGGCCCCGCGCTGCTGGAGGTCGAGGGCCTGAGCCGGCCGGGGGAGTTCCACGACGTGTCGTTCCGGCTGCACGCCGGGCGGATCACCGGGCTCTTCGGGCTCGTCGGCGCGGGCCGCAGCGAGCTGGTGCGGTGCGTGTTCGGCGCCGAGCCCCCGGCGGCGGGTTCTGTGCGGGCGCAGGCCGTACGGGACGAGAACGGGGACGCGCCCGCGCCGGGAACGCGGTTCGCCGGGCCGCGCGCGGCGATCGACGCCGGGCTCGCCCTCGTCACCGAGGACCGTCAGCGCACCGGACTGGTGCCCGGGCTGAGCGCCGCCGAGAACATCGGCCTGACCACGCTGCACACCGCCACCCGCGGCCCGCTGCTCGACGGGCCGCGCCGCCGCCGGGAGGCCGCGGCCATGGTCCGCCGCCTCGGCATCCGCCCCGCCGACTGCGCCGCGCTGCCCGTGTGGACGCTCAGCGGCGGCAACCAGCAGAAGGCGGTGCTCGCCAAGTGGCTGCTGACCAGGCCGCGGGTGCTGCTGCTCGACGAACCGACCAGGGGAGTGGACGTGGCGACGCGCGCGGAGATCTACCGGACGCTCGACGAGCTGGCCCGCGGCGGCATGGCCGTGCTGCTGGTCTCCTCCGACCTCACGGAGGTGATCGGGGCGAGCGACCACGTGCTGGTGATGCACGAGGGCCGGATCGTCGCCGACGTACCGGCGGAGGGCGCCACCGAGGACGGCGTCCTCGCGTACGCGATCGGGCGTGCCGCGTGAACGGGCGCCCCGCGGCGGCGGACACCGCGAAGTCCGGGCGGAGCGCGCGGACCCGGCGCACCGCCGGGGAGCCGGAGGACGCCGAGCCCACCGGCAAGGACCCGGCGGACCGGGCCCCCGCCCCGGTCCTCTCCCGCCTGCGGCCGCCCCGGCTGGTGGTACGCGGCCGGGACTTCACCGCCGAGGCCGGGATGCTCCTGCTGCTGGCGGCGTTCGTCGCCGTCGCCGGCTCCACGACCGACGCGTTCCTCACCGACACCAACCTCACGAACCTGATGAAGCAGATGGTGACCACCGGCCTGCTGGCCTACGGCATGCTCGTGGTCATCGTCACCGGCGGCATCGACCTGTCCGTCGGCTCGGTCGTCGCGCTGACCGGCATCATGGCCGCGGGGCTCGCCGCCGACATGCCCGTGCCCCTCGCGCTGCTGGCCGGGGTCGCCGTGGGCATCGGCTGCGGGGCGGTCAACGGCACCCTCGTGGCCCGGTTCGCGATCGCCCCCTTCGTGGTGACGCTCGCGGCATTGACCACGGTGCGCGGGCTGGCGTTCGTCTACTCCGAGACACCCGTCGCGCCCACCAAGGAGAGCTTCTTCGAGCTGGGTTCGGCGACCGCCGGGCCGTTCCCCGCCGCCACGCTGATCATGCTCGGCGTCTTCCTCCTCGGCGGGATCTTCCTCACCCGCACCCCGCCCGGCCGGGCGCTCGTCGCCATCGGCGGCAACGCCGAGGCGGTACGGCTGGCCGGGATCGGGGTGCGCAGGCACCTGGTGCTCGCGTACACGATCAGCGGCGCCTGCGCCGGGCTCGCCGGGGTGATCCTGGCCAGCCGGGTGGGCATCGCGCAGCCCAGCGTGGGCACCGCGTTCGAGCTGGACGCCATCGCCGCCTGCGTGATCGGCGGCGCCAGCCTGGCCGGCGGCAAGGGCTCGGTCCGCGCGACCTTCGCGGGCGTGCTGCTGCTGGCCCTTATCAACAACCTGCTGAACCTCCACGACGTGCAGAGCTTCTGGCAGCAGGTCCTCAAGGGCCTGATCATCGTGGCCGTCATCCTCGTGCAGCGCGCCGGCCGGCTGCGCGTCGGGAGCGGGGGCACCGACCGAACGAAGGCGAGAATGACATGATCTCCACCCGTACGGCCGCGGCCCTCGCCGCCGGCCTCCTCACCGCCACGGCGCTGGCCGGCTGCTCCTCCGACGACTCCGGCGGGGACGGCTCGTACACCGTGGGCGTCGCCAACTTCACCCTCAGCGGCCCCTACTTCAACGGCATGGACAAGGCGATCGAGGCGCGGGCCAAGAAGAAGGGCGTCGAGGTCCGCTCCACCGACGCCGGCGGCGACGCCGCCAAGCTCGCCGCCAACGTCGACGACCTGCTCGCCAAGGGCGTGGACGCGGTGATCGTCTCCGGCGGCCCGCTGGAGTCGGCGCCCGCGGTGCTGAACGCCATCAAGGCCGCGGGCAAGCCGGCCGTACTGGTCGACCGGAAGTTCCAGACGGGCGACTACACGAGCTGGATCGGCCCGGACAACGAGGCCATCGGCAAGCAGAACGGCGACTTCCTGCTGGAGCGGCTGCCCGACGGCGGCAAGGTCGCGATCATCAAGGGCGGCCCCGCGGACAACAGCATCGGCCTGGCCCGTACCGGCGGCGTGAAGCAGGCACTCGACGGCGCGCCCGGTATCGAGCTGGTCGAGGCGCCGGACTACGGCGACTGGACCACCGACGGCGGGCTGAAGGTCATGGAGGGCCTGCTCGCCGCGCACTCCGGGATCGACGCGGTGTTCTGCGAGAACGACGCGATGTGTCTGGGCGCGCAGCGCGCCGTGGCCGACGCCGGGCGCGAGAAGGACATCGTGCTGGCCGGCGTGGACGGCCAGACCGAGGCCGTGAAGGCGATCCTCGACGGCACCAACTACCTGGTCACCGGGCTCAACGACGCGGACGAGATCGGCAGCCTCGGCCTCGACCGCACCCTGGCCGTCCTCGACGGCGAGGAGACCGAGAAGGACACCGTCGTGCCCTCGCCGATGGTGACCGAGGACAACGCGAAGAAGTACTACGACCCCGACGGGAACTTCTGATGACGTCTACGTCCCCACCCCCCGCACGCTCCCGCGGCCTCGCCGTCCGCTCCCGCCGCGCGGGCCTCGCGCTCGCTGCCGGCGCCCTGGCGCTCACCCCCGCCCTCCAGGGCGGCACGGCGACGGCCTCGGCCGCGCCGGAGGGCGCTGACGCCGCCTCCGCCGTGGAGTGGCAACTGCTGCACGAGGAGGACTTCGCCGACCCGCTGGACCCCGGTGGCGCGTCCTGGTCCCGCGAGACCTACGACGAGCCGTTCGACACGATCATGGACGACGACGGCCAGTGGTACCGCAACGACTACGGCCCGGCATGGGAGGAGGCGATGGACTCCTTCGACACGTACCGCAAGGAATTCCCGGTCGGCGACGGCGGCTGGCTGACGGCCTCGCTCTCGGGCCGCGACTGGAACAAGGACGGCGAGATCGAGCAGCCGCCGTCGATCACCAACGGCACCGCGGGCGGCGAGCCCGTCGCCCGGCTCGACGTCCCCGACCACACCGGCGGCGCCATCCTGCGGCCGACCGAGCAGTTGCCGGACGAGTACCGCATCGAGTACAAGCTCAAGACGCTGGACTTCGGCGGCAAGCGCAACGGCTCCATCGAGTACGGAGGACGGATCAACGGGTACGACGCCGACGGCTGCAAGACGCAGCACCCCTGGGGCGAGGGCTCGAACAGCCCCGGCTGGGAGGGCGACGCCTCGGCGCCGTACTGCGAGTGGCAGGACGTCCGCGAGGGCCCGTACGGCTACAACGGCTTCCACTACATGTCGATCGTCGACTTCCCCGACCCCGCGCCCCGCAACAACCACTTCTGGCACTACCGCCGCAAGGTGCTCATGGATTCCTTCGCCCAGCACCCCGACCGCGTCGGCGGCGGCACCGGCGGGCGGATCTGCGACGCCTCGACCGGGCAGTACTACGACTACAAGGACAGCAGCTTCAACACCGTCAACATGTGGATCAGCGGGATGCCCAACTGGACCCCGGGACAGGGCGGGCTCGCCGGGAACTCGCAGTGGTTCATGTCGAGCTGCTCCGGCGGCGTCGCCGAGCAGCAGCTCTCCTCCGCGGGCGAGCTGCAGCCGGAGCTGATGCCGGACGAGGACTACACGTTCGCCATCGAGCGCGACGCCACCGGATACACCCTGGAGGCCGGCGGCAACTTCGCCCGCTCCGGCGAGCAGACGTTCCGCTTCCACCGGCCGTTCGTCGTGAACAACGCGCCGATCTGGCACTACAACACCAAGCCGGAGGAGTACGACGGCCGGTTCGACGGCGACCTGGTGCAGAACGACAAGAACGGCAGCACCACCTGGCCGGACCAGTGGCCGCAGGGCTCCGCCTACCCCGACTCGTTCGTGATCGGCGACCTCTACACCAACGTCTACGAGGGCAGCGCCGGCCTCACCGACCTGAAGATGTTCGTGCCGGCCGACTGAGGAAGGCGGCGGGAGAGGACAGGGGCCGGGGGAGGGGCGCCCGGCGGGCGGTCGCGCCGGGAGGGTTGTTATCCTCTCATGACATGCAGTCAAGTATCGATCGTTCGTCGCTGCTCCCCTTCTACCACCAGCTCAAGCAGATTCTCCTGGGCGAGATGGAGAGCCGCGAGCTGAAGCCCGGCGACCGGCTGCCGGGGGACCACGAGCTGTGCGAACGCTACGGGGTCTCCCGGACGGTCGTCCGCCAGGCCCTCGCGGAGCTGGAGTCCGAAGGGGTCATCGAGCGGATCAAGGGCCGCGGCACCTTCGTCGCCCACCCCAAGACCCCCGAGGGCCTGGTCCAGTCCCTCACCGGGCTGTACGAGGACGTCGCCGCCCGCGGCGGCCACCTGCGCAGCCAGGTCCGCCGGCTCGCAGTGGTCCCGGCGGACGCGCAGGTCGCGGGGGCCCTGGACGTACCGCCGGGGCATCCGGTGATCGTCATCGAGCGGCTGCGGTTCGTCGAGGAGGAGCCGTGGGTGCTCACGATCACCCACGTCCCGCAGGAGGTCGCCCCGGGGCTGGTCGACGAGGACCTGACCCAGGAGTCGCTGTACGCGCTGCTGGAGGGCCGGTACGGGGTGCGCCTCGTGCAGGGCCGGCGCTCGGTGGAGGCGGCGGTGGCCTCCGCGGAACTGGCGCGCAGCCTCGGCGTCAACCGGGGCGCCCCGGTGCTCGTGCTGCGCAGCGTCAGCGTCGGCGAGCAGGGCCGCCCGGTGGAGAGCTTCGTCGCCTTCCACCGCGGCGACCGCAGCCGCTTCGAGGTGGAGCTGTCCCGGCAGCAGGGCGCCCCGCCCCGCCCCCTGATGATCGTCACCGACTGACGCCCCCGGGCCGTACGCGTCCCGTACGCGCGCCCGCCCCGACACGACCCACGCGGCCGGTCTGCTCACCCGAGCGGGCCGGCCGCGACGCGTGTGCGGGGGAGCGCGGAGGGCCGCTGCGGGACCCTTGACATCCTGACCGTACAGGATGTCAAATGACCAGGTCGTCACGCTGACGCCCTCCGGAAACACCCCGCACGACCCCAGGAGGCCACGGTGCCGTCCTACGCATCGCCCCCCATCGAGCCGAGTCTCATCACCTTCGATCCGCGGGCCGGCGGCATGAGCCCGTCGGGCCCGGTGCTCACCCGGCGCATGTCCGATCTCGACGGCCTCTTCGCCGACGGCGACGCCTGGCGCGCCGCGGTACGGGACGGCGGTGACCCCGTCGTGTACGACGTCGCCTCCTCGCCCGTGCCGGAGGCGGAGGGCGAGCTGCCGCAGTCGATCACCACGATCCGGCCGGGCACGGTCGGCGGCGAGTTCCACATGACCAAGGGGCACCAGCACCCCAACCCGCAGGGCGAGATCTACCTCGGCCTCGCCGGCACCGGCGGGCTGCTGCTCTTCGACGGCGACCGGCCGCGGTGGATCGACATGTACCCGGGCGCCATCGGCTACATCCCGCCGGGCTGGGCGCACCGCAGCGTCAACACCGGCGACGAGCCGTACCGCTTCCTGGCCGTCTACCCCGGCAACGCCGGCCACGACTACGGCTGGGTCCTCGACCACGGCATGGGCTACCGCGTCCGGCGCGCCCCGGACGGCGCCCCGCCGCTGCTGGTCCCCTTCACCGCTTCGTCCCCCAGCACGTCCCCTAGCAACCAGGAGTAGCCATGGCGCGCATCCGTTTCGTCTCCTCGGGGGTGGCCGCCGCGCTGGCCGTCGTCTTCGCGGCCGGCGGCGTCGCCGCCGGAAAGGTGGCGTTCGACGACTCCGGCTCCTCGTCGGGCGGCGGCGCCGCGGTCGGCGGCACCAAGGTCGACGTCATCACCAAGGCCACCGACTCCGACTTCTGGCAGTCGATGCTCGCCGGCTCCAAGCAGGCGGGCGACGACTTCGGCATCGACCTCGGGCTCTTCGGCCCGACCTCGGAGACCGACATCGAGGAGCAGGTCAGCCTGGTGGAGAACTCCATCTCCCGGGGTGCCGACGCCATCGTGCTGGCCTCCAACTCCTCCACCGCGCTCAACGGCGCGGTGGACCGGGCCCGCGACGCCGGCATCAAGGTGATCACCGTCGACAACGCGATCACCACCGAGGCCGAGGGCTTCATCGGCACCGACAACGTCAAGGCGGGCGAGCAGGCCGGGGTCCGCATGTGCGAACTGCTCACCGGCAAGGGGCAGAAGGACGGCAAGATCCTGCACGAGAGCTCGACTTCCGGGCAGCAGGTGCTGGTCGACCGGTTCAACGGCTTCAAGAGCGGTCTGGCCGCCGAGTGCCCCGACGCCGAGATCATCCAGACCTCCGTCAACGACAACGACCTCAACAAGGCCGTCTCCCAGGTCAACGACGCCCTCACCGCGACGCCCGACCTGGCCGGGGTCTTCGCTGACAACAACACCTCGGGCACCGGCGCCGCCAAGGCCGTGGCCGAGCGCAACGCCAGCGACCGCGTCGCCGTCGTCGCCTTCGACTCCGACCCCGCGGAGATCGCGGGCGTACGCGACGGGTCCATCGACGCGATCATCGTCCAGAACCCGTTCTTCTTCGGCTACCAGGGCGTCGTCGAGGCCGCGATGGCCGCGGGCGACAGCACCCCGCCGGTCCGGCTCGACCCGGGCGCCGTCGTCATCGACAAGTCGACCGTGGACGAGGCCCAGTACGAGCAGTTGCTCAACCCGCCCAAGACCAAGGGCTGAGGGCCGGCCATGGCAACCCCCGAGTCGAGCCCCCTGGTCAGCCTGCGGGGCGTGGGTAAGAGCTATCGCGCCGTGACGGCGCTGGCCGCCGTGGACCTGGACATCGCGCCGGGCGAGGTGCACTGTCTCGCCGGCGAGAACGGTGCCGGGAAGTCCACCCTCATCAAGGTGCTGACCGGCGCGGTGGCCCGCGACGGCGGCGCGTACCGGGTGCAGGGCCGCGAGATGCGCGCCCACGTCACCCCCGCGGAGGCCCGTGCCGCCGGCATCGGCGTGGTGTATCAGGAGCTGAGCCTGATGCCCGAGCTGACCGTGGCGAGCAACCTGAGCATGTTCGGGATGCCGGCACGGGCCGGCTGGGTCGACCGCCGCCGGCAGCGGGCGCAGGCCAGGGAGATGCTGGCCCGCGTCGGGCTGGCCGAACTCGACCCCCGTACCCGGGTGTCGGAACTGACCACTGCCACCCGGCAGTTGGTCGAGATCGCCCGGGTGCTCGGCCACGACGCGCGGCTCGTCGTCTTCGACGAGCCGACCACCGCGCTGTCCGCGCAGGAGGCGGACGCCCTCCTGGCGCGCATCGCCGCGCTGCGGGACGAGGGCGTGTCCGTCCTGTACGTCACCCACCGGCTGGAGGAGATGTTCGCCGTCGGCGACCGGGTGACCGTGCTGCGCGACGGCCGGGTGGTCGAGACCCGGCCGGTGTCCGACTACGACGAGGACTCCCTCGTGCAGTCGATGGTCGGCCGCCGGATCGAGAACCTGTACCCCGGCGAGCGCCCCGACCCCGGGGACGTACGGCTGGAGCTGCGGGGCCTGCGCCCCGCAGGATTCCCCGCGCCGGTGGACCTGACCGTACGCCGCGGCGAAGTCGTCGGCCTGGCCGGGCTGCTCGGCTCCGGGCGCACCGAACTGCTGCGCGCCGCCTTCGGCGCCGACCCGGTGCTCGGCGGCGAGATCCTGGTCGACGGCCGCCGGGTCAACGCCACCTCCCCGCGGGCCGCCGCCCGCGCCGGGCTCGGGCTGCTGCCCGAGGACCGCAAGGAGTCCGGGCTGCTGCTGGGCCTGAGCATCGAGAAGAACGTGGCCATCGCCAGTCTGCCGCGCACCGGCACCTTCGGGGTGCTGCGCCGCCGCCGGATGCGCGAGCAGGTCACCGCCGCCTCCGCGGGGCTGCGGATCAAGCTCGGCGACTGGAGCGACCCGGTCTCCTCGCTCTCCGGCGGCAACCAGCAGAAGACGCTGGTCGCCCGCTGGCGGGCCACCGGCGCCAAGGTGCTGCTGCTCGACGAGCCCACGAAGGGCGTCGACGTCGGCTCCAAGGCCGACATCTACCAGGTGATCGCCGAACTGGCCGCGGACGGCCTGGCGATCGTGGTCGTCTCCTCCTACCTCCCCGAACTGCTGGGCCTGTGCGACCGCGTCGAAGTGGTGCGCCAGCGCCGTCTGGTGGGCTCGCTGCCCGCCGCGGAGGCCACCGAGGAGGCCGTGCTGCGGCTGGCGAGCCCCGTGGGCCCGGCGGCCGCGCCCCCCGCCGCCGGCGCCCCCGCGGCCGGCCGGCCAGGACCCGCCGAACCTTCCGCACCGTCCCTGGAGAACCGATGACCGACCTCGCCAGAGCCACCGCCCCCGCCGCCGGCGGCGGCACGTCCAAGGGCATCCAGTTCGGCAAACGCCCCGCCCGGCAGCCCGCCGACGGGGAGATCCTGCGCCTCGGCCAGGTGCTGGGCCGCACCTCGGGCGGCATCCCCGTGCTGCTGGTGCTGGCCTTCGCGCTGACCATGTCCACCGAGTCGTTCCTCACCGGCACCAACCTGGACAACCTCGGCCGGCAGGTGTCCATCTTCGCGATCATCGCCGTCGGCCAGCTCATCGTCATCCTGACCGCGGGCATCGACCTGTCCGTCGGCTCGGTCGTCGGCCTGTCCGGCATCGTCGCCGCCAAGGTGGTCTACGACACCGGCGGCGGACTGCCGATCGTGGCCGCGGTGCTCCTCGCGCTGCTCGTCGGCGCCGCCGCCGGACTGATCAACGGCCTGCTGGTGGCGTTCCTCAAGATGCCGCCGTTCATCGTGACGCTCGGCATGATGGGCGCCGCCCGCGGCGCGACCCTGCTGCTCAGCGACGGCCGCACCGTGCAGCCGCTGCCCGACGGCTTCGCCGAGATCGGCGGCGGCAGCCTGCTGGGCATCTCCCATCTGACCTGGCTGATGGTGCTCATCACGGTGTTCTTCGCGCTGCTGCTGCGCCGCACCGTCTGGGGCGAGTACGTCTACGCCGTCGGCTCCAGCGCCGAGTCCGCCCGGCTGACGGGCGTGCCCGTACGCCGCGTGCTCGTCAGCGCGTACGTGCTGTCCGGCACCCTCGCCGCCGCGGCCGGCGTGCTCCTCGCCTCCCGCCTCGGCAACGGCGTGCCCACCTCGGGCAACGGCTACGAACTCCAGGCCATCGCCGCCTGCGTGATCGGCGGCGCCAGCCTCTTCGGCGCCAAGGGCAGCGCGCTCGGCGCCCTCGTCGGCGCGCTGGTCGTCGGCATGCTCAACAACGGCGGCACGCTGCTGGGCATCGACCCCTTCTGGCTGCAGATCGTCATCGGCGTGCTGATCCTCGCCGCCGTCGCCACTGAGCACGTTCACAACCTGCGCCGCGGCGGCAAGGCCAAACCGGTCGCGGACGCACCCCCGCCGGGGGTGCCGGGACAGCCCGGCGAGCCGGTACCGGCGGGCGGCACGGCGCAACCCGGTCCGGGGACCGCGGGCAACGAGACTGCCGGTGAGCCGACCCCGACGAAACGAGCGGCACCATGATCATCGCGCACGACCTCGGCACCACCGGCGACAAGGCGTCGCTGCACGCCGACGACGGCACCCCGGTCGCCGCGCTGACCGAGCACTACGGCACCGACTTCCGCGCCGGCGGCGTCGCCGAGCAGGACCCCGAGGTGTGGTGGCGCGCCGTCTGCGCCGCCACCCGGCGGCTGCTGGAGCACACCGGCGTCCGCCCCGCGGAGGTCGCCGCCGTCGGATTCAGCGGCCAGATGATGGGCGCGGTGCTGCTCGACTCCGCGTACCGTCCCGTGCGGCCCTCGCTGATCTGGGCCGACCACCGCAGCCAGGAGCAGGCCGGCCGGCTGACCGAGGCGCTGGGTGCCGAGCGGGCGTACCGCCTGCTCGGCCACCAGCTCCACCCCACCTACTCGCTGACCAAGGTGATGTGGGTACGCGACCACGAACCGGAGACCTTCGCCCGGGTGGCCCACGTCTGCCTGGCCAAGGACTACGTCGTGCACCGGCTCACCGGCGTGCTGGCCACCGACCGCTCCGACGCCTCCAGCACCAACGCCTACGACCAGCCCGCCGGCGCCTGGTCCGCCGAGGTGCTGGCCGCGGCCGCCATCGACCCGGCGCTCTTCCCCGAGATCGTGCCGTCGACCACCGTCGCGGGACCGCTGCTCCCCGAAGCCGCCGAGGCCACCGGGCTGGCCGCCGGCACCCCCGTCGTCCTCGGCGGCGGCGACGGCCCGCTGGCCGCGCTGGGCGCCGGGGTCATCGACCCCGGCGACGGCGCGTACACCTATCTCGGCTCCTCCTCCTGGGTCTCGCTCTCGGCCGAACAGCCCCTGCACGACCCGCGGATGCGCACCATGACCTTCGACCACGTCGTCCCCGGCCGCTACGTGCCGACCGCGACCATGCAGGCCGGCGGCGCGTCGCTGGACTGGGTCGCGGAGGTGCTTCGGCCCGGCCAGGGCGGGGATCGCTTCCCCGAACTGCTCTCCGCGGCGGCCGACGCCGACACCGCGGGCCTGTACTTCCTGCCGCATCTGCTCGGCGAGCGCTCCCCGTACTGGAACGCCGCCGCGGCCGGCGCGTTCCTCGGCCTCACCCGCCACCACCAGGAGGCGCATCTGACCCGCGCGGTGCTGGAGGGCGTGGCATTCAACCTCGCCACCTGCGTCGGCGCGTTCCGCGAGGCCGGGCACCCGGTCGACCGGGTCGACGCGATCGGCGGCGGCGCGGCCAGCGACCTGTGGCTGCAGATCCTCGCCGACGTCTGGGGCGCCACCGTGCGCCGCCGCAGCATCGTCGAGGAGGCCAACAGCCTGGGCGCGGCCGTCACCGCGGGCGTCGGCGCGGGCCTCGTCGACGGCTTCGCCGTCGCCCGCGACCTGTCCGGCGTCACCGCCGAGTTCACCCCGGACCCGGGGCGGCACGCCGACTACCGGCGGCGGCACGCGCTGTTCCTGGAGGCGTACGAGCGGCTGGAACCGTGGTTCGCGAAGGAGAAGCGATGAGCGGGATAGCAGAAACCGTCGCCGGCGCGCCCCCCGTGGTGCTGGTGACCTCGCGGTCCTTCGGCAGCGGCACCGCGCCCGTGGAGGACCAACTCGCCGCCGCCGGGCTGCGCGTGGTGCGCGGCTCCACCGCCCACGACCCCGCCGAGCTGGCCCCGCTGCTGGCCGGGGCCGTCGCCTGGATCGCCGGCACCGCGCCGGTCACCGACGCGCATCTGGCCGCCGCGCCGCGGCTGAAGGTCGTCGCGCGCTACGGCGTCGGCGTCGACAGCGTCGATCTGGCCGCCGCCGCCCGCCGCGGCGTCACCGTCACCAACACCCCCGCCGCGAACAGCGACGCCGTCGCCGACCTCGGCATCGCGCTGCTCCTCGCCGCGCTGCGCGGTATCGCCGCCGGCGACCGGGCGGTGCGCGCCGGGTCCTGGCAGCCGCGCCGCGGCCGGGAGCTGGGCACCCTCACGCTCGGCGTCGTCGGCCTCGGCCGGGTCGGGCGCGGGGTGGCCCGCCGCGCCGCCGGGTTCGGCACCGAGGTGCTGGGGCACGACCCGTACCTGGACCCGGTGGTCTTCGAGGTGCTGGGCGTCCGGCGGACGCCGCTCGCGGAGCTGGCCGGGCGGTGCGACGCGGTGAGCCTGCACGCTCCCGGCGGCACCCGGGTGGTCGACGAGCGGTGGCTCGCCGGGGCCAGGCCGGGGCTGATCATCGTCAACACGGCGCGGGCCGACCTCGTCGACGAGCACGCCGTCGCCGCGGCGCTGCGGGACGGCAGGCTGGCCGCGTACGCCGCGGACACCCTCGCGGGCGAGGGCGGCGCCGCCGCGGAAAGCCCGCTGCTGGCCGCCGAGTTCGCCGACCGGGTGGTCCTCACCCCGCACCTGGGCGCGCAGACCGTCGAGGCGGTGGACCGGATGGGCGCGGGTGCCGTACGGGCCGTCCTCGACGTGCTCGCAGGACGCGAGCCCGCGCACCCCGTACCCCACCCCGTACCCCTGCCCGTACCCGCCACCGAAGAGAGCGCACCGTGACCACCCAGCAGCCCCCCGCGGACCCCGCCGCGCCCCCGTCCCCGCTCGCCGGCCTGCGCCGCGCCGGCGTCGTCGCCGTCCTCCGCGCCCCCACTCCGGACGGCGCGCTGGCCGCCGTGGCGGCGCTGGTCCAGGGCGGCGTCACGGGCATCGAGATCACGTACTCCACCCCGGACGCGCCCGCGGTCATCGCGGAGGTATGTGCCCGCCACCCGGAGGCGCTGGTGGGCGCGGGCACCGTCCTCACCCCCGCGCAGGCCGCCGCCGCGGCCGACGCCGGCTCGGCGTTCCTGGTCAGCCCCGGCACCACCCCGGAACTGGCCGCCGCCATGCTGGACACGGGCCTGCCCGTGCTCTCCGGCGCCCTGACCCCCAGCGAGGTCATGACCGCCTCCGCGCTCGGCGTGCACGCGGTCAAGGTCTTCCCCGCCTCCCTCGGCGGCCCGGGTTATCTCCGCGCGCTGCGCGGCCCGTTCCCGGACGTGCCGCTGGTGCCGACCGGCGGGGTCTCCGCCGGGAACCTGGAGGAGTGGTTCGGCGCCGGCGCGCTGGCGGTCGGCGCGGGCGGCGAGCTGGCCTCCGCGGCGCACATCGCCGCGGGGCGCTGGGATTCGCTGACCGTACGGGCCAGGGCGTTCGCGGCGGCGCTGGCGAAGGTCCGCGGTTCCGGCACCGCGCCCGGCCCAGCGGACCCGGCCGTCCCCGCGGACCCGGCAGAACCCGCCGACTCGGGTACGGAGGCGGTCCGTTGAGCGCGCCGGCCGGCGCCGCCACCGGCACCGCCGCGGACACCGCGGCCATGGCCTTCGTCGGCGTCAGCACCGGCGAGTCGTCCATCATGCGGATCTTCCCCGAGTGGGCCCGCCTCCTCGGCCTGCCCACCGCCCGGCTCGTCGGCTTCGACCTGCCGCCGGACGCGGAACCCGCCCGCTACCGTGCCGTCGCCGAGCGGATCAGGCGCGACCCGCTGCTGCTCGGCGCGCTGATCACCACGCACAAGATAGGCGTCTACCGGGCCGCAGCGGACCTCTTCGACGAGCTGGACGACTTCGCCAGGCTCTGCGGCGAGGTGTCCTCCGTCTCCAAGCGGGACGGCCGCTTCGTCGGCCACGCCAAGGACCCGCTGACCGCGGGCCTGGCCATCGAGGAGTTCCTCGCGCCCGGCCACTTCGCCGCCACCGGCGGCGAGTTGCTGTGCCTGGGCGCCGGCGGCGCGGGCACGGCGATCAGCTACTACCTCGCCCGCCGCCCCGACGCCCCCGCCCGCATCGTCTGCACCGACCGCTCCGCAGACCGGCTCGCCGAGCTGGCCGACGTGCTCCGGCGCGGCGGCGCGGACCCCGCCCGGCTGCGTACCGTCGTCACCGAGGGCCACGCCGACGACCTGCTCGCCGCGGCGTCGCCCGGCACCCTCGTCGTCAACGCCACCGGCCTCGGCAAGGACCGGCCGGGATCGCCGCTGTCGCCCGCCGCGCGGTTCCCGCGCGGGGCCGTGGCGTGGGAGCTGAACTACCGCGGCGCGCTGCCCTTCCTGCACGCGGCCCGCGCCCAGGCCGCCGAGCGGGACCTCGATGTCGTCGACGGCTGGCGGTACTTCATCCACGGCTGGTCCCAGGTGACAGCGGAGGTGTTCGGCCTGACCCTGGACGCCGCGACCGTCGACCGGCTGTCCGCCGCCGCCGAGGCCGTACGGTGAGCGTCCGCACGGTCCTCGGCGACGTGCCCGCGGACCGGCTCGGGCGCACCGACTACCACGAGCACCTCTTCCAGGTCTCGCCGCTGCTTCCCGGCGACGAGCTGGACGACGAGGCGCGCAGCGGGCAGGAGGCCGCGTATCTGCGGGCGGCCGGCTTCACGGCGATGGTCGAGGCGACCCCGGTGGGCCTGGGCCGCGACCCGGCGGGCGTCGCCCGCATCGCCCGTGTCACCGGGCTGCACGTCGTGCACACCACCGGCGCCCACCGCGAGGCGCACTACGCGCCCGGACACCCGCTGCTCGCGCGCACCGAAGCCGGGCTGGCGGACCTCTTCACCGCCGAGCTGACCGACGGCATGTACGCGGGCGCGGACCTGACCGTACGCACCGGGCCCGCCGTGCGCGCCGGGATCGTCAAGGCGGGTGTGGGGTACTGGTCGGTCACGCCGTTCGAGCACCGGGTGCTCGCGGCGGCCGGCGCCGCGCACCGGGCCACCGGGGCGCCGGTGATGGTGCATCTGGAGTACGGCAGCGCGGCGTTCGAGGTGCTGGCGGAGCTGGCCGGGCACGGGGTGCCGGCGCACCGGGTCGTCCTCGCGCACGCCGACCGCAACCCCGACCCCGGGCTGCACGCGGAGCTGTGCGCGGCCGGCGCGTACCTCGGCTACGACGGCATGGCCCGGCACCGCAGCCACCCCGACTCCACCGTGCTGGGCTGCCTGCTCGCCACCGCGGAGCGCGCGGGTCCCGGCCGGCTGCTGCTCGGCGGAGACGTCGCCCGCCGCAGCCGCTACCGCGCGTACGGCGGCATGCCCGGCCTGGACTACCTGCCCCGCCGCTTCCTCCCGCGCGTCGCGGCCGGGGGCGGCGATGCGCTGGCCGACGCCGTCACGGTGGCCAACCCGGCGCGGCTGCTGGACTGGAGCGGCACGCCCTGAGGGGCAGTCCCTCGCCCAGCGGCCCTCACCCCGCGTCGTCCTCCTCGACGGTCTGGAGGATCGCCTCGCCGTACTTCGCGAGCTTGTTCTCGCCGACGCCGCTCACGGAGCCCAGCGAGGCGAGCGACCCGGGCCGCTCGGTGGCGATCTGCCGCAGCGTCGCGTCGTGGAAGATCACGTACGCGGGCACCCCCTGCTCCTTCGCCGTCGCACCCCGCCACGCGCGCAGCCGCTCGAAGAGCGACGCCGCCTCCGCCGGCAGGTCGACGGCCTCCGCGCGCTTGGACCCGGACTTCGCCTTCGCCGCCTTCGCCGCCCGCTTGGGCTCGGTGCGCAGCGGCACCTTGCGGCCCCGGTACAGCACCTCGTCGGCTTCCTCGGTGAGCACCAGCGTGCCGTAGTCGCCCTCGACGGCCAGCAGCCCCTTCGCGAGCAACTGCCGTACGACACCGCGCCACTCGTGCTCCGCGAGGTCCTCGCCGACGCCGAAGACCGAGAGCGAGTCGTGGTCGTGCTGGATGACCTTGGCCGTCTTGCGGCCCATCAGGATGTCGACGATCTGCCCGGCGCCGAACTTCTGCCGCCGCTCGCGCCGCAGCCGCACCACCGTGGACAGCAGCTTCTGCGCGGCGACCGTGCCGTCCCACGACTCGGGGGGCGTGAGGCACGTGTCGCAGTTGCCGCAGGGGGAGCCGCTCTGGCCGAAGTACGCGAGCAACTGCGAGCGCCGGCAGTCGACGCTCTCGCAGAGCGCGAGCATCGCGTCGAGGTGCGCGCTCGCCCGCCGCCGGTGCGCGTCGTCGCCCTCGGAGCCGTCGATGAGCTTGCGCTGCTGCACCACGTCCTGCAGCCCGTAGGCGAGCCACGCCGTGGACGGCTGCCCGTCGCGTCCCGCGCGGCCGGTCTCCTGGTAGTACCCCTCCACTGACTTGGGCAGGTCGAGATGGGCGACGTAGCGCACGTCCGGCTTGTCGATGCCCATCCCGAACGCGATGGTGGCGACGATCGCCATGCCCTCCTCGCGCAGGAACCGCGACTGGTGCTCGGCGCGGGTCGCCGCGGGCAGCCCCGCGTGATAGGGCAGCGCGTCGATCCCGTTCCGTACGAGGAAGTCCGCGGTGTCCTCCACGGACTTCCGGGACAGGCAGTAGACGATGCCGGCGTCGCCCGCGTGCTCGCTGCGCAGCAGCTCCAGGAGCTGCTTCTTCGGCTCCCGCTTGGGCACGATGCGGTACTGGATGTTGGGCCGGTCGAAGCTGGCCACGAAGTGCCGCGCCTGCTCCAACTGCAGCCGGCTCGCGATCTCCGCGTGCGTCGCCTTGGTCGCCGTCGCGGTCAGCGCGATACGCGGCACGTCGGGCCAGCGCTCGGCGAGCGCGGACAGCGCGAGGTAGTCGGGCCGGAAGTCGTGCCCCCACTGCGCGACGCAGTGCGCCTCGTCGATGGCGAACAGCGCGACGGTCCCGCGGTCGAGCAGCCGCATGGTGGACTCCACCCGCAGCCGTTCGGGCGCCAGATAGAGCAGATCGATCTCCCCGGCGAGGAACTCGGCCTCCACCATCCGCCGCTCGTCGGGGTCCTGCGTGGAGTTCAGGAACCCGGCCCGCACGCCGAGGGCGCGCAGCGCGTCGACCTGGTCCTGCATGAGCGCGATGAGCGGCGAGATCACCACCCCGGTACCGGGCCTGACCAGCGCGGGAATCTGGTAGCACAGCGACTTGCCGCCGCCGGTGGGCATCAGCACGAGGGCGTCGCCGCCGCCCACGACATGGTCGATGATCTCCTGCTGACCCTCGCGGAACGACTCGTAGCCGAAGACCTTGCTGAGGACCTGCAGCGCCTCGGTGGAACTCATCGGGCGAGTTTATGCCCCGCCACCGACACCCCGCGGGGAGACCTCGGGACCGGCCGGGTGCCGCGGCCGAACCGGTCGCGTCCTTCGCTAGCCGGACTCCCGCTGCGGCAGGGGGCGGTACGAGTCGGGGCCCGGGCTCCGGCCCTCGGGCGGGTACTCGCAGTCGAGGCCGGTGATCTCGTAGTCGGTGCCCTCGCTCTGCTCCCGGTCCACGACGACGGAGCCCGTGCACACACGGCCGTGCCCGTCGGTGAAGGTGACGATCTCGCTGGAGTCGGTCGGGGGGTCGGTGCACCCCGCGACCAGCAGTGCCGTGCCCGCGGCCATCGCCGCCGCGCCGAGCTTCCACCGCCGTGCCGTCCCACGCTCCTCCGCCTCGGTGCGCCCGGCGGTCCGGGCGCCACCACCGGCACCGTAGGACGGAGGGCCCGGGAGCCCTCCCGCGGCGGGAGGCCGCCGGCGCTACAGGGTGAAGCCGGCGGGGAAGGGGTCGTCGGGGTCCAGGAGGTACTGGGACATGCCCGTGATCCAGGCGCGGCCCGTCACCGTGGGGATCTGGGCGGGCAGGCCGTCGATCTCCGTCCCGGCCGCCAGCCGGCCCGTGAACAGGGTGCCGAGCAGGGACTCGTTGACGAAGTCCGCGCCCAGCTCCAGCTCCCCGCGCGCGTACAACTGCGCCATCCGCGCCGACGTGCCCGTGCCGCAGGGGGAGCGGTCGAACCAGCCCGGGTGGATGACCATCGCGTTGCGCGCGTCCGCCGGGCCGCCCCCCGGCGGCGCCGTCAACTGGACGTGCTTGCAGCCCGCGATGCCCGGCTCCGCCGGGTGCACCGGACGGTTCTGCTCGTTGATCGCGTCCATGATCGCCAGGCCCGCGGTCAGCATCCGCTCCTTCTCCGCCTTCGCGAACGGGATGCCCAGGCTCTCGATCGGCAGGATGGCGTAGAAGTTGCCGCCGAACGCCATGTCGTACGTGACCCGCCCCAGCCCCGGCACCTCCACCGCCGCGTCCAGCTCCAGCGCGAACGACGGCACGTTGCGGAACGTCACCGACTCCGCCCTGCCGCCCGAGACCGCGACCCGGGCGATCACCAGCCCCGCGGGCGTGTCCAGCCGGACCTCCGTGACCGGCTCGGTGACCGTGACCATCCCGGTCTCGACCAGCACCGAGGCCACGCCGATCGTGCCGTGCCCGCACATCGGCAGCAGCCCGGAGACCTCGATGTAGAGCACGCCGTAGTCGGCGTCCGGCCGGGTCGGCGGCTGGAGGATCGCGCCGCTCATCGCGGCGTGCCCGCGCGGCTCGTTCACCAGCAGTTGCCGGATGTCGTCCAGGTGCTTGGCGAAGTACTCGCGGCGCTCGGCCATCGTGGCGCCGGGCACCACCCCGACGCCGCCCGTGATCACCCGGGTCGGCATGCCTTCGGTGTGCGAGTCGACGGCCGTGAAGTAGCGGGAGGCGCGCATGTCACACCCCCGCCGGGTGGGCCGGGACGGCTCTGTCCCACGTGTGGTGCGGCATGGCGGTCTCCTTCGAAGGACGGTCTGGCGGTACGGGTACGGTCACGTTCCCGGCTCCGGTTCCGCGGGCGGCGGCTCGGCCAGCTCGCCCAGCCGCACCGGTGAGGCGATCGGGCGGCGTGCGAACGCCGCCGCGTCCGGCACGCCCGTCAGGCAGGCGACGTTGGGGCCGCACACGCGGCCCTGGCACTGGCCGAGCCCGGCCCTGCTGACCAGCTTCACGGCCCGTACCCCGAGCGCCTCGCGCTCCTGCACCGAGCGGCGCAGCTCGCCGTACGGGACCTCCTCACAGCGGCACACGAGGGTGTCGTCGGCCAGCCAGGTGCGCCACCCGTCCCGCACCGGGTACGCCCGCGCCAGCGCGGCGGCGAACCCGCGCCCGGCCCGTACCCGGCGCAGCGCCGCCGCCGGGGGCGCCGGGCGGGCGCCGAGGAGCTTCGCGGCGGCGACGCCCGCGACCTCGCCCTCCGCGGCGGCCGGGCCGGCGCCGCCGACGCCCGTCAGCTCGCCGGCCGCGAACACCCCGGGCACGGAGGTGGCCTGCGCGGCGTCGACCGCGACGAACCCGCCGTCGAGCGCGCAGCCCGCCGCGAGTGCGGTCTCCACCTGCGGCACGAACCCGAAGCCGACGCACACCGCGTCGGCCTCCACCCGCCGCTCGCTGCCCGGCACGGTCTCCCAGCCGGGAGTGAGCCGCGCGGTGGTGACCGCCTCCACGCGGTCCGTGCCGTGCGCGGCGACGACGGCGGTGCGGCGCCGGTACGGGATGCGGTGGCGGGCCAGGAGCGCGGCGTACCCGGCGAGTTCGCCGAACTTGCGCCATCCGGCGACGGCGCCGGCGGGCCGCCGCAGCCAGGCCGTGACCGGCTCGGCGGCCTCCAGCACCCCCGCCACCCCGGCCCCGGCCGCCGTCAGCGACGCGGCGACCGGCAGCAGGAAAGGACCGGTGCCGGCCACGAGCACCCGCTCGCCGACGCGCACGCCCTGCCCTTTCGCCAGCGCCTGCGCGGCGCCCGCGGTGTAGACGCCGGGGAGGTCCCAGCCGGGGAACGGCAGCGCCCTGTCGTACGCCCCGGTGGCCAGCACCAGCGCCCGGGTCCCGACCTCGCGCCCGGTACGGCCGGGGCCGTCGGCGGGTCCGGTGCGGAGGTGCACCCGGTGCCCGCCTCCCGGCACGGGCTCCAGCGCCCAGACGACGGTGTGCGGCAGATGCTCGACGCCGGGCGGCAGCGCGAACAGGTCCCGGCCCGCAAGGGAGTTCTGCCGGTGGTACTGCCCGCCGAGCATCGCGCCGGAGTCCACGAGCAGGACGCGGACGCCGAGCCGGGCCGCGGCCCTGGCGGCGGCCATCCCGGCGGGCCCGCCGCCGATGACGACGACGGGTCCTGCCACCCCCGGCCCGCTCATGCCGGCAGCTCCGCGCCGTCCTGGGTGCGGATGTCGTCGCCGTCGCGCACGAGGCGCTGGCAGGCGCGGACGTCGGCGGCGCCGTTGACGACCACGAGGCAGTCGTGGCAGACGCCGATGCCGCAGAAGACGCCGCGCGGCCGGCCGCCGCCGCGGGTCGTACGCCAGGAGACCCGGCCGAGCGCCAGCAGCAGCCCGGCGACGGTCCGCCCCGACTCGGTGACCAGTTCCTCCCCGTCGACCCGCACGATCATCAGGTCCCCGCCCCGGCCCGCCGGGCCCGCGCCCGGACGCTGCTCACCTGCCCCCGCCGCACGGTCCGGCGACGGGCCTGCCGCACCGGCCCCGCCGCCCCACGCCCGCCCCCGCCTACGCCGGTTCATCCGCCGCCTCCGCCTGTGTCATGACCCCTGGGCGGTCCACCCGGAAGGGCTCCGCGGCCACCTCCGGCGCCCGTCCCGTGAACAGATCCGCCAGCAACTGCCCGGTGCCCGCCGCCAGCCCGATGCCCGCGCCCTCGTGGCCCGTCGCGTGCCAGAGCCCGGGGCGCCGCGGGTCCTCGCCGATCACCGGCAGATGGTCGGGGACGTACGGCCGGAAGCCGCCGTACGCGCGGATCACCGGCACTCCGGCGAGCACGGGGAACAGCCCGGCCGCCTTCCGCGCCAGCTCGCGCAGCACCGCCACCCGCACCGTCTCGTCGAAGCCGGTCCGCTCCCGGCTGGAGCCGATGAGCACCGTGCAGGACCGCGTCGCCTCCACGACGGTCGACGTCTGCAGGTCCGCGGTGCCGCCCGCGACCGCGCCGACGTAGTCGGCGTCGTAGACCTTGTGCCGCACCGTGCCCGCCGGCAGCGCGGCGGTGACGAGGACGAGCCCGCGCCGCGGCAGCACCGCGACCGGCGCCCCCGCCGCCGCGGCGAACCGGCCGGCCCACGGCCCGCAGGCGTTGACGACCGCGCCGCACGGCACCGTGCCCCGGTCGGTGCGCACGCCCGTGACGGCGCCCCCGGCACCGGTCACCACCCCGTGCGCGGTGACGCCGGCGCGCACCCGCCCGCCCCGCTCCCGTACCGCCGCCAGCAGCGCCGTCGTCGCGAGCACCGGCTGCAACTGGCCGTCCTGCGGGTAGTGGACGGCCGCCGTGACGTCCGCGGTCAGGTGCGGCTCCAGCGCCCCGGCCTCGGCGGGGGTCACCGGCTCCGCCCGGACGCCCGCGGTGCGCTGGGCGGCGGCGAAGTCGGCGAGCGCACCGGCCGCCGCGGGCGCGGTGGCGACGACGAGGCCGCCCTTGGCCTCCCACTCCGCCTCCGCGCGGCGCGGGCCGAGCAGGTCGCGCAGTTCCGCGAGCAGATGGGGCCAGCGGCGGCGGGAGTGCTGGGCGAGGGCCAGCTCGGGTCCCGGCGCCTTGTCGGAGACCAGGACGTTGCCCTCGCCCGCGGCGGTGGTGCCGCTCGCGGGGGCGCCGCGGTCGAGCACGGCCACCGAGAGCCCGGCTGCGGTCAGCGCCTCGGCACAGGCCGCGCCGATCACACCGGCGCCCACGACCACGACGTCGTACGCCACCTGCCGCCCACCTCCGTTCATTAAAACGAACGGCAACGAGCGTATGGAGGGCGCCGATCGGCGGTCAAGCCCCTGTTCCGGGGACGCGATGTGCGTTCTGTCGCGGCGCAGGAACGGCGCACGAGGCGACCGGCGGAACCGGGTGCGCGGCGGCCGGGTACTCCAGCATCAGCACCGAGAGCACCGGGCCCCCGACGGTCTCGTAGACGTGCGGGGCGGCGGCCTGGAAGCAGACGTAGTCGCCCGGGCCCAGCTCGTACGGCGCCTCCGGCGGGCCCACCCGGAGCCGCCCGGAGGTGACGACGACGTGCTCGCGCCCGGGGTGGCCCGCCGAGTGCTGCACCTCGCCGGGGCGCACCCGCTGGTCGTACAGCTCGACGACCGTGTCGGTGAGGTCCATCCGGCGCAGCATCCGCAGGTCGACCGCGTTGCTGCTGAGCACTTCGAGGCCCGCCGAGCGCACCAGCAGCACGTCCGGGTCCTCGCGCTCGGTGAGCAGCGAGGACACCGGCACCCCCAGGGCGTTCGACAAACTGAACACGGTCTCGATGGTGGGGTTCCCGGTCCCGGTCTCCAGTTGCGACAGCGTGCCCTTGGCGATCCCGGAGGCGCGCGCCAGCCCGGAGAGGGAGAGCCCCGCCCGGGCACGCAGCGCCCGCAGGTTGGCCCCGAGCACCCGGCCTGCCTGTTCGCGTACCACCGGACCTCCTCGACGGTCGTGCGAGAGGCTACCCCGCGCCCGGCGAGGCGGCGACGGGCGTCATCGCTATTCGCGTATCGTCGTTTTCATTGGTCGGCCCATTGACGCGGGAGTTGACCCCAATTCCCCGTGGAATAGGGGCCGTTGTTACTCGGGGGTTGTCGTGTGCATGTCCCGGATGTTTTCATGGCCGACCGGACAGCGCGCGCGCACAATCCTTGATCCCCCCACATCCACCCCCCACCTGAAGAAGGAGACCAGGATGGCAGCACATCCGGGTTTCGACCGCCGCGCCCTGCTGCGCGGCGGACTGACCGCCTCCGCGGCCGGCGCGCTCGGCCTCGGCGCTGCGGGGCTCGCACACGCCACGCCCAGCTCAGCGACCACGGCCGCGCCCGGCGCGGCCCCCGCCCCGCCGCGCGGCGCCCGTGCGCTCGCGGCGCCCGAGCCGCGCATCTACGGCACCGCGGAATGGGGTGCCCGACCGCCGGAAATCGACATCGTCGTCCTCGACCACGTGCCGACGTACATCGCCGTCCACCACACCGCGGAACCGGGCAACAGCGAGGATTACTCGCTCGAACACGCCATGGAAATCTGCCGGTCCATCCAGAACTTCCACATGGACACCCAGGGATGGGGCGACACCGGCCAGCAGTTCACCATCAGCCGCGGCGGATTCTGCCTCGAAGGCCGGCACGAGACCCTGGACGTCGTGCGCGGCGGCACCCAGCACGTGCAGGGCGCCAACGTCGGCGGCCGCAACAGCGAGGTCATCGGCATCGAGAACGAGGGCCTCTACACCGACGTCGACGTGCCCACCGCGCTGTGGGACTCGCTCGTCGCGATGGTCGCCTGGATCGCCGGCCAGTACGGGCGGCCGGTGGAGAACATCATGGGCCACCGCGACTTCAACTCCACCGAGTGCCCCGGCGACGTGCTCTACGCCCGCCTGCCGGAGCTGCGCGACGCGGTGGCCGGGGTGCTCGGCGCCCCGAAGCCCGAGCGGACCGCCGTCTGGCCGCTGCTGCGCCCCGGCGACAGCGGCCCCGTGGTGCGCGCGGCGCAGCACCTGCTGCGCGCCCGCGGGTTCAACGGGCTGCCCGCCGACGGGCTCTTCGGCCCGGAGACGAAGCGGGCCGTGGCCAAGCTCGCCGAGGACGGGGGCGTCGAGCGGCACTCCTGCTCGGCGGAGTACCACAAGCGCAACGACGAGACCGGCTACCTCGGCGCGGACATCTGGCCGCTGATCACCCCGCGTGGACGCGCCGGGGCCGGCGGCGAGGTCACGAAGGCCGTCGAGGCGCTGCTCGGCCGCGGGCGGCGGGCGCCGTCGGGCCGGGAGCTGGACGCAACGGTGTGGAAGCAGTTGCTGTCCTGAGGGCCTGAGCGCGTACGGGAACGGGCGCGGACCCCGCGCCCGTTCGCGTACGGCCGGCCGCGCGCGCTACGGCACCGCGACCGCCGCGCCCCCCGCGGGCCCGCGGCGGTCGCCGGTGTCAGCGGCGGCCCCGCCACGAACGGGCGGAGCCGGTCGGCGAGCGCGTCGCCCGTCACCAACTGGAAGTCGGTGGCAGGGGAGAGGGCTGACTCGGGGCACGTCTGCCGAGGGCCCGGCCCCACCTTGCCGGCCTCGAACGGCCCGGTGAAGTCGCAGGCGTCCTCGCTGCTTGCCACCGTCTGCCGCGCCGGCGGCGGCGTACGCGGTAGCGGGTCGGGGAAGCCGTCGGGTCCGCCTCCTCCCGCCCCTTCGCGTCGTCGCCGCCGGTGCAGGCGGCGGGCCCGCCGGCCCGGCGACCGCGACCGGCACGAGCCCGGCCACGCCCCGCCGCACACGTCCCACGATGCCCGCTCCTCCCCGCCGTGCCGGGTTCCGCCCGCACCGTATCCGCCACCGTCCGGGACGGGTCCCCCGCCGATCGGGGGTACCGGTCGCGCCAAGGTCAACTACCGGGGAACCGCTTGGTGGTTGGGTAGGGGGGCGAGCAGTGCCGGGACGTGTGCTCCGGCGCGGAAGGAGAGTGCCGTGGAGCCGCTGGCGGCTGGGGATCCCGCCCGGGTGGGCGACTTCGTGCTACGCGGCCGGCTGGGCGCGGGCGGCATGGGGGAGGTGTTCCTCGGCCGGTCGCCCGGCGGGCGGGCCGCGGCGGTGAAGGTGGTGCACGCCCATCTGGCGCGGCAGCCCGAGTTCCGCGGCCGGTTCCGGCGGGAGGTGGCCGCCGCCCGGTCGGTCAGCGGCGCGTACACCGCGCCCGTGATGGCGGCGGGCCCGGAGGACGATCCGCCGTGGATCGCCACGCTCTACGTCCCGGGCCCCTCCCTGGCGGAAGCCGTGCGCGCGGCCGGTCCGTTCCCCGAGGTCTCGGTGTGGCCGCTGGCCGCCGGGCTGGTCGAGGCGCTGCAGGCCATCCACGCCGAGGGGCTGCTCCACCGCGACCTCACGCCGTCGAACGTGCTGCTGGCCGCGGACGGCCCGCGGGTCATCGACTTCGGGATCTCCCGCGCCGTGGACGGCACCGTGCTCACCGGGACCGGCGCGACCATCGGCACGCCGGGCTTCATGTCCCCGGAACAGGCCCGGGACGGCGATGTCCGGCAGGCGGGCGACGTCTTCTCCTTCGGTGCCGTCCTGGCCTACGCTGCCGGCGGCGTCGAGCCGTTCGGGCGCGGCACGCCGCTGGGCGTCCTGCACCGCGTGGTCACGGCGGAACCGCAACTGGACGAGGTGCCCGAGCGGATACGCACCCTCGTCGCCGCGTGCCTGGCCAAGAACCCGGACGACCGGCCCACCCCCGCCGAACTCCTCGGCCTGATCGCCGCGGAGTGGGACCCGGGCGACGACTTCCCGGCCGCCGCGCGGTGGCCCGAGGCCGTGCACACCCTCATCCAGGCCCGTGCCGTACCGCCCACCGCGCGCAATACCGCGCCGAACACCGAGCCGGACAACGCCCCGCCGCCCCCGCACGACGCGCCCACCATGACCGCACCCCCGCGGTACGAACCCACGCAGCCGGCCGGCCCGCCCCCGGAGCCCGAGCCCGCGCCCGCCGCCTCCGGTCGCGTACCGAAGGCCGACCGCCCCCGCGCACTGCGCCGCCGCCACCGGCAGGCCCTCAAGCTCAAGAGGACGGGCGAGTCCGAGGAGGCCGCCCGCCGGCTGGCCGAGGTCGTCGCGGACCGCAGCCGTGTGCAGGGGCCCGACCATATCGATGTCCTCTACGCCCGCCAGCACCACGCCATGGCCGTCGCGGAGTCGGGCCGGGAGGCGGAGGCCGCGGCTCTGCTGGGCGATCTGATCCCGGAGTTCGTACGCCGGCTGGGCCCGGACCACCGCAACACCGTGACCACCCGCCGGGGCCACGCCGAGGCCGTCGGCAACGCGGGCCGGCACGAGGAGGCCGTGCGCCTGCTGGCTGACATCGTCACGGACACCGCCCGTGTGCTCGGCCCCAACCACCCCGACACCCTGCTCACCCGCCATCTCCACGGCACCAATCTCGCGGACTCGGGGGACCACGCGGAGGCGGCGCGCCTGTTCGCGGTCCTCCTCGACGACCGGATCCGCGTGCACGGGCGCAACCACGAGAAGACCCTGGTCGCCCGCATGCTCCACGCCCACTGCGTCGGACTGGCGGGGGACCACGCGGAAGGCGCCCGCCTGATGGGCGAACTCCTCCCCGACCTGTCCCGGGTGCGTGGCCCCGACCACGCCGAGACCCTGGCCGCCCGCGGCAGCAGGGCCCGCCATCTCGGTGAGGCCGGGGAGCATGCGGAGGCCGCGCGCGCGTACGCGGAACTGGCCGCCGACACCGGCCGCGTCCTGGGTCCTGACCACGACGACACCCTGAGCGCGCGCGAGCGCCACGCTTCCCATCTCGGCACGTCGGGGGAGCACGTGGAGTCCGCCCGGCTGCACGCAGGACTGGCCGCCGATCAGGCGCGCCTCCTCGGCCCCGACCACCGCGACACCCTGCTCGCCCGCCACCTCAGTGCGTGGGAGCTGGGCGAGGCGGAGGAGTACGCCGAGGCGGCCCGACTGATGGGCGAGGTCGTGGCCGACTGGGCGCGCGTCGTGGGGCCCGACCACCGCGACACCATGAATGCGCGCCATTTCCACGCCCGTTACGTCGGCGGGGCGGGGGACTACGCCGAGGCGGCCCGGCTGATGGGCGAGGTCGTGGCCGACTGGGCGCGCGCCGAAGCCCCCGACCACCAGGAAACCCTGCGTGCCCGCGAGTGGCAGGCGTTCTATCTCGACGAGGTGGGGGACCACGAGGGGGCCGAGCGGCTGAGGGCGGAAGCCGACGCCTCCCGGGCCCGGGCCGAAGGCGAATCCGTGTCCTGACCGAACGGGCGAAGACGCGGGAGAACGCGGGCGGGGCGCGGGTTGAGCCACGGCCGGGCCGAGGAGACCGCCGGCGGGATCGGCCCGGCCTCCCGGCCCAAGGGCGGGAGGCCCCCGGTATCGTCGGCGGCGTGCCGCTGAGGTTCCCCGTAGGCGGCGGGTTCACTGCCGGCCCGTAACCCCCGGCCCGTAACCCCTGACCCGCACCGGCCGGCGAGTCGTACGGCCTACGCGGCGTCCGGGATGCGGCGGCGGATGTCGGTGAGCAGGTTGTGCATCGACAGGCGGAACAGCTCGGCGCGGTGGTCGCCGAGGAACGCGGTGTGGCCGAACACCTCCAGCACCACCAGCCCGTGCATGTGCCCCCACGCGCTGAACAGCAGCGCGACCGCCGCCGGCGGCAGCGCCGCCGGGTCGCTCCCGCGCAAGCCGTCGAGCACGGCGTGGAGTTCGGGGGAGAGGGGCGGGATGCCGGCGGCGGCGAGCCGGTCCCTCCCGTACCCGCGGAACATCTCGCGCTCGAAGACGGCGCTCATCCTGCGCACGGCCTGCGTGGTCGGCCCCTCGGCGGGCGCCGCGTAGTACCGCAGCGGCGTGCCGTAGATCAACTGGAACCGCTCCGGGTTGGCCACCGCCCAGCGGCGGTAGCCCTCGGTCGCGGCGGCGAACCCCGCCCCGCCCCCGGGGCCGGCCGCGTCGGCGGCCTCCTGCACCGCCGCCGCCAGGTCGTCGTACGTCTTGGTGATGAGCGTCGTCAGCAGCGCGTCCCTGCTGGGGAAGTAGTGGTACAGCGCCTGCACCGTCATCCCCAGCCCGCGCGCGACCGCCCGCAGTGACAGCGCCGCCGGACCGTGTTCCGTGATGTGCGCCTCGGCGGCGTCCACGATCTCCCGGACCGCGACCGTCCGGCGCCGCTCGCGCAGCGACGGCGGGGGCGCGGGGCGTTCGTCCACGGTCATGGCAACTCCCCGTTCGGCGGCAGCTTGTCAGAAAAACTTAACACTGCCAAATTCTCCGTCGCCTGGCTACCGTCGTGCGCGCCGGCCCCCCTCCCCGTCGACCCGGGCCGACCCCTTGCCGCTTGACGGACATATCGCGTTACATGCACAAAGGAGACCCACCGTGTTCAACCGCATAGCCGAGCTGGCGATCCGCCGGTCCCGGCTGGTCCTCGTCGTCGCCGCCGTGGCCGTCGTCCTCATGGGCGCCCTCGGCGCCGGGGCCTTCGCCCAGCTCAAGGGCGGCGGCTACGACGACCCGTCCGCCCAGTCCACCCGGGCCGGCGAGATCATCGACGGCAAGTTCGGCGGGGAGACGAACCTCGTCCTGCTGGTACGGGCCACCCGGGACGGCGCCGATGTCGACGCCCGGCCGGTCGCGGAGGGCGGCCGGGACCTGGTGACCGCGCTGAGGGCCGACGACCGGGTCACGAACGTCGTCTCGTACTGGGACGCGGGCAATCCCGCCCTGCGCTCGAAGGACCGCGGCGAGGCCCTGGTGCTCGCGCACGTCGAGGGCGACGAGACCGAGCGCGCGGAGAACGCCGAAGGCGTCGTCGACGCCTTCACCGGGGAGCGGGCCGGCGGCCTCGACGTCCGGGCCGGCGGCGGCAGCGCCGTGGACGTCGAGCTGTCGCCGCAGGTGCAGAAGGACCTGGTGCTCGCCGAGGCGATCGCCGTGCCGCTGACGCTGGTGCTGCTGCTGTTCGTCTTCGGCAGCGTGGTCGCGGCGCTGCTGCCGCTGGCCATCGCGCTCATCGCCATCGCCGGCACCTTCGCGCAGCTCTTCGTCCTCGGCAGCGTCACCGACGTCTCCGTCTCCGCGGTCAACCTCACCACGGCGCTCGGCCTGGGCCTGGGCATCGACTACGCGCTGCTGATGGTCAGCCGGTTCCGCGAGCAGCTCGGCACGGGCGCGTCCGTCGCCGAAGCCGTACGCACCACGGTGCACACCGCGGGCCGTACCGTCGTGTTCTCCGCCGCCACCGTGGCCGCCGCGCTCGCGGCGCTGATGGTCTTCCCGCAGTACTTCCTGCGGTCCTTCGGCTATGCCGGGGTCGGCGTCGTCGCCATCGCCGCGCTGGGCACGCTCTTCGTGATGCCGGCGCTGCTCGCCGTGCTGGGCCACCGCGTCAACGGCGGCAGGCTGCCGTGGGCGAAGTCCGGGCGCGGTGACTCCCGTTCCCCGCTGTGGGGGAGGCTGGCCCGTACCGTCATGCGGCGCCCCGCGCTCACGGCGCTGCCGGTGCTCGCGGTGCTGCTGCTGGCGGCGAGCCCGCTGCTGGGCATCACGTTCGGCACGCCCGACGAGCGGGTGCTGCCCGAGGACTCCCGGAGCCGCCAGGTCGCCACGGTGCTGCGGGAGGACTTCGCGGGCAACGACGACGGGGCGGTCCACGTCGTCATCGACGGGGCCGTCGCCGAGGCCCCGCTGGCGGCGTACGCGAGCGAACTCTCCGGCCTGGACGGCGTCGTCCGCGTCGAGGCGAGCACCGCGACGTACGCCGCGGGCGAGCCCGCCGGCGCCGGCAGCGCCGCGCTCGGCCGGCCCGACGCGCAGCAGCTCAGCGTCGTCGGCGAGGCGGCGCCGAAGTCGGACGCCGGCCAGCGGCTGGTCGCGGACGTACGCGGGGTCGCGCCGCCCGAGGGCGCGGAACCGCGGGTCGGCGGGGTCGCCGCCGCGCTCGTCGACTCCAAGGACTCCCTCGCGGACCGGCTGCCGATCGCCGTTGCGCTCGTCGTGCTCAGCACCTTCGTGCTGCTCTTCCTCTTCACCGGCAGCGTGGTGCAGCCGCTGCGCGCGCTGGTCCTCAACCTCCTCAGCCTGGGCGCCACCCTGGGCGTGATGACCTGGATGTTCCAGGACGGCAACCTCTCCTCGGTCTTCGGCTTCACCGCCCAGCCGATGGAGGTGTCGATGACGATGCTGATGTTCTGCATCGCCTTCGGCCTGTCCATGGACTACGAGGTGTTCGTCACCAGCCGGATCAAGGAGCTGCACGAGCAGGGCGCGGACAACGGGACCGCCGTGGCCGACGGCCTCGGGCACACCGGACGCATCGTCAGCGCGGCGGCCTGCCTGCTCGCGGTGAGCTTCTTCGCCTTCGGCACCGCGCAGATCAGCTTCATGCAGATGTTCGGCCTGGGCAGCGGCCTGGCCATCCTCATCGACGCGGTGGCGGTACGCGGCGTCCTCGTACCCGCCGCGATGCGCCTCCTCGGCCGCTCCGCCTGGTACGCCCCGGGCCCCCTGCGCCGCTTCCACCGCCGCTTCGGGCTGAGCGAGGGCGGCACCGTGCCGGGCAACGCGGTACCGCTGCCGCCCCGCCTGCCCGCCAGGCGGTGAGTAAAGAAGTCGTCAAGAGGTGAGCGGCCGGGCTGGGTGGAGGCGAGCGCTCCGCGGCTGCCATCCCGGCCGCCCGCCGGCCGGCGGGCCGCTCACGCCGCCGCCCACCTGCGGCGGAGCGCCGCCCTCGGCCCTCACGCCGACCGGATGCCGGGCGCGGCCGCGCCCGGCCCGCGTTCGGGTCGTTGAAGAATAAATCAGTCTGCTTCGGGCTTTGCCGCCATCCCTCCTGCATGAAATCAAGTCAGTCCCAAGCGGGGCGATCCATACTGCCGACGCGAGGTGCGAGTCGCTCACACCTCCCTGTCGATCCGTTACGGATCCCGCAGAACCCGGTGCGGGCCGGGCCCAAAGGCTCCCGGACCCGGCCCGCACCGGTGACCGCACGGACCGTCCACGGCCCGGGTGACACGGCCTCGGAACCGTCTGGACGCCACGACCCTCATCCCTCCCGCGCCCCCGATCCCCGTCCGTCACAGCGCCGTGGCGATCCGGCGATCCGGGGCGCACACAGGTCACAGTTCGATGGAGGCAATTTTCATGGTGAGTCGGCGCAGGGTGCTCGCTGCGGGTATGGCAACGGCGTGCACGGGGGTGACCGGCGCGGCGTTAGTCCCGCTGGTGACCACACCGGCCGGGGCCGAGCCCGCCGGCGCGGCGCGGGCGGCGAACGCCGCGCCCGCGGTCACGCCCTTCACCCAGCCCATGCCGCGGCCCACGGTGCTGTTGCCGGTGTCGACGGGCGGCGGCGTCGACGTCTACGTCATGACGATGCAGCCGGCGACCGCGGAGATACTCCCCGGCATCCAGTCGCAGGTGCTCACGTTCAACGGCAGCTTCCCCGGCCCGCTGATCAGGGCGCGCCGCGGCCGGCCCGTCGTCATCCAGCAGCGCAACCGGCTCGACGTGCCCGCGTCGGTGCACCTGCACGGCGGGGAGGTGGATCCGCAGCACGACGGCCAGCCGATGGAGACCATCGCCCCGGGCGCGGACCGTACGTACTACTACCCCAACACCCAGCCGCACGCCTCGCTCTGGTACCACGACCACGCCCACCACATCGAGTCCGAGAACGTCTACCGCGGGCTGGCCGGCCAGTACCTCCTCACCGACGAGGTCGAGGAGGCGCTGCCGCTGCCCACCGGGCAGTACGACCTGCCCATCGCCATCCGCGACGCCAACGTGGACGCGACCGGACTGCACTACACGATGGGCGACCGGCAGCGCTCCACGATGATCGCCAACGGCAAGGCGTACCCGTACGTCCAGGTCGCCGCCCGCAAGTACCGCATCCGGCTGCTCAACTGCTCCAACCAGCGCTTCATGGAGCTGCGGCTTGAGGACGGCGGCGAGATGATCCAGATCGGCTCCGACGGCGGGCTGCTGCCGCGCCCGTACCGCACCACCGCCATCCCGCTGTCCGCCGCCGAGCGCGCCGACGTCGTCATCGACTTCTCCCGCTACGCCGTCGGCAGCAGCGTCGTGCTGAAGAACACCGGCGGCTTCGGCAGCCCCGAACTCGTCGGCCAGGTACTGCGCTTCGACATCGTCAGGCCCGCCAAGGACAGCAGCCGCGTCCCGGACGTGCTGCGCGAGCTGCCGCCGCTGCCGCAGCCGACCGCCGAGCGCACCGTCACCCTGCGGATGGACGAGGACGGCCGCCCGAACCCGCAGGCGTACATCGACGAGAAGCTGTACGACCCGGCTCGGGTGGACCAGCAGATCCGGTTCGGCGCCAGCGAGATCTGGACCATCAAGAACCTCAACCAGATCGCGTGGCACAACTTCCACATGCACCTCGTCCAGTTCCGCGTCCTGGAGCGCAACGGCCAGGCGCCGGGCCCGGGCGAGGCGGGGCTGAAGGACACCGTCAACCTGCGCCCGAACGAGACGGTCAAGGTCCAGGCGACGTTCGACACCCACAGGGGCTCGTACGTCTACCACTGCCACATGCTCGACCACTCCGCGATGGGCATGATGGCGACGATGAAGATCGCCTGACCGCGGACGGCCCGCCGGCGTGCCGGCCGGGGGTCTCCCCGGCCGGCCCCGCCTTGCGGCGGCTCTTCCTTACGTGGCTCCGCCTTACGGTGCCCAGGGTGCGGCCACGGACCAGGTGGTGTCCTCGGTGAAGGTGGCCGGATTGTCCCAGGGGTGGCCCGCGCCCTGCCGGGCCAGCCACACCTCGGAATCGATGTGGCGGACGAAGCTGCCGGGGAAGTTCGCCGACGAGAGCCGCACCCCGCCGCTGCCGGGCGCGGGGCAGCCGCCGCGGTGCGGCGCGCCGGCCGCGCGGCCGTTGACCAGGACGGTCGTCTCCCAGTCGGAGCCGCCGAAGTTGAGCACGACGCGGCGCCCCGACCAGCCGGCGGGGACGGTGAAGGTCCGCTGGTACCAGAGCCTGTCGTTCTCGGTGATACGGGCCTGGATGCCGGAGAGCGCGGACGGCGGGCGCGGCGGTGAGGCCCGTACCGAGGAGGGCGGCGGCGAGGGCGAAGACGGCGGCGGCCGCGCGCGACCGGCCGCGTAACCGGCGTGCTCGTGGGGGCGCGGGGGGTGTGGGGGAGTGGGTACGGGGTTCCTCCGGCTCTACAACGTTATAAAGATGAGGCTCATGTCGTACGACACCACCACCCGGGCACGCCGTCCAGACCCGGGGCCGAAGTCATTGACGTAAACATGACATCCGGTCACTGTGGTGCATATGAAGCGCTTAGCGACGCTGACGGCGGCGGCCGCACTCGCCGCCGGCTCCCTGGCCGCCGTCCCCGCCCCCACATCCGCGGCGCAACCCGCACCCGCCGCACCCGAACTCGCCCGGATCTGCAACGTTTACTGCGACGCCCGTGACCCCGCCCAGGCCACCCGCGACCGCACCGCCGTCACCGCCACCCTCTTCTCCCGCACCTTCGCGCTGCACGTGGACGACGACAGCGCCATGGGCTGGGCGACGATCGGCAACGGCAGCCCCGGTGACGAGGTCTGGCTCGACCGCTCCTTCGACGGCGGCCGCACCTGGGCCTCCGGCAGCCGGCTCGGCAACACCGCCATCCCCGCCGGCCAGCGCGGCTGGCGCACCGGCATGTACAACGTCGACGACTGGGCGAACCGCGGCGTCGGCGCCCTGCGCGCCTGCGGCAAGGCCGCCGACCGCCCCGACATCGCCTGCACCCCCTGGGCCCGCAGCACCTGGAACGCCTGGGACCGCAGAACCGCCGCCGCCACCGCGCAGATGTCCTTCTACGACCAGGGCACCGGCCTCTTCGCCACCACCGGCTGGTGGAACTCCGCCAACGCCCTCACCGCCGTCATCGACAACATCCGCGTCAGCGGCATGCGCAGCTACGAGTACGCCGTCGCGAACACCTACGACCGCCAGCTCGGCGCCCACCAGGGCCAGTTCCGCAACGACTACATCGACGACACCGGCTGGTGGGGCCTGGCCTGGATCGCCGCGTACGACCTGACCGGCGACCGCCGCTACCTCGACACCGCCCGCGCCGACGCCGACCACATGGCCGCGTACTGGGACGGCCGCTGCGGCGGCGGCGTGTGGTGGAGCCAGGCGAAGACGTACAAGAACGCCATCTCCAACTCCCTCTACATCCACCTCAACGCGGCCCTGCACAACCGCGTCGCGGGCGACACCGCGTATCTGAAGCGGGCGCGCGACGGCTGGACCTGGTTCCAGGGCACCGGCATGATCAACGGCTCCTCCCTGGTCAACGACGGCATCGACCTGGGCACCTGCCGCAACAACGGCCAGCCGGTCTGGTCGTACAACCAGGGCGTGCTGCTCGGCGCCCTCACCGAACTCCACCGCGCCACCGGCGAGGACGCCCTCCTGACCACCGCCCGCCGGCTCGCCGACGCCGCGACCACGGCGCCGTCACTGCACACCGCGGACGGCATCCTGCGCGACCCCTGCGAGTCGGGCGACTGCGGCGCGGACGGCCCGTCGTTCAAGGGCGCCCACGTCCGCGGCCTGGGCAAGCTCAACGCCGCCCTGCCCGACCACCCGTACACGGCCTACCTCACACGCCAGGCGGACCGCGCCCACACCTCCGACCGCAACGCTCTCGACCAGTACGGCCTGCGCTGGTACGGCCCGCTGGACAAGACCGACGCGGCCCGCCAGCAGAGCGCCCTGGACCTGATGAACGCGGCCCCGTAGCGGTTGTCAGGGATCACCGGGGACCGCACCGAAGCGGACACGGGAAGCCGTGGCGCGGCTCCCCGATTCCCGCGGTCCTCTCCTCCCGGCCCGGCGCGCCGCCGCCAGGCTGCTCCGGGGTGCGGTCACCCGACTGCGGGCGTAGCGCTGGTGTGTCCGGCGCGGGTGGCACAGGCTCGGGTCAGGACCCCTGGTGTGCGGCCCGCGGGAGGCGTGTGGCGGGCGCGCGGGAACGGAGAGTGGCGGGATGGAGACTGCGCCGGTCGTCGTGGGCGTGGACGGCTCCGCGGCGGGCCTCGACGCGGTCGCGGTCGCCGCGCGCGAGGCGAAGCTGCGCGGGTGCCCCCTGCGGGTCGTGCACGCGTTCCTCTGGCCGGCCTTCGGTGCCTACCCCGGCGCCGCCGCGATGCTCCCGGGGGACACCGCGCTGCGCAAGGAGGCCCAGAAGGTCGTCGACGACGCCGTGGCGCACGCCCGCACGTCGGAGCCCCGCGTCAGGGTCCACGGGGCCGTCGTGACGGGCGAGGCCATGGAGGTCATGGTCAAGGAGACGAAGACCGCGCAGTTGGCGGTCGTCGCCGGCCGCGGCCTCGGCGCGTTCGCCCGGCTGCTCGTGGGCTCGACGGCGGTTCATCTGTCCGCGTACGGCCACTGCCCCGTGCTCGTCGTACGCGTCGGCGGCGCAGGACCCCGCGGTCCCGTGCTGCTGGCGGTCGACGGCTCGCCGGCCGGGGCCGCCGCCGTGGAGTTCGCCTTCGCCGAGGCGGCCAGGCGGCGGAGCGGGCTCGTCGCGCTGCACGTGGGGAGCGCCTGGACCAGGTTCTCGCCGCGGCGGGACGAGCCGGCCGGTGCCGCCGCGGAAGGGCCGGCCGCGGCGGGCGACCGGGTGCTCGCCGAGGCGCTGGCGGGCGCCGAGAAGTCGTATCCGGACGTACGCGTCGAACGTACCGCCGTCGAGGGCTCGGCCCGCGAACTGCTCATCGAGGCCAGCAAGGACGCCGGCCTCCTCGTCACCGGCGCCCGCGGCCACGGCGGCTTCGCCGGGCTGCTCCTCGGCTCGGTCAGCCACGCGCTCCTCCAGCACGCGCACTGCCCGGTCGCCGTCGTACGCGGCGCGGGTGAGCGCTCCTGACCCGGCACCGGCCCCCCACGCTCCGACCCCGCAGTCCCGAACCGGCCCTGACCGGCCCTGACCCCCGCCGCACCGACGGCCGAAGGACCTGGAGAGGCACGATGGACACCTCGCTCACCCCCACGGCGCTCGCGGAGCTGCGCGAGCGGCGCCCGTACCCCGCCGTGTCGCTCACGCTGCCCACGCACCGGCGCGCGCCGCGCAACGCGGAGGACTCCGTACGGCTGCGCAACGTCATCGCCGAGGCCGAGCGGCAGCTCGACCGCGACCCCGGCGTGACGCGCGCGGCCCGCGACGAGATCCGCGCGCAGCTCAACGCGGCCGTCGAGGAGACCGACCTCTCCCTGGCGCTCGACGGCCTCGTCATCTTCGCCACCGTGGCCGAGCACCACGTGTACGCCCTCCCGCGCGCCGTCCCCGAACGGGTCGTGCTGGCCGACTCGTTCCTCACCCGCAACCTGGTGGCGGCCTACGCGGCGCAGCGCCCGTACTGGGTGCTGTCCCTGGCCGCCGACCGCGTCACCCTGTGGAGCGGCTCGGGCGAGCGCGTCACCGAGGCCACCGCCGATGGCTTCCCGATGACCAGGACCGTGGACAACCCGGACGCGGAGCGCGAGGAGCGGATCGGGGACACGCCCAGCACGTTCCGCGACGAGGAGGTCCGCATCTTCCTGCGCGACGCCGACGCCGCGCTGCACACCGTCCTCGCCAGGGACCCCCGGCCCCTCTACGCCACCGGCGCGGACGCCGCCCTGGCCCTCCTCGCCGACACCGGCACCGCCTCCGCCACCGCCGTCCACATCCCGCACGGCGGCCTGGCCCAGGGCCCGCCGGACGCGGTCGCCCGCACCGTCGCCCCGGCCCTGGAGACGCAGGCGCGCCAGCATGCCGCCGCGGCCATCGCCGCGCTGGACGAGGCCCGGGGGCGCCGGGCGTTCGCGGGCGGGGTGGACGAGGTGTGGTCGAAGGTCACCGACGGCCGCGTCCACCGCCTGGTCGTGGAGGAGAACTACCGCATCACCGTGCGCGCGGCCGACGACGACCACCTGGTCCCGGCCGAGGACGACGACCCGCAGGCCCGCCACGACATCGTGGACGAGATCGTCGAGCAGGCCCTCGACACCGGCGCCGACGTCACGTTCGTCCCCGACGACGCCCTCGCGGACCACGCCCGCATCGCGGCGGTGCTGCGCTACTGAGGCCGGGCTGCTGAAGCCGGGCTGCCGAAAGGCGGGCGCGCGGCGGGCGATGACTTTCGGGTGCCGGTGCCGTCGTAAGGGATGACCGCAAGCGGCGCGGGGCCACCCCGCCGCAGCCACCACCGGATCAGGAGCGACAACCATGCGCACTCTCATCAGCACCGCCTTCGTCTCCCTCGACGGCGTCATGGAGGCCCCGGGCGGCGAGCCCGGCTACCGCAACTCCGGCTGGACCTTCAAGGAGACCGAGTTCCTCCCCGAGGCGTACGCGCTCAAGGGCGAAGAGCAGGAGGAAGCCGGCGCGCTGATGATGGGCCGCGTCAGCTACGAGGCGTTCAGCCCGGTGTGGCCGGGCATGGAGGAGTTCGCCAGATACAAGGTGCTGCCGAAGTACGTCGTCTCCACCACCCTCGCCGCGGACGACCTCGTCACCGACTGGGGTGACATCACCATCCTGCGCTCCCTCGACGACATCGCCGCCCTGAAGGAGACGGAGGGCGCGCCGATCATCGTCCACGGCAGCGCGACCCTCAACCACAGCCTGGCGGACGCGGGCCTCATCGACCGCTACCACCTGCTGGTCTTCCCCCTGCTGCTGGGCGCGGGCAAGCGCCTGTACAGCGACACGTCCAAGGACACCCAGAAGCTGAAGCTGGTCTCCGCCGAGGCGTACGCCAACGGCATCCAGAAGAACGTCTTCGACGTCGTCCGCTGAACCCCTCCGCCGCACCGCCCGTCGCAACCGGACCCCGGCCGCCCGGGCGGTGAAGCGCGCGGCCGGTATCCCTCAGTGGAGGGGGCCCGAGGCCGGCGCCGCGGTGGCCATCTGCTGGAGGTCTTCGCGGGGGACGCCGCTCGCCGCCTGGACGGCGATGCCGAAGGCCAGGGTGGCTACGTAGCGGGCCAGCAGGGCCGGGTCGCTCTCCGCGGGCAGGTCGCCCTCCTCGACGGCCCGTTCGAAGCGGTCGCGGATGCGGGAGTACGCGGTGGTGCGCCAGTCGGCGAGGAGGTCGCGTACCTCGCGGGATGAGTCGCCCGCGGCCAGGGGCGCCCTGGACGCCGAGGCGGCCCCGCGGGTGTGCCGGGCGGGTGGTGCTGCGGAAGTCTGGCGCCGTGGTGTCCCGAGGAGACGCATGACCATCACGCTGATCACCGGTGCCAACAAGGGCATAGGTTTCGAGACGGCCAGGCAGCTCGTCGAGCTGGGCCACGACGTCTACCTCGGCGCCCCGCTGCTGCGGAAGTCCGCCGACCCCGCGGTGGTGACGGTGTCGAGCAGCGCCGGGTCGTTCTGGGCGGTGAACAACCCCGGCCGGCCGGAGTACCACCTGCCGACGGCGCTGTACTCCGCGTCCAAGGCCGCGGCCACGATGCTCACCGTCCAGTACGCCAAGTCCGAGCCGGGCATCGGGTTCAACGCGATCGAGCCCGGGTTCACCGCCACCGACCTCACCGCCGGGTTCGGCGGCGGCAGGACGGCGGCGGAGAGCGCGCGGACCGTCGTACGGCTGGCGACCCTCGGCGGCGCCGGGCCGACCGGGACGTTCCAGGACGAGACGGGGGAACTGCGCTGGTAGGAGGGCGGGTTCGGGGCCGGGACCGGTGGGTGCGGTGGCCCTGAGCGCTACCACGGGGGGAGGCCAGCCCTCAGGGGCGGAGGGGGGGTAACCCCTACCAAGGCCGGGGGGAACCCGGATCGTGCCGGGTCCGGATGATCCGTAACTTCGAGGGTGTCATCGCAACGGCGGTGCGCACCGACTTCGGAGGACACCGTGATTCAGCTCCCCAGCCGCCCGGCCGTCGCGGCCTTCGCCCGGTTCGTGGCCTGCGGTGGCGGCGTCGGGCTGGCCTCCAGCGGCGCGCTCGTGCTCCTCGACGGTGCCATGCCGATGATGGTCGCCAACGCGCTGATCACCGTGGTCTCGACGCTGCTCGCCACCGAGCTGCACGGCCGGGTGTCGTTCCGCAGCGAGCGCGGCGGCTGGCGGGTCCACCTCCAGTCGGCGCTGACGGTCGCCGTCTGCTACGCCTTCACCACCGCCGCGCTGCTGGCGCTGCACGCGGCGCAGCCGAACCCCTCGGTCGTCACCGAACAGGCCGTCTACCTCTCCGCGTCGGCCCTGGCGGGCATAGGCCGCTTCGCGGTCCTCCGCGCCGTCGTCTTCGCCGACGACCGCCGCACCCGCCGCGGCCGCCGCACCCCGGCCCTCGCCCGGACGTCGGTGACGATGGCCGCGTAGCACGGCCGGAAAGCCGCCGGGCCGGCCCCCCTCGCGAGGAAGGGGGCCGGCCCGGACGGGTCGGATCGGGACCGGACCGGACTCAGTCCAGGTCGAAGCGGTCCAGCATCATGACCTTGTGCCACGCCGCGACGAAGTCGTGCACGAACTTCTCCTTCGCGTCGTCGCTCGCGTACACCTCCGCCACCGCGCGCAGCTCCGAGTTCGAGCCGAACACCAGGTCCGCCCGCGTGCCCGTCCACTTGACCTCGCCGGTGGCCGGGTCGCGGCCCTCGAAGAGCTGGCCGTCGCCGTTGGCGGACGTCCACGTGGTGTCCAGGTCGAGCAGGTTGACGAAGAAGTCGTTCGTCAGCGTGCCCGGGGCCTCGGTGAGCGCGCCCTGCGCGGACTGCTGGTGGTTGGCGCCCAGCACGCGCAGGCCGCCGACGAGGACGGTCGTCTCCGGGGCGGTCAGGCCGAGGAGGTTGGCGCGGTCGAGCAGCAGGTACTCGGCCGGCAGCCGGGTGTCCTTGCCCAGGTAGTTGCGGAAGCCGTCCGCGGCCGGCTCCAGCGCGGCGAAGGACTCGGTGTCCGTCTGCTCCTCGGTGGCGTCGGCACGGCCCGGGGCGAACGGGACCTGGACCTCGACGCCGCCGTCCCCGGCCGCCTTCTCGACGCCCGCGGCGCCGGCGAGGACGATCAGGTCGGCGAGCGAGATCCGCTTGCCGCCGGACTGCGCCGCGTTGAACTCCTCCTGCACGCCCTCCAGCGTGCGCAGCACCCGCGCCAGCCGGTCCGGCTCGTTGACGTCCCAGCCGATCTGCGGCTGCAGCCGGATGCGGGCGCCGTTGGCGCCGCCGCGCTTGTCGCTGTCGCGGTACGTCGACGCCGACGCCCACGCCGTGGAGACCAGTTCGGAGACCGACAGGCCGGACTCCAGCACCTTGGCCTTCAGCGCCGCGACGTCCGCCGCGTCGACCAGTTCGTGCGCGACCTCCGGCAGCGGGTCCTGCCAGATCAGGTTCTCGGCCGGCACCTCCGGGCCGAGGTAGCGCACCTTCGGGCCCATGTCGCGGTGGGTGAGCTTGAACCAGGCGCGGGCGAAGGCGTCCGCGAACTCCGCGGGGTTGTCCCTGAAGCGCCGCGAGATCTGCTCGTACGACGGGTCGACGCGCAGCGACAGGTCCGTCGTCAGCATCGTCGGGGCGTGCCGCTTCGACGGGTCGTGGGCGTCGGGCACGCTGTCCGCGCCGGCGCCGTCCTTCGGCCGCCACTGGTTGGCGCCCGCGGGGCTCTTGAACAGCTCCCACTCGTAGCCGAAGAGGATCTCGAAGAAGCTGTTGTCCCAGGTGGTGGGGGTGTCGGTCCAGATGCCCTCAAGGCCGCTGGTGATCGCGTCGCCGCCCTTGCCGCTGGCGTGGGTGCTGATCCACCCCAGGCCCATGGCCTCGACCGGGGCGCCCTCGGGGGCGGGGCCCACGGCGTCGGCGGGGCCGTTGCCGTGGGTCTTGCCGAAGGTGTGGCCGCCGGCGATGAGGGCGACGGTCTCCTCGTCGTTCATCGCCATCCGGCGGAAGGTCTCGCGGATGTCGCGGGCCGCGGCGATCGGGTCGGGGTTGCCGTTGGGGCCCTCGGGGTTGACGTAGATGAGGCCCATCTGCACGGCGCCCAGCGGGTTCTCCAGCTCGCGGTCGCCGCTGTAGCGGCTGTCGCCGAGCCACTCGGTCTCGGGGCCCCAGTAGACGTCCTCCTCGGCCTCCCAGACGTCCGCGCGGCCGCCGGCGAAGCCGAAGGTGGCGAAGCCCATCGACTCCAGCGCGACGTTGCCGGAGAGGATCAGCAGGTCGGCCCAGGAGAGGTTCTGGCCGTACTTCTGCTTCACGGGCCACAGCAGCCGGCGGGCCTTGTCGAGGTTGCCGTTGTCCGGCCAACTGTTCAGCGGGGCGAAGCGCTGCTGGCCGGCGCCGGCGCCGCCGCGGCCGTCGTGGATGCGGTACGTACCGGCGCTGTGCCACGCCATCCGGATGATCAGCGGGCCGTAGTTCCCGAAGTCCGCCGGCCACCAGTCCTGCGAGGTCGTCAGCACCTCGGCGATGTCCCGCTTGACCGCGGCCAGGTCCAGGCTCCGGAACGCCTCGGCGTAGTCGAAGTCCTCGCCGAGAGGGTTGGAGGCGGGCTGGTTCTTGGCGAGGATCTTCACGTTGAGGCGCTCGGGCCACCACTGGCGGTTGCCGCCGCCCTGGGTCGGGTGCGGGGCGCGGCCGTGCGCGACGGGGCAGCCTGCCGCCCCCTCCGGGTTGGTGTCGGTGACGTGTGCTTCAGGCTTGTCGGCCATGAAAATCCTTCCGGACCATGCGGTTGAGGGTGCGGTGCTCGGGGGCCGCGGGGCGGAGGAGGTGCGGAAGCGCCGGGGCAGCCGGGCGGGAACCGTGCGGTGTGGCCGGTTTACGCCTGGACGCGACCCTCGAACCGGGCTCCGGGCAGCCGTGCGGTTCGAAACGGCGGCGTACGCGCATGTCGGAGTCTTCGTCTCCTGCCGTACGAGGTCTTCCTGTTTCCTGTGGCTGTCGCCGACTCCGATCCTACGGTGGACAGATTCTAAGTCAAGAAGGACGCCAACTTCGTAACGGATCGGAGTGGCGTTCGCCCGCCGGATCCGGACACCTGTCCCAGGGCCGTGCTACGGGCCTCAGAGCCAGCCGTTGCGCCGGAACCCCCGGTGCACCACGTAACAGGCCACCGCGATGACCAGCAGCGTCGCCGGATACCCGTAGACCGACTCCAGCCCCGGCATGTAGTCGAAGTTCATCCCGTACACCCCGCACACCATGGTCGGGATCGCGATGATCGCCGCCCATGCCGTGATCTTTCGCATGTCCTCGTTCTGCGCCACGGTCACCTGCGCCAGATGCGCCTGGAGGATGGAGTCCAGCAGCGCGTCGTACGACGTGATCTGGTCGGTGATCCGCTGGAGGTGGTCGGCCACGTCCCGGAAGTAGGCCCGGATCCCCGGCGCGATGTGCGGTATGGGATGAGTCGCGAGGCGCTGCAGCGGCCGGTCCAGCGGGGCGACGGCCCGGCGCAGCTCCAGCAGCTCGCGCTTGAGCTGGTAGATCCGGCCCGCGTCGCCGCTGCGGGCGTGCTCGCTGAAGACGGCGGACTCCACGTCGTCGATGTCGCGCTGCACCGCGTCGGTCACCGCGAGGTAGTCGTCGACGACGTGGTCGGCTATCGCGTGCAGCACCGCCGCCGGGCCCTGGGCGAGCTGCTCGGGCGCCGCCTCCAGCGCCTCCCGCAGCGGGCCCAGCGAGCCGTGCGGCCCGTGCCGGATGGTGATCACGAAGTCGGGTCCTGCGAAGACCATCAGCTCGCCGGTGTCGACGACCTCGCTGGTCGCGGTCAGCTCCGCGTGCTCCACGTAGCGCACGGTCTTGAAGACGGCGAAGAGCGTGTCGTCGTACTGCTCGACCTTGGGCCGCTGGTGCGCGTGCACCGCGTCCTCCACCGCGAGCGGATGCAGCCCGAAGAGGTCCGCGAAACCGGCGAACTCCTCCTGCCGCGGTTCGTGCAGCCCGATCCACACGAAGCCGTGCCCGCGCCTGCGCACCTGCCGCAGCGCCTCGGCGGCCGGGCAGTTGCCCTGCTGGAGCCGGGCGCCGTCCAGGTAGGACACGCAGTTCACCACCGCGTTGCCGAGCGGCGAGCGGGCGTGGTGGCTCAGGTCCACCGTGCGCCGGGGTGCCCTGCGCACCACGTGGCGGAGGCTTTTGATCATCGACACTGCGTGCTCCTTCGGCGGACCGGTGCCAGTCTGCCACCGGTCCGCCGCGCGCCGGGACCCTTGGCGGCGATCACCCGCGGGCCGGGAGGGAGCGGGGGAGCGCGGTCAGTCCGCGGCCGTACGCCCCCGGCGGCGCTGCACGTAGATGCGCCCGTCGCGGCCGCCGGTCCACTCCAGGCGTACGACGCCGGGGACGGCGGCGTCGGCGATGCGGGCGGGGTCGGCCCAGTAGCCGAAGTTGGGGTTGCGGAAGAACGTCGCCCACAACCGGCCGCCCGCGTCGGCGAAGAAGTTGTTGTGCCCGGCGCCCACGCCCGCCGTCCAGCGCCTGGAGTACGGGCCCTCGAAGCGGTCGGCGACGGCCACCACCGCGTCGTACTGGTACTGCACCCGGCCGGCGCCGCCCGGCTCGTACGCGTGCCGCGTGCTGCCGTACGCGTCGAGCGAGGCCCGGTCCCACGCGGCGTGCAGCAGGAAGTACTTCCCGCGGTGCTTGAAGACGTAGGCGCCCTCCAGATACGGCTCGGGGGAGTAGCGCTGCTGCTCGAAGCGCGGCAGACTCGTCGCGGGGACGATGTCCTCCATGTCGTCGCGGAACTTCGCGTACAGGTCGTTGTGGAGGACCAGCCAGGCGTCGTCGCCCTCGCTGTAGAGGCTGCCGTCGATGTGGTGGTAAGCGCCGGGCTCGATGAACGCCGGGCCGCCCCTGACCGGGTCGCCGAACGGCTTGTCGAGGTTGCCCTCGACCAGCCGGTAAGGGCCCTCCACCCCGCCCTCGCTCACCAGCATGAACGAGCCGACCAGACGCGAGTGGTCGCCCATGCACGCCACGATGTACCAGCGCCCGTCGAAGTAGTGCACCTCCGGCGCCCAGGCGTTGGCGCGCTTGCCGAACATGTCGTCGTGCCAGTACTCCTGCCACGGCGCGACGACGGTGCGCCCCGGCCGGTTCTCGCCGGCGAACTCAGGCGACCACACCTTGCCCTTCTCCGCGTCCGGCCGGATGCCGGTGGTGTCGGCCAGCTTCCAGGGGCCGTGCAGGGAGCGGGCCGTCCAGACGAAGATCCCGTCGTTCCACGGGCTCGCGGTCTCCAGCCCGGGGACGCGGGTGGTGCCGGTGGCGACGTACAGCGGACGGCCGTCGACGGAGAAGCAGTTGACGTACGTGTCGCGCATCCACACCACGCCGCGCTCCTCGTCGCGGGGGCGCAACTCCAGCGGCAGCACGAAGGAGTTGTCGTCGCGCGGCCACAGGTCGGCGCGGGTGTCGGCGAGCCCGTACGGCTCGGGGTCCGGCCAGTTCCCCGCGGCGTCGCCTCCGCCCCCGGCCGGGGCCGCGTCAGGGGGAGTTGCCGCGGACGCCGGTACGGGCGCCAGTGCCGCCGCCGCTCCCACGGAGCCGGCGCCGGCCAGCAGGGACCGCCGGCCGATGGACGAACCGCTCGCTGAGTGGGTCATCTTCTCTCGTCCTCCCTCGTCGTGCCGCTCGCGCCGGCGGCAGCCTGGCGCACAGCATGCGAACGCCCGAAGATTTTCGTCAACAGGTCGGAAAAATAATCCGGTCGGGCCGCAGCCGCCGCCCGGTCCGTGCCGCGGAGCATCGCCGCAGGTCACGCAAGACCCCATCGTGCAGCAGGCGCAACGGAGTTTTGTGACGGGAGTCTTGCGGCCGTGTGTTTCTTTTTTCCGACCTGTTGACGAAAAACTCGGGGCGTCCCCATGCTGTCGGCCATGCACCCCTCCGCAGGCCCCCTCTCCCGCCTCCGCCGCGAGCACGAAGAGCTCGTGCTCTCCCTGCTGCGCAAGCACGGCCCCCTCAGCCGCGGCGAACTCGGGACCCGCTGCGGGCTGTCCCGCACCACGCTCTACGACATCGTCGGCGACCTCATCGCCAGCGGCGCCGTCGTCGCCGCCGTGCCGCTCGCCGAGGAGCGCCGGCGCGGCCGGCCCGTGGAGAAGCTGTCCCTCAACCCCGACGCCGGGCAGGCCCTCGGCATCGACTTCGCCCGCCGCGCCGTCCACGTCGCCGCCGTCAACGTCGCCCACGAGATCGTCGGCTCCGCCAGCGAACAGCACGCCCCCGACCTGCCATGGGAGGAGCGCGTACGGCTCGCGGAACGGCTCGTCGGCACCCTCACCGGCGGCGTGCTGCGCCTCGGCGCCCTCGACGCCATCGGCGTCGGCGTCGTCGGCCCCATCGGCGCCCCCGGCGACCTCACCGCCGGCGACCGCCGCCTCGACGTGCTATCGGACCTGCTGCGCAAGAGCTTCGGCGTGCCCGTACTCCTGGACAACAACACCCGCCTCGCCGCGCTCGCGGAGGCCACCTGGGGTGCCGCCGCCGACGACGCCGACGTGCTCTACCTGCGCGTCTCGCACGGCGTCGGCGGCGGGCTCGTCGTCGGCGGCTCGCTGCACCGCGGCGCCTTCGGGCTCTCCGGCGAACTCGGCCACGTCACCGCCGTACCGGCCGGCGCGCCCTGCGAGTGCGGCGGCGCCGGCTGTCTGGAGACCGTCGCCTCCGTCGGCGCCGTACTCGACGCCTACCGCGCCGCCGGCGGCCGCGCCGACGACCTCGCCGCCTTCACCGCCGCGCTGTCCGCCGGCGACCCCGCGGCCCGCGCCGTCCTCGCCGTCGCCGGCGCCCACATCGGCACCGTGCTCGCCGCCGTCTGCAACGCCATAGGACCCGGCGTCATCGTCATCGGCGGCGAACTCGCCCGCGCCGGCGAGGCGCTCACCGGCCCCGTAGAGAAGGCGCTCGCCGCCCACATCATGCCCGCCTCCCGCGACCGCGTGGTGCTGCGCCCCGCGACCCTCGGCGCCACCGGCGGCGCACTCGGCGCCATCGCGCTGGTGCTGCACGAATCCCCCCTGCTCTCCCACTACCCCGCAGACGCCGGTCCCCAGGACGACGCGTGAGACGAACGAGGTACGAATGGCCGTGATCACCACACCCCGCAAGCGGGCCGCCCGGCCACGCACGCGCCGCAGCGAGCGGCGCGGCCAGGTCCGCTCCCTCGTACTGAACGTCATCGCCCTCGCCGCGGGCGTGGCCGTCTGGGCGGTGCTGGCCGCGCTCAACGTCGAGAGCCTGCCCGGGCCGCTCGCCGTGGCGCGGAAGGCCGGCGACCTCATCGCCGACGGCACCCTCGCCGACGACCTGCTCGCCAGCCTGCGCCGCGTCTTCACCGGCTTCGCGCTCGGCACCGCGCTGGCGATCCCCGTCGGCTTCCTCATGGGCTGGTACCCCACGGCCCGCGGCCTGCTGGAGCCGTACGTCCAGTTCTTCCGCACCATCCCGCCGCTGGCGCTCATCCCGCTGGCGATCGTGCTCATGGGGATCGGCGAGACCCCGAAGGTCTTCGTCATCTTCCTGGCGGCGTTCCTGTCCTGCGTCGTCGCCGCCTTCCAGGGCGTGGTCGACGTGGACCGTACGCTCATCAACGCCGCCCGGGTCCTCGGCGCCTCCGACCGCGTCATCTTCCTGAAGGTCGTGATCCCGGCGTCGACCCCGTTCATCCTCGTCGGCATGCGCATCGGCCTCGGCGCCGCGTGGGCCACCGTGGTGGCCGCGGAGCTGATCGCCGCCCAGGAGGGCCTGGGCTTCCGCATGCAGCACGCCCAGACCTACTACGACCTCGACACCATCTTCGTGGGACTCATCACCATCGGCGTGCTCGGCCTGGTCATGGACCGCCTGCTGCTGCTCGCCGAACGCCGTCTCACCGGCTGGCAGGAGCGCCGATGACCGAGAAGATCTCCTTCCGGGACGTCGTGAAGACCTTCCCGATGAAGGGCACCGACTTCACCGCACTGAACGGGGTGTCCCTGGACATCGCCGACCGCGAGTTCGTCACCGTCGTCGGCCCCTCGGGATGCGGCAAGAGCACCCTGCTCAACATGGCCGCCGGGCTCGCGGAACCCACCTCGGGCGACGTGCTGGTCGACGGCAGCCCCGTCACCGGGCCCGGCCCCGAGCGCGGCGTGATCTTCCAGCAGTACGCCCTCTTCCCCTGGCTGACCGTGCGGCGGAACGTCGAGTTCGGGCTGAAGCTCGCCGGCCTCGCCGCCGGCGAGCGCAGGAAGCGGGCCGACAGCGCCATCGCGCTGGTCGGCCTCACCGACTTCGCCGACGCGCTGCCCAAGACCCTGTCCGGCGGCATGAAGCAGCGCTGCGCCATCGCCCGCGCGTACGCGGTCAACCCGCAGGTGCTGCTGATGGACGAGCCGTTCGGGGCGCTGGACGCGCTGACCCGGGTGCAGTTGCAGGACCAGCTCCTGGACACCTGGAGCCAGGACAAGCGCACCGTCATGTTCATCACCCACGACGTCGACGAGGCGGTCTACCTGGCAAGCCGGGTGGTGGTGATGGCCGCCCGCCCCGGGCGCATCCACCGGATCGTCGACGTCGGCCTGCCCTACCCCCGTACCGAGGAGATCCGGCTGTCGCCCGAGTTCGGCCGGATACGCAACGAGGTCTGGCACTCCGTCTACCACCAGGGCACCGCCCCGGCCGCCGCCTGACCCCGCACCCGACGCCCGTACGACCCACAAGACTTCAGCACACCCCGAAAGGACCACCCCGCCATGCGTGCGACCCGCCGTACCCTCGCCCTCTCACTCACCGTAGCGCTCATATCACTCCCGGTCGCCGCCTGCTCCGACGACAGCGGCGGTGGCGGCGGTGACGGCTCCACGGTCCGCTTCGGCTACATCAACGACTACAACGGCGCCAGTCTGCTGGCGATCGCCGAGAAGCAGGGGCTGTGGAAGGAGGCCGGCCTCGACGCCGAGGTCTCCGTCTTCAACAACGGCCCCATCCAGATCCAGGCCCTCGGCGCGGGCGATCTCGACTTCGGCTACATCGGCCCCGGCGCCATGTGGCTGCCCGCCTCCGGAAAGGCCGACGTCATCGCCGTCAACACCCTCGGCTACGCGGACCGCGTCATCGCCCAGCCCGGCATCACCTCCCTCGCCGGCCTCAAGGGCAAGAAGGTCGGCGTCCCCGAGGGCACCTCCGGCGACATGGCGCTCAACCTCGCCCTCCAGGAGGAGGGGATGTCCATCGACGACGTCGAGAAGGTCCCGATGGACCCCGCGACGATCGTCTCCGCGTTCTCCTCCGGCCAGATCGACGGCGCCGGCCTCTGGTACCCGATGATCGACGAGATCAAGGCCAAGGTCCCCGACCTCGAAGAGGTCGCCAGCACCCGCGACTTCGAGAACGGCTACTTCCCCAACGCCTTCGTCGCCGGCACCGGCGTCGACCCCGAGCTGACCACCAAGGTCGTCGGCGTGCTGCAGAAGGCCAACGACTGGCGCTTCGAGAACCCCGACGAGTCCGTCGCCGACACCGCCGCGATGCTCAAGCTCGACGAGGAGAAGGTCAAGGCCGACGCCGCCAACCAGGAACTCCTGGCCACCAAGGACCTCGTCGCCAGGACCGAGGACGGCACGGTCGGCGACTGGCTGAACGACCTCGCCGAGTTCTTCGTCGGCACCGGCCAGCTCGACCAGGCCCCCGACCCGGCGGAGTACTACCTCGGCGACCTCTACACGAAGGCGTCCTCCAAGTCAGCTTCTCGGTCCTGAAGTCCGGGCTTGACGGCCCGGCGGGTCTTCACACCGATTCGCGCTCCCGGCTGCCCCCTACGACAGGACGGCCACGGGTCGCATCCACCACAGAGAGGAGGTGCTAGGTCTCTTGCAGTGCGGGACTGTTGACGAAGCCCCACGCCAGGCGTGCGCGCTCACGCACGTTGACCCCGGCGACGTGGTCGGACGGGCCAGCGAGCCCGCACCGACGACAGCGAAAACGATCCCGGGTCGGGCGATTGCCGCGTTCGGTATGGCCGCAGCGCGGGCAGCGCTGCGAGGTGTAGGAGGCGTCGACTTCGAGAAACGCCACACCTGCCCGGCGGCACTTGTATGCCAGGTACTCGCCGAGCTGGTGGAACGGCCAGGAGGAGAGCGCGGCCCGCTGGTCGCGGGAAGGCCGTGCCCGTTCGCGGATCCCGCCGAGGTCCTCGACGGCGACACCGCGTCCGGTGCGTTGTGCGACGGCCACGATCTCCTTGCTGATCCTGTGGTTGGCGTGGGCGGCATGCCGGGTCTCCCGGCGGGCCATCCGCTTGGCCCGCCGGGATGCGCTGCGTGTCTGTCTGGCCTGCAGTTCCGCCCTCTTACGGGCCTGCCAGCGCCGGTAGCGCCCCAGGCGCCGTCCCTGGTAATTGGTGCCGTCACTGGTGGTGGCCAGATTTGTAATGCCCCGGTCCAGACCGATCCAGCCCCTCGGCTCCGACACCACGGGCTCGGGCACCTCGCAAACCGCGACGAGCAGCCACTTCCCGTTACGGTGCACGAGATCACTCTCGCCTTTGCGGTACTTCACCAGCAGTGCCATCTGCTCCGGATGGCCGACGTAACGCAGGCCCTTCAGGCGCCCGGCGGTGGTCCAGATACTGACCGTGCGGCTGTCGTGCTGCCAGGACAGGATCCGGTCGTCGTAGGGTTGCGCCGCATCCGGGCGGAAGGCGATCGGTTTCGACTCGGCCCTGACTCTGCGTTTCGAACCCGGCGGCCCGAGGTTTCCCGCACGCACGTTGGCCTTGAGGGTGGTGTAGGCATCCACGGCCTTCTTCACCGATCTGACGGCGGCCTGGGCAGACAGGCCGAAGTCTGCCTTCAGCTCCGCGTACACCTCTCTCTGCAGGTCGTTACGCGACCGCTTGCCCGTCGAGTAGGCCGCTGCCGAGGCCCGGTTTGCCGCGGCATTGCAGGCGTGCAGCGTCCGCTGCAGCGCCGACGCCTCCTCGGGCTTCGGCAGCAACCTGACCTGCACCACCAGCCTCATGCAAGCAACTTACCGGCGACCACTGACAACGCCTCCCACGCAGATGACGCTGCGCTGCCCCCGACGCCAGGATCAGGTTTCGATTTCTCAGGATCCGAACGCTGGGGCTTCCTCGAAAGGGCAAGAGTGAACCTGCTGTTCCTGATGACCGACCAGCACCGCGTCGACACCCTGGGCTGTTACGGCAACCCGCACGTCGCCACCCCCCACCTCGACCGGCTCGCCGCCACCGGCACCCGGTTCGGGAGGTGCTACACCCCCACCGCCATCTGCACCCCCGCCCGCGCCAGCCTGCTCACAGGACAGGCGCCGTTCCGCCACCGGCTGCTCGCCAACTACGAACGCAACGTCGGCTATCTGGAGGATCTGCGGGACGACGCGTTCACCTTCCCCGGCGCGCTCGCCGAGCGCGACTACCAGCTCGGGCTGATCGGCAAGTGGCACGGTGGCACCCACCGCAACGCCGCCTCCTACGGCTTCGAAGGACCCGACCTGCCCGGCTGGCACAACCCCGTCGACCACCCCGACTACCTCGCCTACCTCGACGAGCGGGGGCTGCCGCCGTACCGGATCTCCGAGCCCATCCGCGGCACCACCCCCAACGGCAACCCCGGCAACCTGCTCGCGGCCCGCCTCCACCAGCCCGCCGAGGCCACCTTCGAGCACTACCTCGCCACCCGCGCCATCGAGCACCTGGACACCTACGCGGCCACCGGCCGCCCCTTCTTCCTCGCCACCCACTTCTTCGGCCCGCACCTGCCCTACCTGCTGCCCGACGAGTACTACGACATGTACGACCCGGATCTGGTCGAGCTGCCGCCGTCCATCGCCGAGACCTTCGAGGGCAAGCCGGCCGTCCAGCGCAACTACAGCGCCCACTGGACCTTCGACACCCTCCCCATCGAGGTCACCCGCAAGCTGATCGCCGTCTACTGGGGCTACGTCACCCTCATCGACCGGCAGATCGGCCGCATCCTCGCCCGCCTCGACGAACTCGGCCTCACCGACGAGACCGCCGTGTTCTTCACCGCCGACCACGGCGAGTTCACCGGCGCCCACCGGCTCCACGACAAGGGCCCGGCGATGTACGAGGACATCTACCGCATCCCCGGCATCGTCCGCGTCCCCGGCGCCCCGCCGCAGGTCAGGGACGAGTTCGTGACCCTGACCGACTGCACGGCCACCATCCTCGACCTCGCCGGCTGCGACACCGCCCCCGCCGTCGACAGCCGCAGCCTGCTGCCGCTGGTCCGCGGCGAGCACCCCGAGTGGCCCGCGGAACTGCTCGCCGAGTTCCACGGGCACCACTTCCCGTACCCGCAGCGCATGATCCGCGACGAGCGCTACAAGCTGGTCGTCAACCCCGAGTCCGTCAACGAGCTGTACGACCTGCGCGCCGACCCGCACGAGCTGACCAACCGCTACGCGCACCCCGAGATGCTGCCCGTACGCCGCCGGATGCTGCGCCGGCTGTACGACCTGCTGCGCGAGCGCGGCGACAACTTCTACCACTGGATGACGCCGATGTACGACGTCGGCGCCCTCGACTACGACCCGACCCTCAGCGCATTCGAACCGGAAGGAACCACCGCATGAGACGGACGTGGACACGGACCGCGCTGCTGCTGTGCGCGCTCCTCGCGGGACTGCTGCCGCTGTCGTCGGCGACGGCCGCGGACCCGGCACCGACGCCGGATCCGGCCCCGGCGTCGGCACCGGCATCCGCATCGGACAAGAAGAGCGCCCCCGGGACGTACGCCAACCCGGTCACCGACGGCGTCGTCGACACCTTCCCCGACCCGGTGACGATCCGCGGCAAGGACGGCTACTGGTACTCCTACGGCACCCAGAACCCCGTGTTCCAGACCGGCGGCGAGCAGGGCGAGCGGATGCTGCCGATCCTGCGGTCCGGGGACCTGGCGAACTGGGAGTACGCCGGCGAGGTCTTCACCCCCGAAACCCAGCCCGAGTGGCACCGCGGCTCCCGGCTGTGGGCCCCCGACATCCGCTACAACGACGGCCGCTACACCCTCTACTACTCCGTCCCAGGACGCGACACCGTCGGCGCCGCCACCGCGCCCACCCCGACCGGACCGTGGACGGACACCGGCCCCGTGCTGCCCGCGCCCAGCGGCTGCCCCACCGGCGGCATCGACCAGGCGCAGTTCACCGACCGCGACGGCAGGACGTATCTGTACTGGGGCAGTTACGACATCCTCTGCGTCGCCGAGATGAACGCCGACCGGACCCGCATCACCGGCGAGGTGACGAAGGTCGCCCAGGGCCGCCGCATGGAAGGCGCGTTCGTCGTCCGCCGCGACGACCACTACTACCTCTTCTACTCCGACGCCGGCTGCTGCGACGGCGCGTACAGCGGCTACCAGGTCAAGGCGGGCCGCTCCACCAGCCCCACAGGACCGTTCCGCGACGACGAGGGCGTCGACCTGATGGCGCCGACCAGCAAGGGCGCCATCGTCCTCGGCGCCAACGGCAACCGCTGGATCGGCCCAGGACACAACGGGCTGACCACCGACCTCGCCGGCCAGGACTGGCTCGTCTACCACGGCATCCCCGCCGACGACCCCGACCTCGACCGCTTCCCCGAGCTGCCCGACCGCCAGCTCACCCGGCGCCCGATGCTCATGGACCGGCTCGACTGGATAGGCGGCTGGCCCGTCGTCCGCGCGGGCGCCGGGCCCTCCGAGGGCCCGCAGCGCGCCCCCGTCACCGACTGGGACGCCGGCGGCACCTTCGCCGGCGGCTCCCTCGACGGCTGGCGCGCCGAGGGCGCGGGCACCGGCGGCTGGGCGGTGGCGGACGACGCCGACTCCGGCCCGTACGCGACCCACGGGGGCGGCGCCGGGGCTGCGTTCCTCGTCACCGGCGACACCGCGCCGCGCGACCTGCGCGCCGAGGCCGACCTGCGGGTGGCCGCCGCCGACGGCGCCGCGGGCCTGACCGTCGCCTACCGCGACCCGCGCAACCACACCACCGCCTGGCTCGACCGCGCGCGCGGCGCGCTGGTCACCGACGTCGTCGTGGGCGGCCGCAGCCGTGGCGAGCAGGTGACGCCGCTGCCCGCCTCGTACGACTGGGACTCCTGGCACAACGTCACCGCCGAGATCCGCGGCGGCCGCATGACCGTCGAGGTCAGCGGCGACCGGCTGCGCGACGCCGTTGCCGCCCAGGAGCGGAAGCTGCCCGGGGCCGCCACCGGGGCCGCCACCGGGGCCGCCACCGGGGCCGGCGCGGTCGGCACCGCGGCGCGCGGCGGCGGCGCGGCGGCCGACAACGTCGGCGCGGCACGGCTCTACGAGCCGGTCACCAAGCGCGTGCCCGAGCCGGCCACGGGCCGTCTCCTGCCCGGCTACGGCGACGAGTTCGACTCCGCCGCCGTGCCCGGCACCGAGCCCGGCTCCCCGTGGCGGTGGCTCCGCGGCCCGGCCCCCGGCGTGACCGCGGACGGCGGCCGACTGGTCTGGCCCACGCAGAACGGCGAGCTGCACCTCAACAACAACACCGCCTCCGTACTGCTGCGGGACGCCCCAGAAGGCGACTACACGGTGACGGCGAAGCTCGGCTTCGACCCCGCCCGGCCCAACCAGCAGGCAGGACTGCTCCTCTACGCCGACGACGACAAGTACTTCAAGATGACCCACTCCGCACTGCCGCTGAACCGCGGCGGCGGCACGGTCCTCGACGTCAGCGAGTTCGGCAAGGAAGGCGCGCGCCCCACCACCTCGCCGCCGACACCCGTCGCCAACGCGCCCATGTTCGGCGGCCCCACCGCCGACACGATGTGGCTGCGGCTGTCGTACCACCACGACGCCGGGAACGGCGAGCACGAGGTGCGCGCGGCCACCAGCCGCGACGGCCGTACCTGGGTGCACAACGGGGTGTGGACGCTGCCCGGTGACGAACGGCTGCGGATCGGTCTTGTGTCCATGAACAAGGAAGGAGCGGTCGCGAAGTTCGACTACGTACGCACCCACCGGAGCCGGTGATCGCAGGCTGATCGGTTCCGACGTCTTGACGATCGGCCCGGCCGCGCTCACCGTGGCTGAGGCTGGTCCACCGGCCCCGCCGGCACTCCTGGTGCCGGCGGGGCCGCCTCGTGCGTCCCCCGTACGTCACCTCGGAGAGGTCCTCGTGAACAGCAAACTGCTCGGCGCGGGCACGGTCCTGGCGCTCCTCGCCTCGGTCGCCGCGATGCCCTCGGCGTCTGCTTCGGTGCCGGCGTCGTCCGCGCCCTCCGCCCCGGCCTCCCCGGCGGCGGCGAAGCCCCTGCCGCTGGGCGACCCCGGCCTGACCGAGACGAGGACCACCGAGACGCTGCAGCCCGGCGTCAACCTCACCCGCATCGTGCGCGGCGCAGGCAGCCCGCAACTCCCGTGGACCGTCGAGGTGTCCATCCCCGGCGGCACCGGCTCGCCCGACCCCGACGCGCCGCCCGCCGCCCTGCGGGACCGGGCCAGCGCCGGGGAACTGGCCGCGAAGCTCACCGGCGCCGGCTTCGCCGCCCGCGCCGAGGAGGTCACGACGCCCGCGGTCGCCGACTTCGCCGGGGGCACCCTCGGCTGGCGGGTCCGCGTCGGCTCGTTCGACGGGCAGGCCGCCGCGAACGCCGAACGGGCCCGGCTGGTCGCCGCGGGATACGCCGGCTCCGCCGCGTACACCGGCTGGGACGGCGACCCCGGCGTCCGCGGCACCTGGCGGGTCGACGTGCTGACCGTCGACCCGCGTACGTTCCGCGGCGGGCTCACCGCCTCGTACGGTCCCGACCTGGAGAACCGCGAGAAGACCAGCGAACTCGCCGCCGCCGCGGGCGCGACCGCCGGGGTCAACGCCGGCTTCTTCGTCCTCGACCCGAAGGCCGGCGCCCCCGGCGACCCCGCGGGCGTCGGCGTCTACGACGGCCGCGTGCTCAGCGAGTCCGTCGGCACCCGGCCCGCGCTCGTGCTCCGCGACTCCGCCCACGGCACGAGCGTCACCCGCCTCGGCTGGCAGGGCAGCGTCACCGCCCGCGGCGGCGCGCTGCCGCTGGACGGCATCGACCGCGTACCGGGCCTCATCCGCAACTGCGGCGGCACCGCGGACGACACCCCGACCGCCCTCCCGCGGCACGACGTGACCTGCACCGACGACGACGAAGTCGTCGCCTTCACCGAGGAGTACGGGGCCCGCACCCCCGCGGGCGACGGCACCGAGGCCGTGCTCGACGCCAGCGGCCGGGTCGCCGAGGTGCGCTCCCCGCGCGGCGGCCCGCTGCCGGCCGGCGGCACCTCAGTCCAGGCCACGGGCGAGCACGCCGCGGAACTGGCCGCCCTCGCCCGTCCCGGCGAGCAACTGCGCGTACACCACGGGCTGCGCGACGACCGCGGCCGTCCGCTGGCCACCCCGCCCGGCACGACGGTCGTGAACGGCGGCCCCGAACTCGTCCGCGACGGCCGCACGCACGTCACGCCCGCCGCCGACGGCATGGTCCAGCAGGGGAACCCGAGCTTTTACTACGGCTGGATGCACAAGCGGAATCCGCGCACCCTCGCCGGCGTCGACGCCGCGGGCCGTACCGTCCTCGTCACCGCGGACGGCCGCGCCACGGACTCCCTCGGCCTCAGCATCCCCGAAAGCGCCGACGTCGCCCGCGCGCTGGGGCTGCGCGACGCCGTGAACCTCGACGGCGGCGGCTCGACCACGATGGCCGTCGGCGGCGAGGTGATCAACGACCCGTCCGACGCGGCGGGGGAGCGGCCGGTCGGCGACGCGCTGCTGATCCTGCCGAAGCGCCGCTGACGACGCTTCCTGCTTCGAGAACACGCACGTCCGAACACGCACGTCCAGCGACCCACACCACCAACGGGAGCCGCCATGACAGCAGTTCAGACCGTGAGAAACCGCTTGCTCCTCATCCTCACCGCCCTGCTCCTCACCCTCGTCCCCGCCGCCCCGTCGCTCGCCGCGGCCGCCCCGGAAGCCCCCGCGGCAGCCGCCGCACCGGGCGGCCCCCGGGGTGACGCCGAGGTCGTCGGCGTCAAGCAGGTCGGCGAGCGCCTGGTCGACCTGTCGGTACGGTCCCCCGCCCTCGGCGGCCGCACCGTCCCCGTACGCCTGCTGACCCCCGACGGCTGGGACGCCAAGGAGCGCGGCCGGAACTGGCCCACGCTGTGGCTGCTGCACGGCTGCTGCGGCGACTACACGTCATGGACGTCGGCGACCGACATCGAGGACACCGACGACCTGCGGGACGTCCTCGTCGTCATGCCCGAGGCCGGCTGGAACGGCTGGTACAGCGACTGGTGGAACTTCGGCGCGGGCGGCGACCCGGCGTGGGAGACCTTCCACACCGACGAACTGCGCCGGCTGCTGGAGAGCGACTGGGGGGCGAGCAGCAACCGCGTGGTCGCGGGCCTGTCGATGGGCGGCCAGGGCGCGCTGATGTACGCGGCCCGCCACCGCGGCATGTTCCGCGCCGCCGCCGCCTACTCCGGCGCCGCGCACCCGCTGCTCAACGACGAGTCGGTCAACCGCATCATGGGCTTCTTCGGTGGCCGGGGCGACGACCCGCGCCGCGTCTGGGGCGACCCGGTCGACCAGCGCGCCATCTGGCAGGCCCACGACCCGTATTACCTGGCGAAGAAGCTGAAGTCGACGCCGGTCTACCTCTCCTGCGGCGACGGCACGGCGGGCCCGCTCGACCCGCCCGGCGCGCGGGACGCCCTGGAGGCGGACTTCAACAGGCAGAACCAGGCGCTGGCCGACGAGCTGAAGCGGGTCGGCGCAAAAAAGGTGATCACCAACCTCTACGGTCCCGGCACCCACCGCTGGGCGTACTGGGAGCGGGAGCTGCACGCCTCGCTGCCGATGCTGCTGGACGCGCTGAAGGTGCGCTGACGGCGCGCACGTTGCGCTGACGAACCCGTACAGGACCCGCCCAGCAGCCGGTTGGGCGGGTTACTCACTGGACCGGCGTAGTCACGGGCCGTAATCATGGCGGTGCCGGAGTTCCGGCAGTGACACATGAGAGGTGGCCGGACATGGGGAAAGTCGGCAACGTCAGCCTGTACGGGGGCGAGTCGGAGGCGGCGGACAATCTCAAGACCTTCGGGGCGATGTTGAAGGTGCTCCGGGACGAGGCGGGCTTGACGCAGGAGGCGTTGGCCGAGGGCCTGGGGTACTCGGTGGAACACATCTCCAAGATCGAGCGGGGCGGCCGGTTCCCGCCGAGGGATCTGGACAAGCTGGCAGAAGAGGTGCTGGGCTCGCTGGCGGCGAGGCTGTTGAAGGAGACGCGCCTGAGCCTGACGAGGAAGGCGGGCCTGGCGTCGCGGTTCAGGCACTGGGCGGTGATCGAGAAGGAAGCGCTGACGCTGTACGCGTACGAGTGCCGCACGATTCCGGGGCTACTACAGCCGGAGCCGTACATCCGCGCCGTATTCGAGGTCGTTCTTCCTCCCCTGGTCGAAGAGCAGATCGAGCAGCGAGTCGCGGCAAGGCTGGAGCGGCAGGCCGTGCTTGACCAGCGGCCGAACACGTTCTTCGGCTTCATCCTGGAACAGGCGCTGCTGGACCGGCAGATGGGCGGCGCGGAGGTCACTCGCCGCCTGCTCGACCACCTGCTCGCGACGGGCGAACGCCGCAACGTCGAGATCCAGGTGATGCCGCGGCGCATGGAGAACCACGCAGGGGGAGACGGCTCGCTCTACCTCGCCGAAACCGTCGACCACAAGTGGCTTGGCTACTCCGAGGGACAGCGGTCGAGCAATCTGATCAGTGACCTGGCCGATGTGGGTATGCTCCAGCAGCGCTACCGGAAGCTCAGTTCCCAGGCGCTCAGCCACGAAGCTACGGTGGACTTGTTGCAGCAGATGCGAGGAGACCTATGAGCAGGATCGGACCGGAGTGGTTCAAGAGCAGCTACAGCGGTGGCGATGGCGACAACTGCATCGAGGTCGCCGTCACTCCGCGGGCTGTCCTCGTCCGTGACACCAAGGACCGGGAGGGCGGTCAGCTCTCCGTGACCCCCGCGGCCTGGGCCGACTTCGTCGCCTTCGCCAAGGCCGTCGAACTCTGAAACACCCCGCCCGTGCGGCCGCACCCGGCCGCACGGACGGCGGCGGCGTGCGGATCTCAGCCCGTCCGCCGTGTCAGCCGTACCTCCACCAGCAGCTCGGGCCGCAGGAACGCCGGGCCCAGCAACCCGGACGGCACCGCGTTGCCGCGGGCGTTCGCACCCGTGTTGGTGACCCGGACGGCCAGCTCATTCGCCCCGGCGCGCAGCGCGTCGGTGACATCCACGTGGTACGGAGCCCACAGGCGGCGCGGCAGCTCCTGCCCGTTGACCGTCACCTCGGCTACGTCGCGGACGTCGCCGAGGTCGAGCAGCCAGCGGCGCCGCCCCAGTTCCTCAGCCCCCAGGCGGAAACCGCGTCCGTACTCCGCCGACCCGGAGTGGGCGGCGTCCAGCTCGGTCCACGAGCCGAGCGGCCGGTGCACGGTCTCGGCGCCATCGCGGTCGAAGCGGAAGCTCCAGTCGCCGTCCAGCGGCACGGCGGTCAGCGGGTCGTCCACGACGCGGCTGCCCGCGTAGCGGCGGGGGCCGTCGACGGCGGTGACACGGACGGTCGTCGCGGAGGTCACCCGCACCGTGGCGATCGCCGTGTCGCCCCGCATCGCCAGTTCCTCCACCGGCGCGTTCGCCTCGACGGCGTGCGCGGGTTCCCCGCCCGCCGTCCGTAGCACCACCAGCAGCGTCGCCCGGGCCTCAAGCCGCAGGGGCACGGCCGTTCCCGTCCGCTCCCGCCGCCAGACGGCCGCGGGCCGCGCCGCGCCGGACTCCGGGTCCCACAGCTCCGGTGCGCCCTCGGTGGGGAAGACGGCTGTGAACTCAACCGCCTCGTCCCGCTCGTTGGTGACGAAGAAGGCCGCGTCGCCGCCGCGCGAGAGCCGCAGCACGCGTACCTCGGGCGTGGCGGGCACCAGGGTGGCCGCGGCGCCCCCGCCTTCGGCGATGAGCGCGGCAGCGGCGGCCGGGTCGTCGGCGCGGTGGGCGTCCGGGTGGGCGAAGAGCCGGTCCAGGGCGCGGGCGAGCCGGTCGTCCTGACCCGCGGGCTCGTGCCGCGGCGGCTCGCCGACCGCGACGAGAGTGCCGCCACCGGCGACGAACGCGGTGAGGGTCCATACCGCGTCCAGCGACAGCATGGGCGTCTGCGGCAGGACGACGAACTCGTACGCCGCGTGCCCGACCGCGAGCCGGCCGCCGCGTGGCCGGGCGTGCTCGATGAGCGCGGGATCGCCGGTCAGCGCGCCCTCGTCGAGGAAGTCGAAGTCGACCTGGACGTCCTCCAGAGCGTGCACCGCACCGGTGAACGCCGTGTCGATCGCGTTTCGTTCGTCTTCGTCGTCCTGGTAGCACTCGGCGGCGCGCTGTGGCTGGAGCAGCGCGGTGGGCGCGGGGGCGGTGGCGCGGGTGGCCTCCACGACCCGGCCGATCCAGGTGTTGAGCGGGGCGGAGAGGTCCCACCAGGGGTTCACCGGCTGGAAGGGCGGCGGGTAGACGATGGTGTCGGAGTCGGAGAAGCGGCAGTGCAGGAGCACCTTGTTGATGCCGCGTACGGCGAACGAGCCGATGACCTCGCGGGTGTGCGCGGGCGTGGTCTGCCAGCCGACGCCGCCCATGGCCTCCAGGTACACCCGCTCCAGGCCGCGCTGGTGGGCGGCGCTGGCGGGCCAGCGGGGCAGGATCCGGTGGTAGCCGAGCTCCTGGTGGTCGAAGATCAGGTCGGTGCCCGGGATCTGCACCCACTGGTGGGAGGTGTTGAGGTTGCCGCTGCTGCGCAGTTGCCGTGCCGGGCCGTACTCGTCCCACAGCGGATTGGAGATGACCTCAAGGCCGCGCTCGGCGGTCCAGCCGCCGAGGCGCCGGTAGTAGGCGTCGGCGAACCGGTTGGACACCGCGCGCCAGAACGCGCCGCGCAGCTCGCGGCCCTCGGCGCCGAGGTCGTCGTGGACGGCGGACAGCACGACGCCCGCCCCGGCGCCCGGCTTCAGCCGCGCCAGTTCCGCGGGCAGCGTCGGAGACCACGGCACCCGCCCCCAGGCTGCGGGGGAGGAGGCGAGGAACGGCTCGTCGTCGGCGAAGCCGCGCAGCACGCCGCCCGCTGCCCAGCCGAAGCGGCGCAGGTACTCGCCGGGGACGATGTCCATGTAAAGCTCCACGGCCTCGTCGTCGAGGAGGTCGAGGTAGTTGCGCCACGGGCCGCTGGAGTCGGCGAGGAGCCGGAGGCTGTAGACGTCGACCTGCCAGTCGCCGGCGGGCGCCTCCCAGCGGCCGGGGCCCTGGGCGGCGTCGGTCAGGTCGGTCATCCGGGCGACGGTGCCGTCGCCGCTCGCCCCGGCGGGCCGGGCCACGGCTGCGACGGGCGTGCCGAGGTCGCCGGGGGGCGCGAAGGCGTCTGCGTCGGTGGCGGCCTCGAAGCCGGAGGCGAACAGCTCGGCCCCTTCGGGCGAGGTGACGCGCAGGCTGTCCCACGAGGAGCGCTGGGTGGCGGTGGCGCGTACCCCGGCGGTGCCGGTGGCGAACGTCGTGTCGGTCGCGCCGGGCAGCGCGGTGCCGTCGAGGACGGGGGTGATGCGGTCGCCCCGGACGGTGACGGTCAGCTCGTGGTCCGCGGCGGCGTCGAAGTCCGGCCGTGGCTGGCCTTGCTGGAGCCGGGTGAACGCGCCGTCACGCTGGCGCCAGATGTCCACGCCACCGTCGGTGCGCAGGTCGGCGAGGTAGCCGTTCTTCGCGTCGGGGCAGCGCACCATCAGACCGGCGGTGGCACGCTCGATGCGGACGCGGGCGGTGACGTCGTAGTCGGTCCACTCCGCGCCGGTCTTCAGGACCCGTACGCCGTCGTACGCCGCGGCGTCGACCAGCAGCCGGCCGTCCGACACCGACAGCCCCCGGCCCATCAGTTCGACGGTGCTGCCGCCGGCGACCTCGAAGGTGCTGCGCAGCACGCACTTGGCGCGCAGATCGGGGCGCGGGGGATAGGTGCGGTCGCCGACCGTGCCGCCGTGGACGGCGAAGCCGCCGGCCCGGCCGCTGGGAAAAAAGTCGTCGTTGAACAGCCAGACGGCCATGTCGTGCCGCCCGGCCTCGCGCAGGGTGTGCCCAATGAGGTCGAACCACTCCTCGGTGAAGAACTCCGGCCGCAGCGCGGCGGTGTCGAAGGGGAAGACCAGCACCTCGGTCACGCCTTTGGCGCGCATGTCGACCAGGCCCTCGTCCACGAGTTCGCGGGTGAGGGTGCCGTTCCAGAACCACAGGACCATCGGCATGCTGCCCGTCCCGGGGCGGGCGAAGCGGTCGGCGGACCAGCCGGCGCGGCCCGCGGGCGCGGCGGCGTGGACGGGCTGCCAGAAGGAGCCGGCGGTGCCGCCGGCGGCGCCTGCCGCGGCGGCGGCGAGTTGCAGTGCGCGTCTGCGCGTCATCCGGGTGCGGTCGCTCATCGAGCCCCCAATTGAAAGGTTTCATATCGGTCTTCGCGCTGACCGGAAGTTAGACCTGGAGACATGGTCCGTCAACACCCCGGAGAATGTTGGCGAGTTGAACGTTTCAAGTGGATCTCGCATTAATAGAGTGCGTGCTCTGTTAATGTGCGGGGAAAGGCCCGGCCGGGCAGGCCGCCGGGCCGGGGTGACGGCGCGAGCCGCGGGAGGCGTACATGCAGGGACGGGGAGTGCGGGCACGGGGGTTGAGCCGGAAGCGGTTCCTGGCCGGGGCGGCGGGGGTCGGGGCCGCTGCGGTGGGCGGGTCGGTGGCCGCCGCGAACAGCGGCGGGGCGGCGGAGCCGGCGCGGACGGCCGGTGGCGCCGGGGGCCGGGGCGGCAGCGGATTGCGGTACCGCAGCGTCTGCTACACCATCGGTGCCGGGGAGACCCCCGCCACCCGGTGGAGCGCCGCCCGGATGCGGCGCGACATCCGCGCCATCCGCGACGGTCTGCACGCCAACGCCGTGAAGGTCACCGGCGACGGCGTGGCCCGCCTGACCGCCACCGCCGAGGAAGCCGCCGAGCGCGGCCTGTACGTACGCGCAGAACCCACCCTCGGCGACCGTCCGCCGCGCGAGATCCTCGACCACCTCGCCGAAGTCGGCCGCCACGCCGAGGGGTTGCGCCGCCAGGGCGCCGGCGTGGAGCTGAGCGTCGGGTGCGAGTTCTGGCTCTTCGTGCCCGGCATCGTGCCCGGCGCGAACGTCTTCGAGCGGATCGAGAACATCCAGAACGGCACCTTCGACCCCGTCGAGATGCAGCGCAAACTGGATGAGTTCACCGCCCGCGCCGCCGCCGTCGGCCGGTCCGTCTTCGGCGGCGAACTCAGCTACGCCGCCGCCCAGGACGACGAAGTCGACTGGAACCTCTTCGACATCGTCGGCATCGACTACTACGGCTACCACCCGCGCCCCGCCGGCTACCGCCGCGACCTGCGCGCCTACCTGCGCTTCGGCAAGCCGCTGTCGATCTCCGAGTTCGGCTGCTGCACCTACGAGGGCGCCCCCGCGGACGGCGGCATGGGGTGGGCCAAGGTCGACTTCGACAAGACCCCGCCGGAGCTGACCGAGCCGCTGGTGCGCAGCGAGCGCACCCAGGCCGCGTACCTCACCGACGTCTACGACGTCATCGACTCGATGGGGCTGCACTCGGCGCACGCCTTCGAGTTCCTCACCCCCGGGTCCTGGCACTGGCCGGACGACCCGGTGCACGACCTCGACACCGTCAGCTACGCCATCGTCAAGCCGGTCCAGGACACCCCCGGCGACCCGGAGTCGCCCTGGCACTGGGAGCCCAAGGAGGCGTACCACGCGCTCGCCTCCCGCTACGCCCGCGCCGCTCGCCGATAGCGGATGCCTGCGCCCGGGTGCCCTCCCCGGGCGCGGCCCCTACCGGACCGCCCGCGGCGGCCGTCGCACGGCTGCGCGGGCGGGGAAGGCCGGGACGGTACGGGACGGGGTGCGCGATGGCCGGTACGACGGGTGGCGGGGGCCGGGTGCGCACGTACCGCGGCCACCTCGGATCGATGATCTTCCTCGCCCTGCTGTGCGCCGTCTTCTGCGGGCTGTTCGCGTTCTTCGGACTCCTGCTGGTCATCGGCGCCGACGCGCCCGCCGCCGTCGCGATCCCGTTCTGCGCCGCCGCGCTGGCCCTGTTGCTCCTCGGCTGCTGCGTCGTCCGCAGCGTGACGATCGTCGACGACAGCGGCATCACGCTCCGCTGGCTGCGCACCAGACGGCTGGCCTGGCCCGATCTCCTCGCCGTCGAGGTCGAGCACAACGCGCCCGCGTCGGCGGAGCGCAAGCGCCCCGTCATGAGCGTCGTCGTCCACCACCGCGACGGCCGCCGGGTGAGCCTGCCCAACGTCATGGACCGCCGCGGCCTGCTCGCCCACCGCGAGGCGCAGGCGATCCGCGAGGTCCGGGAGCGCCGCCGCGGCGCGGACTGGACGCCGCGGCCCGAGGTCACCACCGCCGCACGGGCCAGGGCCGGTGCCGCCGAGCGGAACGAGAACTCACTGGTGGAGGCGATGGGTTGGGGCCGCACCGCGGTCCGTGTGCTGGTCGGCCGCGTGCTGGCGGTCGCCGTCGCCTTCCTGGCCACCGGCAACGCCGGGTCGCTGCCGGACGTCCCCGGCACGGTCTTCGTAGGCGTCTTCGCCGCGGTGGCCATTGCCCCGGTCGCGGTTGCGCCGGCGGGCATGGCCCGCAGACGACGCGACGGGGACGGGGCCGGGGACCGCGAGGGCGGCGAACCGCCGCCCTGGTGAGGAGGCGGGGCCCGGCGCAGGAGCCGGCGCGGGACGCCGGCCCCTGCGGGTCCGAGGGGGTTCAGCAGAGGGGCACGCCCGGCAGCTTCGCGTCCGGATGGTCGATGTAGATGTTGGAGATGAACCCGCGCTGGTCACGCAGGCGGCTCCACCAGTCGTTGGTGTAGCCCTCGGCGTTGACCACGTCGCCCTGCTTCTGGCACTCGACGAAGACGCGCGTCGGCCCCGAAAGGGTCGTCACCACCGGGGCGCTGAGACGCGCGTCCGCGCGGACGTTCACGCCGCTGCCCCAGGTGGAGAAGTTGGTGTTGCCGCAGTTGTCGCTGCGCAGGTGGTACTGGCCGTACGAGCCGGGATACGGCAGCGCCGAGCCGTTGATGCGGATGTCCTGGCCGACGCCGTTGAGGAGCTGCTCGTAGTGGATGTGGGCGCCGGAGGAGTTGCCGGTGCTGCCCGTGACGCCGATCTGCTGGCCCTGGCCGACCGAGGCGCCGTTGGCGACGGAGAACGACGCGAGGTGGAAGTAGTACGTCTTCCAGCCGCCGCCGTGGTCGATGACGATGTAGTTGCCGGCGCCGCCCGCCTGGTAGTGGCGGGTGGCGGTGCCCGCCGCGGAGGCGACCGTCGGTGTGCCCGCGGTGCCGCCGCCGTCGGAGCGGATGAAGTCCAGCGCGCGGCGCACCTCGGCGCTGTGATGGCTGTACGTCCACTGCTGGCCGCAGGGGAACGGCGCCTTGAAGTTCGGCGCCAGCATGGGGCTCGGGTCGGCCTGCGCCGGCGCCGCAGCGGTCAGTCCCAGCAGCGTCAGCAGCGCCGCGACGACGACCGCCGCGGCCCGCCGCGCCGGCCGGCGGGCGGAAGCGGCGGCGGGGGAGGAGTGGGGTCTGCGAGGCATCGGGTCGCCTCCTTCGGTGGGGGTGGAAGGTGCGGGGGTGGCGCGTTCAGCACTCGGGGACGCCCGGCAGCCAGGCGTCGGCGACGTCGATGAAGATGTTGGAGATGTAGCCGCCGTAGTCGGGCAGGTAGGCCCAGGCGTCGTTGGTGTGGCCGTCGTACGTGATCCGCTCGCCGCGCTCCTGGCACTCCACCCGCACCTGCGTAGGACCGGGCAGGGTGGTCAGCACCGCGGAGGAGGTGGTGGACGCCTGGCGGACCCGCACGTCGGTGCCCCAGGTGGGGAACCGCTTGCCGGTCTGGTCGCCGGTCCACAGGAACGTCACGTCGACCCAGCCGTTGTCGTTCAGGCCGACGTTGTAGAACGTGCCGTCGGCGAGGTCGATGCCCGCCGGGTTCGCGACCCGGCGGCCGAACTCGTCGCGCCCGCCGTTGTAGCCGTTCTGGTACGCCGCCTGCGCCTCCGGCATGCCCTGCGGCAGGTCCCGCCACGACTCGCGCACCGACGGCGGACTCCAGTAGTCGTCCTTGGTGTTCCACGGGCCCACGTCCCACACCGGCGCCGTCTCGCACCGCGCCGGGCCGCAGACCTGCACCGAGTACTCGGCGCTGCCCTTCGGGGACAGCCCGCGCCGCGACGGCAGGGCCACGAAGTGGTCGTTGGGCTGGATGACATGGCCGTTGGCGGTCGTGCCGCCCACCAGGCCCTCGCGGGTGGCGAACAGCCGGTACGTCAGCGGGGCCGCGGCGGCGCTCGCGCGCGGCGCCGCGTCCGTGTCGGCCCGTAGCCGCAGCCCCTGGACCGACGGGGCGGCGCCGGTGCCGGCGGCGCGCAGCGTCAGCCGGGCCTGGACCTCGGTGACCGCGAACGGCAGCCGGGCCGCCTCCGCCGCGTCCGCGCCCGCGGGCAGCCACTCCGTCCAGCCGCCGTCCGGCGCCCGGCCGCGGACGTCGACCGCAACCTCGGCGCCCGCCGGGACGCGGGCGTCCAGCCCGGCCCGTACCCGGTTGACGGGACGGCCGAGCCGCTCCGGCGCCAGGACCTGGCTGCCCTCGCCGGGGACCGACCGCAGGGACGCGGGTGCGGCCGTCTGCGAACGCAGCCGCAGATCGCCCTGTACGTACCGGACGTTGACGTCGTCCGCGCCGACGTCCGCGAGGTCCGCCCGCCAGGTGGCGGGCGGCGCGGGGCCGCCGGCCTCCGCCGTGCCGCCGGCCGCCCCGGCATACGCCGGGTGCGCGACGGCGGCCGCGCAGATCGCGCCGGTCAGCGCAACCCTGCGCCACCGGCTCCGTGTTGGTGTGCGCCGCATCTGGCTCCTTCCCGTGTTCCGTAGCTGCTCGCGAAGGTGCTGGCCGTGCGGCGACGCATCGTAGGCACCCCTGGACCCCCGCGCCGCACGGGTTTTCCGCCACCGTCGAAAACCCGAGTCCACCGCGGCCGGAACGGGAGCGGTCGCGCCGGAGACAGCGCAGGCCGCGGGTGGTTACCCTCGGGTATGGCCGGAAAGCTTCATGTCCACTTCAATGACCGGGACTTCCGCCACGTCCAGCTCGCGCGCACCGCCGACCCGATCTGGGAGGCGATCCTCGGGCTGCACGTCGCATACACCCCCGCACCCCGCCTCCCCGCCAGACTGCGCCCCTGGCACCGCCGCGCCCGCCACCGGCTGCAACAGCACGACCTGCGCCGCACCTGCCGGTTCGTCAACGGCATCGCACCCGCCGACGCCCGCTACTTCCCCGACTTCCTCACCCCCGCCGAATCCGAGGACGGCATCACCGCCGCCCTGCGCACCCTGCGCGCCACCCCCGCCACCCGCCTCGCCCGCGAAATCCGCCTCGCCGCCCGGCACCGCCCCCTGCCCTCCTGGACCCGCCGCCTCGCCGCCGGCGACCGCACCGTACTCGCCGACCTCGCCGACGCCTTACACCACCTCCACCACCACCTCGTCGCCCCCGACTGGAGCGAAATAGAAGCCACCGTCGCCGCCGACCGCGCCCGCCAGCTCGAAGCCCTCGAAACCGGCCTGCCCGCCGTCCTCGCCACCCTCGAACCCTTCACCTGGACCGACCCCGTCCTCACCGCCCCCTACCCCGTCGACTCCACCCTCCACCTGCACGGCCGCGGACTCCGCCTCATCCCCTCCTACTTCTGCCACACCACCCCCGTCGCCCTCGCCGACCCCGGACTCCCACCCGTCGTCGTCCACCCCGTACGCCGCCACCCCGCCCCGCCCGCCACCACCGGCCCCACCCCGCGCCGCCACACCGCACTCGCCGCCCTCCTCGGCACCAGCCGCGCCCGCATCCTCGCCGCCCTCACCCCCACCCCCGCCCCCGCCACCACCGGCGGCATCGCCGCCCGCCTCGGCATGCCCGCCTCCTCCGTCAGCGGCCACCTCACCGTCCTGCGCCGCGCCGGCCTCGCCGAAAGCGAACGCGCCGGACCCCACGTCGTCCACCGCCTCACCGCCCGCGGCCGGCACCTCCTCGACGGCTGACCCGCACAACCCGTGCCGCACCCGCGCCCGGCACCATTCGCCGCACGTCTTCCGCAGGTTCACCCGCCGCTGCTGTGATACCTGCGCCCCACACCCCGCACACACCCCCACCTCGACCACCAGGGAGGCAGGCGTGAACCTCGTCGTCAACGGCGACGCAGAGACCGGGCCCGGAGGCACCGCGGACCCCGTCACCACCGTCCACGGCTGGCGCCTCACCCAAGGCGCCCCCGCCCTCGTCCCGTACGACCTCGGCGGCGGCTACCCCACCCCCGACGACCCCGGCCCCACCACCCGCGGCACCCGCTTCTTCACCGGCGGCAACAGCCCCCGCACCGCACTCCTCCAGGACATCGACCTCCCCCGCACAGGCGCCACCGGACACAAAGCCATCGACGCCGGCCGCGTCCACTACACCCTCACCGCCTGGCTCGGCGGCTACGCCGACCAGCAGGACGGCGCCCGGCTCGCCGTCGAACTCCGCGACCCCCAGGGCACCCCCCTCGCCCTCAGCGTCCTCGGCCCCGTCACCGCAGAAGAACGCGCCGGCCGCACCGCCCTCCTCGAACGCACCGCCACCGCCCCCGTACCCCCCGGCGCCCGCACCGCCCGCCTCCTGCTCACCCTCACCCGCGCCGGCGGCACCGCCAACGACGGCTACGCCGACGCCCTCACCCTCGCCCTCACCGCCACCCGCCGAGGAGGCCGCCCGTGACCGTCGACCGCCGCACCCTCCTCAAATCCGCGGCCGCCGCCGGCGCCCTCGGCGCCGCCTGGCCCCTCACCGCAGGACTCGGCCCCGCCCAGGCCCGCGCCGCCGCCGAGAAACTCGGCGCCCGATACGACACCGCACCCTTCACCCTCGGCATCGCCTCCGGCGACCCACAGCCCGACTCCGTCCTGCTGTGGACCCGCCTCGCCCCCGAACCCCTCGCCGCCGAACAAGACCTCCCCGACATCGTCGAAGTCCGCTGGACCGTCGCAGAAGACCCCGAACTGCGCCGCGTCGTCGCCAGCGGCACCGCACCCGCCTCCGCCACCCTCGGCCACAGCGTCCACATCCCCGTCACCGGCCTCACCCCCGGCCGCACCTACCACTACGCCTTCAGCGCCCTCGGCCGCACCAGCCGCACCGGCCGCACCCGCACCGCCCCCGGCGGCACCGTCGGCCGCGTCCGCTTCGCCGCCGCCAACTGCCAGGCGTTCCACGACGGCTACTACGCCGCCCACCGCGGCATCGCCGCCGAGAACGTCGACTTCGTCATCCACCTCGGCGACTACATCTACGAACACGGCCAGGTCGGCGGCGTACCGGAAGACCACGTCCGCGACCACGACGGACCCGAGATCCTCACCCTCGCCGACTACCGCAAACGCCACGCCCTCTACAAAGGCGACCCCGCACTCCGCGACGCCCACGCCGCCCACCCCTGGTTCCTCACCTGGGACGACCACGAAGTCGTCAACGACTACAGCGGCAGCGGCGGCGGCGCCCCCTTCGTACGCCGCCGCGCCGCCGCCTACCAGGCGTGGTACGAACACATGCCGCACCGCGACTCCTTCGGCGACTCCGCACTCCCCGACCCCGAGATCCACCGCACCCGCGACTGGGGCGGACTCGTCCAGCTCGCCATCCTCGACCTGCGCTCCCACCGCTCCGCGCAGAACCTCCCCGACGGCACCATCCTCGGCACCGACCAGAAGAACTGGCTCAAGCACCACATCGACAACGCCCCCGACACCTGGCACGTCTGGGCCAACTCGATCATGCTCAGCCAGCTCCGCGGCGCACCCGGCGGCCCGTACATGTTCACCGACCAGTGGGACGGCTTCCTCGCCGAACGCAAGGAAGTCCTCCAGCACGTCCACGCCGCCGGCCTCGAAGACCTCGTCGTCGTCACCGGCGACTGGCACTCCGCCTTCGTCGACGACATCCGCACCGACTACGACAACCCCGAATCGCCACTTGTCGGCACCGAGTTCACCGCCCACTCCGTCACCTCCGGCGCGTACTCACCGGACTGGAACCGGACCAACGGACCCGTCATGGGCGCCGCCAACCCGCACCTCAAGTACTTCGAAGGCAACCGCTACGGCTACGACGTCTACGACGTCACCCCCGAACGCTTCAGCGCCCACATGCGCGTCATCGGCGACCGCCGCGACCCCGACTCGCCCGTCACCACGCTCACCACCTTCCACGTCGACCGCGGCACGACCGGCAGCCACGAGGACGAGGCGACGAAGAACTCCCCGGCCCAGTACCGCCGCGACTGACGCGCGGCACTCCAGGGCGCCCAGGCGGTCGGCACCCGGCCGGACCCCGCACGCCGTCGGCCGCGCGGCGTACGGACCCGGCCGGGTTGCCGCCTGGGGATCCCGCCCGATCGTCCGCCGCGCCCAACACCCGAGTCAATCCTCGGATTTGCTTGAGACGGGCCGAGCCGAACCTTGGAGCCGCCCGGGACGTAAAAACCCGGATTCCCGTGTGTCCCTGCGCGGTCACCTGTTCGGCCCATCGATAGACTCGCCCGATGGCCGCACCGGGAGCACGCGGAACTGCAGAGGAGGCACGTTGACCGGACATGACGTCACCGACGAGCAGTGGCAGGGGCTCGCCGAAGTCGTCCCCCTGCGCGGCAACGAATGGCCCTCCTGGACCGGGCACCAAGCCCTCGACGACCCCGAAGCCGACGCCGACCAGCGGCAGTTCGTCGTCATCCGCTGCCAGGTCTTCGCCGACGCCCGGCGCGTCGCCGAATACCTGATAGCGCAAGTCCCCGTCCTGCTCGACCTCACCGGCGCCGAGCCCGACGTGGCCAAACGCATCCTCGACTTCGCCAGCGGCGTCACCTTCGGCATCCAGAGCAGCATGCACCGCGTCGACCGCAACGTCTTCCTCCTCGCCCCCCTCGGCACGGAAGTCGAACCGGTCGCAGGCCACTGACGCCGTCGTTCGCTCACCGACCGCCGGCCCGGCGCCCTTACCGCGACCGAACGGGCGGGCCCCCACGGATCCGCGGGGGGCTCGCCCGTTCGGGCGAAGGTGCCGCTGCCGGAACGGTTCCGCTGCCGGCGCGCTCAATAGCGTCCGGGAACATGACCTCCCCCACCGGGCACCCTCCCCGCGCCCCCCGCGACCTCCCGCGCGACCCGCCGCGGGACACCACCCTGCGCACCGCCCACACCGGCCGCCACCCCCACACCGACCGCGCCACCCTCGGCGAACTCCGCGTCTCCGCCTTCAAGTCGCACCGCGGCACCCGGCTCGGCCTCGGCCCGGTCACCCTGCTTACCGGCGGCAGCGGCAGCGGCAAGACCGCGGCCCTGGAAGCCTGCGGCGTCCTGGCCAGACTCGGCGCCGGAGCCACCTTGGAAGAGGCGTTCGCCCCGGTGCCGGGAGGCGTCGCCGCCTGCGTACCGCAGCGGGCCAAACCCGACGCCGCCGGCCGCCGCGGCGTCCGCCTCGGCTGCACCGTCCGCGGCCCCCTCGGCGACGTACGGCTCGATGTCGCCGTACAGGCCGAACCCGAACTCCGCATCGTCGGCGAACGCCTCACCGGCGCCGGGCACACCCTGCTCGCCACCGCACTCCGCGACCCCCGGCGCGACCGCGTCCAAGCCTCCTGGCACACCGCGGGCCCCGCCCCCGTCACCCGCGCCCCGCTCCCCGACGACCGGCTCGGCACCGCCCTCTTACCGCTCCGCATCGGCGGCCGCACGGACGGCGAACACCTCGTGCTCGCCGCCGCGGAACAAGCCGTCCTCGCCCTCCGCTCCGTCTATCCCTGCGACCCGCACCCCGCCCTGATGCGCGCCGCCACGGCCGTACCGATCGGCGGCGAACAACTCACCCCCGACAGCCGCAACCTCCCCGCGGTCCTGCGCCGCGTACGCGACGAGTGCAGCCTGCGGCACGCGGCCCTCGTGGACGCCCTGCGCGGCGGCTGCGCGGGCCCGGTCCACGACCTGACGACGGAGGAGTACGGGGACGGGCTGGTCCGCGCCGTCCTGCTGCGCGAACCTGGCCGGCGCAGCACCCCGGTCGAGACGCTGGGCGACGGCGAGTTGCGCTACCTCGCGATGGCGCTTGTCCTGCTCACCGGCCCCGGGGTGCTGGCGGTGGACCCGGCCTCGGAGGTGCTGCCGGCCCGCCAGGTGCTGACGGTCCTGGCGGACGGGCTCGACCGGAGCCTGGACGCCCGGCAGGCGAGGGAACTCGTGGCGCTGTCCGGGCGGATGGGCGCGCGCGGCCACATCCGGGTGCTCGGCTCGGTCGGCGACCCGTCGCTGGCGGAGGCGGAGTGCGCCACGGCGGTGCCGCTGCCGCAGCGGCGGGAGCGGCCGGGGCAGGGGCGGGAGGGAGCGAAGGCGGAGGCATGACGGCGGACGACTGACGGATGCCAGATGTCAGATGTCAGATGTCGGAATCTGTCAGTCGTCAGTTCGTGGGAAAAGGCGTTGCGGGGCGGGCGGGGGTGTGCCCGATCATGGGGAGCCGCCGATTCCGGTGAGGCGACCCCCACGAACGAAGCGAAACGGAGTGCACATGCCCCTCCAGGGCCGGACCGCACTGGTCACCGGCGTGAGCCGCGAGCAGGGAATCGGGTTCGCCATCGCCCGCCGGCTGCTGGCCGACGGCACGCGCGTCTTCGCGCACGGCTGGACGCCGCACGACGACGAGATGCCCTGGGGCGCCGACCGCGGCGGCACCGCCGCCGTCACCGCCGCCCTCGGCGGCGAGGGCGACCGGCTCGCCTACGCCCACGCCGACCTCGCGGAAGCCGATGCCCCCGCCGCGCTGCTGGCCGCGGCGGGGGAGCGGTACGGGATGGTGGACACGCTGGTCGTCAACCACGCCCGCAGCTCCACGTACGACCTCGACCGGCTGACGGCCGCCGAACTGGACCTGTGCTGGGCGGTGAACGTCCGGGCCACGCTGCTGCTGGTGCAGGCGTACGCGGCGCAGTACGACGCGGCGGCGGGAAAGGAGCGGGGCGGCGGCCGGGTCGTGCTCTTCACCTCCGGCCAGCATCTGGCACCGATGAGCCAGGAGATCCCGTACGCCGCCACGAAGGGAGCGCTTCAGCAGTTGACGCTGACGCTCTCGGACGCCCTCGTCGACCGCGGCATCACCGTGAACTGCATCAACCCCGGCCCCACGGACACCGGTTGGGCGACCGACGAACTGGCCGCCCAGGTGGGCCGGGCGCTTCCCCGCGGCACGTGGAACACGCCGGACGAGGCGGCGGCCGTGGTGGCGCTGCTCCTGGGCGACGACGCGGCGACCATCACGGGCAACACGGTCGACGCGGAGTCGGGCTTCCGGCGCTGGGTGTACTGAGGTGTACCGAGGCGTGGTCGTCACGTGCCCGTCACGGCCGTGCGGCGAAGGCGGCCGCGCCGCCGTCCCGCACCGTGCCGCGCCGCCGTCCTCCGTCACGCCGAGACGTCGACCTCCGCGTCGGCCGGCACGCGGCGATGCTGCGGCGGCAAGAGGGCGCCGGCGGACGGATTCACCGTGGGCCCGGGTGGTAGACAGGGGCGCATGAGCGACGACGTGCAGGCACTGCAGAAGCGGCTCGTGGCGTTTGCCGCGGCGCGGGACTGGGAGCAGTACCACACACCCAAGAACCTGGCCGCGGCGCTGAGTGTGGAGGCCGCGGAGCTGGTGGAGATCTTCCAGTGGCTGACGCCCGAGGAGTCCGCGCGGATCATGGCGGACCCGGAGGCGGCGCACCGGGTGACGGACGAGGTCGCGGACGTGCTGTCGTACCTGCTGCAGTTCTGCTCGGCGGTGGGGGTGGACCCGCTGGCGGCGCTGGCGGCGAAGATCGAGCGCAACGAGTCGCGGTTCCCGGCGGCCAAGGATCCGGAGCCGGGGGAGGGGAGTTGAGACCCCTCTCGTCGTTCCCGGAAGCGGTCGGGCGGGCCGCGGCCGGCGGCCCGCCCCTCGTGCTCGACGGGGGCCTGTCGAACCAGCTCGAAGCGCAGGGCTGCGACCTTCGCGACGCGCTGTGGTCGGCCCGGGTGCTCGCGGAGGAGCCGGCGCAGATCGAGGCCGCGCACGCCGCGTACGTACGGGCCGGGGCGGACGTGCTGCTGACGGCGAGCTACCAGGCGACGTTCGAGGGCTTCGCACGCCGCGGCGTCGGGCGGGCGGAGGCGGCCCGGCTGCTGACGAGCAGCGTGGCGCTGGCCCGGCGGGTGGCGGACGAGGCGCCCCGGCCGGTGTGGGTGGCGGCGTCTGCGGGCCCGTACGGGGCGATGCTGGCGGACGGTTCGGAGTACCACGGCCGCTACGGGGCCGGGGTGGGCGTCGCGGAGCTGGAGCGCTTCCACCGGCCCCGGCTGGAGGTGCTGGCGGCGGCGGAGCCGGACGTGCTGGCGCTGGAGACCGTCCCGGGCGTGACGGAGGCGACGGCGCTGCTGCGGGCGGCGTCGGGTCTCGGCGCACCGGTGTGGCTGACGTACACGGTCGCGGGCGGGGCGACCCGGGCGGGCGAGCCGCTGGCGGACGCCTTCGCGGTCGCGGCGGACGACGAGGGGGTGGCGGCGGTCGGCGTCAACTGCTGCGCGCCGGAGGACGTCGCGTACGCGGTGGAGACGGCGGCCCGCGTCACGGGCAAACCGGTGCTGGCGTACCCCAACAGCGGCGAGACCTGGAACGCGGAGACCCATGCCTGGCGCGGCCCCGGCTCGTTCGACGCCCCGACGGCGGCCGGTTGGCGCCACGCGGGCGCCGCCGCCCTGGGCGGCTGCTGCCGCGTGGGCCCGCAGGCGATCGCCACCCTGGCGGCGGAACTGCACGGAAGCGGCACGGCCCGCTGAGCACCGCTCTCGACGGTGAGCACCGACCCGCGCCGCGACCGCCGCTCTCCGGCGCGGCCGCCGCTCTCCGGCGCGACCGCCGCTCTCCGGCGCGACCGCCGCTCTCCGGCGCGACCGCCGCTCTCCGGCGCGACCGCCGCTCCCCGGCGAGAGCACCGCTCCCCGGCGAGAGCACCGCTCCCCGACGTGAGCAGCCCGCCGCACCAAGAGCACTGCTCTCGGACGAGAGCACCGCTCGCGCGCCACCCGCCCCCGCCCGAAACCCGATGGCCCCCGCCCCACCCCGCGCGAAATACTCGTTCACGTGTTCCTGACCATTACCGCGACCGGCACCGACGCCGCGCCCGCCACCGACCTCGGCTTCCTCCTGCACAAGCACCCCGGCAAGGCGCAGGAGTTCGCCACCTCGCGCGGCACGGCCCACGTCTTCTACCCCGAGGCGACCCCCGCCCGCTGCACCGCCGCGCTGCTCCTCGAAGTGGACCCCGTCGGCCTCGTGCGCGCCGCGAAGGGCAAGGGCAAGGGCGGCAAGGGCAAGAGCCCCGACTCCGCCCTCGCGCAGTACGTCAACGACCGGCCCTACGCCGCCTCCTCCCTCCTCGCCGTCGCGCTCAGCCGCGTCTTCCGCACCGCCATGACCGGCACCAGCCGCACCCACCCCGAGCGCGCCGCCCGGCCCCTCCCGCTGCGCGTCGAGGTCCCCGCCGTCCCCGCCCGCGGCGGCCCCGGGCTCGTCGAGCGCCTCTTCGCGCCCATGGGCTGGCAGGTCACCGCCGACGCCGTGCCGCTGGACCCCGAGTTCCCCGAGTGGGGCGACTCGCGGTACGTGTCCCTCACCCTCGACGGCGAGGTGCGGCTCGCCGACGCGCTGCGCCACCTGTACGTCCTGCTGCCGGTGCTCGACGACGCCAAGCACTACGGCGTCGCCCCCGACGAGGTCGACAAGCTGCTGCGCGCCGGCAAGGGCTGGCTGGAGGACCACCCCGAGCAGCACCTCATCACCGGCCGGTACCTCTCCCGCCGCTGGTCGCTCGCCCGCGAGGCGCGGGAGCGGCTGGAGCTGGCCCGCCTCGCCGAGTCCGACGACGCCGAGCCGGAGGAGCTGGACAACGCCGTCGACGAGGCGGCCGACACCGAGGAGAAGCCGGTGCCGCTCGCGGTGCAGCGCCGCGCCGCCATCGCCGAGGCGCTGCGCGCCGCCGGCGCGGCCCGGGTGCTCGACCTCGGCTGCGGCCAGGGCCAGTTGGTCAAGGAGCTGCTGAACGACCCGCGGTTCACCGAGATCGTCGGCGTCGACGTGTCCGTACGCGCCCTCGCCGCCGCCTCCCGCAGGCTGCGGCTGGAGCGCATGGGCGAGCGGCAGGCCGCGCGCGTGTCGCTGCTGCAGAGCGCGCTCACGTACACCGACCGCCGGCTCGCGGGCTACGACGCCGCCGTGCTGAGCGAGGTCGTCGAGCACGTCGACCCGCCGCGGCTGCCCGCCCTGGAGTACGCCGTCTTCGGCTCCGCCCGTCCCGGGACGGTGGTCGTGACGACGCCCAACTCCGAGTACAACGTGCGCTGGGAGTCGCTGCCCGCCGGCCATGTCCGGCACGCGGACCACCGCTTCGAGTGGACCCGGGCGGAGTTCCGTGCCTGGGCCGAGCCGGTGGCGGCACGGTTCGGGTACGCGGTGGCGTACGAGGGCGTGGGCCCGGACGACCCGGAGGCCGGCCCCCCGACCCAGCTCGCGGTCTTCACCAGGACCGCCACCCGCACCCGCACCGAAACAAGCACCGACAGAACCACCGGCAGAACCACCGGCACCACCACCGGAACGACCAGCCCCGCCCGCACCCCGAAGGAGGCGTCATGAGCGACACCACCCCGGCACCCGGCACCGCACCCCGCCGCCTCGGCGTCCCCGACCTCTCCCTCGTCGTCCTCGTCGGCACCACGGGATCCGGCAAGTCCACTTTCGCCCGGCGGCACTTCAAGCCGACCGAGGTCCTCTCCTCCGACTTCTGCCGCGGCCTCGTCGCCGACGACGAGAACGACCAGTCCGCCTCCGGCGACGCCTTCGACGTCCTGCACTACATCGCCGGCAAACGCCTCGCCGCGGGCCGGCTCACCGTCGTCGACGCCACCAGCGTCCAGCCCGAGGCCCGCCGCCAGCTCGTCCGGCTCGCCCGCGAGCACGACGTGCTGCCCGTCGCGATCGTCCTCGACGTCCCCGAGAGCGTCTGCCGCGAGCGCAACGCCGCCCGCCCCGACCGCGCCGGCATGGGCGCCCACGTCATCCCGCGGCAGCGCCGCGAGCTGCGCCGCGGCCTGCGCGGGCTGCAGCGCGAGGGTTTCCGCGCCGTGCACCACCTGCGCGGCACGGACGAGATCGACGCCGCCCAGGTCGTGCTGGAGCGCCGGTACAACGATCTGGCCCACCTCACAGGACCGTTCGACCTCATCGGCGACGTGCACGGCTGCGCGAGCGAGCTGGAGACGCTGCTGACGAGCCTCGGGTACGAGGACGGGGTGCACCCCGCGGGCCGTACGGCGGTCTTCGTCGGCGACCTCGTCGACCGCGGCCCCGACAGCCCCGGTGTGCTGCGCCGCGTCATGGGCATGGTCGCCGCGGGCAGCGCGCTGTGCGTGCCCGGCAACCACGAGAACAAGCTGGGCCGCCTCCTGCACGGCCGCAACGTCAAGCTGACGCACGGCCTCGCCGAGACCGTCGAGCAGTTGGAGCGCGCGGAGGCGGCGGAGCCCGGGTTCCGCGAGCGGGTGCGGACGTTCGTCGACGGGCTCGTCAGCCACTACGTCCTCGACGGCGGCGGGCTCGTCGTCAGCCACGCCGGCCTGCCGGAGAAGTACCACGGCCGCACCTCCGGCCGGGTGCGCTCCTTCGCGCTGTACGGGGACACGACGGGCGAGACCGACGAGTACGGGCTGCCGGTGCGCTATCCGTGGGCCGAGGAGTACCGCGGCCGCGCCGCCGTCGTCTACGGCCACACCCCGACGCCGGAGGCGTCGTGGATCAACAACACCCTCTGCCTCGACACCGGCTGCGTCTTCGGCGGCAAGCTGACCGCGCTGCGCTGGCCGGAGCGCGAGCTGGTCGACGTCCCGGCCGAGCGGGTCTGGTACGAGCCGGTCAAGCCGCTCGCGGCCGGCGCCCCGGGTACGGACGCCGCACAGGCGGGTACGGCCGGCGACCGCCCGCTGGACCTCGCAGACGTGCACGGCCGCCGCGTCGTGGAGACCGGCCAGCACGGCCGCGTCGCCGTACGGGAGGAGAACGCGGCGGCGGCCCTGGAGGTCATGAGCCGCTTCGCGGTCGACCCGCGGCTGCTCCTCTACCTGCCGCCGACGATGGCGCCGACCGCCACCTCCGGCGAGGAGGGGCATCTGGAGCACCCGGCGGAGGCGTTCGCGGCGTACCGCGCGGACGGCGTGGCGCGGGTGGTGTGCGAGGAGAAGCACATGGGCTCGCGCGCCGTGGCGCTGGTGTGCCGGGACGCGGGCGTCGCGGAGAAGCGCTTCGGCCTGCCGCCGGGCTCGGGCGTGACGGGCGCGCTGCACACGCGCACCGGCCGCCCGTTCTTCTCCGACGCCGAGCGCACCGAGCAGGTGCTCGCCCGCGTCCGCGACGCGGCGACGGGGGCCGGGCTGTGGGAGGAGCTGGGTACGGACTGGCTGCTGCTCGACGCCGAGCTGCTGCCGTGGTCGCTGAAGGCGGGCGGGCTGCTGCGGCAGCAGTACGCCGCGGTGGGCGCGGCGTCGCGGGCGGTGTTCCCGGGTGCGCTGGCGGCGCTGGAGGCGACGCGGACGCGCCTGGCGGCCACCGCGCCGACGGCACCCCCGGCCGCCGGCACCGACGCCGGCGCCGCGGAGCCCGACCCCGCCACCGCCCTCGCCGCGCTCCTCGGCCGCCAGCGCGAGCGGGCCGTCGACGCCGAGGCGTTCTCGGCCGCGTACCGCCGCTACTGCTGGCCGGTCGACGGCCTCGACGGCGTGCGCCTGGCCCCGTTCCAGCTCCTCGCCGCCGAGGGCCGGAACCTGGCCGGTGAGCCGCACGACGCCCAGCTCGCCCTGCTCGACCGGCTGGTGGCGCAGGACGCCACCGGCCTGCTCCGGCGCACCGGGCGGCTGTACGTCGACACCGGCGACGACGAGTCGGTGGCCGCGGGCGTGGCCTGGTGGCAGGAGATGACGGCGGCCGGCGGCGAGGGCATGGTCGTCAAGCCGCTCCAGGCACTGGTACGGAGCGGGGAGGGCCGGCTCGTACAGCCGGGCGTCAAGTGCCGCGGCCGGGAGTACCTGCGGATCATCTACGGCCCGGAGTACACCCGGCCGGAGAACCTGACCCGGCTGCGCAGCCGCTACCTGGGCCACAAGCGCTCCCTGGCGCTGCGCGAGTACGCGCTGGGCCTCGAAGCGCTGGACCGGCTGGCGGCGGGGGAGCCGCTGTGGCGGGTGCACGAGGCGGTGTTCGCGGTGCTGGCGCTGGAGTCGGAGCCGGTGGACCCGCGGCTGTGAGACGGGCGGGCCCGCGCACCACCACCGCGGGCCCGCCACACCCCCCGCCCGTCGCCCCCGTCCGCCCCGCACCGCCGCCGCCCGGCACCCGGCCCGTAACCCCCGCCCCGCCCCGCTCCCGTCACTGATCCCGAACCGCTGCCCCGCGTCGCCCCGCGTGGCAGTCTGATCTCATGCCAGCGCCCTCATTCCGCGTCGACTCCGAGGCCGGTCGCCTGAGCCGCGTGATACTCCACCGGCCGGACATGGAGCTGAAGCGGCTCACGCCCCGCAACAAGGACGCCCTCCTCTTCGACGACGTGCTCTGGGTCCGCCGGGCCCGCGAGGAGCACGACGGCTTCGCCGACGTGCTGCGCGACCGCGGCGTGCAGGTGCACCTCTTCGGCGACCTGCTCGCCGAGACCCTGGACCTTCCCGAGGCGCGGGCGCTGGTCCTCGACCGGGTCTTCGACGAGAAGGAGTACGGGCCGCTCGCCACCGAGAAGCTCCGCTCCACCTTCGAGTCCATGGACTCCGCGGCGCTCGTGGAAGCGCTGGTCGGCGGGATGACGAAGCGGGAGTACCTGGAGGGGTTCGCCGAGCCGGCGTCGGTGCGCTTCCACGTGATGGACCCGGACGACTTCCTCCTCGGCCCGCTGCCGAACCACCTGTTCACCCGGGACACGTCCTGCTGGGTCTACGACGGGGTGTCGATCAACGCGATGCGCTGGCCGGCGCGGCAGCGCGAGACGGTCCACTTCGAGGCGATCTACAAGCACCACCCGCTGTTCGCGGGGCCGCAGTCGGGCGAGTTCCACGTCTGGTCCGGCGGCCAGGAGGACTACCCGTCGACCATCGAGGGCGGCGACGTGCTGGTCATCGGCAACGGCGCCGTGCTCATCGGGATGAGCGAGCGCACCACGCCGCAGGCGGTGGAGCTGCTGGCGCGCGGGCTGTTCGCGGCGGGCTCCGCGCGGACGATCGTCGCGCTGGACATGCCGAAGGCGCGGGCGTTCATGCACCTCGACACGGTGATGACGATGATCGACGGCGATACGTTCACGCAGTACGCGGGCCTGGGCATGCTGCGCTCGTACACGATCGAGCCCGGGTCGGGCAGCGACGATCTGAAGGTCACCGACCATCCGCCGGAGCACATGCACAACGCCATCGCCGCCGCGCTGGGCCTGGACGGGATCCGGGTGCTGACGGCGACGCAGGACGTGCACGCCGCGGAGCGGGAGCAGTGGGACGACGGCTGCAACGTGCTGGCGGTGGAGCCGGGCGTGGTGGTGGCGTACGAGCGGAACTCGACCACGAACACGTTCCTGCGCAAGCAGGGCATCGAGGTGATCGAGATCCGCGGCAGCGAACTGGGCCGGGGCCGGGGCGGCCCGCGGTGCATGAGCTGCCCCGTCGAGCGCGACCCGGTCTAGTCGAGGGCTCGGACAGCAGCGGCGCCGCTCCGGGCCCGGACGGCAGCGGCATGGCACCCGGGACCGGGACGCTCCGGATGCCACCCGCCGTGCGGTGCCGCTCAGATCTGGTTGGTGCCTCCGTCGACGTAGAGGTTCGCGCCGACGACGTAGCTGCTCTGCTCCGAGGCCAGGAAGGCCACGACCGCGGCGGCCTCGTCGGGCCGGCCCATGCGCCCCTTGGCCACGGTCGCGGCGACGTTCTCCTTGACGGCCCGGGCGGTCTCCTCGTCCCCGAAGGCGGCGGTGCCGCCGGGGGTCTCGATCCATGCCGGCGAGACCGCGTTGACCCGGATCCCGCGGTCCTTCAGCTCGTTGGACCACGTCCGGGCGAAGGACCGGACGGCCGCCTTCGACGCCGCGTACGCGCCGAACGCCTCCACTCCGCGGTCGCCGGCGGTCGAGCCGACCAGGACGACCGAGGCCCCGTCGTTGAGCAGCGGCAGCGCCTTCTGCACGGTGAACAGCGTGCCCCGGACGTTGACCCCGAAGGTCTGGTCGAAGTGCTCCTCGGTGGTCTGCTCCAGCGTCACGAACGTGCCGATCGCCGCGTTCGCCACGAGCACGTCCAGACCCTCGCCCCTGGCCCGTACCGCGTCGTAGAGCCGGTCCAGGTCGGCCATCGTGCCGATGTCGCCGGCCACCGCCGTGGCCCGGTCCGTGCCGATGGTCTTGACGGCGGCTTCCAGCTCGGCCTCGCGCCGCCCGGTGACGAACACGTACGCGCCCTCGTCCGCCAGCCGGACGGCGGTGGCCAGACCGATACCGGTGCTGCCCCCGGTGACCACCGCGGTCTTGCCTTCGAGCTGTCCCATGTGGGTGTCTCCATCACTGTCTCGGTGCCGATCCTTCCGGCTTCGATAGTGCGGGAGCAGCGGAGTGTGATCCATAATGTAAAGTCCACACTTCTTTACGCATCGTCCAGGAGGTGGCGCGGGTGCTCGGCTTCAGGGATCCCGTGGCCGACGCGATCGGCCTGCTCCGGCCCCGCACGGTCATCGGGCCCAGCCTCCGGGCCACGGGAGAGTGGGCGCTGCGCTTCGACCCGTTCCTGCACGTGCGGGTCGGCGGCCTCGTGCGCGGCACGTGCTGGCTGATCCTCGAAGGGCACGAGCCGGTGCTCCTGCGGGCGGGCGACACCTTCATGCTGGGCAACCCGCCGCCGTACGTGCTCGCCGGCTCGCTCGACGCACGCCCGCGCCCCGCTGAGCCGGTGCTGGCGGGCGCGGAAGACGGGTTCGTGCGGATCGGCCCGCAGTCCGAGGACGACCTCTACCTCTGCGTCGGGCACATCGGGTTCGACGAGCGGAACGCCGCCCTCCTCACCGATCTCCTGCCGCCGGTCGTGATCGTCCGCGTGGCCGATCCCCACGGCAGGCGGCTCGCGCAACTGATCGATCTCCTGGCCACCGAGGTCGGGGTCACCGCCGCCGGCGGCCCGCTGGTGCAGAACCACCTCGCGCAGATCCTGCTCGTGCACATGCTGCGCGCCCACGCCGCTCAGACGGACCGGCCCACCGGCTGGCTGGGTGCCCTCAACGACGACGGCATCGGTGCCGCGCTGCGCGCCGTGCACGCGGACGTGGCCCACTCCTGGAGCCTCAAGGAGCTGGCCGAGGTGAGCCGCATGTCGCGTTCCGCGTTCGCCCAGGCGTTCAAGAACCACGTCGGGGTCCCGCCGCTGGAGTACCTGATCCAGTGGCGCATGAGCCTCGCCCGCGACGCCCTCGCCCGGGACGCGATGTCGATCTCCGAGCTGGCCCGGGCCACGGGCTACCTGTCCGAGAGCGCGTTCAGCACCGCGTTCCGCCGCGTGGTCGGCTCGTCGCCCGCGCAGTTCCGGAACCGGGCGCGCCGGCCACCGCGCTCGGCCGCGAACGGAAGCTGACGCAAGCTGGAGGAGGCGCCCCGTGTGCCACCGGCGGCGGCGCGGGTACGCGTCAGAAGCGCGAGGGTAGTACTGGACCCGGCCCACCAGTCGGTCTGTATAGTGATGCGTTCGAACGCATAGAATCTCAGGAGCGCGGAACCATGGCGATAGACCTCACCGGCCGGACCTTCGTCAAGGAGCTGGACTACACCGCCGAGGAGCTGCACCACCTCCTGGCGCTGGCCGCCGAGCTGAAGGCGGCGAAGCGGGCGGGCGCCGAGCGGCAGCGGCTGGCCGGGAAGAACGTCGCGCTGGTCTTCGAGAAGACCTCGACGCGCACCCGCGCCGCGTTCGAGGTCGCGGCGGCGGACCAGGGCGCGTCGACCACGTACATGGACCCGGCCGGCTCGCAGCTCGGCCACAAGGAGTCGGTGAAGGACACCGCGCGGGTGCTGGGGCGGATGTACGACGCCATCCAGTACCGCGGCGCCGCCCAGTCGGCCGTCGAGGAGCTGGCCGCGTACGCCGGCGTGCCCGTCTACAACGGCCTGACCGACGAGTGGCACCCCACGCAGATGCTCGCCGACGTGCTCACGATGTCCGAGCACCGCCCGGGCCCGGTCGGGGAGATCGCGTACGCCTACCTCGGCGACGCCCGCTTCAACATGGGCAACTCCTGCCTCGTCACCGCCGCCCTGCTCGGCATGGACGTGCGCATCGTCGCGCCCGAGGCGTACTGGCCCGACGGCACCGTCGTCGCCGAGGCCCGCCGGCTCGCCGCCGCCTCCGGCGCCCGGATCACCCTCACCGCCGACATCGCCGAGGGCGTGGCCGGCGCCGACTTCGTCGCCACCGACGTGTGGGTCTCGATGGGCGAGCCCCAGGAGGTGTGGGACGAGCGGATCACGGCGCTGCGCCCGTACGCGGTGACGATGGACGTCCTGCACGCCACCGGCAACCCGGACGTGAAGTTCCTGCACTGCCTGCCCGCCTTCCACGACCTCGGCACGGCAGTCGGCCGGGAGATCCACGCGCGGCACGGGCTGACCTCGCTGGAGGTCACCGACGAGGTCTTCGAGTCGGCGCACTCCGTCGTCTTCGACGAGGCGGAGAACCGGATGCACACCATCAAGGCGCTCATGGTCGCCACCCTGGGCTGAACGCCCCACTTCTGACCGCCCGTCCGCCCGGCCGCCCGCTCCCCGGGGCCGTTCGGCGGGACCCTCCTGCGCCCCGGGCCCGTATCGCGCGGTCGTGACGACAGTCACGTACGAGTGATAACTTCGGTTTACCGCCACCGCCCGCCACCGTCTGCAGACAGGGGCCGCGCACGATGAGCCCGTTCACCGGATCCGCCGGCCGCACCGAGCAGTGGGAGCACCTGCGGGTCACAGAAGACGACGGCGTCGTCACCGTCACGCTCGACCGCCCCGAGAAGCTCAACGCGCTGACCTTCGAGGCGTACGCGGACCTCCGCGACCTCATCGCCGAGCTGGCCCGCACCGGCGGCACCCGCGCGCTCGTCCTCGCCGGCGCGGGCCGGGGCTTCTGCTCCGGCGGCGACGTCGACGAGATCATCGGCGCCACCCTGGCCATGGACACCGGCCGGCTGCTGGACTTCAACCGCATGACGGGACAGGTCGTACGGGCCCTGCGCGAGGCCCCGTTCCCGGTGGTCGCCGCCGTGCACGGGGTCGCCGCCGGCGCCGGTGCCGTCCTCGCGCTCGCCGCCGACTTCCGCGTCGCCGACCACTCCGCGCGCTTCGCCTTCCTCTTCACCCGCGTCGGCCTCTCCGGCGGCGACATGGGCGCCGCCTACCTGCTGCCCCGCGTCGTCGGCCTCGGGCACGCGACCCGGCTGCTGATGCTCGGCGACGCCGTCCGCGCCGCCGAGGCAGAACGCATCGGCCTCCTCAGCGAACTCGCCGACGAGGGCCGCGCCGACGAGGCCGCCGCCGCGCTGGCCCGCCGCCTCGCCGCCGGGCCTGCGCTCGCGTACGCGCAGACCAAGGCGCTGCTCACCGCCGAGCTCGACATGCCGCTCGCCGCCGCCGTCGAGATGGACGCCGCCACCCAGGCGCTGCTGATGAACAGCGCCGACTACGCCGAGTTCCACGCCGCGTTCACCGCCAAGCGGCCCCCCGCCTGGCAGGGGCGCTGAGCGCCGTGCGGGCCGCGGTCATCGGCGGCGGGCCCGGCGGGCTGTACGCCGCGGCGCTCCTCAAGCGGCTCGACCCCGCCCGTACGGTCACCGTCTACGAGCGCAACGCCCCGGACAGCACGTACGGCTTCGGCGTCGTGCTCTCCGACGAGACCCTCGGCGGCATCGAGCACGCCGACCCCGCCGTCTACGCCGCGCTGCAGCGGGAGTTCGTGCGCTGGGACGACATCGACATCGTCCACCGCGGCACCGTGCAGCGCTCCGGCGGCCACGGCTTCGCGGCCCTCGGCCGCCGCCGGCTGCTCGCGGTGCTCCAGCAGCGCTGCCGCGACCTCGGCGTCGACCTGCGGTTCCGTACCGAGGCGCCGCCCGCCGCCGAACTCGCCCGCGGCCACGACCTCGTCGTCGGCGCCGACGGCGTGAACAGCGTCACCCGCGAGGCGCACGCCGATGTCTTCCGCCCCCGGATCGCCGCACACCGCTGCCGGTACGTGTGGCTGTCCGCGCCGTTCGCGTTCGACGCCTTCCGCTTCGAGATCGCCGAGACGGACGCGGGCGTCATGCAGTTGCACGGCTACCCGTATGCGGTCTCGCCCGAGGAAGCCTCCACCGTCATCGTCGAGATGCGCGAGGAGGTCTGGCGGCGCGCCGGGCTCGACGCCTGCGGCGAGGAGGAGACGGCCAAGCGGTGCGCCGCGTACTTCGCCGACGCGCTCGGCGGCCGGCCGCTGACGGGCAACCGCTCGCAGTGGACGGCTTTCCGCACGGTCGTCAACGACCGCTGGTGGCACGAGCCTTCGCCCGGCGGCGGCGCCGTCGTCCTCCTCGGCGACGCCGCCCACACCGCGCACTTCTCCGTCGGCTCCGGCACCAAACTCGCCGTCGAGGACGCCCTCGCGCTCGCCGCGTGCGTCGAGGAGCAGCCGGACGTGCCGGCCGCGCTCGCGGCGTACGAAGCCGAACGCAAGCCCGTCGTCGCCTCCACCCAGCGCGCCGCGCACGCCAGCCGCGAGTGGTTCGAGGACCTGGCGCGCCATCTCGGCCGCCCGCCGCGGCAGTTCGCATTCGACCTGCTGACCCGCAGCCGCCGCATCACCCACGACAACCTGCGGCTGCGCGACCCCGGCTTCGTCGCCGCCGTGGAGCGGGAGGCGGGGGTACCGGAGGGCACGCCGCCGATGTTCACGCCGTACACCCTCGGCGGCCTGACGCTGCGCAACCGCGTCGTGTGCTCGCCGATGGACATGTACGTCGCCGAGGACGGCCTGCCGGGCGACTTCCACCTCGTCCACCTCGGCGCCCGCGCGCTCGGCGGCGCCGGACTGGTGATGACCGAGATGGTCTGCGTCAGCCCCCGCGGCCGCATCACCCCCGGCTGCACCGGCCTGTGGTCGGACGAGCAGGAGGCCGGCTGGCGCCGCGTCACCGACTTCGTACGCGGCCACGCGCCCGGCGCCGCCCTCGGCATCCAGCTCGGCCACTCCGGCCGCAAGGGCTCCACGAAGCTGATGTGGGAGGGCATCGACGAGCCGCTGCCCGACGGCAACTGGCCCGTCGTCGCCCCCTCCCCGCTGCCGTACCGCGCGGGCCTGAACCAGACGCCGCGCGCGCTGGACCGCGCCGGGATGGACGAGATCCGCGAGGAGTTCGCCGCCGCCGCGCGGCGCGCCGCCCGCGCCGGGTTCGACCTGCTGGAGCTGCACTGCGCGCACGGCTACCTGCTGTCCGGCTTCCTCTCCCCGCTGACCAACCGCCGCACCGACGCCTACGGCGGCGGCCTCGACGGCAGGCTGCGCTACCCGCTGGAGGTCTTCGACGCGGTACGGGCCGCGTGGCCGGCCGACCGCCCCGTGACCGTGCGGATCTCGGCCACCGACTGGGCCGAGGGCGGCACGACCGGGGCCGACGCGGTCGCGGTCGCCCGCGCGTTCGCCGCCCACGGTGCGGCGGCGATCGACGTCTCCACGGGCCAGGTCGTCGCCGACGAGCGGCCGGCGTTCGGCCGCTCGTACCAGACGCCGTACGCCGACCGGATCCGCGCGGAGACGGGGATCCCGGTGATCGCGGTCGGGGCGATCTCCTCGTGGGACGACGTCAACTCCCTGATCCTCGCCGGCCGCGCCGACCTGTGCGCCCTGGCCCGCCCCCACCTCTACGACCCGCACTGGACGCTGCACGCCGCCGCCGAGCAGGGCTACACCGGGCCGGGTGCCCCGTGGCCGGCCCCGTACCGCGCGGGCAGCCGCAGGCCGCCGGCGGGGCGCACCGACGGGCCGAAGCCGCGGCTGACGCTGGACGGCGGCTGAACACGGGCCGCCGGCGGGGCCGGTGCGCCCCGCGCGTCAGCTCTGCCGGACGCCGGCGGCGATCCTGTCGCCGGTGCGCAGGTCGACGCTGCGCCAGTACGCGACCGCGCGCTGCAGCACGGGCTCGCTGACGCCGTTCAGCAGGTGCCGGGTGACGTTGCCGACCAGGCGGTCGCGGGCGGCGTCGTCCAGGACGTCGCGCACCAGCGTGCCCGGCTGGGTGAAGTCGTCGTCGTCCGCGTGCAGGGTGTAGGCGGCGCGGACCATCTCCGCGGTGTCCACCGTCCAGCGCGGCGGGTGGTTGGAGCGCTCCTCGTCGGCGGCGGGGCCGCCGTAGGAGTTGGGCGCGTAGGGGCGGGCCACGTTGGGCGGGTGGTAGCGCATGGCGCCGTCCTTGGCGTACGAACGGACCTCGGTCTCCGACTGGTTGGGCGGCAGTTGCGCGTAGTTGGTGCCGATGCGGTAGCGGTGGGTGTCGGCGTAGGAGAAGAGGCGGGCCTGGAGCATCTTGTCCGGCGACGGGCCGATGCCCGGCACCAGGTTGCTGGGTTCGAAGGCGGCCTGCTCGATGTGGACGAAGTAGTCCTCGGGGTTGGTGTCGAGCGTCATCCGGCCGACCTCGGTCAGCGGGTAGTCGCCGTGCGGGACGGTCTTGGTGACGTCGAAGATGTTGAAGCGGTAGTCCGGCGCGTCGTCGTACGGGATCGCCTGCACGTACAGCGTCCACGACGGGGCCTCGCCGCGGGCGATGGCCTCGGCCAGGTCGCGGCGGTGGAAGTCGGCGTCCTCGCCGGCCAGCGCGGCGGCGTCGGCGTCGCTGAGGTACCCGACGCCCTGGTCGGTCTTGAAGTGGTACTTGATCCAGGTGCGCTTGCCGGCGGCGTTGGTCCACAGGTAGGTGTGGGAGCTGTAGCCGTTCATGTGCCGGTAGGTCCTGGGGATGCCGCGGTCGCCCATCAGGTACGTCACCTGGTGCGCCGACTCCGGCGAGAGCGTCCAGTAGTCCCACTGCATGTCGTTGTCGCGCAGGTTCGAGTCGAGGGTGCGCTTCTGCGAGCGGATGAAGTCCTGGAACTTGCTGGGGTCGCGCATGAAGAAGATCGGCGTGTTGTTGCCCACCATGTCGTACACGCCGTCGCGGGTGTAGAACTTCAGCGCGAAGCCGCGCGGGTCCCGCCAGGTGTCGGGGCTGCCCTGCTCACCCGCGACGGTCGAGAAGCGGGCCAGCATCCGGGTGCGGCGGCCGGGCTGGAAGACGTCGGCCTTCGTCAGCTCGCTGACGTCGCCCGTGACCTGGAAGGTCCCGTACGCCCCCGAGCCCTTGGCGTGCACCACCCGCTCGGGGACGCGCTCGCGGTTGAACTGGGCCATCTTCTCGATCAGATAGCTGTCCTGGAGGAGGATCGGGCCGTCGGCGCCGACGCTGAGTGAGTACTGGTCGCTCTCGACGGGGGTGCCGGTGTTGTCGGTGCTGCTCGGGTCGCTCATCGCGCTGCTCCGGGTGGGGGGTGGGGGGGCGGGGGCGTCACTTCTGGAGGAATGCCAGCAGGTCCTGGTTGAACTTCTCCTTGAAGCCCGGCACGAGGGCGATGCCGTGGCTGCCGCCCTCGTAGACCTTCAGCTCGGCGTCCCGGACGATCTCGGCGGTCTTGCGGCCGGTGGCGTCGATCGGCACGACCTGGTCGTCGTCGCCGTGGACGACGAGGGTCGGCACGTCGAACTTCCGGAGGTCCTCGTGGAAGTCGGTGGCCGCGAAGGCGTCGACGCAGGCGACCCCGCCCTCGATGGTCTCGGCCATGGCCATGTACCAGAAGGCGTCCTGGTTGCCCCGGGTCGCCTTGGTGCCTTCGCGGTTCGCGGAGAAGAAGCCGACGGCCGTCTCTTGCCAGAACTGCGAGCGCTCGTGGAGGATCCCGGCCTTGATGTCGTCGAAGACCTTCTGCGGCACGCCCTCGGGATTGTCCGGGCCCTGGAGCATCAGCGGCGGGATCGCCGAGAGAAGCACCGCGGAACGGACCCGCCCGGTGCCGTGCCTGCCGATGTAGCGGGCCAGCTCGCCGCCGCCCATGGAATGTGCCACCAGAGTGACGTCCCGCAGGTCAAGTTCGGTGAGCAGGTCGTTCAGGTCGTCGGCGAAGGTGTCGAAGTCGTACCCGTCGAAGACCGGCGTGGACCGTCCGTGCCCCCGCCGGTCGTGCGCGATGCCGCGGAAGCCGGCGTCGGCCACGGCCTTGAGCTGGTCCTGCCAGGCGTCGCCGTTCAGCGGCCAGCCGTGGATGAACACCACGGGGCGCCCCGTGCCCCAGTCCTTGTAGAAGATGTCGACACCGTCGCGTGTCGTGCAAACCGGCATGTCCGGATTTCCCTTCCCGCGGGAGCAGCCGGGGCGGACCACCGCCCGGCGATTCGGAGAGGCATGACGAGAGGGCTGCGCGGCCGCGAAGACGCGCGGCAGCACCGGATTCATCTTCGCCACGCCACCGAACCCCCGCAATTCGGGCACGGCCGGTGCGGGGGGTTGGCGGGGGCGGCGGCTCATCGCGTCCGCCGGCCGGTCAGGGTGTGTGCAGGGTGGCGTGGACGAACCGCGACGCGGGCGCTCGCAGGCGGTCGTCCAGGGCCGCGAAGACCGCCGCCGCGCGGGCGCCCGGCCAGCCGGGGGGCAGGACCTCGGCGGGCAGGCCCGGGTCGGCGTAGGGGAGGTGGCGCCAGGTGTCGAGGGCCAGGAGGTAGTCGCGGTACGCGTCCGGGCCCGCCGCCCGCTCCGCCGCCCGCTCCGCCGCCCGCTCCGCCGCCCGCTCCGCCGCCGGGCGGGCGGACCACCTCGCCAGCACCGGCTCGTGGGCGTCCAGGAACGCCTCGTGCAGCTTCGCCGTGGCCGGGAGGTCCCACCACCGCGCCACCGCCTCCGGCGTCGGCGTGAAGCCCTCGTGGGCGCCGCGGAAGAGGTCGACGTACGGCGCGAGTTCCAGGCGGCGCAGGGTGTGCCGGGTCTCCTCCGCGACATGCGCCGGGGCGATCCACACGCCGGGGGCCGCCTGCCCGAAGCCCAGCCGGGCCAGCCGGGAGCGCAGCAGGTGGCGCTTCTGCCGTTCCGGCTCAGGTACGGAGAACACCGCCAGCAGCCAGTCGCCGGGGCCCGCCGGGGCCTCCCGGCGGTAGATGCGGCGGTCGCCGTCGTCGAGGAGGGTGCGGGCGGACGGTGACAGGGCGTACGCGGCCTCCCCTTCGTGCCGTACGGGCACCAGCAGCCCGCGCCGCTTGAGCCGGGAGACCGCGGAGCGCACCGCGGGCGCGTCCACGCCCACCGCGCCCAGCAGCCGGATCAGCGCCGCCACCGGCACGCGCCCGGAGCCCGCGTCCTCGCCGCGGCCGAACGCGCCGTAGAAGCTGACGATCAGGGAGCGCGGGGTTCGTTCGGCTGGCACTCGATCACTCTAGCGATTCCCGGCCGCCCGGCCGGCCTGCTCCTCCCGCAGCCGGTAGCGCTGCAGCTTCCCGGTCGGCGTCCGCGGCAGCGCGTCCGTGAAGAGGATCTCCTTCGGGCACTTGTACGGCGTGATCTCGCCCTTCGTGAACTCCCGCAGCGCCGCCTCCGTCTCCGGCCCCCGCACCACGCCCTCGCGCAGCACCGCGTACGCCACGACCACCGTGCCCCGCTCCGCGTCCGGACGGCCCACCACCGCCGCCTCCCGCACGTCCGGGTGGCGCAGCAGCGCGTCCTCGACCTCGGGTCCCGCGATGTTGTACCCGGCCGAGATGATCATGTCGTCCGCACGTGCCACATACCGGAAGTACCCGTCGGGCTCGCGCACATACGTGTCGCCGGTCAGATTCCAGCCGCCCCGCACGTACTCCCGCTGCCGCTCGTCGGCCAGATACCGGCACCCCGTGGGCCCGCGCACCGCCAGCAGCCCCGGCTCCCCGTCCGGCACCCCGGCCCCGGCCGCGTCCACGATCCGCGCCTCGTACCCGGGCACCGGCACGCCCGTCGTCCCCGGGCGGGCGTCGTCGTCGGCGGCGGAGATGAAGATGTGCAGCATCTCGGTGGCGCCGATGCCGTTGATGATCCGCAGCCCGGTGCGCTCGCGCCACTCCTGCCAGGTGGCCGCCGGCAGGTTCTCGCCCGCGGACACGCAGCGGCGCAGCGAGCCGGTGTCGTACGCGCCGAGCTTGTCGAGCATCGCCCGGTACGCGGTCGGGGCGGTGAACAGCACCGACACCCGGTGCTCCGCGACCGCGGGCAGCAGCCGGTCGGGCCCGGCCTGCTCCAGCAGCAGCGCCGAGGCGCCGGCCCGCATCGGGAAGACCACGAGGCCGCCGAGGCCGAAGGTGAAGCCCAGCGGCGGGCTGCCCGCGAACACGTCGTCGGGGAGGGGCTTGAGCACGTGCGCGGAGAAGGTGTCCGCGATGGCCAGCACGTCGCGGTGGAAGTGGACGCAGCCCTTGGGCCGGCCGGTGGTGCCGGAGGTGAAGGCGATGAGCGCGACGTCGTCGGCGGAGGTTTCCACGGGCGCGTACGTGTCGGGTCTCGCGTCGGCGAGGCGCAGGAGGTCGCCGGGCTCCCCGCCGCCGTACGGGACCACCGTCAGATCCGCCACCTCCGCGCGGGCCAGGTCGTCGAGCGAACGGGCGTCGCACAGCGCGTGCCGTATCCGCGCGATCTCGCAGATGCCGCGCAGCTCGTGCGCGCGCTGCGCGGCCAGCACGGTGACGGCGACCGCGCCCGCCTTCATGACGGCCAGCCAGCAGGCCACCAGCCAGGGTGTGGTGGGCCCGCGCAGCAGCACGCGGTTGCCGGGCAGCACGCCGAGGTCGTCGGTCAGCACGTGCGCGATCCGGTCGGTGCGGCGCTGGAGTTCGCCGTACGTCCACGTCTCGCCGGCGGCGGTGTGCAGGGCGGGGCGGCCGGCGCCGAACCGCTCGACGGTCGCGTCGAGCAGCTCCGCGCCGCAGTTGAGCCGGTCGGGGTAGCGCAGGCCGGGCAGCGGGAAGACCAGGTCCGGCCACTGCCCGGGCGGCGGGAGGTGGTCGCGGGCGAAGGTGTCGGCGTGGGCGGAAGGCTTGAGCTGCATGGCGTACGCCCCCTAGGTCTGCCCTGCGGTACCCCAAGGAGCGTAGCGTTGGCGTGACGACAGTCAACAGTCCGCGATAACCCGCCAGGCCGGGCCCGTACGCGCACCGGACGCGCCGTTGCCGCGCACAGGACGCCACCCCCGCGCCCGGCACCCGCCCCGGCCGGCGGCCGGCCCCGGGACGCCAGGTCGCCGGGAGAGAGGAGCACCGCATGGCGCAGGAGCACCCGTCGCAGCCGCAGCCGCCACAGCCCTTCGCGCTCGACCCCGGGCTCCAGGCGTGGTGCGCCGGGCTGCGCGCGTTCGCCGCGCGGCGGCTGCGCCCGCTGGCCGAGGCGGGCACGCCCGGCCGGGTCAACCGGCCGCTCCTCGCCGCCCTCGGCGCCCCGGGCGACGACGGCGAACCCGGCCTGCTGGCCCGGGTGTTCCCCGCCGCAGGACCGGTCTCGGCGCTCACGCTCTGCCTGCTGCGCGAGTCGCTGGCCCGCGAGTGCACCGAGGCCGAGACGGCGCTCGCGCTCCAGGGGCTCGGCGCGTACCCCGTCGTGCAGGCCGGGACGCGGGAGCAGCGGGAGCGCTGGCTGCCGGAGGTGACGGCCGGGCGCGCGGTTGCCGCCTTCGCGCTGACCGAGCCGGAGGCGGGCTCCGACGCCGCGGCGCTGCGGCTGGCCGCCGAGCCGGACGGGCCGGGACGGTGGCGGCTGACCGGCGAGAAGAAGTGGATCTCCAACGCCCCGGAGGCCGACGTCGCCACCGTCTTCGCCCGCACCACGCCGGACGCCGGCGCCCGCGGCGTCACCGCCTTCCTCGTGCCCGCCGGCCGCCCGGGGCTGACCGGCGAGCCGCTCACCATGCTCAGCCCGCACCCCATCGGCACCCTGCGCTTCGACGGCGTCCCCGTCACCGCGGCCGACGTGCTCGGGGAGGTCGACGGCGGCTTCCGTACCGCGATGGCGACGCTCAACCTCTTCCGCCCCTCCGTCGGCGCGTTCGCCGTCGGCATGGCGCAGGCGGCGCTCGACGCGGCGCTGGACCACGCCGGGCGGCGGGAGGCGTTCGGCGGGCCGCTGAAGGACCTGCAGTCCGTCGCGCACACCCTCGCCGAGACGGCCACCCGCGTCGAGGCGGCCCGGCTGCTGGTGTACGCGGCGGCGTCGGCGTACGACGCGGGCGCGCCGGACGTCGCCCGCCGGGCGGCGATGGCGAAGCTGCTGGCCACGGAGACCGCGCAGGCGGCCGTCGACGCGGCGGTGCAGATCCACGGCGCCCGCGCGCTGGAGGCCGGGCATCTGCTGGAGCACCTGTACCGCGAGGTGCGCGCGCCGCGTATCTACGAGGGGGCGACGGAGGTGCAGCGGAGCATCATCGCCAAGGAGCTGTACCGCCGTTGACCCGCGGGCGTACGGGCCCGGGCCACCGGCGCCGTACGGCCGACAGCCCCGCAGGAACCACCGCAGGAACCACCGCAGGAACCACCGAAGGGACCCCCGCCGCCGTGTCCGTCCACCGCGTCAACCCCGCCTCCCTCGCCCGCCCCTCCGGCTTCAGCCACGCCGTCACCGCGACCGGCTCCTCCCTCGTCTTCCTCGCCGGCCAGACCGCCCTCGACGGCGCCGGCCGGGTCGTCGGCGACACCCTCCCCGCCCAGTTCGAGCAGGCCCTCGGCAACCTCCTCACCGCGCTCGGCGCCTGCGCGGGGGAGCCCGCCCACCTCACCCGCGTCACCGTCTACGCCACCGACCCCGAGGACTACCGCGCCCACGCCGCCGAACTGGGCCGCATCTGGCGCCGGCTGGCCGGCGACACGTACCCGGCGATGGCGCTGATCGGCGTCACCCGGCTCTGGGACACCGAGGCGCTGGTCGAGCTGGACGGCATCGCGGTGCTGCCGTGACACCGCGCGGAACCGCCCGCGCAGGTCGCGGTCCCGCTACGAGTCGGCCGCAGTGCGGCGACTGCGCATCGCTACGAACTGGTGACCGGGCGGCATCGTAGGTAGATTCGTGCGCACCCCCAACCGCCGCACGCAGAACAGAGGTTGCCCGCCGATGGCACACGGCAGGACGGAGCTCGACCGCTACGAGGCGCGCCTGCTCATGTGGCTCCTGCGTGAGTCCGGCCACCGCCCCGAGGTGCCCGTGCGCACCGCCGCCTGCGGCCTGGAGCAGAACAAGCCGCCCGTCCGCGTCTCCGCCGTCATCGCCGCGCTGGCGGACCGCGGCCTGGTGGACGTCCACCGCTGGCCCGACCACACCCCCGCCGACACCTCCCTGCGCCCGGAGGGCCACCGGCGCGCGCTGCGCCTTGAGCGCGAGCGCCGCGACCCCGGGGCGCGCCAGGAGTACGCCGAGAACGCGGTGCTGCGCTGGGCGTTCGAGCACCGCGGCGACGAGGCGCTGCTGCTCCGCGACTTCTTCGTGGCCGACCACGTCTTCTTCCACGGCGACGCCCTCCGGGCCGGCGAAGTCCTCGCCGCGGCCCGCTCGTTACGGGCCGCGGGGCTGCCGGGCCTCGCCGGCGACGGCATCGACGGGGACGTGGTCACCGGGCGGGCCGAGCTGACCGAGCGCGGTCTTGACTGCGGCCACGCGGGCACCGGCCTCGCCGGGTTCCTGCGCCAGGAGCGCGAGCGGCAGTCCACGTACCACATCGAGACGATCCAGGGCCCGGTCACCTTCATCAGCAACAGCACCGTCACCTACGTCGGCACGCTCGCCGACGAACTCGCCGGCCTGGGCCCCGGGCTCGGCCTCGACGAGGAGCGGCTGCGGCACCTGCGGCGGCAGGGGGACGAGCTGCGCCCGGCAAGCCCTCCGGCTACCTCGTGTGGAACTCGCGCAAGGAGGACGACCACGTCGCCAACACCCGCGACAACATGCGCGACACGTTCGGCGAGGAGTACCGGCTGGAGAACCGCAGCTCCTCCTTCGTCGGCATCATGGGCGACTACAAGGGCGCGCCGCGCCGCTTCTCCCCGGCCGCGCGGGGGATATGCCGGCCGGAGGCGGACACGGTCTTCTACGCCGGCCGCGACTCCGATCTGCCGTATCTCATCACCCAGTTGTCCGACGAGCCGGAGTGCGACGACTTCGACGCCGGGATCAGCATCCTGCGGGTGGCGACCGGCCTGCCCGAGGGGCTGACGGACGAGGGGGGTGCGCGCCGACATGGCCGAGGCCCGCGTCGTCACCGTCGGCGCCTCGGCGACGGACGCGCCCTCGTGGCGGGCCGGGGACGGCGCCGACGAGCGCTTCACCACCTTCGCGGCCGGGTTCGCGAAGGTCAGCGGGCTGCCGGGGGAGGCGCTCGACGACGGGTACGCGATCATGCACCACGACGCCTTCACCGTCCTCGCCCAGGCCGTCGACACCGCGCTGGACGACCTGGACCGGCCGGACGGGGGCGGGTCCGACCGGCTGCCGTCCAAACGGCCGCGTACGACGACGGCATACGACGAGAAAGGTGAACCGCACCTCATGAACCCCTTACCCGGCGACGCCGAGCCCGAGATCGACCTGCACACCGACCGCCCGCACTCCGCGCGGGTCTACGACTACCTCCTCGGCGGCAAGGACAACTTCGCCCCCGACCGCGCCGCGGGCGACGCCTCGGTGCGCGCCTGGCCCAGCCTGCCGACCTCCATGAAGCAGACCCGCGTCTTCATGCACCGGGTCACCAGGACGCTGGCCCGCGACTACGGCGTACGGCAGTTCCTGGACATCGGCACCGGCATACCGACACCGCCGAACCTCCACGAGGTGGCCCAGGAGGTCGCCCCGGAGTGCCGGGTGGTGTACGTGGACAACGACCCCATCGTCCTCGCCCACGCCCGCGCGCTGCTGCAGAGCACCAAGCAGGGCAGGACCGGCTACATCCAGGCCGACCTGCGCGACCCCGAGTCCATCCTCGGCGACCCCCAACTGCGCAAGGTGCTCGACCTCGACCGGCCCGTCGCGCTGTCGCTCATCGCCATCGTCCACTTCATCCTCGACGAGGACGACCCGCAGGGCATCGTCGCCCGGCTGCTGAGCGCGCTGGCGCCGGGCAGCTTCCTGGCGCTGACCGTCTTCACCGGCGACACCGACCCGGAGCGCGTCGCGGGCGTCGGCCGCGAGTACAACGAGCGCGGCATCCCGCTGGAGATCCGCGACCGGGCCGAGGCGGAGCGGTTCTTCGCGGGCCTGGAGCCGATCGACCCGGGCGTGACGCTGGTCCACCACTGGCGGCCCGACGGCATCGGCGAGTCGGTGCCGAACTCGCACATCGCGATGTACGGCGGCGTGGCCCGCAAGCCGGCCTGACCCGGTCGGAGCATCCCTTGCGGCACCCGGGTGGCGCGGCGGGGCCGCCCCCGTCCCGTACCCGGCACGGGTGGGCACCCCGGCGGAGCCATGGAGTAAGGTTTATCTCGACATCGAGATATCTGCCGAAGGTGCCACCCTCAAGTCGCCCCGCTTCGGACGTAGCGGCAGGATTGCGGTGGAACGCATATGACGAAGGAGACTGTCGTGTCGGCGAACAGCTTCGACGCCCGCAGCACGCTGCAGGTGGGCGGCGAGTCGTACGAGATCTTCCGGCTGGACAAGGTGACCGGCGCCGCCCGGCTCCCGTACAGCCTGAAGGTGCTGCTGGAGAACCTGCTCCGCACCGAGGACGGCGCGAACATCACCGCCGACCACATCCGGGCCCTCGGCGGCTGGGACTCCCAGGCGCAGCCGAGCCGGGAGATCCAGTTCACGCCGGCCCGCGTGATCATGCAGGACTTCACCGGCGTCCCCTGCGTCGTCGACCTCGCCACCATGCGCGAGGCCGTCAAGGCCCTGGGCGGCGACCCCGCCCGGATCAACCCGCTGGCCCCGGCCGAGCTGGTCATCGACCACTCCGTGATCGCCGACAAGTTCGGCACCCCGGACTCCTTCCAGGTCAACGTGGAGCTGGAGTACGGGCGCAACCGCGAGCGCTACCAGTTCCTGCGCTGGGGCCAGACCGCGTTCGACGAGTTCAAGGTCGTCCCGCCCGGCACCGGCATCGTGCACCAGGTGAACATCGAGCACCTGGCGCGCGTCGTCATGGTCCGCGACGGCAAGGCGTACCCCGACACCCTCGTCGGCACCGACAGCCACACCACCATGGTCAACGGCCTCGGCGTGCTCGGCTGGGGCGTCGGCGGCATCGAGGCCGAGGCGGCGATGCTCGGCCAGCCCGTCTCGATGCTCATCCCGCGGGTCGTCGGCTTCAAGCTCACCGGCGAGCTGCCCACCGGCACCACCGCCACCGACCTGGTGCTGACCATCACCGAGATGCTGCGCAAGCACGGCGTCGTCGGCAAGTTCGTCGAGTTCTACGGCGCGGGCGTCGGCCAGATCCCGCTGGCCAACCGGGCGACGATCGGCAACATGTCGCCGGAGTTCGGCTCCACCGCCGCGATCTTCCCGATCGACGCCGAGACGATCACGTACCTGAAGCTCACCGGCCGCGACGCGCAGCAGCTCGCCCTGGTCGAGGAGTACGCCAAGGCCCAGGGCCTGTGGCACGACCCGGCGCACGAGCCGGAGTACTCCGAGTACCTGGAGCTGGACCTCGCCACGGTGGTGCCCTCGCTCGCCGGGCCGAAGCGCCCGCAGGACCGCATCGAGCTGTCGAAGGCCGCCGAGCAGTTCCGCCTCGACGTGCGCAACTACGTCGAGGACGCGGACGAGCCCGGCAAGGAATCCTTCCCCGCCTCCGACGCCCCCGCCTCCTCCAACGGCGTACCGACCCGCGTCACCCCGGTGACCGCGCCCGACGGCACGACCTACGAGATCGACCACGGCGCCGTCACCGTCGCCGCCATCACCTCCTGCACCAACACCTCCAACCCGTCCGTCATGGTCGGCGCGGCGCTGCTGGCGAAGAAGGCGGTGGAGAAGGGCCTGACCCGCAAGCCGTGGGTGAAGACCACGCTCGCGCCGGGCTCCAAGGTCGTCATGGACTACTACGACCGGGCGGGGCTCACCCCGTACCTCGACAAGCTCGGCTTCAACCTCGTCGGCTACGGCTGCACCACCTGCATCGGCAACTCGGGACCGCTGCCGGAGGAGATCTCCAAGGCCGTCAACGAGCACGACCTGGCCGTCACCTCGGTGCTCTCCGGCAACCGGAACTTCGAGGGCCGGATCAACCCCGACGTGAAGATGAACTACCTGGCGTCGCCGCCGCTGGTCGTCGCATACGCGCTCGCGGGCACCATGAAGACCGACATCACCCGCGAGCCGCTGGGCACGGACAAGGAGGGCAAGCCGGTCTACCTGAAGGACATCTGGCCCAGCGAGCAGGAGGTCGAGCAGGTCGTCGCCGCCGCGATCGGCGAGGAGATGTTCACCGAGTCGTACCAGGACGTCTTCGCCGGCGACGCGCAGTGGCAGGCGCTGCCGATCCCGACGGGCGACACCTTCGCCTGGGACGCCGAGTCCACCTACGTGCGCAAGCCCCCGTACTTCGACGGCATGGGCATGCACCCGGCACCGGTCGCTGACATCGCGGGCGCCCGCGTGCTGGCCCTGCTCGGCGACTCGGTCACCACCGACCACATCTCGCCGGCCGGCGCCATCAAGGCCGACACCCCGGCGGGCAAGTACCTCACCGAGCACGGCGTGACCCGCCGCGACTTCAACAGCTACGGCTCCCGCCGCGGCAACCACGAGATCATGATCCGCGGCACCTTCGCCAACATCCGGCTGCGCAACCAGATCGCCCCGGGCACGGAGGGCGGCTACACCCGCGACTTCACCCGTGCGGACGCGCCGGTCTCCTTCATCTACGACGCGGCCCAGAACTACGCCGCGGCCGGCACCCCGCTGGTGGTGCTGGCGGGCAAGGAGTACGGCTCCGGCTCGTCGCGCGACTGGGCGGCCAAGGGCACGGCGCTGCTCGGCGTCCGCGCGGTGATCGCCGAGTCGTACGAGCGCATCCACCGCTCGAACCTCATCGGCATGGGCGTCCTGCCCCTGCAGTTCCCCGCGGGCGCCACGGCGCAGTCGCTGGGCCTGGCGGGCGAGGAGACCTTCACCTTCACGGGGATCACGGCCCTGAACGACGGCGCCATCCCGGAGACGGTGAAGGTGACGACGGACACGGGCGTGGAGTTCGACGCGGTGGTACGGATCGACACCCCCGGCGAGGCGGACTACTACCGCAACGGCGGCATCCTCCACTACGTCCTCCGCTCCCTCATCCGCGACTGACCCCCACCGCACACGGAAACCCCGCGCCTCCCCTCCGGGAGCCCGCGGGGTTTTCCGCGTCAGCCTCCCGCGGGGCGTTCCCCGCCGCTACGGTGTTCTGCGACCGCTGCAGGTACCGGTGAGACCGGGGGGAACCGGTGGGGAATCGGCCGACGGACTGGTACGTACTCGACCTGGATGACGATCCGACGCCGGGGGATCCGGAGCGGGTCAAGCAGTTGGCGCGTGAGCTGCACGATTTTGCCGATGACGTGGCGGATGCTCTGCGGCAGATCAAGGGGATGGCCGGTGAGGATGCCCTGCTGCGCTGGGCGGGGAAGACGGCGAAGGCGTTCCAGGACGAGTTCGAGGAAGTTCCCAAGAACCTGAAGAAGCTCCAGCGCTCGTACGATCTTGCGGGCGATGCGCTCGCGGCGTACTGGCCGAAGCTGGAGCGGGCGCAGTCCTTGGCGGACAAGGCGCTGGCCCGGGGGCGCGAGGCCCGCAGCGAGTTGTCGTCGGCGACCGGCCGACTGGATTCGGCGAATTCATGGGTGGACCGGGCGACGAAGAAGACCGAGGAGTACGACGAGGAGGAGGGCAAGGAGAAGCCCGACGAGTCCGAGGTACGGGCCGCGACCCGTAACGCCACCGACGCCAAGTCCGCCCAGTCCAGCGCTCAGACGGCCGTGGACAACGCCGAGTCCGGTCTGGAAGCGGCGAAGAAGATGGCCGCCGATGCGAAGAAGATGCGTGAGGACGCCGCGTCCGAGGCCAAGGACAAGCTGGAAGAAGCCTCCGACGCCGGGATCCAGAACCGCAAGTGGTGGGAGAAGGCGGTCGACTGGGTCAAGGACAACTGGGACACCATCGTCACCGTCTGCAAGGTGATCGTCGCGGTCCTGGGCATCGTCGTGCTGATCATCGGGGGGCCGCTCGCGTGGGTGGTCCTCGCGGCCGCCCTGGTCGTGCTGGCCGACACCCTGATGAAGTACATGAATGGCGAAGCCTCCTTGTGGGATGTCGCCTTCGCCGCGCTCGACTGCATCCCGGGCATGAGGGGCCTGACCACGCTCGGCGGACTTGTGAAGGGCGTCAAGGGCGGCCTGAGCATGGCCAAGACCGGTCTCAAAGGCATGTCCCTTGCGGTCAAGGGCATAGCCAAGGCCGCGCGCTCCGGTGCCCGTTCCATGAAGAAGCTCTTCACTTGCGGTGACCCCATCGACATGGCCACCGGCGAGATGGTGATGTCGGCATACGATGTCAGCCTCCCGGGCATCCTGCCCCTGATCCTGGACCGCCACCACCGCACCGGCTTCGCCTCCGGGCGGCTCTTCGGCCTCTCGTGGTCCTCCTTCATCGATCAGCGGCTGATAGCCGACGAGTACGGCTACCGCCTCGTCACCGCCGACGGCATGGTGCTGCGGTACCCCCTGCCCGAGCCGGGGACACCGGTCATGCCGGTCGAGGGTCCGCGCTGGCCTTTGCACCCCGCCGACCACGACGGCACCTTCGGCGTGCATCGCCCGGACGAAGACCGGACCCTGTACTTCCGGGCACTTACGCCCGGGGCCGGCGAGGCGCGGCTCGTCGCGCTCACCGACCGCAACGGCACCACGATCTCGGTCACATACGACACGGAGGGTATGCCGACCGAGGTCGTCCACAACGCCGGCTATCGCGTCGCCGTCACCACCGCCCTCGGCCACGTCGTCGCCCTCCACCTCATCGACGGCGACTCCCACCACGAGCTGCGCCGATTCGCCTACGACGAACGGGGCGACCTGGCTGAGGTCTACAACTCCTCCGGTCTGCCGCAGCGTTTCGACTACGACGACGAGCACCGCATCGTCGGCTGGGCGGACCGCATCGGCGCCTCCTACCGCTACGAGTACGACGCCGCCGGCCGCTGCGTAGCTGCCAGCGGCGCCGAGGGGACGCTGGCGTACGCGTACACCTACGACGACGAGACAGGCACGACCACGGCCACCGATTCCCTCGGCCACACCACCCGCTACCTCTTCGACCACGCCTATCAGCTCGTCGCCGAGACCGACCCGCTCGGCCACACCATCCGCCGTACCTGGGACCGTTACGACCGCCTCACCTCGATCACCGACCCCACGCACCGCACCACCCGCTATGCCTACGACGATGTCGGTAACCTGGTCCGCGCGACCCGCCCGGACGGCTCAGCCGTCACTGCCTCGTACTCGGCCACCGGGCTTGCCGAGACCATCACCCTGGCCGGCGGCCGGAGCTGGCGGCAGACGTTCGATGTCCGCGGCAACCGCACATCGGTCGTCGACCCGTCAGGCGCCGCCACGACCTACTCCTATACCCCGGCCGGCCACCCGCTGCGCGTCACCGACCCGCTCGGGCACTGCCACGACGTAGTGACCGACGCCGCCGGCCTGCCTGTTGCCGTGACGGACCCCTCGGCGGCGACCACGCGCTGGGAGCGGGACGCATTCGGGCGCATCGCCGCCGCCGTCGACGCGCTCGGTGCCCGGACCGAGCTGGAGTGGACGACCGAGGGCAAGCCGTCCCGGCACCGCGCGCCGGACGGCTCCGAACAGCGGTGGACGTACGACGCGGAGGGTAATTGCACCGCGCACGTGGACGCCGCCGGGAACACCGTGCATTACGAGTACGGGGTCTTCGATGTCCTCGTCTCCCGCACGGAGCCCGATGGCAGCCGATACGAGTTCACGCACGACACCGAGCTGCGGCTCACCGGGGTGACCGACCCGAACCGGCTGACCTGGACATATGCCTACGACCCTGCGGGCCGCCTCGTCGCCGAGACCGACTTCGACCAGCGTCGGCTGGACTATGCGCACGACGCCGCCGGGCGGCTCGTTTCCCGCACCAATGCCCTGGGCCAGGAGATCGCCTATCGGTACGACGCCCTCGGCCGCGTCGTCAGCCAGAACGCCGCCGGAGCCGAGTCGACGTTCGCGTACAGCCCGGACGACGAGCTGGTCGCGGCCACCGGGCCGGACGCCGAGCTCGGCTGGGAGCGTGACGCCGTCGGCCGGGTCACCGCCGAGACCTGCAACGGCCGCACCCTCACTACTGCCTACGACGCACGCGGCCGGCGCACCCGCCGTACGACCCCGGCCGGCACCGTGACCACGTACGCCTATGACGCCACCGGCCGCCGCACCCTGCTCGCCACCGGAGGCATCGAGCTGGGCTCTGCCTACGATGCCGCCGGCCACGAGATCGCCCGCAGCATCGGCGACGCCCTGGTCCTGGATCGGGTGTGGGAGCCGACCGGGCGGCTCTCCGGGCAGACCCTCACCGGGCACGGCCGCCGGCTGCAGGAACATGGCTACCACTACCGCGCCGACGGGCAGCTCACCGGCATCGACGACCTCATCGATGGCCCGCGCACCTTCGAGCTGGATCCCACCGGCCGGGTCACCGCCGTCACGGCGGCCGGCTGGACGGAGTCGTACGCTTACGACCCGGCCGGCAACCAGACCGAGGCGCACTGGCCGGCGGGCCCCCACGACGCGGACGCGACCGGGTCGCGCGCCTTCGCGGGGACCGCGCTCGTCAGTGCCGGTGCCATCCGTTACCGCCACGACGCCGCGGGCCGTACCGTCGAACGGCAGAAGGTCCGGCTCTCCCGCAAGCCCGACACCTGGCGCTACGAGTGGGACGCCGAGGACCGCCTGACGCGCGTGACCACCCCGGACGGCGTCGTATGGCGCTACCTGTACGACCCGCTGGGCCGGCGCATCGCCAAGCATCGCCTCGGCGGGGACGGTACGTCCGAGGAGCGGGTGGAGTTCTGCTGGGACGGCTTCACACTGGTCGAGCAGACCGGGTACGGGCCGGGTGAGGCCCGGCCGGTCACGCTCACGTGGGACCACGACGGGGTGCACCCCGTGGCGCAGAGCGAGCGGCTCGGCTCGGCCGACCTGCCGCAGGAGGAGGTCGACCGGCGGTTCTTCGCGATCGTCACCGATCTCGTCGGCACACCCACCGAGTTGGTGGACCCGGACGGCGGCATAGCGTGGCGCACGCGGCGCACCGTGTGGGGCTGTACGGCCTGGTCCGCGGACGCCACCGCGTGCACGCCGCTGCGCTTCCCGGGGCAGTACTTCGACGCGGAGAGCGCGCTGCACTACAACGTGCACCGATACTACGACCCAGAGACCGCCCGCTACGCCACTCCGGACCCGCTGGGGCTGACCCCGGCGCCCAACCCCGGGACCTACGTCCGCAACCCGTTCACCTGGAGCGACCCGCTCGGGCTCAGCCCCTGTACGTCCGCCGGGAGCAGGGCGGCGCTGCCGCCCGCGGGCCGCGAGCCGCCCAACCTGGAGGGCACGAACATCGTCTCCCGCCTGGCCCGGCCGGGTGAGGAGTTCAACATGGTGCTTTCCCGCGGCCAGCCTCCGTCGCGCCCCGGCGGCTTCGGCACGTTCGACGACATCCCCAACCAGCAGTACGCGCGGGAGCAACTGGCGATCCGCAGCGACTGGAAGCCGGACGTGTCGATGGTGCAGCGCTACCGCATCCCGGACGGCGACGCTATCCGGATCCAGGAGAGTATCGTCGGGCCGCAGACCGACCCCGTGCTCGGGCACCTGCCCGGTGGGGGGAGTCAGCTTGAGATCCTGAACTTCGATGACCGGGCGCGACTCATCCCGGTCGGTGACCCGGGGGAGTTGCCCACGTGAGCCAGCAGCCCGAGACGATCGAGGTCCGGTGGGCCGAGGGTGAGCGGTTCGTCCGTTGGACGTACGGCTCCGCGGTGGTGGAGAAGCGCTTCGCCGAGCCCCCGCAGTCGGTCGTGGCCTGGGACGGCCACGTCCTCGTGGTCGAGGCGATGCCGCCCGCGGAGGCGAGAAAGGACAACGCGGTCGTCTTCGACGCGGACGGGACCGAACGGGTGAGGTTGAAACCGCCGCGGACGGGGGGCGAGCCGCACTGGGTCATCGGGTACTACACCGCCTACCTCGACGGCACGGGTCCCGTCGTGGTGGTGGCTACCCGGGTGGGGGACGTATGGGGTCGGGTCGACCTCGGCGAGGGCACGCTCACGGACGTACGGCCCTGGCGCTGACCGGGACATTCCGGGCCGGCGTGGACGGTGCCGGAGCCTGCCCGGGGCGGGCTCCGGATGGCTTGCGTACGCCGCGACTCCTCCGGATGCTGCCGCCTCCGGCGCCGCCGCCACGTAACAGGCCCGTGAGAATGCCCCGGGACCGCTTTCTTCCGGCGTTCACGCCTCGCTAGGCTCAGTGCACTTGACTACGTTGTGTGCACGACATTGGGGGTTGCCGCACGATGACCACCTCACGCTGGCGCGGGGGCGCCGCCGCGGTGCTGGGCGCGGCCCTGCTGCTGACGTCCTGCGGGGACTCGGGGGACGAGGGCACGGACGAGATCGTGGGTGCGGAGCGGGACCCCACGGAGCAGTCCTCGACACCGGCAAGCGAGGAACCGGCCCGGGACGCACCGGAGTTCGACTTCCCCGCCGACCTGAAGGTCGAGGTCGACGCCGACACCACGGGGGACGGGACCAAGGACGCGGTCCTGCGCGACCACGGCTACGCGGTACGGGCCAACATGCTGGCTCTCGCCAAGCTCGACCCCAAGCTGCCGGTGCTGGCCGAGTATGTCGCCGGCGATGCGTTCATCAACTCCGCCGACAACGTCGAGTCCTTCAAGGCCGACGCCCGGACCGTGACCGGCGCGACCCGCTTCTATGACCGCGAGGTCGAACTGCGGGAGAAGGGCCTGGCCTCGGTGACGTACTGCGAGGACCAGCGCAAGGCGTTCAACAAGGATGTCGACAGCGGCGAGGTCGACAGGACCGAGCCCAGCGACGAGAGCTTCGTGGGCTACACGGCGCTGATGGAGAAGACGGATGAAGGGGTCTGGCAGATGACCTTCGACCAGTCCGAGAGGGGAGCCCCCCAGTGTCAGCTCTGAGCCTGCGGAGGGCGGGTGCCGTCGGCGCCGGACTCGTGGTGGCGACGGCCCTTGGCGCCGCGCCGGCGGCGGCGGACTACGGCGGCGGCAGCGAGGACGGCGGGGCCAGCGCGTACGTCGACTTCGTGTACAGCAACCCCGGCTCCTCGGGCACGTCCATGACGTCCAGCGACGCCAACTGGTCGCCGCCGACGTGCTGGTACGAGCCGGCGTACAACCCGAAGGAGTTCGAGGAGTACCTGCGGGAGCACAACTACGGCGGCGGCAGCGCAGGCACCGAGCTGTACGAGCAGTACTACAACGAGACGGACGGGAAGTACCACCAGGGCGACGAGGGCGCCTGGTGGAAGCTGACCGTCGACCTGGACAAGGAAGACCTCAGTTGCGCGCGGGAGATGGACGCGTACGAGTTCATAGGCCCGGACTTCCCGCCCCCGCCCGGCGTCGAGATCCTCGACCCCGAGTTGCTTGCCATGCTCGCCTACGAGCGGATCAAGCTGCCGGCGCCGCCGGTCGATTTGAAGCCCGGCGCCGACCGGCAGATCGTGAACCTGGAGACGCTCGCGACCTTCGGCCAGGACCTGGAGCCGGCGTGGGTGACCGCGAGTGTCGACTACGTAGGGGTCCAGCTCGCCGCGACCACCGTGGCCACCCCGAGCCGGCTCACGCTGTCGGCGGATTCGTCCCAGGCCGACCCGGCGGAGTGCTCCTACGACCTGGTGGCCAGCGGCGGCGGCTACACGGTGGACACCGAGGACGCCGGGTGCAACGTCACGTACCGGAAGTCGAGCGGTGAAGGCACCCACGACCTCCAGGCGTCGCTCACGTGGGAGGTGGCCTGGAACCCGTCCGCCGACCCGGGCGGCACCCCGACAACCCCGCTGCCGGACGGGCAGTCGACCGGCGATATTCCGGTGACCGTGAAGGAGATCCAGACCGTGGTCCGGTAGTAGACCATTGGACTAGACCTCTGGGTATACCACTGAGGGCCGCGCCACCGCCGGGATGCGGGTGACGCGGCCCTTCCCGTCGCCGGTTCGCCCAGGTCTCAAGTCGGGAAAGACTGACGGTGAACCTTGTATTCGATCTTGCTCGGATGGTGGCGAGTGGACTATACCTGTCCGCACCCGGCGGCTCCCCCTGGCCCTCCGGGGTAAGACCCAGAACCACTCACGTATCACCGACCGCGGTAATCGGCCCCTTACCACTGGCATTTGGCGTCGGGGACCCGGTGCACCGCCTGAGTCCTGGAGAAAGTGAGGACTTGAGCATGGGATCCACCTCGGAAGTTGGTCGCCGCGATCTCGTCAAGCAGGCCATGGCGCTCGGCTTGATCTCCGTACCCACCATCGGCGCTCTGTCGGCATGCGCGAGTGGCGGTGACGACGACAACGGCGGGGGCGCCAAGGGTGAGAAGACGGACAAGAACCCGCTGGGCGTCGACAAGAACGCCCCGCTGGAACTCCTGATCTTCGACGGCGGTTTCGGCACGCAGTACGTCGAGGACGATGCCGCGGCCTACGAGAAGAAGTACGCCAAGGTCACGACGGGTTCGACGGTCAAGATCCAGTCCAAGGTGCAGGGCCGGATGGCCGCGGGTGACCCGCCGGATGTGATCAACAACTCGGGCGACGAGGCCATGGACGTGCCCGCGCTGATCGGCCAGGGGCAGCTCGCGGATATGACGCCGCTGCTGAACGCCCCGTCGATCGACGCCCCGTCGAAGACCGTCGCGGAGACCTTGCGCCCCGGCACGGTCGAAATGGGTCAGTACGGGGACGAGAAGTGCTACCGGATGAACATCGCGTACTCCGTGTTCGGCATCTGGTACTCGCAGAAGATGCTCGACGACAACGGCTGGGAGTACCCCAAGACCTGGGACGACATGCTCGCGGTCTGCGCGGAGGCGAAGAAGGCGGGCATCGCCGGCTGGACCTACACCGGCGTCTACCCCCAGTACCTCGGCTTCAGCATGCTGCCGATGATCGGCAAGGTCGGCGGCGCCGAAGTGCTCGACGCGATCGACAACTTCGAGCCCAACGCCTGGAAGCACGACGCGGTCAAGAGCGTCCTGGAGGCGCACTACGAGCTCTACGCCAAGGGCTACATCCTCAAGGGCTCCGGCGGCTGGAAGCACACCGAGTCGCAGACCAAGTGGACCGAGCGCAAAGCCCTGTTCATCCCAAACGGCTCCTGGGTGGAGAACGAGTCCAAGGACACCACACCCGACGACTTCCAGATGACCGTTTCCCCGTCCCCCAACCTGGACAGCTCGGACGCGATGCCGTTCGAGACGATCTGGGCCCAGGCCGGGGAGCCCTACATCGTTCCGGCGAAGGCGAAGAACGCCAACGGCGGCCTGGAGTTCCTGCGCCACATGCTCACGAAGGAGTCCGCCGCGGGCTTTACCAAGCTGGTCTCCTCGCTGGCGTCCGTCCAGGGCTCGGAGGAAGGGCTTGAGCTCGGCACCGGCCTGACGAGCGCGATCGGGCTCATGGACGCCGCCGGCGAGAACTTCCTCAACCCCCGGTTCCCCGACTGGTACCCGACGACCTGGCGCGAGAACGTCGTCTTCGTCCTCGGCGACATGATGAAGGGCGACGCGAGCCCCGGCGAGGCGGTCAACAAGATCCAGCAGATCGCCGACGACGCCGCCAAGGACGACAGCATCAAGAAGTACAAGCACTGAGCGGCGAGTCCAGTCGGTGAGCGAGCGAGACGGAGGGGGCGGGATGACGGTCGACGACCCTGCCGTGACCAAGACAGTACGGCGATCCGCCGGATCGCCGAAGGCGGGCGCGGGGGGCTTCCGGTCCTCGGCGCGCTATCGGACCTACGTCAAGTACCGGTTCGTCTTCGGGTTCCTGGTGGTCCCGTTCGGCCTGTACGCGGTGTTCGTCATCTCGCCGTTCGTCCAGACCTTCTACTACTCGTTCACCGACTGGTCCGGCCTCAGCAGCGACTTCAACATGGTCGGGTTCGAGAACTTCACCCGGCTCATGGACGACGAGCGGTTCTGGGCCGCCGTCCGGAACAACCTCATCCTGGCCCTCGCCGTGCCCTTGGTCACGCTGAGCCTGGGCCTGTTCTTCGCCTTCATGATCAACATCGGGGGCCGCGGCCGGCGGGGTGAGGCGGTGACGGGGGTCGCGGGCGCCAAGGCGTACAAGATCCTCTACTTCTTCCCCCAGGCCCTCTCCATCGCGGTCATCGCCGCGCTCTGGGGCTACATCTTCACGCCCGGCATCGGTGTGCTCGAAGCCATCCTTCCCTCCTCGCTGTCGCCGGAGAACGGCTGGCTGGGGGAGCGCCGCTTCGCGCTCTTCGCCGTGATGATCGTCATGTGCTGGGCGATGGTCGGCTTCTTCGTCGTGCTCTTCTCGGCCGCCATCGGGCAGATCCCCAAGGAGATCAACGAGTCGGCGCTGCTGGACGGCGCGGGCCGGGCAAGGACGTTCTTCAGCATCACCCTGCCGCTGATCCGCGACACGGTGCAGACCGGCTGGGTCTACATGGGCATCATGGCGCTGGGCGCGGAGTCCTTCGCCGTGGTCAACATCATCACCATCGGCCCCGGCGGTCCCGACGACTCCACCCAGGTGCTCGGCGTCTACCTCTGGCAGACCGGCTTCACCCAGGCGCAGGCGGGCCGCGGCGCTGCCATGGGTGTGTGCCTCTTCATCCTCACCATGCTCCTCGCCGTGGCCGCCCTGTCCCTCGGGCGCCGCCGCGACCGCATCGAATACTGAGCGCGACCCGGGAGAGCACTCCATGACCACTGCGGAACCCACGGACACCCCCCGGGCCGCCGAGGCACCCACGGCCGGGGACCCGAAGTCGAAGAAGTCGAGTTCGCCTCTGCTCAAGCCGGAGCGGAGCATCGAGGGCGCCGTGCTCAACGTCTTCTCGCACGGCTTCCTCATCCTGTGGGCGGTGCTGGCCGCCGGGCCGCTGCTCTGGGCGCTGATGACGGCCTTCAAGCCGTCCGCGAGCATCCTGGAGAGCCCGTGGGGGCTGCCGGACGGCCTGCACTGGGAGAACTGGTCCAACGCCTGGTCGAAGGCGAACATCGGCCGCTACACGCTGAACTCGTTCGTCATCGTGATCTTCTCCGTGCCGCTCACGATGCTGTTCGGCTCGATGGCGGCCTATGTGCTGGCCCGCTTCGACTTCCGGGGCAGCCGGATCGTCTACTTCACCTTCGTCGGCGGCATGGCCTTCCCCGTGGTGATGGCGCTCGTTCCGCTGTTCTTCGTCATGAAGAACCTGTCGCTGCTGGACACCCGGCACGGCCTGATCATGGTCTATATCGCCTACTCGATGCCCTTCACGATCTTCTTCATGACCACCTTCTTCCGCACGCTGCCCTCGTCGGTCGCCGAGGCCGCCGAGATCGACGGCGCCTCACACTCGCGGATCTTCTTCCAGGTGATGCTGCCCATGGCCAAGCCGGGCCTGATCAGCGTCGGTATCTTCAACTTCCTCGGCCACTGGAACCAGTACGTCCTGCCCTTCGCCCTCAACCAGGGCGACGAGGACGACTACGTCCTGACCCAGGGCATCGGCTTCCTCTTCGCGCAGGCGGGCTATCGCGCGGACTACGGCCGCCTGTTCGCGGGTCTGATGATGGCGGCCCTGCCGATCCTGATCGTCTACGCCATCTTCCAACGCCAGGTCCAGGCGGGCCTTACCGCCGGCGCCGTGAAGTGATCACCCCTGGCCGGGCCCGGTTCGGGGGCCCGGCCGGTGAGGCCCGAGGTCGCGGATGTGTGCGGGTTACGGAATAGTCACGCCGTCAAGGTCTTGACGGCGGTAACCATGGCCGTCGAGCCTAGACTTCACAAGTTGTAGGCGATCCGGGTCCCATCGGCGTGGCCCGGGAGGTGGGGGGCCGTCGTGTCGCCCGCCGAACCAGGAGTGGATGGCCGTGGAGACTCCGGGCTCGCAGTCCTCGCTGCACCGGGCAAACCTTGAGCGCGTCGTGCGCGCCGTGCGACTGTCCGGTTCGCTCACGCAGGCGCAGATCGCGCGGAGCACCGGGCTGTCGGCCGCGACGGTCTCCAACATCGTCCGGGAGCTCCAGGAGAGCGGCACGGTCAGCGTCACGCCCACCTCCGCGGGCGGGCGGCGCGCGCGGGCCGTGTCCCTCAGCGGGGACGCCGGGATCGTCGTCGGGGTCGACTTCGGGCATACGCACCTGCGGGTGGCCGTGGGCAACCTGGCGCACCAGGTGCTCGCCGAGGAGTCCGAGCCGATCGACGTGGACGCTTCCGCGACCCAGGGCCTGGACCGCGCGGAGGCGCTGGTGAGCCGCCTGGTGGGGGCCACGGACGTGCCCGCGGACAAGGTCGTCGGCGTCGGCCTCGGGGTGCCCGGGCCCATAGACACCGAGACCGGCGTGCTGGGCTCCACCAGCATCCTGCCGGGCTGGACCGGCACGAACCCGCGCGACGACCTGCAGTCCCGCCTGGGCGTCCCGGTCTACGTCGACAACGACGCGAACCTCGGCGCCCTCGGCGAGCTGGTCTGGGGCAGCGGCCGGGGCGCCAAGGACGTGGCGTACATCAAGGTCGCCAGCGGCGTCGGCGCCGGCCTGGTGATCAACGGCCAGCTCTACCGCGGCCCCGGCGGCACCGCCGGCGAGATAGGGCACATCACCCTGGACGAGTCCGGACCCGTCTGCCGCTGCGGCAACCGCGGCTGTCTGGAGACCTTCACCGCCGGCCGCTACATCCTCGGCCTGCTGGAGGCCAGCCACGGCCCCGGGCTGACCGTGGAGCGCATGGTGCAGCTCGCGCGGGACGGTGACCCGGGCTGCCGCCGGGTGATCGCCGACGTCGGCCGGCACATCGGCAGCGGCGTGGCCAGCCTGTGCAACCTGCTCAACCCGAGCCGGGTCGTCCTCGGCGGCGATCTCGCCGAGGCCGGGGAGCTGATCCTGCAGCCCATAGGGGAGTCCGTCGCGCGCTACGCGATCCCCAGCGCCGCCCGTCAGCTCGACCTGGCCTCCGGGGCGCTGGGCAGCCGCGCGGAGGTGCTCGGGGCGCTGGCCCTGGTGCTGAGCGAGATGGGCGACCGTTCGATCCTTGACGGCGCCGTGCCGGTCCTCACCCCCGCTCTCACAGAGGGATGAGTTCACATAGAGAAACCATGAGATCGTATCCTTCTCGTTAAGCATTTACTTCTTGACGGCATGGTTACGGGCGAGTTGACTACCTCACACCTCGGCCGCGAAGGCGCGGCCACGTCAGGGAGGTTCGACCGTGCACACCTATCTGCGCCGTGCGGCAGTCGCACTGGCCGCCGTAACCATGACCGTCGGCATCGCGGCCTGTGGCAGCGCCGATGAGGCCGACAACGACTCCGGCAGCGGCGACAAGAAGAACGACGGACCGTTGACGATAGGTCTCCTCCTGCCGGAGGACCAGACCGCGCGCTACGAGGACTTCGACCGGCCGCTGATCGAGAAGAAGATCGAAGAGCTGGCCCCGGGCACCAAGGTCATCTACAACAACGCCAAGCAGGACGCGACCACGCAGAAGCAGCAGGTCGACACCATGATCACGCAGGAGGTCGACGCGCTGATCCTGGACGCCGTCGACTACAAGTCGGTCGCCTCCAGCGTCAAGGAGGCCGACGACGCGGGCATCCCCGTCGTCGCGTACGACCGCCTGGCCGAGGGCCCGATCAGCGGGTACACCTCCTTCGACAACAACAAGGTCGGCCAGGTCCAGGCCGAGTCCCTGCTGGAGGCGCTCGGCGGCAAGGCCAAGGACGGCGAAGTCGTCATGCTCAACGGCTCCGTCACCGACCCGAACGCCGCGATGTTCAAGGAGGGCGCGCACTCCGTCCTCGACGGCAAGGTGAACGTCGGCAAGGAGTACGACGTCAAGGAGTGGAAGGCGGAGAACGCCAACTCCGACATGAAGGGCGCCATCTCCTCGGTCGGCAAGGACAAGATCATCGGTGTCTACGCCGCCAACGACGGCATGGCGGGCGGCGCCATCACCGCCCTGAAGGCCGCCGACTTCGACCCGCTGCCGCCGGTCACCGGCCAGGACGCGGAGCTGGCGGGCGTGCAGCGCATCGTCACCGGCGAGCAGTACATGAGCGTTTACAAGCCGTACAAGCCCGAGGCCGACGCCGCCGCCGAGATGGCGGTCAAGCTGGCCCGCGGCGAGAAGGTCGACTCCGTCGCGACCGGCACGGTGGACAGCGAGTCCGAGCAGGGCGTGCCCGCCGTGCTCATCGACCCGATCGCGCTGACCACGGACAACATCGAGGAGACGGTCGTCAAGGACGGCCTGTGGACGATCGAGGAGATCTGCGCGGGCAAGTTCGCGTCCGCCTGCAAGGACGCCGGCCTGCAGTGAGCCGCTGAGCCGGCCACCAGCCACCCGCGTGCCCGGGGTCCCGCCACCCAACTCCCGCTGCCGGCGGGGCCCCGGGCACCCGGGCCCTCATCTTGTCCACGCCCTATCCCCCTGTAGGAGATGGTTCACGTGTCCGCTACGCCCGTGCTGGCGTTGCGCGGGATCTCGAAGCGGTTCGGTGCCGTCCAGGCACTCACCGACGTCGATCTCGAGGTCCGCGCCGGTGAAGTGGTCGCCCTCGTCGGCGACAACGGCGCCGGGAAGTCCACGCTCGTCAAGACCGTCGCCGGCGTCCACGCCATCGACGACGGCCGCATCGAGTGGGGCGGCCGCCCCGTTCGTATCCACAAGCCGCACGACGCCCAGGACCTGGGCATCGCGACCGTCTACCAGGACCTGTCGCTCTGCGACAACCTCGACGTCGTCGGCAACCTCTTCCTCGGCCGCGAGATCCGCCGCGCGGGTGTCCTGGACGAGGTCGAAATGGAGCGCCGCGCCCGCGAGTTGCTCACCACCCTGTCCATCCGCATCCCCAGCGTCCGCATCCCCACCGCCTCCCTGTCCGGCGGCCAGCGGCAGACCGTGGCCATCGCCCGCTCGCTCCTCGGCGACCCCAAGCTCGTCATCCTCGACGAGCCCACCGCCGCCCTCGGCGTCGAGCAGACCGCCCAGGTGCTCGACCTCGTCGAGCGGCTGCGCGAGCGCGACCACGCCGTGCTGCTGATCAGCCACAACATGGAGGACGTCAAGGCCGTCGCCGACCGGGTCGCCGTCCTGCGCCTCGGCCGTAACAACGGCGTCTTCGACGTCGCGACCACGACGCAGGAGGAGATCGTCGCCGCCATCACGGGCGCCACGGACAACGCCGTGACGCGCCGCTCGGCGCGCGGAAGTGCGGAGGCAGCGAAGTGAGCACCGAGGGGATCAAGAAAAAGGACTCCGCGAAGCCCGACCTCGCGAAGTCCGCCGCACCCGCCGATACCCCGCCCGCCGAGTCCTCGCCCGGTGTCGCCAAGGGCGCCGTCACCGCCGTCGACCCCCGGCTGGTCGTCCGCGAGCAGGGCTTCGCCGGCTATCTGACCGAGTTCAAGCGCCGCATGCGCGGGGGTGAGCTGGGCTCCGTCCCGGTCATCGTCGGCCTGATCCTCATCATGGCGATCTTCCAGGGCCTGGACGACGCCTTCCTGTCCGCGCAGAACCTGTCGAACATCTCCATCGACATCGCCGGTCCCGGGCTGATAGCCGTCGGCATCATCTTCGTGCTGCTGCTCGGCGAGATCGACCTGTCGATCGGCTCGGTCAGCGGCCTCGCCGGCGCGGTGTTCGCCGTGCTGGCCGTCCAGGAGGGGATGCCGGAAGTCCCGGCGATCATCCTCGCGATCCTGGTCGGCACCGCGACCGGCACCTTCCACGGCTTCTTCTTCGCCCGGATCGGCGTCCCGCCGCTCGTGGTGACCCTCGCGGGGCTGCTCGGCTGGCAGGGCCTGATGCTCTACATCCTGGGCAGCTCCGGCACCATCAACATCGACTCCGACGGCGTGGTCGGCAAGCTCACCACGTACTACTTCACCGACGTCGCCGCCGCCTACGGCGTGGCCACGATCGCCGTCGGCGGCTACTTCGCCGCCGCGTACTTCGGGGCGAAGCGGCGCGAGGCGGCCGGGGTGCCGTCGCGCCCGCTGAGCGAGATCATCCTGCGTACGGCCGTGCTCGCGGTGCTCGCGTACGTCCCGGCGTACGTGCTGAACCAGTACAAGGGCCTGCCGCTGGCGCTGCTCATCTTCCTCATCGTCGTCGTCGGCGCGGACTTCACGCTGCGCCGCACCGGCTTCGGCCGGCGGATCTTCGCCCTCGGCGGCAGCGTCGAGGCCAGCCGCCGGGCGGGTATCGACGTCGACCTGATGCGCATCGCGGTCTTCGCCGTCTCCGGCACGCTGGCGGCGGTCGGCGGTCTGTTCATGACGTCGACCATCGCCGCGGCGAACCAGGGCGCGGGCGGCGGCACGCTGCTGATGAACGCCATCGCGGCGGCCGTCATCGGCGGCACCAGCCTCTACGGCGGCCGCGGCAGCAGTTGGTCCGCGCTGCTCGGCGTGCTGGTCATCATGTCCATCCAGTCGGGCCTGGCGCTCAAGGGCATCGACGCGCCGGTGCAGTACATGATCACCGGCTCGGTGCTGCTGGCGGCGGTCGTCATCGACTCCGTCTCCCGCCGCACCCAGAAAACGGCCGGACGCGCCTGACCGGCGTGACGCCCGCCACCCGCCTGCACCCCCGTACCGACCCCGGTACGGGGGTGTAGCTGTTGCGGACCTGTGGCATACATCGCACTGTCGGATCAGCGACCGGACATCGGGAACATTAGACTCGACCGGACGCTTCGGGCCCGGCACGTCCGCACGGACGGCGGGGCCCGGGCCGTACGGCCCGAAGGCAGGCTGCGACAGCAAGGAGGCACGGGTGGCACTGCTGGCCCGTATCAGGGGACCGCGCGACCTGGACCGGCTCGGTCCCGAGCAGCTCGACCGGCTGGCCGCGGAGATCCGCACCTTCCTGGTGGAATCCGTCGCCCGCACCGGCGGCCACCTCGGCCCCAACCTCGGCGTGGTGGAGCTGAGCATCGCGCTGCACCGGGTCTTCGAATCGCCCCGCGACCGGGTGCTGTGGGACACCGGCCACCAGTCGTACGTGCACAAGCTGCTCACCGGCCGCCAGGACTTCGGCAAGCTCAAGAAGAAGGGCGGCCTGTCCGGCTACCCCTCGCGGGCCGAGTCCGACCACGACGTCATCGAGAACAGCCACGCCTCCACCGTCCTCGGCTGGGCCGACGGCCTGGCCAAGGCCAACGAGGTGCGCGGCCGCGACGCCGCCGTCGTCGCGGTCATCGGCGACGGCGCGCTGACCGGCGGCATGGCCTGGGAGGCGCTGAACAACATCGCCGCCGCCCAGGACCGCCCCCTCGTCATCGTCGTCAACGACAACGAGCGCTCGTACGCCCCCACCATCGGCGGCCTCGCCGACCATCTCGCCACCCTGCGCACCACCGACGGCTACGAGCGCTTCCTCGCCCGCGGCAAGGAGCTGCTGGACCGTACGCCCGTCGTCGGCAAGCCGCTGTACGAGACCCTGCACGGCGCCAAGAAGGGCCTGAAGGACTTCATCGCGCCGCAGGGCATGTTCGAGGACCTGGGGCTGAAGTACGTCGGCCCCATCGACGGCCACGACATCGCCGCCGTCGAGTCCGCCCTCCAGCGCGCCCGCCGCTTCGGGGGCCCCGTCATCGTGCACTGCCTGACCGAGAAGGGCCGCGGCTACCTGCCCGCGCGCCAGGACGAGGCCGACCAGTTCCACCAGGTCGGCGTCATCCACCCGGACACCGGCCTGCCGGTGGCCGCGGGCGGCGCCGACTGGACCTCCGTCTTCGCCGACGAGATGGTACGGATCGGCCGCGAGCGCCCCGACGTCGTCGGGATCACCGCCGCGATGATGCGCCCCGTGGGCCTGCAGAAGTTCGCCGAGACCTTCCCCGACCGGGTCTACGACGTGGGCATCGCCGAGCAGCACGCCGCGGTCTCCGCCGCGGGACTGGCCACCGGCGGCCTGCACCCGGTCTTCGCCGTCTACGCCACCTTCCTCAACCGGGCGTTCGACCAGGTGCTGATGGACGTCGCGCTGCACCGCTGCGGGGTGACGTTCGTCCTGGACCGCGCCGGGGTCACCGGCAGCGACGGCGCCTCCCACAACGGCATGTGGGACATGTCGATCCTCCAGGTCGTCCCCGGGCTGCGGATCGCCGCACCGCGCGACGCCGACCAGGTACGCGCCCAGTTGCGCGAGGCCGTCGCCGTCGACGACGCCCCGACCGTCGTGCGCTACTCCAAGGGCGCCGTCGGCCCCGCGGTCCCCGCGGTCGGCCGGATCGGCGGCATGGACGTGCTCCACGAGCCGGCGGCCGGCACCGAGGGCGCGGAGCGGCCCGACGTGCTGCTGGTCTCCGTCGGCGCGCTGGCGCCGATGTGCCTGGAGGTCGCCGGGCTGCTCGACAAGCAGGGCATCACGACGACGGTCGTCGACCCGCGCTGGGTCAAGCCCGTCGACGCCGCGCTGCCGCCGCTCGCGGAGCGGCACCGCGTGGTCGTCACCGTCGAGGACAACATCCGCACCGGCGGCGTCGGCTCCGCCGTCGCGCAGGCGCTGCGCGACGCGGGCGTCGACATCCCGCTGCGCGACTTCGGCATCCCGGAGCGCTTCCTGGACCACGCCTCCCGCAAGGAGGTCCTGGCGGACATCGGCCTGACGGCCCCGGACATCGCCCGCCAGGTCACCGGCCTGGTCGCCCGTCTCGACCGGCGCGCGGGCGAGGACATCGGGGCCCAGGGCACCGGGGAAGGCACGGTGTCGAAGGTCGTCGGGGACTGAGTCCCGCAACGGCAGACGGAGGGGCGGCTCGTACGGGCCGCCCCTCCGGCGTGTGTCCGCCGGTGCCGCGGGCGTCAGGCGGGACGGACCGTGCGCGGGCCCGCCGTGGCCGCGCCGTGGCGGTGGACGCGGTCGCGCAGCGCGCGGTCCGCCGTGACCACCAGCACGCGGCGCTCCGGATCCCGCTCGGCCGCCTCCGCGACGACGGCCACGATCCGGTCGTCCCCGCTGCCGTCCGCCGCCACGACCCGTACTCCCGGCACCGCCGCCACCCCGCGGGCCGCGCCCTCGACCACGAGCACCACCTCCACCGGACCCGGCAGCCCGGCCACGCCCGCCGAGGCGTACGGCACGAGGCCGTCGCGCAGCCGCTCCGCCGCCCCGCGCCGGTCGCGCCACCAGCCGTCGGGCACCGACCCGACGACGTTGGCGGCGTCCACGACGAGCAGCGGGAGGGGTGCGTCCATGCCGCCCAGCCTCCCACGCCCGTACGACACGAACGTGCCCCGGCCGCACAGCGGCGGCCGGGGCACGGGTGACGTACCGCTACTCCGGAACGCTCGCCACGCCCGGCGGCAGGAACCGGCGGCCCGTGACGCGCTCGCTGACGCCCGCCCGGTCCAGGTACGGCGTGATGCCGCCCAGGTGGAACGGCCAGCCCGCGCCGGTGATCAGGCACAGGTCGACGTCCTGGGCCTCCGCCACGACGCCCTCGTCCAGCATCAGCCGGATCTCCTGCGCGATGGCGTCCAGCGCCCGGTCGCGTACCTGCTCCTCCGTCAGCACCGTGTCGCCGACCTGGAAGAGCGCCGCCACCTCCGGGTCCAGCTCCGGCTTGCCCGAGTCATGGACGTACAGCGTCCGCTTGCCCGCCTCCACGACCCGGCCCAGGTTCGCCGACTGCGCGAAGCGGTCGGGGAACGCCTCGGCGAGGGTGCCCGCGACGTGGTGGGCGACCGCGGGGCCGACCAGGTCGAGCAGCACGATCGGTGACATCGGCAGCCCCAGCGGCGCCAGCGCCCCGTCCGCGACCTCCACCGGCGTGCCCTCGTCCACGGCGCCCAGCACCTCGCCCATGAAGCGGGTCAGGATGCGGTTGACGACGAACGCCGGGGCGTCCTTGACCAGCACGGCCGACTTCTTCAGCTTCTTGGCGACGGCGAACGCCGTGGCCAGCGAGGCGTCGTCGGTGTCCGCGGCCCGTACGATCTCCAGCAGCGGCAGCACCGCCACCGGGTTGAAGAAGTGGAAGCCCACGACCCGCTCGGGGTGCTTGAGCCCGGCGGCCATCTCCGTCACCGACAGGGACGAGGTGTTCGTCGCGAGGATCGCCGTCGGCGGTACGACCTCCTCCAGCTCGGCGAAGATCCGCTGCTTGAGGGAGAGTTCCTCGAAGACCGCCTCGATCACGAAGTCGGCGTCGGCGAACGCCGCGGCCTTGTCCAGCGACCCGGTGACCAGCGCCTTGAGCCGGTTGGCGGCGTCCTGGTTCACCCGGCCCTTCAGCAGCAGCATGTCGATCTGCTCGTGGACCCACGCCACGCCCTTGTCGATCCGCTCCTGGTCGATGTCCGTGAGCACGACGGGCACTTCGAGCCGGCGGACGAACAGCAGCGCCAACTGCGAGGCCATCAGCCCCGCGCCGACCACGCCGACCTTCGTGACCGGCCGGGCGAGGCCCTTGTCCGGCGCCCCGGCGGGCCGCTTGGCGCGCCGCTGCACGAGGTTGAACGCGTAGATCCCGGCCCGCAGTTCGCCGCCCGTGATCAGGTCGGCCAGCGCCTCGTCCTCGGCCGCGAAGCCCTGCCGCAGATCGCCGTTCTTCGCCGCGGCCATGATGTCCAGCGCGCGGTACGCCGCCGGGGCGGCGCCGTGCACCTTGTCGTCGGCGACGGCGCGGCCGCGCTCGATCGCCGCGTCCCACGCCTCGCCGCGGTCGATGTCCGGGCGTACGACCTCCAGTTCGCCGCCGAGGACGGCGCCGGTCCAGGCGAGGGACTGCTCCAGGAAGTCGGCGCCCTCGAAGATCGCGTCCGCGATGCCCAGGTCGTAGACCTGCTTGCCCTTGAGCTGCCGGTTCTGGTTGAGGCTGTTCTCGATCACGACGGTGACCGCGCGGTCCGCGCCGATCAGGTTCGGCAGCAGCGTGCAGCCGCCCCAGCCGGGCACCAGCCCGAGGAAGACCTCCGGCAGCGAGAACGCGGGCACGGCGGCGGAGACCGTGCGGTACGTGCAGTGCAGCCCGATCTCGACGCCGCCGCCCATCGCGGCGCCGTTGTAGTACGCGAACGTCGGCACGCCCAGATCGGCCAGCCGCTTGAACACCTCGTGCCCGCCGCGCCCGATGGCCAGCGCCTCGTCACGCTGCCCGAGCACCTCGACGCCCTTGAGGTCGGCGCCGACGGCGAAGATGAACGGCTTGCCGGTCACGCCGACGCCGACGATCCCGCCCTCCGCGGCCTCCTTCTCGACCTGGTCGAGCGCGGCGTCGAGGCCGGCGAGCGACTGCGGGCCGAAAGTGGTCGGCTTGGTGTGGTCGAAGCCGTTGTCCAGGGTGATGAGCGCGAACCGGCCCGCGCCGCCGGGCAGATCGAGGTGGCGTACGTGCGCCTGCGTGACGACCTCGTCGGGGAAGCGCTCGGCGGCGCCCTTGAGGAGTTCCACGGTGCTGCTGCTCACTTGCCTGCCCCCTCGAAGTGCGGGTTCTCCCAGATGACCGTGCCGCCCATGCCGAAGCCGACGCACATGGTGGTGATGCCGTACCGCACCTGCGGCTGCTCCTCGAACTGCCGCGCCAGTTGCGTCATCAGCCGCACGCCGGAGGAGGCGAGGGGGTGGCCGAAGGCGATGGCGCCGCCGTACTGGTTGACGCGGGGGTCGTCGTCGGCGATGCCGAAGTGGTCGAGGAACGCCAGCACCTGCACGGCGAACGCCTCGTTGATCTCGAACAGGCCGATGTCGCCGATGCCGAGGCCCGCCTTGGCGAGCGCCTTCTCGGTGGACGGGATCGGGCCGACGCCCATCACCTCGGGCTCCACGCCGGCGAAGGCGAACGACACCAGCCGCATCTTCACCGGCAGTCCGGCCGCGCGCGCCACGTCCTCGGCGGCGATGAGGGAGGCGGTGGCGCCGTCGTTGAGCCCGGCGGCGTTGCCTGCGGTGACCCGGCCGTGGGCGCGGAAGGGCGTCTTCAGCGTCGCGAGGTTCGCCAGCGTGGTGCCGGGGCGCATCGGCTCGTCCCGGGTGGCCAGGCCCCAGCCGGTCTCGCCGGCTGAGCCCGCGGCGGAGCCGCTGTCAGATGCAGTGGTGCGGCGGACGGAGATGGGCACCAGGTCGGCCTGGATCCGCCCGTTCGCGTACGCCTTGGCGGCCTTCTCCTGCGAGTGCACCGCGTACTCGTCGGCGCGGGCCCTGGTCAGGTGCGGGAAGCGGTCGTGCAGGTTCTCCGCGGTCATGCCCATGAAGAGGGCGGACTCGTCGACGAGCTTCTCGGAGACGAACCGCGGGTTGGGGTCCACGGCCTCGCCCATCGGGTGCCGGCCCATGTGCTCGACGCCGCCGGCCAGGGCGATGTCGTACGCGCCGAAGGCGGTGGAGGCGGCGGTCGTCGTCACGGCGGTCATGGCGCCGGCGCACATCCGGTCGATGGAGTACCCGGGCACGGTCGGCGGCAGCCCGGCGAGTATGCCGGCGGTGCGGCCGATGGTCAGGCCCTGGTCGCCGATCTGGGTGGTGGCGGCGATGGCGACGTCGTCGACGGCGGCGGGGTCGAGGGCGGGGTTGCGGCGCAGCAGCTCGCGGATGCACTTGACGACGAGGTCGTCGGCGCGGGTCTCGTGGTAGATGCCCTTCGGGCCCGCCTTGCCGAACGGGGTCCGGACGCCGTCGACGAAGACGACGTCCCTTGCGGTACGAGGCACGGGCTCTCCTCCGGAGGGGATGCGGGGTCACGCGGCACCGGCCCACGGGGGGCGGCACGGCTCGCCCCCCATGCTACTCACGGGTAACAGAAGGTGCCCAGGCCCCCGCCGGAGTTGTGCCTCACAGTCCCCTCACCGGGCGGTCCACACCGGGTCATGAGGCGGCGTGCACGGCGGTTGCCTTGCGTCCCCGGGACCGGGGAGGGAGCGACGCGGCGGCTTCACCGGGCACTGCGCCCGGTACCGGGCGGTGCCTTCGCCGGGCGGGCGATGGCGGGGTACGGGCCGCGGGGTCGGCGGGTGCGGCGATTGCCTTACGGCACCGGGACGGGTGACCGGGCGACGCCAACGGCTTCGCCGGGCGCGCCTCCTGGGCGTGCCGTGCCTGTGGCGCGCCTGGCGGTGCCGCCGGCGGATGCCGGGCGGACCGCCGCGCCACGGCTTCGCTGGCCGGGCGATTCCGCCTCGGGCTGTGCCGCCCGGGCGGCCGTGCCTCCGGCCCGCGCGCCGCGGTCGTTCGCGGGATGGCCCCGCACGCCTTGCCGACCCGGCGCCGGGCCCGATGACTCAGCCGCGCCTCCGGCTGGGAGTGCATCCCTCCCCGCGGCGTCGGACCGTGGCCCGCACCGCGGGGAGTTCCGGCCGCGTGGCGGCGCCGTCCAGGCCGTCCACCGAGGCCACCCCGCGCCGTGCCTTCCGGCCGGACGCTTCAGTCGCTGACCGCCGCCGTCAGGAGTGGGGTGACCTGTTCGATTTGCCAGCGGCGGGCGCCCAGGTGGGTCAGGGCTGCTGCCACCGACTCCTCCGCGGGGTCCTTCGGGGGCTCCCAGCAGATGCGGCGCACCGTGTCCGGTGCGATCAGGTTCTCCTGCGGCAGGCCCAGCTCCTCCGCGCGTGCCGTCACCGCCGCCCGTGCCGCCGACAGCCGGGCGGCCGCGGCCGGGTCCTTGTCCGCCCATGCGCGCGGCGGCGGCGGGCCGTTCAGCGGCAGACCCGGCTGCGGGAGCTCCGACTCCGGCAGCGCGCGGGCGCGCTCCACCGCGGCGAGCCACTGCTCCAACTGCCGCCGGCCCATGCGGTGCCCGAAGCCCGGCAGCGCGGCCAGCGCCCGCGTGGACGTCGGCATCGCGAGCGCCGCCTCCACGATGGCGGTGTCCGCGAGCACCTTGCCCGGCGAGATGTCGCGCCGCTGCGCGATGCGGTCCCGGGCCGTCCACAGCTCCCGTACGGTGCCGAGCTGGCGCCTGCGCCGTACCTTGTGCATGCCCGACGTACGCCGCCAGGGGTCCCGGCGCGGCTCCGGCGGCGGCGCCGCGGCGATCGCCGCGAACTCCTCCTCCGCCCACCGCAGCTTCCCCTGCGCCGTCAGCTCCTCGACCAGCGCGTCCCGCAGGTCCACCAGCAGCTCGACGTCGAGCGCGGCGTAGCGCAGCCACGGCTCGGGCAGCGGCCGGGTGGACCAGTCGACGGCGGAGTGGCCCTTCTCCAGCGCGTACCCGAGGACGTTCTCGACCATCGCGCCGAGACCGACCCGGGGGAAGCCCGCCAGCCGCCCCGCCAGCTCCGTGTCGAACAGCGCGCCAGGACGCATGCCTATCTCGGCGAGACACGGCAGATCCTGGGTCGCGGCGTGCAGAACCCATTCCGCATCGCCGATGGCCGTCGCGAGACCGGAGAGGTCGGGGCAGGTCACCGGGTCGATCAGCGCCGTGCCCGCGCCCTCACGGCGCAACTGCACGAGGTACGCCCGCTGCCCGTAGCGGTAGCCGCTGGCGCGCTCCGCGTCGATGGCGACCGGGCCGCTGCCCGCGGCGAATGCGCGGACGACCTCGGCGAGCGCCTCGGGGTCCGCGGTGACGGGCGGGATGCCCTCGCGGGGATCGAGAAGGGGGACCGGCGCCGATCCGGAAGTCGATGCTCCGGGTGCGGGGAGTCTGTCCTCTGCTGCGGTCTCTTGGGCGTCGGTCACGTGTCAAGGGTATCTGTGAGTCGTGCACGACAGCGCCCGTCGACGGAACGTTACGTCGACGGGCGCCGCGCGGCTGCCTGGGGAGGGCCCGTCACCGGGCCCCGGTCAGTGGATGATGCCGGTGCGCAGCGCCACCGCCACCATGCCGGCGCGGTCGCCCGTGCCGAGCTTGCGCGCGATGCGGGCGAGGTGGCTCTTGACGGTCAGCGCGGACAGTCCCATCGAGACGCCGATGGCCTTGTTCGACTGGCCCTCCGCCACCAGCCGCAGCACCTCGACCTCGCGGCCGGACAGCTCGCGGTAACCGCCCGGGTGTCCGGGCGGACCGGAGTTGCCGCCGGCGCCGGGGGAGCCCGGTGGCCGGCGGTGGTGCAGCCGTCCTGCGGCGGCGCCGATGTGCGCGGCGTTGGGGCGGGTGGGCAGGCCCATGCCGGTGCGGGTGCCGGTGACGACGTAGCCGCGCACGCCGCCCGCGAGGGCGTTGCGTACGGCGCCGATGTCGTCGGCGGCGGAGAGGGCGAGGCCGTTGGGCCAGCCCGCGGAACGCGCCTCGGAGAGCAGCGTGAGGCCGGAGCCGTCGGGCAGGTGGACGTCGGCGACGCAGATGTCGCGGGGGTTGGCGATCCGGGGGCGGGCCTCCGCGACGGACGACGCCTCGATCACGTCGCGCACGCCCAGCGCCCACAGGTGGCGGGTGACGGTCGAGCGCACGCGGGGGTCGGCCACGACGACCATGGCCGTCGGCTTGTTGGGGCGGTAGGCGACCAGGCTTGTGGGTTGCTCGAGGAGAACAGACACCAGGTCCCTCCAGACGGTGTGCGGGGACGGGGCCGGCTGGGAGAGCCGGGACGTTCCGTGTCGCGTAGGGGCCGCGTACGGAAGGTCTCTCACGTCTTCGGCAGGAGCCCGGAGGGGCTTTAGGCAATGATCACGAATTAGTGAGGAAAAAACGGACAATTCGGATGGGCGATCGACTGCGGGGCACGCGGCCGGTCGCCACCCTCCGGGCCGGTGCGCGCGGGCCCCGGTCCCGGTCCCGCACCCGGGCTGGCGACCCTGCCGAGCCCGTACGCCCCGACCGCCCGCCGTGCGCTCCGTCCCGCCCCCGTGACGGCGCGCTCGGCGCTCAGCGCCGGCGCGAGCCGCGGCGCTGCGGCAGCGGCACGATCGGCGCGGCGTCCGGCTCCGGCGCCGCCGGCGGCGCGGCCGACGGCGGCAGGCCCGCGCACTGGCACAGCATCTCCACCCACGCCGCCAGGTGTGCCGCCGCGTCCGGGGCGCCGTCCCCGGCCGCGCGCGACGGCTGCGGCGTCCAGGACGCCCGGATCTCGATCTTCGTCGTCGTGCCGCGCTCCGCCAGCCCGCCGAAGTGGTGCGAGGACGCGCGCGTGACCGTGCCGCTGGGCTCGCCGTAGCCCAGGCCGCGGGTGTCCAGCGCGCCGGTCAGCCAGGACCAGCACACCTCTGGCAGCAGCGGGTCCGCGGCCATCTCCGGCTCCAGCTCCGCGCGCAGCAGCGTGACGAAGCGGAACGTACCGCGCCAGGTGTCCTGCCCGTCCGGGTCGTGCAGCAGCACCAGCCGGCCGTCGGTGGGCTCGACGTCCTCCGCCGCGTCCTCGTCGACGTCCGCCTCCAGGGCGTACGCGAACGGGGCGATGCCCCGCGGCGCCCGCGTCGCCTGCAGCGTCACTTCGGGGCGTACCGCAGCGGAGTCGAGCGCCTCGACGGCCCGCCGGAACGGGGGCGGCAGGGCTCCGCCCCCCGGCCGGCCGTCCGGGGGGCCATCGGGTTCGTCGACGAGGTGTCCAGGAGCCGCAACCATGCCGGAAGACTAGGGGGCGCGGCGTGCAGAAGCGCTGCGGGACACCCGGGTGGCCGGATCTCGCCTCCCACGCGCGTGCGAAGATGCTGGGGTGAGTGCCGACAGCGCCCCCCGCCCCTCCGCCACGTCCACCGCCGGTGCCGCTTCCACGGCCACCGCCCCCGCGGGTCCGGCCGCCGACTCCGCGTTCCTGCGCGCGTGCCGGCGCGAGCCCGTGCCGCACACACCCGTGTGGTTCATGCGGCAGGCGGGCCGGTCACTGCCCGAGTACCGGCGGCTGCGCGAGGGCATCGCCATGCTCGACTCGTGCCGGCGGCCCGACCTCGTCACCGAGATCACGCTGCAGCCCGTACGGCGGCACGGCGTGGACGCCGCGATCCTCTTCAGCGACATCGTCGTGCCGCTCAAGGCCATCGGCGTCGACCTCGACATCAAACCGGGCGTCGGGCCCGTCGTCGCCCAGCCGATCCGCAGCCGCGCGGACCTCGCGCAGCTCCGCCCGCTGGAGCCCGACGACGTGCCGTACGTGACCGAGGCCGTGGGCCGGCTGACGGAGGAGCTGGGCGCGACGCCGCTCATCGGCTTCGCCGGGGCGCCGTTCACGCTGGCCAGCTATCTGGTCGAGGGCGGTCCCTCGCGCAACCACGAGCACACCAAGGCGATGATGTACGGCGCCCCGGAGCTGTGGGCCGAGCTGGTCGGCCGGCTCGCGGGCATCACGGCGGCGTTCCTGCGGGTGCAGATCGAGGCCGGCGCCTCCGCCGTGCAGCTCTTCGACTCCTGGGCGGGCGCGCTGGCGCCCGCCGACTACCGGCGCGCGGTGCTGCCCGCGTCGGCGGAGGTCTTCGCGGCCGTCGCGGAGTACGGCGTGCCGCGGATCCACTTCGGCGTCGGGACCGGCGAACTGCTGACCGCGATGGGCGAGGCGGGCGCGGACGTCGTCGGCGCCGACTGGCGGGTGCCGATGGACGAGGCGGCGCGCCGCGTCGGCCCCGGCAAGGCGCTGCAGGGCAACCTCGACCCGGCGGTGCTGTTCGCGCCCCGCGAGGCGATGGAGGCCAAGGCCGGCGAGGTGCTTCAGGCGGCGGCGGGGCTGGAGGGGCACGTGTTCAACCTCGGCCACGGCGTGCTCCCGACGACGGACCCGGACGCGCTCACGCGGCTCGTGGAGTACGTGCACGAGTCCTCGGCCCGCTGACCCCCGGCTGCCTCCCGCCGCCCGTTCCGCCCGTACGCTTCCTGTCGGCTACGGGTCCGCAACACCCCGCTATCACGGCCGCGTTCGGAAAGATAGGGCTGGCGCCCTGTGCCCCCGATCGCGTAGAACACCGCCATGTGGGTGTGCTTCGCGCTCGTCGCCTGGGCGGCCGCGCTGCTGACGTGCGGGCGGCTTGTCCTCGTCGGTTCCGTCGCCGCGGCGCAGCCGGAGCCCGAGCCGGCGCAGGTCCGCGGGGCGCGTGAGCTGACCCTGTACGAGGCCGCCTTCCTTGCCGGCGGGCCGCGGCGGGTCGTCGACGTCACCCTGGTCGCGCTGGCGCGGGAGCGGCGGCTGCTGCTCGCGCACACCGGCTGGGCGACCGTCGTGGCGCCCGAGGGCCGCGACCCCGTCGAGCGCGCGGTGATCGCCGCGGCCGGACCCGGCGGGCAGAACACGATCCCGGCCATCCGCGCCGCCGCCTCCGCCGCCGACGCGCTGCGCGACCTGGACGACGGCCTCGCCGCGGCCGGGCTCGCGGTGCCCGCGCCGATCCGGTCCGCCGTGCGCGCCGCGGTGCGGCACGTACGGATCGCGGGGGTGGTGGTGCTCGGCGCCGGTACCGCCGCGCTGGCGCTGCGGGCGCCGGAGCACGAGCCGATCGCGGGCTGGTTTGTGCTGCCGCTGATACTGGTCTGCGGCTGTCTGGCGATAGCCCGGCTGGAGGTCGGCGACTACACGCGCTGGGCCACGCCCGACGGCCGCGGGCTGCTCGCCACCCTCGACGAGGCGGACTCGCTGCTCACCGGGCTCGCCGTACACGGGCCCGCCGCGCTGCCCGACCCGGAGATGCGCGCCGCGCTCGCGCGGTAGGCCGACGCGCGCCGCGACACCCCCGCCGGGGTCCTTTACATCAGCAACTCCGCCAAGAATTATCACTTTTACCCTCCTTTCTCCCCGTCGCGCACGCCGCCGCGAGCGGCCGTCGCCATGCCTCATCGCGCCTCGCCACGCCTCGTCACGCCGGAAGGGCCCTTCGTGAGAGCAGCAGTGCTGTACGGAATCCTCGGTTCGCTCGCTCTCACCGGCCTCGCCGCGGCCCCCGCCGCCGACGCCGCCCGCTCGGGGACCGCCGCCCCCGTGTCCCGGGCGGCCGAAGGCCCCGAGGCCCGCGGGGTCGCCGTCGCCGCCGCGCGTGCCGCCAAGGCCGGCGTCGACTTCGGCCCCTGCCCGGCGGCGGAGGGGCTGCCGGCGCCGATCGAGTGCGGCACCGTCGCCGTCCCGCTGGACTACGCGGACCCCGGCGGCCGGAAGCTCAAGCTCACCGTCAGCCACATCGGCGCCACCGGCCCGCGCGCCGAGCGGCAGGGCAAGCTCGTCTTCAACCCCGGCGGCCCCGGCGGCTCCGGCACGTACTTCCCGTTGCTGAGCCGGTCGCCGGAGTGGCGGCGGCTGGCGGAGGCGTACGACTTCGTCGGCTACGCCCCGCGCGGCGTCGAGCGCTCCGGCGCGCTGTCCTGCCAGAACCCCGATGAGTTCATGAAGGCGCCGTCGAACACCTCGGAGCGCCCCTCGGAGCGTGAGAAGCGCGCCCGGGTCGAGAAGGCACGCGCGTACGCCGACGGCTGCGCGAAGATCGCGGGCCTGCGGCACTACACGTCCCTCAACAACGCCCGCGACCTCGACGTGCTGCGCGCCGCGCTCGGCGAGCGCAGGCTCACCTACCTCGGCGCCTCCTACGGCACCTACTTCGGCAGCCTGTACGCCGCGCTCTACCCGGACCACGTGCGCCGCATGGTCTTCGACAGCCCGGTCGACCCCGACCCGCGGCAGATCTGGTACGGCAACAACCTGCGCCAGTCCGCCGCGTTCGAGGAGCGCTGGGCCGACTGGCAGCGGTGGGTGGCCGAGCACGACGACGTCTACCACCTCGGCGGCACCCGGTGGGAGGTGGCGGCGGCGTACGAGCGGGCCCGCGAGATGATCGAGAAGGAGCCGGCCGGCGGGCGGATCGGCACGGCCCAGTTGCAGGCGGGCTTCCTGCGGGCGGCGTACGCGGACGGGTACTGGGCGCCGGCCGCCACCGCGCTCGCGGACTACCTGGACGGCAAGCCGAAGACGCTGGTGGAGTTCGCGGCCGACGATCCGTCGGACAACGCGGCGGAGGAGAACGGCAACGCCGTCTACACCGCCGTCGAGTGCAACGACGCGCCCTGGCCCACGGACTGGGAGACCTGGGACCGCGACAACAGCCGGCTCGCGCGCGTGGCGCCGTTCGAGACGTGGGAGAACGCCTGGATGAACCTGCCGTGCGCGTTCTGGACCGGCCCGCGGCAGCAGCCCCTCGACGTCCGCACCGACGCCGGCGAGCTGCCCCCGGTGCTCCTCCTCGCCGCCGAGCGCGACGCGGCCACGCCGTACGACGGCGCGCGGGAACTCGCGCGGCGGCTGGGCGGCTCGGCGAACCTGGTGACGGAGAAGGACGCCGGGTCGCACGGGCTCGCCGGGGGCGAGAACGACTGCGTCAACAAGCACGTCGACACGTACCTGCTGACGGGCCGCACGCCCGGCGACGTCACCTGCGCACCGCACCCGGAGCCGAAGGCGGAGCGGGGCGGGAAGAGGTCGGCGGCGCCGGGGGCGGGCGGCCCGGCGGTCGGCTGAGACCGGCGCGCCGGGCTCGGATCGCCGGGGCCGGGCGTCAGGCGAGGGAGGCGACCAGCTCCGCGACCGCCTTGCGGCGGCCGGTGTAGAACGGCACCTCCTCGCGGACGTGCAGCCGCGCCTCGGACCCGCGCAGGTGGCGCATCAGGTCCACGATGCGGTGCAGTTCGTCGGCCTCGAAGGCGAGGATCCACTCGTAGTCGCCGAGGGAGAAGGAGGGCACCGTGTTGGCGCGTACGTCCGGGAAGCCGCGGGCCATCTTGCCGTGGTCGGCGAGCATGCGGCGGCGGTCCTCGTCCGGCAGCAGGTACCAGTCGTAGGAGCGGACGAACGGATACACGCTCACGTACGCGCGCGGGGTCTCGTCCGCGAGGAACGCCGGGATGTGCGACTTGTTGAACTCGGCGGGGCGGTGCAGCGCCATGTTCGACCAGACCGGCGCGAGGGAGCGGCCGAGGCGGGTGCGGCGGAAGAGGTTGTACGCCTCCTGCAGCGCGTCCGAGCTCTCCGCGTGCCACCAGATCATGACGTCCGCGTCGGCGCGCAGCCCGGACACGTCGTACGTGCCGCGCACGACGACGTCCTTCGCGGCGAGCTGCTCGAACAGCTCGGTCACCTCGTCCGCGTAGCCCGCGCGGTCCTCGGGGAGGGCGTCGCGGAGCCGGAAGACGGACCAGAGGGTGTAGCGGATGACCTCGTTGAGGTCCTTGGCCTTCTTGCCGGCGTTCGCGGAGCGGGACGGAGCCGCGGGCGAGTCGGCCGGCGGGGGGGTTGCGTCACTCATGCGGTCATTGTCCCAGGGCGCCCCAGCAGCTCGTCGGCGGCCCGGTGTGCGCTCGCGATGCAGGCGGGGATGCCCACGCCGTCGTAGAGCGCGCCGCACACCGCGAGCCCGGCGGGCAGCGCGCCGCGGATACGCGCCACGCGGGCGTCGTGCCCGACCTCGTACTGCGGCAGGGCGCCGCGCCACCGGCTGACGCGGCTCGCGACCGGGCGGGCGGCGAGCCCGGTGGCGGCGCGGAGGTCGTCGAGGGAGGCGGTGACGAGGTCGGCGTCGTCCCGTTCGAGGGTCTTGTCGTCGCCGATGCGGCCGACGGAGGTGCGCAGAAGGAACACGTCGTCGTCGCCGGCCCAGCGCCACTTGGCGGAGGAGAACGTCGACGCCTTGATGGTCCGCCCGTCGACCGGCGGTACGAGGAAGCCGGTCCCGGCGGGCAACTGGGCCTCGGCCTCCCGGCGGGGGAGGGCGAGGGTGATCAGCGCCATGGAGGCGTACCGCACCCCGTCGAACTCCGCGGCTGCCCGCGGCGCGAGCCCTCCCACCAGCCGCGCGGCAGCGGCGGCGGGCACGGCGAGCACGACGGCATCGGCGTCGTAGGCCCGCCCCCCGGCGAGAACCCGCCAGCGGGCGGGGGCGGGGTCCGCCGGACGGCCGGCCCCGGAGGCCGCCGCGGCCGGGGGGTCCGGGGGCGCCGCCCCGGCGGGGTCCCCGGGGCGGCGCCCCGGGTTTCGGGACGGGGCGGGGCCGGGGAAACCCTTCCCTCGCTCCAGCGACGCGGCTTCCGCGCCGAGGACGATCTCGCCGCCCGCTTCCCTTACCGCCTCCGCCACCGCCGCCGGCAGGCGGCCGACGCCGCCCTCGATGCCCATGAACACCGGCGCCTGCGACGCGGATGCCGCCGCACCGCGGGACTGCACCGCCCTGGCCGCACCCAGCAGCGTCCGCTCCTCGCGCAGCGCCGCGAACAACTGCGGGACCGCGGCACGCATCGACAGCCGGTACGCGTCGCCCGCGTACACCCCGCCCAGCAGCGGCTCCACCAGCCGGTCCGTGACCTCCGCGCCCAGCCGTTCGGCGACGAACGCGCCGATCGCGACGTCCTCGCCCGGCTCCGCCGGCGGCAGCTCCGCTTCGCGGGCGACCCGCGCCAGGCCCTCGGGAGAAAGCACGTCGGCCGCCGCCAGCCGGTCCAGGTCGCCGGGGACGCCCATCACCTGGCCGCCCGGCAGCGGCCGCAGCTTCCCGCGGGTCCAGACCGCCGCGCCGCCCGCGGCCACCGGCTGCAGCGCGTCGGCGAGCCCTACCGCGCGGGCGAGGCCGACGGCCTCCGGGCGCCGGGCCAGCAGGGCCTCCGCGCCGAGGTCGGCCGGCACGCCGGCCAGCTCGCCCGCGTGCAGCTTGCCGCCGAGCCGGGTCCCGGCCTCCAGCACCGTGACCCGCGCGCCGCCGGCCAGCAGCCGGTGCGCGGCGGCGAGTCCGGCGATGCCGCCGCCGATGACGACGACCCTGGGCGGCCCGGGCTCCGCGGGCTGTGCGCTGCTCATGCACGCCACTGTCGCAGACCCCGCGGACACGCCCGTACGAGCCTGTGGATATCCCGCGCCGACGCCGCGTATATGACCCCGGGGGCTACCGCGAACGAGCCCTCCGGGCGCCCACCGTGTCCCCGCCCGCCTCGTGCCCGCCCGCACCGCGCCCTGCGCGTAGTCCGATCGTGACCCTTCCGGGACCCGCTACCCCGAACCTCCGCCCCCGCCGTCCCGTCGAAGCTGCACAGACCCGACACCTGGGGGGTTCGACGATGCCCGCACGTATCAGGACCAGACCCGCGCTCGCCGCCGCGCTGCTCGCCGCCGTGCTCGCCGTCGGCGGCTGCACCGACAGCGGGGGGGACGCGGACTCCGCCGAAGCCGGCTCCGCCCGGGCCGACGCCAAGGCGCAGGGGGCGGCACCGCGCGAGGGCGGCGGCGCCGACGCCGGCGGCGCCGGTGACTCCGCCGACTCGCGCGCCCCCCGCGGCGGCGCCACCGCCGCCGAGGGCGTCACCCTCGCGCCGCAGGCCCTCGTCCGCACCGCCGCGATCACCGTACGCACCAAGGACCTGGCCGGAGCCGCCGACTCCGCCCGCACGCTCGCCGAGGGCGCCGGCGGCTACGTCGGCGACGAGTCGACCAGCCAGGAGCCCGGCGCCCCCGCCCGCGCCCGGCTCACCCTGCGGGTGCCTGCCGCGGAGTACGACGCCGTCCTCGGCGACCTCGCCGAGCTGGGCCGCGTCGTCAACCGGGACGTGGAGGTGAAGGACGTCACCGACGAGGTCGTGGACGTCGACAGCCGGGTGCGGTCCCAGCGCGCGAGCGTCGCGCGCATCAGGGACCTGATGGACGATGCCACGAAACTCGCTGACGTCGTCACCCTGGAGGGGGAACTCGGCACCCGCCAGGCCGACCTGGAAGCGCTCCTCGCCCAGCAGTCCTCGCTGAAGGAGCGCACCGAGCTCGGCACGATCACCCTGGAGCTGCGCCGGCCGGCCGCCGCACCCCCGGCGGACGAGGACGACGGCACCAGCGTCACCGAAGCCCTGGCCGGCGGCTGGGACGCCTTCGTCACCGGGCTGCGCGGGGTGCTGATAGCCGTCTCCGCGTCGCTGCCCTTCGCCGCGCTCCTCGTCCTGCTCGCCCTGGCCTGGCGGTGGCTGCGCGGCCGGCTGCCGCGGCGGCACGTCACCCCGCCGCCCAGCCCGTTCCCCGGGCAGCCGACACCCCAGGGCGGCGAGCCCGAGTAACCCGTCGTAGCGTGTCCTTCACGGCGGCGAAAGGGAGCGTCATGGGGGCCAAGCAGCGGATGGTGGTCATCGGCGGCGATGCGGCGGGCATGTCCGCCGCATCGCAGGCGCGCCGGATGCGGACGCCGGACGAGCTGGAGATCACCGCGTTCGAGCGCGGCCGGTTCACGTCGTACTCGGCCTGCGGGATTCCGTACTGGGTCGGCGGCGAGGTCCCCGAGCGGGACCAGCTCATCGCCCGTACCCCGGAGGAGCACCGGGCGCGCGGCATCGACCTGCGGATGCGTACCGAGGTCACCGAGATCGACCTCGACCGGCAGTGCGTCCGCACCCGCGCCCTCGACGAGGAGGGCGGCGCGCAGGAGCGCTGGCACGGCTTCGACCACCTCGTCGTCGCCACCGGCGCCCGGCCGCTGCGCCCGCCGCTGCCGGGCATCGACGCTCCCGGGGTGCACGGGGTGCAGAGCCTGGACGACGGCCAGGAACTGCTGGACCGGCTGCAGAAGCAGCAGGTGCGGCACGCGGTCGTGGTGGGCGCCGGGTACATCGGGGTGGAGATGGCGGAGGCGTTCTGCCACCGCGGGCTCCACGTCACCGTGCTGGAGCGCGCCGAACAGCCCATGAACACCCTCGATCCCGACATGGGCACCCTGGTGCACGAGGCGATGAACGGCAACGGCATCGGGATCGTCACCGGCGCCGAGGTCACCGAGATCCTCACCGGCACGGACGGCGAGGTGCGCGGCGTGGCCACGGCGCACGGCGAGTATCCGGCGGACGTCGTCGTGCTGGGCCTGGGGGTGCGCCCGGAGACCGGGCTCGCGCGGGACGCGGGGCTGCCGCTGGGCGAGTCCGGCGGGCTGCTGACGGACCTGGCGATGCGGGTGCGGGGGCAGGAGAACGTGTGGGCGGGCGGCGACTGCGTCGAGGTGCTCGACCTGGTGTCGGGCCGCGAGCGGTACATCCCGCTCGGCACGCACGCCAACAAGCACGGGCAGGTCATCGGCCGCAACGTCGGCGGCGGCTTCGGCACGTTCCCCGGCGTCGTCGGCACGGCCGTCAGCAAGGTGTGCGATCTGGAGATCGCGCGTACGGGTCTGCTGGAGACGCAGGCGCGCGAGGTGGGCCTGCAGTACGTGACGGTGACCATCCGGTCGACCAGCCGCGCCGGTTACTACCCGCGGGCCGCGCCGATGCACGTGAAGATGCTCGCGGAGCGGCGCACGGGGCGGCTGCTCGGCGTGCAGATCGTCGGCCGCGAGGGTGCGGGCAAGCGCGTGGACATCGCGGCGGTGGCGCTGACGGCGGGCATGACGGTGGAGCAGATGACGGCGCTGGACCTGGGGTACGCGCCGCCGTTCTCGCCGGTGTGGGACCCGGTGCTGGTCGCGGCGCGCAAGGCGGCGGTGGCCGTCGCGGAGGACGCGCGGGAGACCGACGGCGGCTGACGGACGGCGGCCGGGTTTCCCGGACGTACGGGCCGCGCACGCCGTTCGGCGTGCGCGTGCCCGGCCCCGCTCGGCGGGAATCGCGGTGTCGGGCTGACAGCCGTGCCGCGTGTGGCGGAGGATGCGGTGCCATGGCGGACTTCGCTTCGTACCTTGGACTGTGCCTGCTCATCACCCTGACCCCCGGCCTCGACACCGCGGTGGTCATCCGCAGCGCCGTCAACGGCGGCCGCGGCGCCGGGCTGCAGACCGCGCTCGGCTGCGCGGCGGGGCTCTTCGTGCACGCCGTCGCGGTCGCCTTCGGCCTCGCCGGGCTGCTGCTCCGCAGCGCGGTGGCGTTCGAGATCGTCAAGTTCTGCGGCGCGGCGCTGCTGTGCTACCTCGGCGCGCGCAGCCTCTGGGCCGCGTGGCGGGCGCGGCGCGAGGACCCGGCGCCCGCGCCGGCGGCCGGGCAGGAGGAGGCGGGCGGTCCGGCGGGGCGCGGCCGGGGCACGCCGTTCGTGCAGGGGCTCCTCACCAACCTGACCAACCCCAAGGCCACGCTGTTCTTCATGGCCAGCCTGCCGCAGTTCATGCCGGACGACCGGCCGGGGACGGCCGTGCCGGTCGCGCTCGCGCTGGCCGCGGTGGCGGTGCTGTTCAGCATGTCGGGGCTCGGGCTGACAGCGCTCGCGGTCGGGCGCGTGCGCCATCTGCTGCGCTCCCGCCGGGCCCGCCGGATCCAGGAGACGCTGCTCGGCGGCACGCTGGTGGCGCTGGGCGTGCGGGTGGCGACGGAGTAGGCGCAGTCGGCCGCACCCGTGCCCCTACGCGCGCGTGCACCGCGATGTGCGTCCCGCGCGCGCGTGCCCGTACGGCCGCGGGTCAGCCGGTACGCAGCGCGGGGTGGTCGGCGACGACCGTGCAACTGCCCGCGGCGATCTCCGTGTACCCGGCGTCCCTGACCACCGGCAGCCCGCTCGCGACCAGCTCCGCCCAGCGCTCCGGTGCGGGCGTGCGGACGGCGAGGGGGAAGCCGGCGGCGCGCCAGGCCGCGCGCTCCGCGCCGGACAGCTCCCACCAGGCGAGTTGGGCGCCGTGGCCCGCCTGCGCCATCGCCTTGCCCGCAGTCATGCCGAGCCTCGGCGCCAGCCACAGCACCGGGACCCCCGGCGGGGGCGGGGGAGGGGGCCCGGGGTCGTCGAGGTCGGTGCCGGAGACCTGGAGCCGGGCGAGGTCCTTGGGCCAGCCGTCGAGCGGTACGGGCGGGAAGACCCGCACCTCGGCGGCGCCGGCCGTCCCGGCCGGGCTCCCCGCGGTGCCCGCGCCGTGCTCCGCGGCCCCGCCGGCCGCCGAGGTCACCGTGATCCCCGGCAGCGCCTCCGCCCGGCGCCACTCCGCGCCCCGCGCGCGCCGCACCACCTTGCGGATCCGGGCGTCCTGCCAGTCCTGTACCGCCCGGGCCCACCGGCCCTCGCCCGCGGAGCGCTCGTCCGCCAGCAGGACCAGCACCGCCCGCGCCGCCGTCTCCAGGGCGTCGGTGCGCGTGGGCGGGCCGGTGCGCTCGATGCGTACGACGAGGGGGAGGACGAACTGCGGCAGGTCGTCGCGGCTCACCGCCTCGTGCGGGAAGGGGCTGGTCTCGGCGCTGGTCACACGATCAAGTGTGCCAGGGGCGCAGCCTGCTTGGCGGAGGGAGGGATTCCGGCGGATCATGCCCGTATGCGCAGTGATTTGTTCGCTAAGGAAAACATGGCCGAGCCTGCGACGCAGGTCGGCATGACTCTGCAGAACGCCAAGTCGATCAAGTACGCCGTCAACGGCGAGTGCCTGGCCCGGCAGGGCGCGATGATCGCCTACAGGGGCAATCTGCAGTTCGAGAAGAAGGGCCAGGGGGCGGGGCAGTTCCTCAAGCGCGCGGTCACCGGCGAGGGCCTGGCGCTCATGTCGGTGAAGGGGCAGGGCGAGTGCTGGTTCGCGCTGAGCGCGGCCAACTGCTTCATCCTGGACTTCGACCAGCCGAACGACAGCCTCACGCTCAACGGGCGCAACGTGCTGTGCTTCGACTCGACGCTGTCGTACGACATCAAGGTGGTCAAGGGCGCGGGCATGGCGGGCGGCGGGCTGTTCAACAGCGTGTTCACCGGCCAGGGCCGGCTGGGCGTGGTCTGCGACGGCACCCCGATCGTCATCCCCGTCTCGCCGGGCTACCCGGTCTTCGTCGACACCGACGCCGTCGTCGGCTGGAGCACCCAGCTCCAGACGGGGCTGCACCGCTCGCAGAGCTTCGGGTCGATGATCCGCGGCGGCTCCGGCGAGGTCATGCAGCTCCGGCTGGACGGCGAGGGCTTCGTCGTGGTGCGGCCGAGCGAGACCGGCGCGGGGGCGCCCACCGGGTGACCCGGTGCGCCGCGGCGGAGGCGAAGGTTCCGGTGCCGCCGCGGCGTGTCCCGTACGGGCCTCAGCGCGCCGCCATCAGCTCGGAGACCTTGGCGAAGCCGTAGCCGCGCCGGCGCAGCTCCGGCACGATCTCGCGCACCGCCTGCTCCGTGACCGGCGCCGCGCTGCGCGTGACGTGCAGGACCACCACCGACCCCGGCCGCACCCGTGTCAGCACCTCCTCCGCCACCGCGCCCGGGTCGGTGGCGAACGCGTCGCCGCTGGGGACGTCCCACTGCACGGCGGTCACCCCCGTCGGGGCGAGGGCGCGCAGCGCCGTGTCGTCGTAACAGCCGCCGGGGAAGCGGAAGTACGGCGCGGGCGCGGGCACGCCCGCGCGGCGCAGCTCGGCGAAGGTCCGCTCGACCTCGGCGCGCATGGTGCCGGGGTCGACCTCGGGCAGGCCGTAGCAGGGGGTGGCGAAGGCGCGGTGGCTGTAGGAGTGGTTGGCCACCTCGAACAGCGGGTCGCGCCCGATGGCGCGGGCCTGGTCCGGGTAGCGGGCGGCCCAGGTGCCGGTCATGAAGACGGTCGCGGGCACCTTCAGTCGCCGTAGCGCGGCGATGAGCCCGGGGTTGTCGAACTGCTCGCCGGCGTCGGCGCGGTCGTGCTGGTCGGCCATCATGTCGGCGTCGAAGGTGAGTGCGACGCGCTTGCCGAGCGCGCCCCGGCGCGCGCCGTGCCGCCACACCGGCGCGAGCCCCGCGCGGGCCGCCTTGGCCTCCCCCCGCGCCTTCCCCCGTGCCCCGCCGCGCGCCTCGCGCCGGGTCTCGCCCCGGGTCCCGCCCTCCGGTTCCTTCTGCGGTCGCGCCGTCCCGTACGCGGCCGGGTGGTCGCTGTGCTCCCGGGCGGCGGGCGCGCCGACCGGTGCCGAGGGGGCGGAGGGTGCGGACGGCTGGGCGCACGCCGGGAGGAAGAGGGCGAGCAGCGCGACGAGGGCCGCGCGGGCGGGGCGCGGGCGCCGGAAGTCGATCATGCGGGGAGCGTAAGAGCGCTTCCGGGGGCGCGCGCGCCGGAGCGAGCGCCCGGGTGAACGGGCTACGACACGCCGCGGCGCCGGCCCGGGCGGCGAACCGGGTGAACCGGTCCTCCGCCGGGCCGGCGCCGGGCGCCGTGCCGATGCGGCCTTGCGCGCGCGTACGCGCCGGGCGGGCTACCGCCAGCGGCCGGTGATGGCGAACGTGGTGCCGGGCGCGTAGCAGTTCACGTACATCGTCCGGCCGTTCGGCGAGAAGGTGACGCCGGCGAACTCGCCGTACTCCGGGTCCTCCGCGCTGCCCGTGTTCTGCCGGTTGCGCGCCACCGCGAAGACCTCGCCGCGCCGCGAGACGCCGTACACGTGCTGCTCGCCGCCGCCGTCCTCGCAGAGGAACAGCCCGCCGGACGGCGACAGGGCGATGTTGTCGGGGGACTCGCCGGGGGTGTCGACGCCGTGGTCGGGGCCGAAGCGGATGACGAGCTTCAGCTCGTTGGTCCGCGGGGTGTAGCGCCACACCTGGCCGAAGTGGTCGCCGCCCGAGCCCTCGGAGGACTTGGCGAAGCTGGAGACGAAGTACACGGAGTTGCCGCCCCAGTAGCAGCCCTCCAGCTTCTGCGCGTGCGACATGGGGCGCCCGAAGTCCTGGTGGCGGATCGGGGTCTTCGCCGCCAGCGGGTCGGGGACCTCGATCCACTCGACGTTGTCGAACGTGGTGCCGATCTCCTCGACCACCGACAGGTCCGGCACGTCCGGCACCCGCATGGCCTGCAGCTCGCCGCCGGCCCGCAGGGAGCCGAGGCCGCCCTTGGGCTTCTTCGGCAGGAAGCGGTAGAACAGCCCGAACGGGTGCTGGAAGGCGTCCTCCGTCTCGTAGACGACGCCGTTGGACGGGTCGAAGGCGACGGCCTCGTGCTGGAAGCGCCCCATCGCGGTGAGCGGCTCCGCGCCGCTCTCGTGCGGGTCGACGGGGTCGACCTCGAAGATGAAGCCGTGGTCCTTGGTGTACCCGTTGGTGCCGGCCTTGTCCTCGGTCTCCTCGCAGGTCAGCCAGGTGCCCCAGAGGCTGGGCCCGCCGGCGCAGTTGACCGCGGTGCCGGCGATGCCGACACGCTCGCCCTCCAGTTCGCCGTCCCGGTCGACCTCCAGCACGGTGCAGCCGCCCATGCCCATCGGGTCGTACGTCAGGCCGTCGATCGCGGGGACGCGGTGGGGTGCGGTGGGGCGGTTCTCGTGGTTGCGGACGAGCCGCACGTCGCCGCCGCGGGCGCGGAAGGCGGCCATGCCGTCGTGGTTGCTGGGCACGGCGCCCTCGCCGGAGAGCAGTTGGTCGCCCTCGCGGGAGAGCACCCGGTACTCGAAGCCCTCGGGGAGGTCCAGGAGGCCGTTGGGGTCGGGGACGAGCGGGCCGTAGCCGGCGTCCTGCGGGGCGTGCGCGGCGGCGGTGCCGGCGTACAGCTCGGAGACGCTTCCGGTGAAGGCGATGCCGGCGCCCAGCGCGCCGGTGCGGGCGAGAACCTCACGTCGTGATGCAGCCATGCGGAAAGACCAACTCCCTGCTGACGGACAGGAAAACGGTGACCCGACCGTGTGTACCACTCGGTGAACTGAAAGTGAACCAGGTGAGAGGTGTGTGAAGGGTCTACTCCTGTGGCGGCGGTGTGCCGTCGCTGCCGCCGGCCGTCGCGGAGCCGTCCGGGGTGTCCCGTTCGTCCACGTCAGCGCGGGCGTCGCGGGCCAGGGCGGTGAGCCGGGATATCGCGCGAAAGTACTTCTTGCGGTACCCGCCGGCGAGCATGTCGTCGCCGAAGAGCCGGCCGAACGGCACGCCGGAGGCGAGCACGGGTATCTCCCGGTCGTACAGCCGGTCCGCGAGCACCACGAGCCGCAGCGCCGTCGCCTCGTCGGCCACCGGCCGCACGCCGGTCAGGCAGACGGTGCGTACGCCGTCGGTCAGCGCGCCGTAGCGGCTGGGATGGACCCGCGCGAGGTGGCCGAGGAGGTCGGGGAAGGCGTCGAGCGTGGCGCCGGGGACGGTGTGGGCGGCGCGGGTGACGGCCGCGTCGGTCAGCGGGGCGGGGGCGGCGGGCAGGCCCCGGTGGCGGTAGTCGTCGCCGTCGATGCGCAGGGGGCGGAAGCGGTCCGCCAGGCCCTGTATCTCGCGCAGGAAGTCGGCGGCGGCGAAGCGGCCCTCGCCCAGCTTGCCAGGCAGGGTGTTGGAGGTGGCGGCCAGCGCGACGCCGGAGTCGACGAGCTTGCCGAGGAGGCTGGAGACCAGCACGGTGTCGCCGGGGTCGTCCAGCTCGAACTCGTCGATGCACAGCAGTCGGTGGTCCCCGAGGGTGCGTAGCGTCTGCTGGAAGCCCAGCGCGCCCACCAGGTTCGTCAGCTCGACGAAGGTGCAGAAGCCCTTCAGCTCGGGCGCCGCCTCGGTGGCGTGCCAGAGCGAGGCCAGCAGGTGCGTCTTGCCGACGCCGAAGCCGCCGTCCAGATACACCCCGCGCGGCCCGGCCGGCTCCTTCGGCGCCCGCCGCCACCAGGGCCGCCGGCCGCCCACCGCGGTGGCGCCGCCGCCGAGCCCGGCGGCGAAGGCGGCGAGGGCGCGTACGGCCTCCGCCTGGCTGGGGCGGGCCGGGTCCGGCACGTAGGTCGAGAAGCGCACCGCGTCGAAGCGCGGCGGCGGCACCAGCTCGGCGACCAGCCGTTCGGCGGGCACGCGCGGCTCGCGGCCGGCGAGGGCGCCGGGGGCTATGCCGCCGGGCGTGTCGGCGGTGGAGGCGGAGGCGGAAGGGGACACGTTCTCACTGTACGGTCGACTCCTCGGCAAGCCGTACACCAGTACGTCATGCCACACTGCCGCATATGCGTCGCCTGCTGCCCGTACCCGCAGATCCGTCCGCCCTCGCCGACCGCGAGTGGTCCCTGGACGAGCTCGCGGACGCCTATGCATACCCCCCGGGGGACGGTGTCTGGCTACGGGCCAACATGGTCAGCTCCATCGACGGCGCCGCGTCCTTCGACGGGCGCTCCCAGCCGCTGTCGTCCCCAGCGGACATGCGCCTCTTCGGCGTGCTGCGCGCGCTGGCCGACGTGGTGGTCGTGGGTGCAGAAACGGTACGCCTGGAGGGGTACCGGCCGGCCCGCGTCCGCGAGGCGTTCGCCGCCCGTAGGGCCGCGGCCGGCCAGACCCCCGCGCCGCCCGTCGCGGTCCTCACCGCCTCCTTCGACCTGGACTTCTCGCTGCCGCTCTTCACTGCACCGGCCGTGCCGACGCTGCTGCTCACGGGCGCGCAGGCGCCGGAAGAGCGGGTGGCCGCGGCCCGGGCGGCCGGGGCGGAGGTCGTGGTCGCGGGAGAGGGCCGGGGCGCTGAACCGGCGGCGGCCGTCGCCGCGCTCGCGGAACGCGGGCACCGGCGGCTGCTGACGGAGGGCGGCCCATCGGCGCTGGGCCGCTTCGCCCGGGCGGGGGTGCTCGACGAGCTGTGCCTGACCCTGGCGCCCCGGGTGGCGCTGGGAGACGCGCCCCGGATCATGCACGGCACCGCCCCGGAGGCGGAGCCGCTGGGCCTCGGCCTGGAGTCGGTCATGGAGGAGGCCGGCTTCCTGTTCACGCGTTACCGTCGGTTCTGACAATCTGCGGAATATCACGTTCCGCTTAGCCGCGCTGGGGCAGACTAAGTCGGCAGGATCGTTTCTGACGTGGTCTGTGTGCCTGTGCGGAAGAAGGGCGTTCATCGTGTTCACCACCGTCCTGATGATCGAGAAGCCGCTCGCACCCGTGGATGTGGAGATGGTCACCACGCTCCACGGTCAGGAGCCCGTCAGCTTCGTCGTGCTGCTGCAACCCCGCGGAGACCAGGGAGTGCTGTTGCGGGCGCTCGACGACGTAGCCCTCGGAGAGCTGGAGGACGCGGTCCGCGAGTCGGACGAGCCGGAGGGGAACGAGGCGCTGCCCACCGCCAAGCTGGCCCTGGAGCACTCCCTGAAGGCGCTGCGCGAGAAGGGGGCGGAGGCCGTCGGCGAGATCGTCGACCGGCACCCGCTCGACCTGCTGAAGTCCGTCGTGGAGCAGACACGGGCCGACGAGGTCATCGTGCTCACCGCGCCGCATCTGGTGGAGGAGTTCTTCCACCGCGACTGGGCCTCCCGGGCCCGGCACAAGGTCGGCGTGCCGGTGTTGAAGCTGTTCGCGCACGACGGCTGAACACGGCCGCGCGCCGGGGGCGGGGGCCACGTGCCGCCCGCCCCCGGCGGTGGCACCGGATTGTCGGTGCGGGGTGCGAGAATCGTCGCGTCACACCCGAACCCGCCAGGAAGGCAGGGCGCCACCACATGACCCCGGGGATCCCGCCCACGCTGGAGAGTCCGCACTTCGTCGGCATCGGCGGCGCCGGTATGTCGGGCATCGCGAAGATCCTCGCCCAGCGCGGCGCCGCCGTCGCCGGCAGCGACGCCCGCGAGTCCGGCACCGTCGCCGCGCTCCGCGAGCTGGGCGCCGTCGTGCACCTCGGCCACGCCGCCGGGCATCTGGACCCCGGCGCCAGCGCCGTCGTCGTCTCCTCCGCCATCCGCGAGGACAACCCCGAGCTGGCCGCCGCCCGCGCGCGCGGGCTGCCCGTCGTGCACCGCTCCGACGCGCTGGCCGCCGTCATGGACGGGCTGCGTCCCATCGCGGTGGCCGGCACCCACGGCAAGACGACGACCACCTCGATGCTCGCCGTCGCCCTGCGCACTCTCGGCCGCGACCCGTCGTACGCCATCGGGGGCGACATCGACGCCCCCGGCACCAACGCGCACCACGGCACCGGCGACCTCTTCGTCGCCGAGGCGGACGAGAGCGACCGCAGCTTCCACAAGTACGCGCCCGAGGTCGCCATCGTCCTCAACGTCGAGCTGGACCACCACGCCAACTACGCCTCGCTGGAGGAGATCTACGCCTCCTTCGAGACCTTCGCCGCCCGCATCGTCCCCGGCGGCACCCTCGTCGTCTCCGCCGACCACCCCGGCGCCCGCGAGCTGACCCGCCGGCTGGCCGGGAGCGGCGTGCGTACCGTGACGTACGGCGAGTCCCCCGACGCCGACGCGCGCGTGCTCTCCGTCACCCCCAAGGGGCTGGCCAGCGAGGTCACCGTGGTGCTCGACGGCGCGAAGCTCACCTTCGGCGTCTCCGTCCCCGGCCGCCACTACGCTCACAACGCCGTCGCGGCGCTGGCCGCGGGCGCCGCGGCCGGCGTGCCCGCCGCGGAGCTGGCGCCCGCCCTGGCGTTCTTCACCGGCGTCGGCCGGCGGCTGCAGCCGAAGGGCACGGCGGGGGGCGTGCGGGTCGTCGACACGTACGCGCACCACCCCACCGAGATGAGCGCCGACCTGGAGGCCGTACGGGCCGCCGCGGACGACGGCCACGGCGGCCGCTCCGGCCGCATCCTCGTCGTCTTCCAGCCGCACCTGTTCTCGCGCACCCGCGAGCTGGGCACCGAGATGGGCCAGGCCCTCGCGCTCGCCGACGCCTCCCTGGTGCTCGGCATCTATCCCGCCCGCGAGGAACCGATCCCCGGCGTGACCAGCGACATCATCATCGAGGCTGCCCGTGCGCAGGGCGCCGACGTCACCTCCGCGCCCGACATGGCCGCCGTCCCGGGCCTGGTCGCCGGAATGGCGAAGCCCGGTGATCTCGTTCTCACCATGGGGGCAGGGGACGTCACCGAGCTGGGACCCCGGATCCTGTCCCGACTGGAGGGCTGAGATGACATACGAGGTCGACAAGCCGGACGAGCAGTGGCGCGCGGAGCTGTCGCCCGAGGAGTACCGCGTGCTGCGGCGGGCGGGCACCGAGCCCGCTTTTACCGGCGAGTACACGGACACCAGGGCCGAGGGCGTCTACGAGTGCCGGGCCTGCGGCGCGGAGCTGTTCCGCTCCACGGAGAAGTTCGAGAGCCACTGCGGCTGGCCGAGCTTCTACGACCCGGCGCAGAGCGAGGCCGTCGAACTGCTGGAGGACCGCTCGCTGGGCATGGCCCGTACCGAGGTGCGCTGCGCCCGCTGCGGCTCCCACCTGGGCCACGTCTTCAGCGGCGAGGGCTATCCGACGCCGACCGACCAGCGCTACTGCATCAACTCCGTCTCCCTGCGGCTGCTGCCCGCCGGTGAGTCCACCGGGCAGTAACGCCCGGGATCCCCCCGGGCCCGCCCCCGATACGTGCGGGCCCGGGAGGCGCGAGAGCGCCCCGTGTCAGTCCTCGACGCGCTCGAACGGGGTCGGGGTCTCGCCCGTCCAGCGGTAGAGGTAGACCTCGCCCTCCTGCTTGCGTACGCCGTCCTCGGTCACCGCCCGGCCCTCGGCGACGTAGTAGCGGCCGTCGCCCAGCGCGTCGATGCCGTAGTTGCCGTGGAACTCCCAGCCGCGCACACCCGTCTCCGGGTCGTTCAGGCCCGCGTCGCGCAGCGTGAGCAGCTTGCCCTTCTCGGGCTTCGCCTGGCCCTTGATCTCACCGCGCACCGGCTCCTTCGAGCCGTCGACGGTGAAGAACGAGTAGTTCGGGAAGCCCTCCTTCACGCCGTCGTAGACCGCCATGATCCAGTTGCGGGTGTACGGGTCGTACTGGAGGTTCTGCACGCCGTAGGTGGTGTTGCCGGTGTACGCGAAGTACTTGCCGTCCGTCCGCTTCGGGCCGCTGCGGTGCGGGTCTGCCTGCGACAGCGGGCGCTCGTAGCGGCGCCAGTCGCGCACGTCGTACTCCAGGACCACCTGGTGGTCGTTGTCGGCGCGCGTGGTGTTGGAGTACACGCCGTACGCGACCATCAGCTTCTGCACCCCGCCGCGCTTGCCGAACTCCGGGCCGAAGGAGACGCCGTCGATGCCGGAGCAACCGTAGCGGTGGTCGGGGGTGTTCGCGGTGTCGCCGTCGAAGACGCCGTCGCCGTTCATGTCGGCGGTGAAGTCCTCGACGACCTCGTCCAGGTGGACGGCGGTCATCACGCCGTCGGACTCGGCGTTCATGCCGACCCGGTCGATCTTGTCCACGTCGAAGACGGCGATGTAGAACGCCTCTTCTGCCTTGTACTCCAGCGAGCCGTAGACGCGGCCGTCGCGGTCGTTGAGGTCGATGTCGCCGAGGTGTCCGGTGAGGCCCTCGACGGTGCCGATCACGTTGCCTTCGAGGTCGGTCTTGACCAGCATCTGCGTGAACGACCAGTAGACGAAGCCGCGTTCGGTGTCGACGGTGACACCCTGGACGTGGCTCGTCGGCCACGCGCCGCCTTCGATGTGGGTGGGCAGCTTGGGCGGGAGCGGCTTGGCCGCGGGGGCGGCGGCGGGTGCGGTGGCGGCCGCGAAGCCTGCCGGGGCGGCGGTGAGCAGGAGGGCGGGGACGGCTATGCCGGCGACGACGGCCGCTCTGGCCGTACGGTACTTGCCGCGCATGCGGGTTCCTTTCCACGGGTTCATCTGGTGAGCACTTCCGGATTCGCGCAGTGGATCAGGGGCCGGCCGGCCAGGTGGTGGCCGACCTCGGTGGCGACCATGCCGGCCGCGTTGTGGGCGGTCTGGCGGCTGGCGCCGGCCAAGTGGGGGGTCATCACGACGCCCGGGGTACGGGGCAGTCGTGAGTCAGCGGGCAGCGGTTCGACGGGGAACACGTCGAACGCGGCACCGAAGAGCCGGCCTTCGTCGAGGGCGTCGCAGACCGCGTCGTAGTCGACGAGGGAGCCGCGGGCGCAGTTGACGAGGACGCCGCCGGCGGGCATGAGGCCGATCAGCTCGCGGGAGATCAGCCCCTCGGTCTGCGGGGTGGCGCGGGCGTGCACGGTGACGAAGGCGGAACGGTTCATCAGCTCGGGCAGCTCGACCAGTTCGTCCGGCGCGACGGCCGCCGCGTCGGCGAAGGGGTCGGCGACGAGCACGCGGGCGCCGAAGCCGCGGGCGATACGGGCCACGCGGGATCCGATGGCGCCGTAGCCGACGATGCCGACCGTGCTGCCCTCCAGCTCCGGGCCGACGGCCTCGTAGCGGTAGTAGTCGCCGCGCCAGGTGCCGGCCGCCAGGTCCGCGTGGGTGGCGGGGATCCGGCGGGCGGCGGCCAGCATCAGGGCCACGGTGTGCTCGGCGGTGGCGGTGGCGTTGCGGCCGGGGGCGTAGGTGACGGCGACGCCGTGGCGGGTGGCGGCTTCGAGGTTGGCGTTGACGGGGCCGCCGCGGCTGACGCAGAACAGCCGCAGGGCCGGGCTGGCGGCGAGGATCCGCTCGGTGAGCGGCGCCATCTGCGTCACGCAGATCTCGGCACCGGCCAGGGCCTCGATGAGCTGGTCCTCCGTGCCCGACGCCTCCCGGACCTCGGCCACCGGGCCGAACGGCTCGACCGGCCAGGGCAGGGTGAGTTCGCGGACGTCGGCGTCGGGGGCGACCGGGCGGAGCCGGTCGCGGAGCAGGTCGTTGCGGACGAAGTGGTCGCCGGCGGCGAGGATGGTGGTCACGCGGGGACTCCGGGGGTCACGGGGCGGTTCAGCGTCAGCAGCGAGGGCGTGCCGTCGCTGAGGACCAGCTCGTTGAGGGCGCAGTTGGCCAGGTGGGGGAAGCGGCGGCGGTAGTCGCGCAGCGGCAGGTCGAGCAGCCGGCACAGGGTGAGCCGGATGGCGGTGGAGTGGGCGACGACGAGTATCCGGCCGTCGCTCTTCTTGCCGTTGCGCCGTTCTCCGTTGCCCCGCGCACCGGTGTCGTGCTCCGCGCGCAGGTCGGCGAGGAAGGCGACGTACCGCTCGACGACCGCCGCCGGATCCTCCCCCTCGGGGAAGTGGCTGGCCACCGGGTCGGCCTCGAACGACGCCACCGCCTCGGGCATCCGCTCGCGCATCTCGGCGCGGGTCAGCCCCTCGGCGACGCCGAAGTCCAGCTCGCGCAGCCGCGGGTCGAGGTGCAGCGGCAGTCCGGCGGCCGCTGCGCTGCCCGCCGCGGTCTGCCGGCAGCGCAGCATCGGCGAGGACCACACAGCCGTCAGACCCGCCTGCGCCGCCCAGTCGGCGAGGGCGGCGGCCTGGTCGCGGCCGTGTTCTGTGAGGTCGATGTCGGTGGCGCCGGCGTAGCGGTTCTCGCCGTGCCAGACGCTCTCCCCGTGCCGGACGAAGATGACGTTGAGGCTCATGACGCGGTCCTCTCTCGTGCGTGGGCCGCGACGACCTCGGGCAGCCAGCCGCGCCGGGCCAGCAGGTCGACGAGCCGGACATAGCCCTCGTCGTGGGCGGATCGGTACGGGTCGCGGGGCTCGACGGTGCGGTCGGCCCGGACCATCGCGGCGGCGGCGCGGTCCAGGGCGCCGCCCGCGGCGGGACTGCCGGCGGCGTCGCCGGAGCCGGTGCCGCCGCCGTCGGTGCCGTCGAGGGCGGCGGCCGCCAGGACGGCCATCCCGAGCGCCGGCTGCGCGTGGCGCGGCAGCGTCACCGGGCGGCGCAGCACGTCGGCGCGGAGCTGGTTCCACACCGGGTTGCGGGTCGCGCCGCCGGTGAGGACGACGGCCCCGGTGGCGGGTGCGCCGAGCAGGTCCGCGTAGTCGAAGCAGAGCCGCTCGACGTACGCGGCCCCCTGCAGCAGCGCCGCGAAGTCCTCGGCGGAGCCCGCCGCCTCCCGGCTGCGGAACGCCGTCGCGTCGGGCGCGACGAACGGGAACCGCTCCCCGGGCGAGACCAGCGGATAGCGCAGCAGCCCCGTCGGCAGCAGCTCCGCCGCCTCGGCCGTCAGCCGGTCCAGGTCGGCGCCCGCGAACTCCCGCGCCACCAGCCCGGCCCCGACGCTGGACGCGCCGCCCGGCAGCCAGGTGCCCGCGGGCGAGCGGTGCGAGTACATGACGCCCGCCGGGTCGTGGACCAGGTCCGCGGTCACGCCCTTGAGCACCAGCGTGGTGCCCATGACGGAGTTCCAGCTCCCCACCGCAGTGGCCCCGGAGCCCAGTTGGGCGGCGCAGCCGTCGGTCATCCCGGCGACCACCGGGGTGCCCGCGAGCAGCCCGGTCTCCGCCGCCGCGGCGGCCGAGACCTCCCCGAGCACGGTCCCGGGCGGCACCAGCCCCGGCAGCACCTCCGCGGGGATGCCGAGGTCCGCGAAGACCTTCTCCGGCCAGGTCACGGTGGCGGCGTCGGCGCCGGTCTTGAGCGCGTTGCTGGTGTCGGTCGGTACGTCGTGGCCGACGAGCCGGCGGTTGACCACGTCGCTCTGGTGCGCCAGCCGCCAGCCGTCCGCGGCGGCCCGCGGATGCCGGTCGAGCAGCCAGCGCAGCTTCGGCAGCCCCCAGGAGCGCTGCATCCGCCGGTAGCCGGCCCGGGTCCACTGCGCCTCGCCGGCCTCGTTGACCTTCTCGGCCTCGGCGGCGGCACGCCCGTCGTCGTACATCAGCGCGGGCGTGACGGTGTGCCCGCGGCGGTCGGTCAGGGTGACGGTGCCGGAGGTGGCGTCGACGGCCACGGCCCGGATCCGGCGCGGGTCCGCGCCCGCCGCGCGGGCCTGCCCGACCGCGGCGCAGACCGCGCGCCACCACTCGTCCGGGTCCTGCTCGTGGCGGCCGTCGCGCCGGTCGCTGGTCAGCGGGGCCGTGCCCGCGCCGAGCAGGTGCCCCGCGGAGTCGGCGGCCACCGCGCGGACGCCCTGGGTGCCCAGGTCGATGCCGAGCCAGGCGTCAGGAGCCGGGTGGGTCATGCGCCGGCTCCACCGGAGTGCGCGGACCCGTTCCCGTCGGCCGTACGCTCCCGGCCCAGCGCCCACACCGGGCGGTGCAGCTCGCGCAGTTCCAGGAACTCGGCGTAGCGGCCGTCCGCGGCGCGGGCGCGGTCCGGTTCGTACGACGCCGCGATACGCACCTGGTGCGCCGCCGCCGTCGCGAAGTCCGGCTCCCTGCCGGTGGCGACGGCGCCGGTCAGCCACGCGCCGCGGGCGCCGATCTCGGTGTCGGCCGGGACCGCCACCGGCATGCCCGTGACGTCGGAGATCAGCCGCATCCAGAACCCGCTGCGGGTGCCGCCGCCGCTGAGCGTCAGCAGGCCGGGCTCGGCGCGCGAGGCGGCGAGGCAGTCGCGGATCGCCAGGGTGACCCCCTCCACCACCGCGCGCGCCACGTCCTCGCGGCCGCTGTCCAGCGACAGGCCGGTCAGCGAGCCGCGGGCGGCCGGGTCGAAGAAGGGGGCGCGCTCGCCGGCGGGGGAGAGGTACGGCATGAACCGCACCCCGGCGGTGTCCGCGGAGCCGCGTTCGGCCAGCTCCATCAGCTCGGCGGCCGAGGCGAGACCCAGGAGCTTGGCGCCCCAGTCGAGCATGTCGCCGCCGCTCATGGTCGGGAAGGCACGCAGGTAGTGGCCGGGGACGCCGAGCGGGACGGTGATGCCCACGGGGGTGTCCGACGGGCCCGGGGCGGGGGGTGCGTCCATGACGATCTCGGTGGAGAGCGTGGTGCCGAGGATGGTGCACGCGCGGCCCGCGCTGACCGCGCCCGAGCCGATCGCGGTGGCGCAGATGTCGTACGGGGCGAGCACCACGGGGATGCCCTCCGGCAGTCCGGTCTCGGCGCCGGCGGCGGTGGCGAGCGGGGTGACGCGGTGGGCGTCGTCGCGCAGCGGCGGCAGCAGCTCGCGGGCCCACTCCACCCCGTACAGCTCGAACAGCCGGTCCGACCAGGTGCGTTGCGAGATGTCCAGGAACGGCGCGGCGGCCTCCGACTCATCGACGGCGGGCTGTCCAGTGAGCTGGTAGAACAGCCAGCCCCCGCAGGTCAGCAGATGCCGGGAGCGGGCGAGGCGGTCCGGGTCGTGCGCGCGCAGCCACGCCAGCACCGCGTTCGGCATGCCCGTCGACAGCCGCGAGCCGCAGATGCGGAACGCCTCGTCCACGGTCCCGTCCCGCTCCCAGTCGCCGACGATGCCGGCGGCGCGGCCGTCGTTCCAGAGCACCGCGGGCCCGGTGGGCCGGCCCGCGCCGTCGATCAGCCAGGCCCCGTCGCCCTGCCCGGTCACCGCGACGAACGCGGGCGGCGCGGGCAGCGCGGCGACCACCTCCCGTACGGCGGAGGCCACCGCGTCCCACACGTCGGCCATGTCCTGCTCGGCCCAGCCGGGCCGGGGCCGCGTCACCCGCGTCGGGCGCCGGCCGACCGTCAGCTCCGCGCCGTCCGGGCCGTAGCCGACGACCTTCACGACGGTGGTGCCGGCGTCGATCGCGATCGCGGTCAGGTCCGCATCCCCCATGTCGTCAGCCCCTTCCGTGTGCCTGCCGCGACCGCCGGGCCGCGGAGTCCAGGGCGACGGCGACGAGCAGCACCAGGCCCGTGATGATGAAGCGGTACGAGGAGTCGAGGTTGAGCAGCGTCAGACCGCTGGAGATCGACTGGATGACCAGCACGCCCAGCAGCGCCGCGAACGCCGAACCGCGGCCGCCGAAGAGGCTGGTGCCGCCGATGACCGCGGCGGCGATGGCGTTGAGGTTGACGTCCGCGGTGCCGGTCGACTGGTTCGCCGCCGCCAGCCGCGCCGCGGCCAGCACGCCGCCGGTCGCCGCCAGCGCGGAGCACATGACGAACGCGGAGGTGTAGACGCCGCGGACGTTGATGCCGGCCCGGCGGGCCGCCTCCGCGTTGCCGCCCACCGCGTACAGGGACCGCCCGAACTTCGTCTTGGTGAGGACGTAGTGCACCATCAGCACCAGGCTGACGAAGAGCATGAACATCCAGGGGACGCCACGGGTGCGGTTCAGGTAGTAGACCGTGAACAGCAGCGCCGCGGCCAGCAGCCCGGCCTGCAGCCCGAGCCACTGCATCGACGCGGACGACAGCCCGGCGCGGCGCCGGCTGCGGGCCCGTACCCAGCCCACGGCGAGGAAGCCGCCGGCCGCCGCGACCGCGAAGACGTAGGCCAGCGCCTCGGGCACGAACCACACCTGCGCGAACTTCACCAGCGGCGAGTCGAACGGGATGTTGATCGCGTTCTGGTCGCGCAGCAGCCACAACTGCAGGCCCAGGAAGGCCAGCAGCCCGCCCAGGGTGACGACGAAGCTGGGCACGCCGAAGCGGTTCAGTATCTGGCCGTAGAGCCAGCCGATCACACAGCCGCCGGCGATGGCGACGGCCAGGGCCAGCACCATCGGCTGCTCGTGCTTGACCATGACGACGGCGGTGGCCGCGGCCGAGACGCCGCTGACCGAGCCGACCGACAGGTCGATCTGGCCGACGAGCAGCACGCACACGATGCCCAGCGCGATGACGCCGAGCGGCACCATCTCGAAGGTGAGGTTCACCAGGTTGGTGCTGGACAGGAAGGTCTGGTTCAGCGACTGGAAGATGGTCCAGATGACCAGGATGCCGGCGACGACGGGCAGCATGCCCAGGTCGCCGTCGCGGGTGCGGCGGACGGCGGCGCGGACGCTGTCGCCGATGCCCTGGGGCGTCGTCAGCCGCTCGTCCTGCAGGTCGGTGGTCTTGCTCGGCGGAGTGTCCAGGGATGTCACGGCAATTCCTTCTCTTTCCGCTCATTCCGCGTCGCCGCGTCCGGCCGCGGTTCGCCGGCCGCGGCTCTCCTGGCCGCGCGCTGCGCGACCACGTTGTCCACCGCGCCGGTGATCGCGGCGACGACCTGCTCCGAGGTGACGGTGCGGGCGTCGAAGACGCCGTTGTTGCGGCCGAGGCGGAGCACCGCCACCCGGTCGGCGACGGCGCGTACGTCGTCCATGTTGTGGCTGATCATGACGACGCCGAGGCCGTTGCCCTTCAGCCGCTCGATGAGGTTCAGCACCTCGGCCGTCTGCGCCACGCCGAGCGCGGCGGTCGGCTCGTCGAGGAGGATCACCTCGGGCTTGCCCAGCAGCGCCCGGGTGATCGCCACCGTCTGCCGCTGGCCGCCGGAGAGGGCGGCCACCGGCACGTCGAGGGTGGGGATACGGGCCGACAGCTCCCGCAGCAGCTCCCAGGAGCGGGTCTCCATCCGAACGTCGTCCAGCATCCAGGGGCGCAGCTCCTGGCCGAGGAAGAGGTTCGCCTTGACGTCGAGGTTCTCGCACAGCGCCAGGTCCTGGAAGACGGTGGCGATGCCGATGGCCTGCGCGTCGGCGGGGGAGCCGAGCGACACCTCCCGGTCGTGGAAGGCGATGGTGCCCCCGTCGGGGGTGTAGACCCCCGACAGGATCTTCACCAGCGTGGACTTGCCGGCGCCGTTGTCCCCGACGACGGCCACCACCTCGCCGGCGGCCACGTCGAGGTCGATGCCGGTGAGCGCGGCGACGGCGCCGAACTGCTTGCTGACGCCGCGCAGGGACAGCACGGTGGGCGCGGCCGGGGCGGCGGGGGCTGTCATCGTGACCCTTTTCCTTTCGTTTCGCCGGGTGCGGAGTTCGCCGGGTGCGGAGGCTGCGTACCGTCAGTCGATCCCGAGGCTCTTGCAGTCCTTGGCGTACTCGCGGGTGCAGACGTCCTCGGTCTTCAGCACGCCGTCGGGGCCGAAGATGACCTCCTTGAGGTTCTCCTGCGTCACGACGGTCGGCTGGAAGAGCTGGGACGGCGTGTCGAAGAGCTGGGTGTCGGCCTTGGGCTTCTCGCCTTGCATGAAGGCGTACGTGACCTCGGCGGCGGCCTCGGCGACGGTCTTGATCGGCTTGGAGATGGTGTTGAACTGGTCGCCCGCGATGATCCGCTGAACGGCCGCAAGCTCGGCGTCGTTGCCGGTGACCGGCGGGACCTGGGCCTCGGCGGCCTTGAACGCGGCGATCGACCCGCCGCCGGTGCCGTCGTTGGCGGCGACCACGCCGGCGATGCGTCCCGAGTACTGCGAGATCTGGCCGCTCACCCACTGCTGGGCCTTCTCCGGCGACCAGTCGGGGGTGTCGAACTCGGCGAGCAGCTTGTAGCCGCTGTCGTCGACGGCGTTGTGGATGCCCTTCTTGATCAGCCCGGCGGCGGCGTCCGTCGGCGAGCCGTTGACCTGGAGGATGCCGCCCTCGGCGGACTCCTTGTCGAGGTGGTCGACGAGCGACTGGCCGATGGACTCGCCGATGGCCTCGTTGTCGAACGAGACGTAGAAGTCGGCGGGCTTGGTGGGGATCGGCCGGTCGTACGCGATGACCTTGACGCCCTGCGACTGGGCGGTCTGCACGATGGTCGCCGCGGACTCGGAGTCCACCGGGTCCAGGACGATGACCTTGGCGCCCTGCGCCATGGCCGAGTTGGCCTGCTGCTGCTGGAGGGCGGCGTCGCTGTCGGCGTTCTGGTAGATGACCTTGCACTCGTCGCAGAGCTCGCCCATCCGCTTCTTGAACATCGGGGCGTCGTACTGCTCGTAGCGCGTGGAGGCCAGGTCGGGCATGAGGAACGCGACCTTCCCGGCCCCGGTGCCGCCGCCCTCGCCGTCGTCACCCGAACTGCCGGGCTCCTCGGCGCAGGCGGTCAGTGCGCCGGTGGCGAGGATGCCGGCGAGAGCAAAACTGGCCAGTCGTCTCATGTTCCACTCCTTGCTCGTGTCCTTGCTCGTGGGCGCTGGCTGCGGGGAGGCGCGGTGCGCTGTGCCCTCGGCGTTGTGGCCTTTGTGGACGCCTGCCGGGCGCTTGGAAGGCGACGCACACGAAACTCGGATGTTTCATTCGTGTCAACGGGCCTCAGAAAATGAACAACGGACCCCGGTAATGCACCCCTTTGAGTGTTCGCTCGATCAGGGGCGGTTAACATCGGGTCGATGGCCGGTGCGGTGGGGGGCTATGACAGCGCAGGCAGTCGCGTCGCCATCCGTCGCGTACGCAGCCCTGAGCGGTGCGCGGCGTCCGGATACGGGAATGTTCACTTCACAGAAAGAGAACAGGAGTTTCCATGGGGGCAGAGACCCGGCAGCCGGCCGACATGAGCGGGCGAAAGCCCCGGGAGCGAAGAGATCGCATCAAAGGCCGCGTCGTGGACGAAGGCTTCGTCCGCATCGAGCAGTTGGCCGACGAACTCGGCGTGACCCCCATGACCATCCGCCGGGACCTCGACCACCTGCAGAGCAGAGGCTGGCTCCGCAAGGTCCGCGGCGGCGCCACCGCCCAGCCCTCGACCGCCTTCCACGGCGACGTACGCCACCGCACCCAGGCGATGACGGCCGAGAAGAACGCCCTGGCCCGCGCCGCGCTGCCGCTGGTCAAGTCCGGCCAGTCGGTCATCATCGACGACAGCACCACGGCCCTGGCCCTGAGCCGCCTGCTCACGCAGCAGGCACCGCTGACGGTCATCACCAACTTCGTGCCGGTCACGCAGGTCCTGGCCGGCAGCCCGGGCATCGAGCTGATATCGCTGGGCGGCACGTACTACCCCGCGTACGACGCCTTTCTGGGGCTGCGTACGGTCGACGCGGTCACGAGCCTGTACGCCGACACCCTCTTCGCCTCCACGACGGCGATCACCCGGGGCCACTGCTACCACCAGTCGCAGGAGACGGTGGCGGTCAAGCGGGCGCTGATGGAGGCGTGCGCCCGCAAGATCCTCCTGGTCGACCACACGAAGTTCCGCCGCCGCGGGCTGTACCAACTCGCCCCGGTGACGGCCTTCGACCTGGTCATCGTCGACTCGGGGATCCCGCCGGCGGATCTGGACGCACTGCAGGCGGACGGGGTGGAGGTGCTGGTGGCCCACCCGGAGTGAGGGGGGCGGTTTTGCGGGTTGGTTTCAGGGGCGGTCGCCGGGGGAGCGGATGTCGCCGTCTGCGTACCGATCTGCCTACTGGTCTTCGTACTCGTCCTGGTATTCGTCTTCGTCGTTGACGACGTGGACGGCGGCTTCCTCGGCGGAGGCGGCGGCGCCGTTGATGCCCGCGTCTGAGGCGATCATGTCTTTCTCTTCGTCGTCGTGGGCGCCCTCGTCGGGGGCGACGAGGCGGCCGGCGCGGCGGTCGCCGACTTCGTCGTCGATCAGCTCGCCGTCGGTGTCGGGGGCGTCCCCGAGGCCGTCGTCGTCGGGGAGGACGGGCGGATCGGGGATCTCCTCGGCGAGCCGCTCGTCCAGGGACTCCCCGCGGCGCTGCTCGGCGGCGGTGACGCCGGTGTGCTCGACCCCGCGGGGCTTCTCGGGCGGCGAGTAGCCCTCGTCGAGGGGGTCGATGAACCCGTCGAGGGTGTCCTCGGGCGGCAGCAGCCCTTCGTCGTCCTGAGCCCCGTCCCCGGGCGCACCGGAGGCGTAGGGCTGGTAGACCTCGTCGCCAGCGGCGCTGTCTTCTTCGCCGTCGCTGCCCGTCACACGCGCCTCCTGTGGAGAAAATCCCGCTGGGGTCATACTCGGCGGGGCGTGGGGGCGGGGATACCTGGGCGGGGCGATCGGGTGGCGGGGCACGGGTGGGGTGGTGGCGGGGATTCGGCGATCGGGCGTCGGGGTGGCGTGGGCGCGGGGGCCGGTGTCGGGGTGGCGGGTGTCGGTGCGTGAGGTGGGGCGGGTACGGGGGTATGGCGTCGGGCCGGCGGTGGTGCGGGGGGCCGGTGTCGGGGTGGCGGGTGTCGGTGCGTGAGGTGGGGCGGCTACGGGGGTATGGCGTCGGGCCGGCGGTGGTGCGGGGGGCCGGTGTCGGGGTGGCGGGTGTCGGTGCGTGAGGTGGGGCGGCTACGGGGGTATGGCGTCGGGCCGGCGGTGGTGCGGGGGGCCGGTGTCGGGGTGGCGGGTGTCGGTGCGTGAGGTGGGGCGGCTACGGGGGTATGGCATCCGGCCGACGGTGGTGCGTGGAGTGGGGCGGTGGACGGGGGAGCCGTTTCGGGGGTGGGCGGGTGCGGGTTCGATCCGCCGCCGAGGACACGCTGCTAGCCCGCCCCCAGTTCCCCTCACACCCGCCCAAGGGTATGCGGCTGGTATGACAGCGCGGGGGTTGCCGGCGGTGTGAGCTGGCCTTTTGTGTACGGGAGGCGGGTACGGGGGTACGGCGTCGGGCGGGTGGTGCGTCGTGGGGTGGAGCGGGTGCGGCGGGGGGCGGTGTCGGGGTGGCGGTGGTGCCTGGGCGGGGCCGGGTGCGGGGGTGCGGCGTCGGGGTGGCGGTGGTGCGTGGGGTGGGCCGGTGTGCGGGGGTGTCGGTGAGGGGAGTGGCCGTGTCGTAAAGGCTCCCCCCGGGCCACCCCGCTGTTGAGTGTGCGGGCCTGCGTCCGGTGTCAAGGGCGTCCCTTCCGCTTCGCTCCAGGGACGTCGCTTCGCGATGGGGCTTCGCCCCACCCCTGACACCGGACTCCGGCCCGAAAGACCGGCGGCTATGGGTGGCCCGGAGGGAGCGGGCACCCTAACGCTGCGCTACGGATGCCGTGCCCTGCCGACGGGGTGGCCGGGCTACTGGGCGCCGGGCCCTCCCCGAGCGCCGATGCCGCCGGGCGATGGAGGGGAGGGGCCGGAGGTGGGGCGGGCCTGATCGCCGATGTTCCCGGTGGACGGGGGCGGAAGCCGGAGGCGGCTCCGCCCCATCGCGGATGTCCCCGGCGGGGGTGGGGGTGGGCCCCCGCGGATCTGGGCTCAGTCCGGTCTCCGATGTCCCCGGTGGTCGGGGGCGAAGGGCGGTGCCGGGCCTGGTCCGATCGCGCGCGGCCCCGGCGGGCGGGGGCGAAGACCGGTGCAGGGACGGACCGGTCGCGGTGGCCGCCGGCGGGGTGGGGCCTGTGCCCGGGGGTGTTCGTGGGATGGGCCGGGTACGGGGTTGGGGCCGGGGGCGTCCGTGGGGTGGCCGGGGGCGGGGCTGAGGTCGGGGCCTTCGTGGGGTAGGCCGGGGGCGGGGCTGGGGGAGGGGAGCATCGCACGGGGGCGGGCCCGGGGCATGCGTAGGTGCAGGCCCGTACGGGGCTGGCGTGACCCACCTCCGCAGGGTGGACCGCTTCGGGGGAGCCGCGTCGGGGTGTCTGGGCGGCGTCGACCGGGCTGTGGTTGCGTGTCGCCGGGCGAAACTCTGGCTCCGGCGCCCGATTCGGCCCGGACCCGGGGGTGTTACCGCGAGTTACGACCCAATCTCTCCGCTCGGGCGCTGCGGATGGCGGTCGCCGGGCCTTGGAGCGGCCGCGTGCGCGTCGATGGGCGAATGTCGACCCGCGGGGGTGATTTGCCCCGGTGTGCGGGAGGTGTTGTCGTGAGTTGCGGCTCAATTCCTCCGCCGGGGACGCCGTGTATGGCGGTGGCAGGTCTCGGAATCCCCCGCGTGTGCGTCGATGGGCGAAAGTCGGCTCGCGGGGGTGGTTTGTCCCGGTTGGCCGGTGGGCTGCTGTGAGTTTGGTGCGCTTGCGTTCAATCGGGGTGTTCTGGGCGGTGGTTGGCGTGGCTGGGTGGGCGAAAGTCGGGTCCGGTGGGCGGTTTGGGCTGGTTTTCGGGGTGGGTTACCGCGAGTTCGCCTCGGCCGCCTGCGTTCCGAGTCGCGGCCTCGGGTGGGTGCGGCTGGGTGGGCGAAAGTCGGCCCTTGGGTGCCGATTCGGCCCGGACCCGGGGGTGTTACCGCGAGTTACGGCCCGTTCTCTCCGCTTCCGGCGGTACGGGCAGGGCTTCGGCGGGCGATCGCCGAGCGGATGCACGTCGTGCGGTGGGGCGTTGGGCGTTGCTTCCCCGGGTGGGTCGGTTCCGGGTGCTGGCGGGCGCCGGGTGTTGCGTGTGATCGCCGCCGGGGCCGGAGCCGGGCCCTTCGGGGAGGCGGCTGCCGGGCGCGGTGGGGCCCGATGCTCCAAAACCCACGTTGGGCCGTTCGTATACGAGATCGCCCACCCTGACGCCCGCTCTCCCACGACGCCGGGCAGTCCGGCGACGACAGCCGGCGGCCACCGCGCCGCCGCCCCCGGCGCCGGGACGCCGCGCGAACGTGCGTCGCCCGGCGCCGACTTCCGCCCCCCCCCCCCCGGCGGCCGGTGCTGCCCGCGGGCCGGTCTGCCTATCGGCCGGTTGCCGCTGCGCCGTCACCCGGGCGCCTGCGTGCGCCGGTCCGCCCGGCTCCGGCTTTCGCCCCCGGCCGGGTACCGCCCGCCGCGGGTCCGCCCGTTGTCGCGCTGGCCCCCGTCACCCGGGCGCTTGCGTGCGCCGGTCCGCCCGGCTCCGGCTTTCGCCCCAGGCCGGGCACTGCCCGCCGCGGGTCCGCCCGTTGTCGCGCTGGCCCCCGTCACCCGGGCGCTTGCGTGCGCCGGTCCGCCCGGCTCCGGCTTTCGCCCCCGGCCGGGTACCGCCCGCCGCGGGTCCGCCCGTTGTCGCGCTGGCCCCCGTCACCCGGGCGCTTGCGTGCGCCGGTCCGCCCGGCTCCGGCTTTCGCCCCCGGCCGGGCACTGCCCGCCGCGGGTCCGCCCGTTGTCGCGCTGGCCCCCGTCACCCGGGCGCTTGCGTGCGCCGGTCCGCCCGGCTCCGGCTTTCGCCCCCGGCCGGGTACCGCCCGCCGCGGGTCCGCCCGTTGTCGCGCTGGCCCCCGTCACCCGGGCGCTTGCGTGCGCCGGTCCGCCCGGCTCCGGCTTTCGCCCCAGGCCGGGTACCGCCCGCCGCGGGTCCGCCCGTTGTCGCGCTGGCCCCCGTCACCCGGGCGCTTGCGTGCGCCGGTCCGCCCGGCTCCGGCTTTCGCCCCCCGGTCGGGTACCGCCCGCCGCGGGTGCCCCCGTTGTCGCGCTGGCCCCCGTCACCCGGGCGCTTGCGTGCACCGGGCCGCCCGGCTCCGGCCTTCGCCCCGCCGCCCCCGCCGCCCCCGCCCCAACCCCCGACGTCCCAACCCCGGCCCGCGGCCTTCCGCTCTTGGCACTCGCGAAGTCGCATGTGCCCCCGGACTGCCCCTCCCGCCCTCAGCGGTCCGCCGGGTTGATCCATTGCGGTTGCGACGGGTGCAAGAACCACCCCGAGTGGCCCGGTTCCCGCCCGCCCCGTTCCGGCGGCGGTACGTGGTCGTGGGCGATCTGCTCCGGTGGCGTTCCGTACCCCCGCACCAACTCCCGTACGTCCGCGATGAATTGCGCCGGACCCGACACGTACACCCGGTGCTTCGGCCAGTCCCTGTGCGCCGACAGAGCCGTCTCCAGGTGGCGGGCCGTTGCGCCCTGGCGTTCCGTGCGCTCCGGCGTGATCACCGTGATGTCCACCCACGAGTGGTGCTTCCGCAGCGCGTCCACGGCCTCCGGGTCGTAGAGGTGCGCGGGGCTGCGGGCGACCAGGAACAGCCGGGCCGTCGTCGGGGTCCAGCGGCGCACCATGTCCTCCAGCAGGGCGCGGATCGGGGCCCAGCCCGTGCCCGCCGCGATGAAGGTCACCGGCTGGCCCACGCGCTTCGGGAGCACCGCCGTGCCCGCCGGCGCGCCCAGCCGGAGGGTGTCGTTGGGGACCGTCCGATCCACCAACGCCGGGCTCAGCAGGCCGCCGTCGACCCGGCTGACGTGCAGGTCGATCGTGCGGTCCGCGCGCGGGGCGCAGCCTATGGAGTACGGGCGCCACACCCGCGGCACCTTCGATGTGGAGACGCTGACGAACTGTCCCGCGGCGTACGGCAGGGTCCGGTCCGGGAGGAGGGTGAGCACCGTGACGCCCGGGGCGGCCTCGTGGCGGGCCACGACCCGGCAGTCCCACCAGCGCGGCGCCTGCTGCTTGTCGGCCTCCTCGCTGCCGCCGATCATCGCCTCGGAGAGGATCTTGTACGCGCCGAGCCATGCCTGCTCGGTCTCCTCGTCCCAGGTGTTCGGCAGCCCGAAGCGCAGCGCCGCGATCAGGCTCTCGCCGACCGCCGCGTAGTGCTCCGGGCGGGCGTCGAACTTGCGGTGGTCGCGTCCCAGCGTCGCGAGGTAGCGGGGCAGGTCCGGGTCGTCGAGGCGCTGCACGACGTGGGTGAGGGCGGCGAAGAGGCGGTCACGCTGCTCGGACATGTCCGCGGGGAACAGCTCGCGGACCCCCGGATTGCGGGCAAACAGATGCGAATAGAAGTACTTGGCGACATGGTCGGCTCTGCGTTCAACTCGGGCAAAACTCGCCCGGATTCGCTCGTTTGCATCCACGCACACGGACGGTACTGACCCATGGGTCACTTCTTCAACACGGCCTCGAACAAGTTTCCCAAGTCGCCACCGAATGTCTGTTCCGCCCGGGCCGGACCAAGGGGAACGAAGGCATCAAAGACGGATCTCCAGCAGCCGCCCCGGCCACCCCGGCCGCCCCGGCCGCTCCACCGTGAACGTGCCGCTCGGCGTGAACCCCAGCCGCTCGTACTGCTGCGCCAGCGCCCCGTCGCCACCCCCGAAGCAGTCCACCCGCAGCAGCCCCACGCCCCGCCGCACCGCCTCCGCCCGCGCGTCCGCCACCAGCGCCGCGCCCACCCCGGCGCCGCGCAGCGTCCGGTCCGTCACCAGCAGCCGGACGTACAACTCCGGCTCCCCGGCCGCCGGTACGAACGACTGCGGCTCGTCCGCGAGCACGCACACCCCCGCGACCCCGCCCTCCGGCGTCTCCGCCACCCGCACGAGGAAGTCGCGCGCGTACTCCTCCATCTGCGCCACCCGCTCGGGCAGGCCGGAGAACGGCTCCGTGCCCCACTGGTCGGTCCGCCCCTGCCCGGTCAGCCACGCCACCGCACCGTCGAGCAGCGCGAGCATGGCGGGGACGTCGGCGGGGCCTCCTGTACGTATCCTCATACCCGGAATCTAACCGGGCCCTGCCCCGCGCGACCAAGGCGTTTTCCCACCCGAACCAGGCGTTCCGCACCGCGCCGCAGGCGTTCCGCACCGCGCCGCAGGCGTTCCGCACCGCGCCGCGGGCGTTCCGCCCCGCGTTTCAGGCGTTCCCCCGCCAACGGCCCCTACGCCGTCTCCCCCTGCAGCCCCAGCGCCGGCCGCAGCCCCGCCAGGTTCTCCCGCGTCACCTTCCACAGCACCCGCTGCCGGTCCAGCACGTCCGCCACCGCCGCGCCGTGGTCGTCCAGCACCGCCTCCGCCCGCTCCAGCAGCACCTCCGCCAGCCGCTCGTCGTCCACCCGCACACCCCACTCCGGGCGGTCGATGTCGGCCAGGAAGTACGCCAGCTTCGGGTGCGACACCAGGCTCAGCACCGGCGTGCCGCAGCCGAACGGGACCATCCCCGCGTGCCCGCGCATCCCGATCACCAAGCGCGTCCGCCGGTACGCGGCGCGGATCTCGTCGTTCCCGAGGTCGTACAGCGCGTCCACGGGCAGCGCGATCCCGTGCTCCCGGCGCAGGTCGTGCGCGAACTGCTCGTCCGCCGTCATGTGCGCCGCCACCCGCACGTCCACCCGCTCGCGCAGCGCGCGCACCGTCCGCGCCATCGCGTCCAGGAACCGCGGATAGCCGTCGCCGAAGCGCATCCCCGCCCTGTCGTACGCGCAGTTGACCAGCACGGTGTCCGCGCGCTCCACCTCGGCGTCGTCCCAGCCCGGCTGCAGCAGCCGGGTCAGGGTGGTGGGGCAGGGCTGGTACGCGACCCGGTCGCGCAGCCGCTCCGGCAGCAGCTCGCGCACCCGCTCCACCGAGCCGCGGTTGCGAAGACCGAAGAACGCCGACCGCTCCACCAGCGCCGCGAGGCTCTCCCGGAAGCGGCTGCGGCGGTAGGACTGGCCGGGGAAGACGTTGTAGCCGACGGCGAAGACGGCCAGCGGCACGTCGATACGGGCCAGCAGTTCGTCCGGTACGTTCCACTGCCACGCGCTGTTGCCGTTCGGCCAGGTGTCGGGCAGGAAGAGGCCGCCGCCGCCGACGATCAGCCCGCGGCGCGCGTTGACCTCCGCCAGCGCCTCCTCGTCGAACAGCCGGTGCACGGGGACCGGGTGCCACCGGCGCGCGGAGGCGTCCTGGCCGAAACAGAGCCGGACGGCCTCGGGGAGGATCTTGTCGCCGGCGTTCTCCTGGCCGGTGGCGTACGCGGCGGCGTGCGCGAGCTGTGTGGAGACGACCGACGCCTCCCCGCGGTGCGCCGCGAACTCCGGCAGCCCGTAGCCGCCCCGGAGCAGCGCCTTGCAGGTGCGGTTGGCCGGTTCCGCGTCCAGGCCCTCGCGCGCGTACGCCTTCGACCGCTCCTCGTCGCCGCGCAGCCAGGCCAGCCGGGCGAGCTGGCTGAACGCCTTGGGCGCCAGCTCGGGGGTCGCGGCGGCGAGCAGCAGGTGGGTCTCGGCCTCGTCGTAGCGGGAGACGGCCATGAGCGCGGTGCCCATCGCGTCATGGAAGCGCGGCTGGTTGGCCTGCGAGCGGGCGGCGGACAGGGCCTCCACGGCCTCCTCGTACGCGCCGACCGCGCGCAGCCCGAGGGCGGTGCGGCGGGCGAGGTCGGTGGTGGGGCGCAGCCGCAGCAGGGGCGGGCCGTAGTGGAGGAGCAGGTCGGGGTGCTGGCGGTGGGCGGGAAGGGTGCAGTACGCGCGCCAGAACCGCTCGTCGGTCAGCTCGTAGCGGGCGCGGGTCTCGTCGGACGGGTCGCGCAGGACGGCGAGGTCGGCCGCCACCAGCCAGCGGGGGTGCAGTTCTACGAGGTCGTCGTACGCGCCGGTGAGGTCGTCGTACGTGCCGGGGGCGGCCCCCGCGTCGCCGCCCTCGGCGGGGATTTCGACGATCCGGGGGTGCAGCCGGCGGGCCGCGGCCAGGACGTCGTCCGGCAGGCCGTCGTGGCGGAGCAGGAAGTCCTCGCAGACGCCGGGGTTGGCGAGGGCGAGGCTGCGGAGCAGGGCGGGCAGCCCGGCGGCGTGCCCGGGGTCGGCGGCGTCGGCCCGGCAGACGAAGGCGACGCGGGGCGCGCGGCGCGCGGCCGCCGCCGCGGCCGGTGCGGGGCGGGCGGCCCCGGCGGCGGGCGGGGGCGGGACGGGGCCGGGTATCTCGCGGGGGGCGAAGGACGCCGGGGCGGCGGGGGAGCGGGGGGCGGAAGGGATCATCGCAGGGCGGTCCTCGTCTTCGTACGGTCCTTCGCCCGGGACGTGATCCAGCGGCGCTCCTCCGGCCGCAGCCGGCCGGCGCCGTGGACGTCGAGCCGCGGGCTGACGTCGAGGTGGTCCAGCAGCCGCAGCACGGTGAACGCTGCGCTGGTCTCCGGCCCCCAGCCGTCGTCGCCGAGCAGCGCCGGGTCCTGCAGCGGGCGGCGCAGCGACGTGTCGCCGAGCCCGTCCTGCGCGCCGGGCACCGCGCGCCTGACCGTCTCCCGCCAGGTCTCGCCGGGGTCGGCGAAGAGCAGCCGGACGCCGGCGGGCCGGTGCCACGACTCGCAGGCCGGATCGGCGACGGCGTGCACGTCGGCGCGCTCGCCGCTGCGGAAGTCGTCGCAGCGGACGACGAGTTCGTAGTCGCCGGCCTCCTCGAACCGGCCGGGCCCGACGACGACGCAGGCGGTCTTCCCGGCGACGAGGCCGCGGAAGTCGGCCACGCCGACGGGGCGGGCGCCCGCGAGCAGCGGATCGGCCATGCGGCCCTGGTCGAGGATCCGGCAGTACGTCCCGTACGCCCCGGCCAGCTCGCGCACCCGCGCGTCCCCGGCCCCGTACCGGCTCATCTGCTCGGTGACGTACGCGGTGAACGCCTCCCGCACGACCCCGGGCATCGCCTCGGCGCCGACGGCCGCGGCGAACGTGGGCCCTGCGACGGGGGTGGCCGACGCGGCTCCGGCTTCCGCACCGCCGGTCTCCAGGTCCCCGGCCGTCTCCCGGCCCCCGGCCGTGTCCGCCGGGAACAGCCCCACCGCCGTGGCCAGGCACTCCCGCTTCTCGCGGGCGATCGACAGCAGCACCGGTGTCTCGGGGTGCGTGCTGCCCAGCGCCAGCGTCCGTTCGTACGCCTCCGTCGCCGCCGCCGCGTGCCCCAGCGCGTCCAGGGCCTGCGCGCGCAGCCGCCACGCGGCGCGGGACTTCGCGCGCAGCGAGAGGCCCGTGTCCGCCAGCTCCACCGCCAGCAGCAACTCCCGCTTGCCGGCCGTCTCCACCGCCCGGTCGCCGGCCCGCAGCAGGGTGTCGAACAGCTCCGCGCCGACCGGCTCGCGGCGCGGCGGCGGGGCGGTGCCGAGCAGCTCGCCGAGCGCCGCCACCAGGGCCGTACGGGCGGGCCCCGGGCCCACGCTGGGCGGCGGCGGGTCTGCGGCGTCCTCCTCGGCCGTCAGCCCGGCCAGGTATCCGGTGCACACGCGGGCGCACTCCGCGAGCGCGAGCGCCTGTTCTGCCCGCGCCCGGCGGGACGGTCTGGATCGCGGACTCTTCATCGTGCTCCCGGTTCGTGCGAACAGGGTGCGACTGTTCCGCAGCCGCCGACGCCCGGTTTGGCCACGTGGCAGACGTGAGATGAACACTGCGCGAAGCTCGGGTCGCGGGCGCAGAATCCGGCACCCGGTGGCCGCCGCGGGGGTACGGGTAGGGTCGGACGGTGCCTGAGCGGTACGCGCCCGCCCGCGGCCGGCGCGGGCGGACGGGCCCGAACGGCCGGACGGATCGAAGAGTCGACGAAGGGAACCGCCGTGGAGCACCTGCCGCCCGAATTCCTCACCCCCGGCTCGTCGTCGTTCGTGGACTTCCTCGCCGCCCACGCCCCGGAACAGCTCCCCGCCAACCGCCGGCTCCCCGGCACCACCGGCACCGAGGCGGTCGCGGTCGACATCCCCCACGGCACCACCATCGTCGCCGCCTCCTACGCCGACGGCGTCCTCCTCGCCGCCGACCGCCGCGTCACGCTGGGCAACGGCATGATCGCGCACCGGGACTTCGAAAAGGTCTTCCCGGCCGACGAGTTCTCCGCGGTCGGCATCGCGGGATCCACCGGCATGGCCGAGGAGATGGTCCGGCTGCTGCGCCTGGAGCTGGAGCACTACGAGAAGATCGAGACCGTGCCGCTCTCCCTGGAGGGCAAGGCCAACCGCCTCGGCACCCTCATCCGCGACAACCTCGGCCCCGCCATGCAGGGCCTCGCCGTCGTGCCGCTCTTCGCCGGGTACGACCCGCGCAGCGGGACCGCGCGGATCTACTCGTACGACATCACCGGCGGGCGCGCGGAGGAGAAGGGCTTCGGCGGGACCGGCTCGGGCTCCGTGTACGCGCGCGGGGCGCTGAAGAAGCTGTACCGCGAGGGCATGAGCCGGGACGACGCCGTGACGATGGCCGTGCAGGCGCTCTACGACGCGGCCGAGGACGACAGCGCCACCGGCGGCCCCGACGCCACCCGCCGGATCTACCCGCTCGTCTACACCGTCACCGCGGAGGGCTGCCGGCGGCTGGACGGCGACCGGGCCGCCGAGCTGTCGCTCGCCGTGCTGGAGGGCCGCCGCGGCCGCCCGGACGGGCCGAACGCACCGCTGGCGTAGGGCGGTCACGGCCCCGCGGGCCCGGCGGGTCCGCGGCGTCACGCGGATCGGGGTCCGCCGCTACGGGCCTGCCCTACGCGGCGATGCACCTCGGGCCCGTACCGACTACACCCCCGCGACCTCCGCCAGCAGCCGCGCCTCGCCCAGCACCCCCGCCCCGCCCGCCGCGTCCCCGTGCTCCGCGCTCCACAGCGCCGCCTCCACCCGCCGGGCCACCGCCCACGCCGCGAGCCGCCCGCTGTCCTCGCCCAACTCGCCGGCGAGCAGCGCCAGCCGGCCGGCGACCGTACGCGCCGGGTCGGCGGTGGCGAAGGGGTCGTCGATCTGCTCCAGCAGGGGGAAGGGGTCGTAGCCCGGGTCGCCCGTCATCGGCTTGGCGTCGATGGCCAGCCAGGGGCGGCGGCCCGCGGCGAGGATGTTGCCGGGGTTGAAGTCGCCGTGGACGACCACCTCGCGCCGGGCGCCGCCCGGCAGTTCGCGCAGCAGCCGGGCGCCGTGCGCGACGAGCCCCGCGTCGTAGCCGGGGCGCAGCCGCTCCATCCGCTCCTCCAGGAGGTCCGCCCACTCGGCGCACACGTCCGCGACCCGCTCCAGACCGCAGTCCTGCGGCACCGGGGCGCTCCACAGCTCGCGCAGCACCTCGGCGCCGAGCCGCAGCCGGTGTCCGGCGCCCAGCTCGTCGGCCGTGCCGAGTTCGGTGCCCGGCTTGCAGCGCTCCAGGAGCAGGGCGTAGTGACCGGGGTCGTGCGCCAGGAGGCGTACGGCACCGCGGCCGTCCCAGATCCGCAGGCCCTCGGCCTCGCCGGCGGCCTCGCGGTGCGGCCACGTCACCTTGAACACCGCGTCGGTGCCGTCCGGCAGCCGCGCCGGGGCCACCCAGGAGCAGCTTCCGCCCGTGAAGGGGGCGCCGAACCGCAGCGACCAGCGCGCACGCAACTTCTCCACCAGGTCCGGCAGTTCCGCAAGCCAGGCGCGTCCGGAGGCGTGCACGCGCATCTCGCTGAGGACCGGCAGGCCGGGCGGGAAGAGGGCCGGGGGGAGATCGCGTGGGAGATCGGGGGAGCGCGCGGAGTCGTTCACCGTACGCACGCTACCTGCCGCGCTACGCCTCGAAGTCCCCCGACTTCACGCCGTGCACGAACGCCTCCCAGGCGGTCGCGGTGAAGACCAGCGCCGGGCCGTGCGGGTCCTTGCTGTCGCGCACCGGGACCAGAGCGGGGTGGAAGCCGTCCGCGACCTCCAGGCAGGCGGTCCCCGTACGGTCGCTGTAACTCGTCTTGCGCCACCTGGCGTCACCCAGGTCGAACCGGTCGTTCCATGCGGTCATGCCGTCCAGTCTTTCGTCCGGGACCGGAACGCGGCAAGAGATCGGCAGTTGGACAAAGCGGCACCTCGCCGCGGCCGGGATGTCCGCGGCGGAGCGCCGCACGGTGGGGGGGGCCGGGGAGGAGGTGGCCGTCCCCACGAAGGGGTCCGCCCACCCGCCCCGCGCGCAGTCAGGCGGGACAGGCGGGGCAGGTGGGCGGGGAGTGGACGGATGCACCCGGTCCGGGCGTGCCGGCGTACGGACCGGGTGCATCCGCCCGGCTTCAGGTGCCGTGCGGCGGGTGGGCCTCAGACACCGGCGATGGACTGGATCCAGGAGCGGTACCGCGTGACGTTCGTGTACGCGGTGGTGGTCTGCCGGTCGCTGGTGGACGCGACGCCGACCTGGGCGCCGTTCGCCATCATCGGACCGCCGGAGTCGCCGCCGGCCGTGATGCCGTCGCCGCGCCGGGCGCAGATGGCGTTGCCGCCGTAGGCGTCACTGCAGCCGCCGGTGACCGTGACGTTGGCGACCTTCAGGTACTGGGACTGGCAGTTGATCTCGGAGCCGCACTGCGAGGTGGCGCCCCAGCCGTAGACCTGGACGTTCTGGCCGACCGTCACGGAACCGGGCTGGCCGAGCGTGGCGTACGTGGTGGAGACGGACCGGTCGAGCCGGACCAGCGCCAGGTCGGAGGAGTGGGTGTAGGTCTGCACGCCGTTGGCGAGGGTGCCGCCGCTGGTCTGGTCGAGGCTGCCGATGCGGAAGGAGAGCCCGCCGCCGCTGACGCAGTGCTTGGCGGTGAGGATCCAGGTGGGCGCGATGATCGACGCGCTGCACGTCTGGCGGCCGTTGGAGAACAGCCGCGCGGCCCAGGGGCCGCTCTGGGCGTAGCCGCCGCCGATGATCTTTGTGGACGGCGGCCCTTCGGGCGTACGGGCCTGGGCGGCCGCAGGGGCGTCGGCGCCGCGGGCGGACGTGTGGTCCGCGGCGACTGCGGTGGTGCCGAAAGCGAGGGCGGCCAGCAGCGCGGCGACGAGTGTGGGGAGTGTCCTGGTTATTCGCAAGGTTCCTCGTTTCCGATGGCACGCGGGTTGGGTGGGCCCGCGCGTGGAGGGCCAGGGAAGTACCAGGCGTCAGGATTCCGGAAACCGGGAGTTCGCGGTAATCACAACTTCCCATAACGCGCCGCGATGGAAGCGGCGGCGGCGCTCTCTCACGCCGCTCCCGCCGCCCGAAAAGGCCGCGCGGCGCACGGGCGCCGCGTGCTTGGCTGGTCCGCATGACCACGCAACTCCTCGACCGCGTCCTCGTCGTCGACGTCGAAGCCACCTGCTGGGAGGGCCAGCCGCCGGCCGGGATGAGCCCGGAGATCATCGAGATCGGGCTCTGCGAGCTGGATGTGCAGACCGGGCAGCGGCTCTCGCGGCGGTCGGTGCTGGTACGGCCCGAGCACTCCGAGGTGAGCGACTTCTGCACCCGGCTGACCACGCTCACCCCCGGACAGGTCGCGGCCGGCGTCCCGTTCGCCGAGGCGTGCGCGCTGCTGCGGCGCGAGCACGGCGCGCGGCAGCGGGTGTGGGCGAGCTGGGGGGACTACGACCGGCGGCAGTTCGAGCGGCAGTGCGCGGCCGCGGAGGTCGCGTACCCCTTCGGCAGGCGGCACGTGAACGCCAAGACGCTCTACTCGCTCGCCCACGGGCTCGGCCGCGAGCTGGGCATGGCCGAGGCGCTGGCCCACGCCGGCCGGGCGCTGGAGGGCACCCACCACCGCGGCGTGGACGACGCCTGGAACATCGCCGGGCTGCTCGCCGGCGTCCTGTGGGGCGGGCATCCGGCGACCGCCCAAGTACCGCCCGGCGGCGGGGCGTAAGCGGCGCGACGGACCGCCTGAGGGTCGTCCGCGGGCCGTCCCGGGGGCACTTGGCGGTCGTCCGCGGGCCGTTCGCGAGTCGTTCGCCGCCCGCCCGCCGCCCGCCCGGGTGACAACCGCGGAACCCGGCGCGGCAGTTGGGTTACCCCTGGCTCGATCAGGATGCGCCCCGGGGATCGTGGCAGTACGCTGCCGTGATCGTGGAGCTGGGCGCGGAAGGCGGTACGGGCGTGGGTGCGGGCGGTCTTGAGCTGCCCCCGGCAGGCGGTCCCGAGGGTGAGGGCCGCGGGGGCGGCGGCTCGACCGAGCCGCCACCGGGCGCGCCACCGCCGCCCGGGACGGTGTCGCTGGCCCGGCCGATGGAGATCGGCGCGGAGATCGGCTGGGGCCAGGACGACTGGGACGAGGTACGCACCCGCGCGGCGCGCGCGGGCCGGGCGTACATCTGGCTGAACGTGGTCGAGCAGCGGCTGCGCTCCGTCGTCGCCTCGGTGCTGCGCCCCGTCTACGAGCCGGTCCACGGCGACGAGTGGGTCGTCGCCGCGGCGGGGCCCGCGGGCCAGGAGTGGGTGCAGCGGGCGGTCGCGGTGCGGGAGGTCAGCCGGCGCAAGGGCTACCTGCTGGATCCCGCCGACGACAACGTCATCAGCTTCCTGACGCTGCCGCAGTTGCGCGAGCTGATGGTGCAGCACTGGCCGTGCTTCGAGCCGTACCTCGACGACCGCCGCGACCTGGAACTGGCGCTCGACGAGCTGGAGGTCGCCCGCAACGTCGTCTCCCGCAACCGCGCGCTGTCCGGCACCGTGCTGGCCCAGGCCGAGCGCGCGGCGGGCCGGCTGCTGCGCCTCCTCGGCGCCGACGACCAGCCGCCGTCCGCGGACCGGCTGCCGGTGGACGCGGTGGAGGACCTGGTCGGCGACCGGTACGCGGACGTGGTCGGTGTCCACCCCGACCGGGTCGGGCTCCAGCGCGCGCTGCCCGCCGAGGACCTCTTCGGCGGCGCCCGGCGGCTCGACGCGATCGGCATCGGGCTCAATTTGCTCGTGCAGAACTACTCCGGCCGCCGGCTGGGCCGGCTCGCCGAGGGCGGCTGCCGGATCCGGCTGCTGTTCCTCAACCCGGCGAGCAGCACGGTGCGCCGGCGGGAGCGCGAACTGGGCATGAAGCGGGGCGAGCTGGCGCGGGCGGTGGAGACGAACATCATCCACATGCGCCGCGTGCGTTCCCGGCTGCGCCCGCAGAGCGGCGGGGACGTGGCAGGGTCGTTCGACATCCGGGTCTTCGACGAGACCCCGCGGTTCACGGCGTACCTGATCAACGGCGACCGGCCGGACGGGGTCGGCGTGGTGCAGACGTACCTGCGGCGGGCACGCGGCGCGGAGGCGCCTGCGCTGGTCCTGCGGGCGGCGCGGCGGGAGCTGGTGCACGGGGAGGGCGGCGGCGAGCCGGGGCTCTTCGAGGTGTACCGGGAGGAGTTCGAGAGCTTCTGGACGGACGCGCGCCCGGTCTCCTGACGGCCGCCACGCGCCCCTCCGCGCCCTTCCGCACGTCCCTTGTCTACGCGCCTTGAGCGCTCCGCGATATCCGGAATCTGCAGGTCCGGTATGTCAGTGGCGGGTGAGAGTGTGGAGTCACTGGCCACGGAGCAGGGAGGGCGCCCATGGGGTGGTACGGGGAGCTGCTGGTCGGCTTCGACCTGGAAACGACCGGGACGGACCCGGGGGAGGCGCGGATCGTCTCCGCCGCCGTCGTGGAGGCCGTTCGCGGCGTCCCGGCGCGCAGGCGGGAGTGGCTGGCCGACCCGGGTGTTCCGGTGCCGCCGGAGACGACCGCGATCCACGGGATCACCGACGAGCGGGCGACGGCCCACGGCCGCCCTGCGGCGGAGGTCGCGGACGAGGTGGCGGACGCGCTGGCGGCGCACTGGAAGCGCGGCGTGCCGGTCGTCGCGTACAACGCCACATTCGATCTGACGTTGCTGGCAGCGGAGTTGCGCCGCCACGGGCTCGCGTCGATGCGCGAGCGGCTGGGCGGCGGGGAGGAGGGCCCGGTGATCGATCCGTACGCGATGGACCGGACGGTGGACCCGTTCCGGGAGGGCAAGAGGACGCTGGAGGCGGTCTGTGTGGAGTACGGGGTGGTGCTCGGCCGCGCGCACGACGCCGCGGAGGACGCGCTGGCGGCGGTCCGGCTGGCGGTGGCGATAGCGGAGCGGTACGGGGACGTGGCGTCGGCCGGCGCGTGGGACCTGCACCGCGGCCAGGCGGGCTGGCACGCGGAGCGCGCGGAGGGCTACCGCCAGTGGCTCGCCCGCCAGACCCGCGACGCGGGTGGGGCCCCGGCGCCGGACGCGGCGGCGGAGCCGGTGCCGAAGAGGGGCTACGGCCCGGACGGGGCGGTGGCGTAGCGGAGGGGTAGCGGCGGGAGTTGACGCCCGGCCCGCCGGGGGCGGGGGAGTGACAGCATTGCGCGGTTACTCCCGCAGGACACCAGGCAGCGGCCCCCGCCCACCTCGCGGACGGAGGCCGCTGCCGCGCGTTGCCCGGGAACCCGGGTTCCGTTCAGCCCCGGGCGTCAGTGCAGGGTCTTGTGCAGGGTCAGCCACTGGGACGGGGTGGCGTAGGCCACCACCGTGGTATTCGGGAGGTCCGCCGTGCGGAAGGCCGTTGTCAGGCGGGGCGTCGAGTAGCCCGCGCGGCGCAGGGATGCGTACAGGGTGCCGCCCGCGCCGCCGAAGCCCGTCTCGACCATGCGGCGGTACGCCGCCTCCTCGGTCCGCGGCAGCAGCGGCTCCCCGCGGCGGTCGAGCCGCAGCACCGCCGAGTCCACCCGCGGCACCGGCCGGAAGGACTCCCGCGGCACCCGCCCGCGCAGCCGCCACTCGTGCCACGGCCAGGTGCGCACGGTCAGCAGGCTCCAACGCCCGTAGTCCCCGGTCCGCTTGCGGGCGTACTCGAGCTGGGTGACGAACGTCGCCGACTCCAGCCGCGGCGCGCGCAGGCACCAGTCGACGATCTCGGAGGTCCGCGCGTACGGGACGTTGCCCACCACCGCGAACGGCTCCCGCGGCGGCCGGGAGGCGAGGAAGTCCTGCCCCACGACGCGGACATGGGGGTGGGCGGCCAGCCGGGTGCGGAGGCCGGGGAGCAGCCGGCGGTCGATCTCGTAGGCGATCAGCTCCCGGCAGTGCGGCGCCAGCGCCTCGGTCAGCGTCCCGGTGCCGGCGCCGATCTCGACGACGAGCCCGCAGCCGGCCTCCGGCGCCGCGAGCCGCACCACACGCCGCGCGACGGCGGGTCCTGCAAGGAAGTTCTGGGAGAGGGAGAGGGATCGGGGGAGGGACCGGGAACGGCCGGTGTCCCGGGCCCCCTCCGGGGAGCCGCGGCGGCGGTTCGTCCGGGCGTTGCCGCCCGTGGTCGCGCGGGCGTCGGCGCGACGGTTCGTATCGGAATCCGCGCGTGCGGACATGCGTCGGTGAGAGCGGGCCACAGCCTGCCGTCCTTCCGGAAAGAAGTGCGTTCCTGGACTGGCGGATGGCCCTGGCCGGGCAGCGCGACGTCGGCCCTCGGCGGGGCACGTGAACGTGACGGGAAAAGCCCGGCGGGCGCGCTCAGCGCGCGCGGATCGCGGGGCCTGCGACGGGGTCGCTCAGCGGGAAAGCCGTCCCGGGCTGCCGGTCAGGGCGCCGGGACCACGCGCGGGCGATACGGCACGAGGGAGAAGGACGCGCGCCGCGCACCTGCGTGGCCACCGGTGCACAGACGGGTCATCCCGCCGGTGCCCGCGAAGCAGCAGCCCGCCACGCCGTCTCCTTGCCTCGGATTGCCTCAGATGCACTTCCGCCCTCACCCTAACCGCCCAACCGCCGCCCGCGCACATCCCTTTCCCGCCCCGGCCCCGCACGCTCGGTGCAGGGGCTGCTACGCTCCCGCCTGGGCCGGACCCGGGAGCGAGATGACCACCGCTGCCTTTCCCACTCCCCTGCACCGCACGGTGCTGGAGGTGGTGCTGACGGAACTGCGCGCGGACCCCGACGTCCGCGGCGTCCTGCTGTCCGGATCCCTCGCCCGCGGCACCGGCCGCCCCGACTCCGATCTCGACGTCCTCGTGGTCACCGCCCTCGACCCGGTACGCCGCGCCCCCTGGCGGTCCCGCCGCCGCCCGCTGCCCGTCGACCTCGTGCCCCGCACCGCCGAGCAGTGGCGCTCCTGCTTCGCCCCGGACCGCGTCGGCGACGAGTCCTGGGGTTACGCCTTCCTCGACGGCGTCCCGCTGCACGACCCCGACGGCGCCGTCGCCGGGCTCATGGCCGACGCCGCGACCATCCACGCCGGCTACCGCACCCCCGCACCCGTCAAAGCGCACTACGCCGAGCTGTGGGCCCACGTCGTACCCAAGATGCAGGCCGTCCGCCAGCGCGGCGACCCCGTGGAGACCGGCTGGGCGGCGGCCGTGCTGACCAACGAGCTGATGCGCACCCTCTGGGCGGCCAACGACCTGCCCAACCCCTCGCTCGACCTCGGCACCTGCCAGCGCCACCTGGACGACCTCAAGGCCCCCGCCGGCGCCACCGACCTGATGCGCGCCGTGCTGCGCGCCGCCCCGCGGGACGCGCTGCGGCTGCAGTTGGAGCTGGTCGCGGACGTCCTGCCGCTGCTGGCCGCGCGCGAGGCCGTACCCCCGCCGCCGGGCGCGAAGGGCGGAGCATACCGGTAGCGGGGCCCCCTGGGCGGGACGAACGCGCTCCGTTTTCCCCGCGCCCCGGCGGCACGGCAAGCTCCCCCCATGGCATCCGCATCCCCCTGGCGCGTGCCCGCCTTCCGACGGCTGTACGCCGCCACCGCCGCCGATCAGATCGGCATCCAGGTCGGCCATCTGGCCCTTCCGCTGGTGGCGCTCGGTCTCGGCGCGAGCCCCGGTCAGATCGGCCTGCTGGCCGCGCTCGGCACCTCCGCGTACCTGCTGATCGGCCTGCCCTCCGGAGTGTGGGTCGACCGGCTCGGCTGCGTGCCGGTGCTGGTGACCGCCGCCCTGGCGCGGGTCGTGCTGCTCACCGCCGTGCCGCTGGCCTGGTGGTTCGGCACGCTCACGCTGCCGCACCTGTACACGGCCGTGCTGCTGGCGGGCTGCGCCACGGTCTTCTTCGACGTCGCGTCGCACAGTTGCCTGCCCGCGGTGGTCGGGCGGGAGGCACTGGTGCGGGCGAACGCGGGCGTCGTCAGTCTGTACGCGGTCGGCAGCGTCGCCGGGCGCGGGGCGGGCGGGCTGCTCGTGGAGGTGCTGACGGCACCGGTCGCGGTCGCGGCGCAGGCCGTCAGCCACCTCGCCGCGGCCGTCTCGCTCACCGGTATCCGCGGCGGCACCTCGCGCCGCACCCGGTCGGCGCCTGCCGCCTCGCGCCGGCTGGCCGCCGAGATGCGCGACGGGCTGCGGCACGTGCTGGGCAGCCGCGAACTGCGCCCGCTCGCGCTCGGCGCGGCGCTCGCCAACCTCGGGGCGCAGACCGTCAACACGATGGTCCCGGTGCTCTTCGTCGGCCAACTCGGGCTGCCCGCCTGGATCCTGGGCGGCTACTGGGTGCTCTGCGGCGTCGCCACCTTCGTCGGCGCCCGGCTCGCCCGGCCGCTCTCCGCCCGGCGGGGGTGCGGGTGGACGCTGGCCACCGCGGGGCTGTGCGTGGCGCCGGCGGCGCTGCTCGTACCGCTGCTGAGCAGGCCGCCGTGGCTGTGCGTGGCGGGGGCCGCGGGGATGGCGCTGGTGTCGGTGAAGATCGGCGTCGACAACGTGCTGGGGCTGAGCCTGCGGCAGGGGCTGACGCCCGACGCGCTGCTCGGCCGGATGAACGCCACCTTCCGGTTCCTGCTGATGGGTTCCGTCGCGCTGGGCTCGGCGCTGTCCGGGGTGATCGGGGAGTTCGCGGGGGTACGGGCGGCGCTGTGGACGGGGGCGGTGATCCTGATGGTGGCGGCGCTGCCGCTGTACTTCTCGCCCGTACGCGCCCGCCGCCACCTGCCGGGCACGCCGGTCCCGGAGCCGGACCCGGTCGCCTGACGCCACCCCACCGCCGCCGCCGCCGCGCCCGCGGGGCCCGTACGCCGCGCGCCGGTACGGGCCCGCGCCCCCGTCCCCGTACGCCTCCGTCCTACGCCTCCTGCGCCACCAGTTCCCCGGCCCCGCCGTCCTCCGCGAACTGCGTCCGGTACAGCTCCTCGTACCGCCCGCCGGCCGCCAGCAGTTCCGCGTGCGTGCCCCGCTCCACGATCCGGCCCTCCTCCACGACCAGGATCTGGTCCGCGGCCCGCACCGTGGACAGCCGGTGCGCGATGACCACCGCCGTGCGCCCGGCCAGCGCCTCCGCCAGCGCCTCCTGCACCGCCGCCTCCGACGTGGAGTCCAGGTGCGCCGTGGCCTCGTCCAGCACCACCACGCGCGGCTCCGCGAGCAGCAGCCGGGCGATCGTCAGCCGCTGCCGCTCGCCGCCCGACAGCCGGTAGCCCCGCTCGCCGACGACGGTGTCCAGGCCCTCCGGCAGCCCCGCCATCAACTCGTCCAGCCGCGCCTTGCGCAGCGCGTCCCACAGGTCGGCGTCGCTCGCGTCCGGCCGCGCCAGCAGCAGGTTCTCGCGGACCGACTCGTGGAAGAGGTGCCCGTCCTGGGTGACCATGCCCAGCGTCGCCCGCACCGAGGCGGCCGACAGGTCGCGGACGTCCACGCCGCCGAGCCGGACCGTGCCGCCGTCCGTGTCGTACAGCCGCGGGATGAGCTGCGCGATCGTCGACTTGCCCGCGCCCGAGGAGCCGACGAGGGCGACCATCCGGCCGGGCTCCGCGCGGAACGACACCCCGTGCAGCACCTGCGCCCCGGCCTTGGTGTCCAGCACGGCGACGTCCTCCAGCGAGGCCAGCGACACCTTGTCGGCGGCCGGGTAGCCGAATTCCACGCCGTCGAACTCCACCGCCACCGGGCCCTCCGGCACCTGCCGCGCGTCCGGCTTCTCGGCGACCAGCGGCTTGAGGTCCAGCACCTCGAAGACCCGCTCGAAGCTGACGAGCGCGCTCATCACCTCCACCCGCGCCCCGGCCAGCGAGGTCAGCGGGGCGTACAGGCGGGTGATGAGCAGCGCGAGGGCGACGACGGAGCCCGCGTCCAGGGTGCCGCGCAGCGCGAACCAGCCGCCGAGGCCGTAGACGAGCGCGAGGGCCAGCGCGGAGACCAGGGTGAGGGCGGTGATGAAGAGCGTCTGCACCATCGCCGTGCGGATCCCGATGTCCCGTACGCGCGCCGCCCGGTCGCGGAACTCCGCCGACTCCCGCTCCGGCCGCCCGTACAGCTTGACCAGCGTGGCGCCGGCCGCCGAGAACCGCTCGGTCATCTGGGTGCCCATCGCGGCGTTGTGGCCCGCGGCCTCGCGCTGCAGCCGGGCGAGCCGGGCGCCCATGCGGCGGGCGGGCAGCACGAAGACGGGCAGCAGCACGAGTGCGAGGAGGGTGATCTGCCAGGAGAGCCGCAGCATGACGGCGAGCGTGAGCAGCAGGGTCACCAGGTTGCCGACGACGCCGGAGAGGGTGTTGCTGAACGCGCGCTGGGCGCCGAGGACGTCGTTGTTGAGCCGGCTGACGAGGGCACCGGTGCGGGTGCGGGTGAAGAACGCGACGGGCATGCGCTGCACGTGGTCGTAGACCTCGGTGCGCAGTTGGAGGATGAGCCCTTCGCCGATACGGGCCGACAGCCACCGCGCCACCAGCCCGAACCCCGCCTCGGCGACGGCGATGGCGGCGATCAGCAGCGCCAGGGAGACGACCCGGCCCCGGTCGGCGTCGCTGATGATGGCGTCCACGACCTGGCCGGCGAGCAGCGGCGTGGCCACAGCCAGTGCCGCGGTCACCACGCTGAGCAGCAGGAACCACTTCAGCAGGCGCCGGTGCGGCTGGGCGAACCGCCAGATCCGCCCGAGCCCGGCCCGCGACAGCGGGCGCTTGTCCCGCTGCGCGGTGACCGTGCTGTGGAGCGACTGCCAGGCGGTGGCCTGCATGTCCATCGGGTTCTCCCGTCTCGTGGTGCGCGGCCGGGTGCGGCGGCCTGCTCCGTAAAGCTAGAACTTCAACCTTGGTTCAGTGCAACCGCGGAGTGTCGGAGGCCGCGGGTAGAGTCGTGGGCGGCCCGGGGGAGGGGCCTCGACGGCAGGGGGACGCGCATGCGAACCGGAGCCAAAGCAGTTTTATGCCTGGTGCTCGCCGGGATGGCCGCACTGGCCGTGTTCGGCGTCACCCACATCTACCAGGCCGTCGCCGGCGGCGGCGACGGTCCCGACGTGCCGACGGGACCGCCCACCGCGGCGGAAGTGCGTACCACCGCCCGTGACTTCCTCGCCGCCTGGGCCGACCGGCGCCCCGGCGAGGCCGCCCGGCTGACGGACTACGCCGCCGAGGCCCGGCCGGTGCTCGGGGCGTACTTCACGGACGCCCTGGTGCGGAAGGTCACCCTGGAGCCGGGCACGGCCCGGGGCGCCACCGTGCCGTTTCCGGCAGCCGGTGCTGCTCCCGCGCTCGTTCAACGACCGCGAGGTCGCCACCGCCGAGCCGCTGCCGGCGCCGGTGGCGGCGGACCTGCGGCGGATGATGGAGCTGACCGCGGCCGAGGGCACGGCCGCGGGCCTGGGCCTGGGCGCCGGGGCGGGCGCGAAGACCGGCTCCGCGGAGGTCGGCGGGCAGGAGCAGCCGGACAGTTGGTTCACGGCGTACCGCGGCGACGTGGCCGCGGCGGCGGTGGTGCCGGAGGGCGGCCACGGCAGCGAGGCGGCGGGCCCGGTGGTGAGCGCGGTGCTGGCGGCGGGGTGAGGACGGGGGCACGGCCCGTACGGCATCGGCTCCGGTGCTACGCGCCCGCGCCCCCCGGTTCACCCCCGCGGTCGGAGCGGTCAGCGGGCCGTCAGCAGGTACCGGGTGTGCCCGAAGCCCAACTGGTCGCCCGGCCGGACCGGCGCCTCGCCCGTCAGCCGGCGGCCGTTGATGAACGTCCCGTTCGTCGAACCGAGGTCCCGCAGCAGCCACACCCCGCTCGCGCACCGCAGCTCCGCGTGCATCCGCGAGACCGTCTCCTCCATCAGCCGCAGCCCGTTGCGCGGATCCCGGCCTATCCGCAGCGGGATCGTGCCCGGCGCCGGGAGCATCAGCGGCGGTAGCCGCTCCGCCTGCCACGCCTGCTTCACCCGCACCCCGAGCGACGACGCCTTGGCGACCGTGCCGAGGATCGCCCGCGTCAACCGCCCCTCGCGCGGCGGCAGATCGGCGGTCAGCGCCGCCAACTGCTCGTGGGAGTGGGCGGCGAAGGCCAGGTCCACGCGGGCCAGGAACGTGTCCTGGGACAGCCGGCCGTCGGCCGCGCCGTCGCGCAGCAACTCGATCGCGCTGTCCCGCTCTTCGTCGGAGACGCGCGGGATCCCCGCCGGGTACATGGGGAACGAGGAAGACGTGGGGTGGTCGGAGCCTGACACCTTCGAATTGTCGGGCTGGGCGGCGGCGGGTGTCCAGTACGCTTCCGTTCCCGTACGTACCCGTGACAAATGATCGGCGCACAGGCCACAGCGGTTAGGCTCGGCCGCATGCGCACACCCCGCCGCGCCGCCCGCCTCGCGCTCCTCGACCCGGACGGCGCGATCTTCATGTTCCGCTACGACGACGTGGAGGCCGGCATCCACTGGGCCACCCCCGGCGGCGGCCTCGACCCCGGCGAGAGCCCGCGCGCGGGCGCGGTGCGCGAACTGCACGAGGAGACCGGCTGGACGGACGTCGCGGCCGGCGAGCTGCTGTGCACCTGGGAGCACGACTTCACCCGGCAGGGCGTGCCGGTGCGCCAGCACGAGCACATCTACCTGGCCGCCGGGCGGCGCCGCGAGCCCACCGCCGAGGCGGTCGCGCGGCACCCGGAGGACCGCATCCTCGGCTGGCGGTGGTGGTCTCCTGCGGAGGTGGCGGAGCCGTACGAGCCGCTGTGGCCGCCGCCGTTGTCCCGCCTGCTCACCGCGCCGCGCGGCGGTCCTGTGGACCTGGGCTACCTCCCCGTCGCTCCTTCGCACCGCGCGTAGCACCGGCTACGGGCCATCCGGCGTCCTCGGTCGTGACGAAGTCGCGGTCCGCCACCGACATGCCTTCCGGCGTGCCCCGGAAGATCCAGTAGCCGGACTCCTCCGGCGGGTCGCCCGCGCGGAACGTGCCGACGACCGTCCCCGCCTCCGCAGCCCGCCGCCGGCAGGGCGGCCGGGAGCACGACGGCCCCGAGTAGCCGTCCCGATGCGGCGACGGCGCCGCCTGAGCGCACGTACATGGCGCATGAGTCTGCGGCGTGCGGCGCACGGGCGCGTAACGTTCCGGTCAGGGTCGCATTCCGTCCCGTACGCCTCCCACGCACCAACACGCCCTCGCAGCAACGCGCCCCCGCGCCCCGCTCAGTGCTCCACCGCCAGCCGGATCCCCAGCGCCACCAGCACCGTCCCGGACACCTGCTCCAGCCGCTTGCGCACGCCCGCGCGCGACAGCAGCCCCTTCAGCCGCCCCACGAACCACACGTACACCGCGTACCAGCCGACCTCGTACACCGCCCACAGCGCCGCGAACGCGACCGTCGTGGCCAACTGCGGTGCCGACACGGGCACGAACTGCGGCAGGAACGACATCGCGAAGATGCCCACCTTCGGATTCGCCAGGTTCAGCAGCAGCCCCGAGCGGTACGCCCGCCACGACGTGACCTCGGGCCCCGCCCGGTCCGCGAACTCCGCCACCGCCCCCCGCCGTGCCGCCCGCAGCGCCTGCACCCCGAACCAGATCAGCACCGCCGCGCCGACCCAGCGCATCACGTCGTACGCCATCTGCGAGGCCGCCAGCAGCGCCGTGAGGCCGAACGCGGCGACCGCGCCCCACAGGAAGACCCCCGTCTCGTTGCCCAGGACGGTCATCATCCCGGCGCGGCGGCTGTGCATCGAGTTGCGGATGATCAGGACCGTGCTGGGTCCCGGCGTCGCGGCGATCAGCGTGCAGGCCCCGAGGAAGGCGAGGAGTGTCGTGAGCATGCGCCATCCTGGGCCGGGCCCAAGCGGAGGCGCCATCGAATTAACGAGACCTCTCCGGCATGGACAGCGCGCCGCGCGCCCCGGCAGGCTGGTGCGCGTGAACTCCCCGGTGGTCACTGTCATGATGCCCGTCGTCCTCGCCGTCATCATGTACGGCCTCGGGCTGGGCCTCACGCTCGCCGACTTCCGGCGGGTGAAGCACCACCCCCGGGCCGTCGCCGCCGCGCTGGTGTGCCAGGTGCTGCTGCTGCCCGCCGCCTGCTTCGGGCTGGTGCTGGCCTTCGACCTGGCGCCCGCGTACGCGGTGGGGATGATGCTGCTCGCCGCGTCGCCCGGCGGGGCCGTCGCGAACTACTACAGCCGGCTCTTCGGCGGCGACGTGGCCCTCAACATCACGCTCACCGCCGTCAATTCGGCGCTCTCCCTCTTCTCCCTGCCGCTGATCGTCAACTTCTCGCTGGAGTACTTCGACGTCGGCCGCGACGACCTCGGGCTGAACTACGACAAGATCCTCCAGGTGTTCGCGATCGTGCTGATCCCCGTCGGGCTCGGCATGCTGACCAGGGCCCGCGCGCCGCGGGTCAGGGAGCGCATCGACCGGCCGGTGCGGGTCGCGTCCCTCTTCGGGCTCTTCCTGGTGATCGTGGGCGTGGCCTGGGTGGAACGGGACCGGATCGCCGACTCGTTCGTGGACCTCGGGCCGATCACGTTCCTCTTCACGCTGGTCTCGCTGGCCGTCGGCTACGGCGCCACCCGGCTGGTGCGCGCCGCGCACCCGCAGGCCGTGGCGTGCTGCTTCGAGATCGGCATGCACAACGTCGGCCTGGCCATGACCATCGCGGTCAGCCCCACCCTGCTCGACAGCACCGCGATGGCCATGCCGGGTGCCGTGTACGCCGTCCTCAGCTACGTCGCCGCCACCGCCGCGGGCTACGTGCTGCGGGCGATCAGCCCGGAAGCCGCCGCACGTCGCCGGGGCCCAGCTCGCGCACCGAGCGGTGACCGGACAGCCCCAGGGTGAGGTCGAGGTCGGCGAGCAGGCTGCGCAGCACGTGCGTGACGCCCGCCTCGCCGCCGTGCGCGAGGCCGTAGGCGTACGGCCTGCCGTACAGCACCGCACGCGCGCCCAGCGCCAGGGCCTTGAGCACGTCGGCCCCGGTCCGTACGCCCGAGTCGAAGAGCACCTCGACCCGGTCGCCGACCGCCGCGGCGACCTCCGGCAGCACGTCGAGCGACGCGACCGCGCCGTCGACCTGCCGGCCGCCGTGGTTGGAGACGACGACGCCGTCCATCCCCGCGTCCGCGGCCCGGCGGGCGTCGTCCGGGTGCTGGACGCCCTTCAGCAGGATCGGCCCGTCCCAGTGCTCCCGCAGGAACGGCAGCCGGTCCCAGGTCCGGTCCGTACCGGTGAACATCGGCACCCAGCGCAGCACCGCCGCGCCCAGGTCCTCCTCCGGCGGCTTCTCCAGACCCGCGCGGAACGCCGGGTCGGAGAAGGCGACGGCGGTGCCGACGCCGCGGATGAACGGCAGGTAGGCGGCGTCGAGATCGCGCGGCCGCCAGGCCAGCGTCCAGGTGTCGAGGGTGACGACGAGGGCGGTGAAGCCCGCCGCGCGGGCGCGCGCCAGGATGCTGGCGCACACCTCGTCGTCGTTCGGCCAGTAGAGCTGGTACCAGCGCGGGCCCGCGCCGCTCGCCTCCGCGACCTCCTCGATGGTGTACGAGGAGGCCGTGGACATCACCATCGGGATGCCGAGGGCGGCGGCGGCGCGGGCCGTGGCCGGTTCGCCGTCGGGGTGCACGATCGACTGCACCCCGACGGGCGCAAGCAGTACGGGCGCGGGGAGTTCGGTGCCCAGCACGGTGGTGGCCGGGCTCCGCCCGGTGGCGCCGGTCAGCATGCGCGGGACGAGGCGGACCCGGTCGAACGCCGACCGGTTGGCCCGGGCGGTGGCGCCCGAGCCGGCCGCGCCCGCGACGTACCAGAACGGACCGTCCGCCAGCCGCTCGCGCGCGGACTGCTCCAGCGCGGTGAGGTCGGTGGTGAACGGCGGCAGCTCGTCCGCCAGCCCGTTCAGATAGATCTCGTTCTGGTAGTTGCCGAACGGCAGGTTCATCGGCGGCTCCCTTCGACCAACGGAGAGTCTGCGGGAACCGGCGGCGGAACGCTACCCATCGGTACCGGCTGCGGCTCGGCGTGCTCCAGGTCGGGCAGCCGGCGCAGCGCCTTCGGGAAGTACCAGTTGCGCTCGCCGAGCAGCGCCATCACCGCAGGCAGCAGCACGCCGCGGATGATCGTCGCGTCGATCAGCACGGCCGTCGCCAGGCCCACGCCCATCTGCTTCATGGACTGCATCGACAGCGTGCCGAAGATCGAGAACACCGCGACCATGATGACGGCCGCGCTGGTCACCACGCCCGCGGTGGTGATCACCCCGTGCGAGATGGCGTCGGCGGTGCTCCGCCCCTGCGCCCGCGCCTCCTTGATCCGCGAGACCACGAACACGTGGTAGTCCATGCTCAGCCCGAAGAGGATGACGAAGAGGAACAGCGGCAGCCAGGCGACGATCGCCCCGACGCCCTCGGCGCCGACCAGGCCCGCGCCCCAGCCGTGCTGGAAGACCATCGTCAGCACGCCGTACGCGGCGCCCACCGACAGCAGGTTGAGCAGGATCGAGGTGACGGCGATCGTGAGCGACCTGAAGGCCATCAGCATCAGGAGGAAGGCGAAGGCCACCACGAAGAGGAAGACCGGCACCACCGCGCCGACGAGCTGGTCGTTGAAGTCCTTGCTCCCCGCGACCTGGCCGCCGACCGGCGCCTCCACGCCGTCGACCGCCTCCAGCGTCACCGGCCGGATCTCGTCGCGCAGCAGCGCGAGGCTCTTCTCCGCCTTGTCCTGGTCGGAGCCGCCGACGAGGGGCACCTCGATGATGGCGACGTTCTTCTCGTCGTAGACCTGGATGTCGATCGGGCCCTTGGACGCGCCCGTGTCCAGCGCCTGCTCCTCGAAGTCGACGATGGCCTTGCGGACTTCGGGCGCGTTGATGTCGTCGGCCTTGACGACCACCTCGGCGGGGTCGGAGCCGCCGGGGAACGCCTCGTTGATCCGGTCGTAGGTCTGCACGATCGGCAGCGAGTCGCCGAACTCCTGGTCCAGCGTGAGGTTCGCGGTGTTCATGCCCACGGCCGGCAGCGCGATGGCCGCCAGCGCGCCGGTGGCCACGATCACCGCGGCCTTCGGCCGGCGCAGGACGCGCGTCAGCACGGCCCGCCACACCCGGCTTTCGCCGCCGGCGTTGGTCTTGCCGCGCTTGAGCCGCGCCAGGAACGGCACCCTGCCCTTCTCGACCCGCTCGCCGAGCAGCGACAGCATCGCCGGCAGCACGGTCACCGAGCCGACCATGGCCACCGCGACCACCATCAGCGAAGCGACGCCCATCGCGGCGAAGTCGGCGAGGCCGGTGAAGAGCATGCCGCACATCGCGACGATGACCGTGATGCCGGAGACCAGCACCGCGCGCCCGGAGGTGGCGGCGGCGATCTCCAGCGCCGTCCGCGCGTCGCGGCCCTTGGCCCGCTCCTCGCGCTCGCGGCGCAGGTAGAACAGGCAGTAGTCGACGCCGACGGCCAGCCCCACCAGCAGCATCACCGAGTCGGCGACGTCGCTCATCGGCTGCACGTGGCTGACCACGCCCATCAGGCCCATCGTCGCCACGATCGCGGTGATCGCCAGCACCATCGGCAGCAGCGCGGCCACGAACGCGCCGAAGACGATCAGCAGGATGCCGAACGCGATCGGCACCGCCGAGTACTCCGCCTTCTTGAAGTCCTCGCCGAAGGCGTCGTCGAAGGTCTTCTCCATGCTGGCGCCGCCGATCTCCTCGATCAGCAGCCCCCGCGACTCGTGCGCGTCCTGGACCTCCGCGACCGCGTCGGTCACCGGCTCCACCCGGTCCGCCGCGGTCTCCGGGTCGCCCTTCATCCGGAACTGGACCAGCGCCGAGCGCCCGTCCGCGGAGATCGTGTCGCTCTCGTACGGCGAGACGACGTCCGTCACCTCGCCGGTGCCCTCGACGGCCCGTACGACATCCCCGACGGCCGTACGGAACTCGCTCGCCGTCGCCTTCGGCCCGCCCTTCTGCGACTGGACGAGCACGCTCTCCCCGACCGGCTCGTCCACGCCCGCGTCTTCCAGGATCTTCGCGGACCGCCCGGTCTCGCCCGGGACCTCCTCGCTGTCGCTGACCTGGGCCCGCCCCGCCGCGGAGCCGGCGACCGTCGCCAGCACCACGAACAACACCCAGATACCCACCGCTGCCCAGCGGTGGGTGACGCTCCAGCCGCCGACGGCCGCGGCGACGCCCTGACGCCGCTTCGTATGCCTCGGCGCCCTCGGTGCCCCCATCGTCCTTCTCCCTCGTGCGCGGCGGCGGCACACTGCCCCCACCTGCCGATACGACGTTAGAGAAGGGCGGGTGCGGTCCCCATCGTGCTGGCTGGTGAACCCGAAGGTGCTCAGCTCCACCGAAAGAAGGGGGGATAACCCCACCCCGGAGGAGTCATGTCCCTTACACGCATCACGCCGGCGACCGGTCCGGGCCTTGAGCTACGGCCCGGAGCGGTCCCCGGCGGGTTCTCAGGGGAGCAGGCTCGCGGTCAGCGCGTCACGAGCAGCCCCCGGTTGCGCAGCACCCGGCGCTCCAGTGGGCCGAACACCAGCAGCTCGATGGCGACGCCGACGATCAGGATCAGCAGGATCGCGTTGAGCACGATCGCCATGTCCTGGTAGCCGCGGCCGGTCTCCAGCAACTGGCCCAGGCCCACCCCGAGATCGGGGGAGGTGGCGATGATCTCGGCGGCCATCAGCGACCGCCAGGAGAACGCCCAGCCCTGCTTGAGCCCGGCCAGATAGCCGGGCAGCGCCGCCGGCAGCAGCACGTGCCGTACGCCGTGCAGGCCGGTGGCGCCGATGACCTGGCCGGCGCGCAGATACAGCGGCGGGATCTGGCCGATGCCGGAGACCAGTCCGTTGGCGATCGACGGGACGGCGCCGAGCAGCACCACCGCGTAGATCATCGACGGGGTGAGGCCGAACCAGATGATCGCCGCCGGCACCCAGGCCACCGACGGCAGCGACTGCAGCCCGGTGAGGATCGGGCCGATCGCGGCGCGCACGAACGGCACCTTGGCGACGATCAGTCCGAGCGGGGTGCCGATGGCGATGGCGATGAGGAAGCCGAGCACGCCGCGGGACAGGCTCGTCCAGATGACGTCGAAGAGCGTGCCCTCGTACCACTGGTCGGCGAGCGCGTCCCAGACCTGGCCGGGGCCCGGCAGTTGGTAGTCGGGCTTGACCTCCAGCACGTACAGCAACTGCCAGACGGCCACGACGAGGGCGACCGCGATGATCGGCGGCAACACCTTCTGCAGCAGCACCTGGCGCAGCGGGGTGCGCGCCGCGGTCCGCGTATCGAGGGCGTCGAGGCCGGCTTCGAGCCCGGCGAGGCCGGCGGCGGAGTCCTCACCGGACTTCGCGCCAGTCTTACTACCGGACGCACCGGACGTGCCGGTGGTGTCAGTGCTTGCCATGGCGGCGGATCTCCCCTCGCAGCTCTTCGGTGATCTCCAGCGAGAGGTTGGCCACCTCGGTGTCCTCGATCCGGCGCGGCTGCGGGATGTCGATGGTCCACTCCCGGGCGATGCGCCCGGGGCGGGAGGACATGAGGATCACGCGCTCGGCGAGCTTGACCGCCTCGCGCACGTTGTGGGTGACGAAGAGCACGGAGACCTTCGTCTCCGCCCAGATGCGGGTCAGCTCGTCGTGCAGGACGTCGCGGGTGATGGCGTCGAGCGCGGCGAACGGCTCGTCCATCAGCAGCAGCCTGCTGTCCTGCGCGAGCGAGCGGGCCAGCGCGACGCGCTGGCGCATGCCGCCGGACAGCTCGTGCACCCGCTTGCCGTACGCGCCGCCCAGCCGGACGAGTTCGAGCAGGCGCTCCGCCTCGGTGCGGCGCTCGGCCTTGGCCAGGCCGCGCATCTTCAACGCCAGCTCGACGTTCCTGCCCGCGGTCAGCCACGGGAAGAGGGCGTGCTCCTGGAACATCAGCGCGGGGCGCTGGCCGCCGGGTATCTCGATGGTCCCGGCGGTCGGCGCGTCCAGGCCGGCGACCAGGTTGAGCAGGGTGGACTTGCCGCATCCTGACGCGCCGAGCAGCGTGACGAACTCGCCCGGCGCGACGTCGACGGTGACGTCGTCGAGCACCAGGAGCTGTGCCCCCGGGCGCCCGAACGTCTTGGACACGTGCGTGATGCGGGCCGCGGGCCCGTCCCCGGCCTGCGCGGAGCCGGCCGGGGCGTCGTCGGTGATGGCGGTGGACATCTCTTGCACCTCCCGGAGGTGAGGCGGGCAGAGCTACTCGACGCCGAGGCCGGCGTCCTCGACGGCGGGCCGGCCCTCGCTCTTGAGCACCTTGTTGAGGATGGACAGGTCGTAGATGCCGTCGGTCTTCGCCTCGTCGAGGAGGCCCGACTTGACGCTGTGGTCGGCCTGGTCGCCGAGGGTGGAGGCGAGCGGGTCGTCGGTGACCTCGATGTCGTCGAAGGCGCGGTCGAGCACGTCGCCGGGCAGCGGCTTGCCCGAGTACTCCTCGATCCCCTCGTTGACCAGGGTCTTGGCCTCGTCGGGGTTGTCCTTGATCCAGGCGTTGGTCTTCACCGAGCCGCGCACGACGGCCTCGACCACGTCGGGGTGGTCCTTGAGGAACGCCTGCGAGACGATCAGGTGGGTGGTGACGAACTTGCCGTCGTCCCACAACTCCTTCTCGTTCAGCAGCACCTCGCCGCCCTTGGCGACCAGGTTGGAGGCGGTGGGCTCCGGCACCCAGGCGCCGTCGAGGCCGCCCTGCTGGAAGGTGGTCGGGATCTCCTTGTTGTCCTGGCGGATGACGAGCACGTCGCCCTTGCCGGACTGCGGGTCGACCTCCAGGCCCTCGCCGGCGAGGTAGTTGAGCAGGGCCACGTCCTGGGTGTTGCCGATCTGGGGCGTGGCGATCCGCTTGCCCTCCAGATCGTCCAGCGACTTGATCTTGTCGGGGTTGACGACCAGCGAGGCGCCGCCGGAGGTGGCGCCCGCGACGATGCGCAGGTTGCGGCCGTCCGCCTGGGTGTAGCCGTTGATGGCGGGGGAGGGGCCGATCCAGGTCATGTCGACGGAGCCGGCGTTGAGCGCCTCGATGGCGGACGGTCCTGCGTTGAAGATCTGCGGCTTGACGGCGGTGCCGCCCAGCTCCTTGGTGATCAGGCCGTCGTCGCCGAGGCCGACCAGGGGGGTCGCGTGGGTCACGTTGCCGAAGAAGCCGATGTTGATCTCGTCGAGACCGCCGATCTTCTCGCCCTGGGCGGCGGGGGCCGCGTCGTCGCCCTTGTCGTCGCTGTCGGAGCCGTAACCGCAGGCGGTCAGGGCGAGCAGGGGGAGGGCGGCGGTGCCGGCGAGCAGGCGTATGGCCGCGCGGCGGCGGCGTGGTGCAGACACGGGAGGGTCATCCTCTCGGGGGTGTTCCGGGAATCAACATCGTCTTTCCGAGTATCCCTATTGACTTAGTAGGGATAAGCCCATCGGGGCGGCTCGGTCAAGGGGGTTCTTGAGGCGTGGACGAATCGTCCGGCATACGGGCCGGGTTTTCGTACGCCTTTGCACGTCTTTGTGCAGGTGAGGCGTTACGGGAGCGTGACCGGCAGCCCGGCCGCCCGCCACGCCTGGAAGCCGCCGGTCAGATCGGTCGCCCGGGTCAGCCCGAGGGACCTGAGCGAGGCGGCGGCCAGCGACGAGGCGTATCCCTCGTCACACATGACGATCCAGTGCACCCCCGTGCCGGTGGCCTCGGCCACCGATGCGCCGCTGGCCGGGTCGCAGCGCCATTCCAGATGGTTGCGCTCCACCAGCAGGGCCCCGGGCACGGTGCCGGAGGCGCGCCGCTGGAACTCGGGCCGGGTGTCCACGAGGACGGCACCATCGGCGAGGGCGGCGTACGCCTGCCGGGGGGTGAGGCGGTCCAGCGTGGCGCGTACGGCGGCGAGCGCCGCGTCGATCCCGGGGGCCTCCGCGGCGGCCATCAGCCGGTCACCGGGTCGGTACGGACCGGGCGCAGGCCGCCGCCGGGCACCTCGGCGTAGTACGACATGGCCGACAGCGCGGGCGCGTAGGCGTGGATGCTGACGGCCGGTGCCGTCCCGGCGTTGACCACCTCGTGGACGTACCGCGGGCCGAACGAGCGCAGCCCGCCCACGGCCAGCTCCCGCGCCCGCGGCGCGGCGGGCGGCGCGGGGAAGCTGCGCTCGGTGAGCACCCCCGACACGACCGTGAACGCGCCCGCGGCGCCGCCGTGGTCGTGGATCTCGGTGCCCTGCCCCGGCAGCCAGGTCAGCAGCCAGACCTCGTGGCCGCCGGTCACCTCCAGCCGGGTGTGGAAGCGGGCCGCGGCGTCGAACCGGACCGCGGGCCGCCAGCGGCCGGGCCGGCCGGCGAAGGCGCGGACCAGCTCGGCGAGCGCGGCGGGCGTCGGGCCGGCGGGTGCGCCGGGCGCGGCGGCGGGCGCAGCGGGGGAGAGCGTCGGCGGGGTGGACATGGAGACCTCGTTCCGGGGTGTGTACGGGGCGGGCTGCATGAGCGGGCGTAAAGGGCCCGTTCGGAATCGAGCACCCGCGGCGTACACCCGGGTGCGGCCGTCTACGGACGGCCGCACGGACACAGCGCGCTCGCCACGCGCACCAAGTCCACGTGGTGGCGGGCGAAGAAGCGCTGGTCGGTGGGCATGCACGCACCATCGCAGAGATACGGTCGCGCATGCAATTCCCTTGCCCGGAAACGGAATTGCCGACGTAATTCCGAAACAATATGAAGCGTTTGTTAAATCTGCCGCGAGCGCGGATACGCCGCCGCCCGGTGCCCCGTGACGGGCGGGCCCCGGGCGGCGGCGTACTACCGGCGGCGGGCTAGTGGGCGCCGCCCAGGAGGCCGCGGATGTGGGCCGCCAGGGTCTCGAACTCCGGCGCCGACATGACCTTCCCGTAGTCCCGGGCCGCCGGCAGGTCCACCGGCATGGTCTCGATGATCCGGCCCGGGCGGGCGCTCATGACCTCGACCCGGGTGCCGAGGTAGACGGCCTCCGAGATGGAGTGGGTGACCAGCACGATGGTCGTGCCCGTCTCCCGCCAGATGCGGTTCAGCTCGACGTTCAGGTGCTCCCGCGTCAGCGCGTCCAGCGCGCCGAACGGCTCGTCGAGCAGCAGCACCGGCGGCTCGTGCAGCAGCGCGCGACACAGCGCCACCCGCTGCTGCATGCCGCCGGACAGCTCGTGCGGCAGGGCGTCCTCGAAGCCCTTCAGGCCCGTCAGCTCGATCAGCTCGTCGGCCCGGCGGGCCGCGGTCTGCTTGTCCATGCCGCGCATCTCGGCCTGGAGCAGGATGTTCTTCCGCGCCCCGCGCCACTGCAGCAGCGCGGCCCGCTGGAAGGCGAAGCCGATGTTGCGCTGCGGCCCGGTCACCTGCCGGCCCAGCAGGCTGACCTGGCCCGTCGTCGGCAGCACCAGGCCGGCGATCATCTTCAGCAGGGTCGACTTGCCGCAGCCGGAAGGGCCGAGGATGGAGACGAACTCACCGGGCTCGATCCGCATCGAGACCCCGTCGACCGCCGTGGTGCGACTGCGCTTCGTCGTGAAGGTGCACGTCACATCGCGGATGTCGATGCTTGCGGACGCCGCCGCGTCGGTCGCGGCGGTCTTCTTCTGTTCGAGCTGCGGCACTGCTCACCCCTTAGCGGCGTACGACGCGTCCCAGTAGTCGGCGGGCTTCTTTGCCTCCTTCAGCATCCCGCCGTCCGACAGCAGGTCGATAGTCTCCTGCCACGACTCCTCGGAGTTGACGCCGATGCCGCCGCCGTCGCCCTGCAGCAGCGGCAGCGTGTCCTTGAGCTGGTTGGCGAGCACGTTGTCCGGCGGCGGCTCGGTCGCGGCCTCGGACATGATCTTCACGGCCTCTTCCTGGTTGGCTTCGACCTCCTGCCAGGACTTCGTGGTGGCCCGGACGAACGCCTTGGCCAGCTCCGGGTCGTCGGCCAGCATCTTGTCGGAGGCGACGATGCCGGTGCCGAGGACGTTCATGCCGAAGTCGGAGAAGAGGATGTAGTCGACGGTCTTGCCCGTGGTGTTCTCGATCGTCGGGCCCTGGTCGTGGAAGAAGCCCATGATGGCGTCGACCTTGCCGGCGGCGAGCTGCGAGATCTTGTCCGCGGGCTGGACGTTGACGACCTTGACCTTGGACGGGTCGACGTCGTTGGCCTCCAGCCAGCCGGGGAAGGTGGCGTACATCGCGTCGCCGGGCGTGCCCGCGACGGTCTTGCCCTCCAGGTCGGCCGGCTCCTTGATGTTCTCGTCGGAGACGAACTGCACGGAGGACGGGCCCTTCTGGAGGTAGACCCCGAGGCTCTTGACCCCCATGCCCTCGCCTATGCCGGCCATCAGCGGCGGGGTGTCGGCCCAGCCGAAGTCGGTCTTGTTCTGCGCGACCTGCTGGATGGTGGCCGCGGAGCCGTTGCCGGGCTTGATCTCCAGGTCGATGCCCTCGTCGGCGTAGAAGCCCTTCTCCACGCCGTAGTAGAAGGCGGCGTGCTCCCCGTACGGAACCCAGTTGAGCGTCAGCGTGACCTTCTTGCCGTTGCCGTCGCCGCCTGAGTCCCCGCCGTCGTCGTCCGACGTGTCGGGGGCGCAGCCGGCGGCGGCGAGCAGCGCGCTCAGCAGGGTGAGTGTCGCCGCGGTGCGTTTCATGTCGTTGCCTTCCTGGGTGGTCCGGTACTGCGGGATACGGGCTGCGGCGCCATGGACGCGAACGGGCGGGAAGGGGCCCCGCTCAGGTCGTCGCCATGGTCACGCTGGAGCCCTCGCGGCGGCTGGCGTGCCACGGGATGAGGAGGGACTCGGCGACCTCGATGACGACGAACAGCACCACGCCGATCGCCGACATGAGGATCAGGTCCGCGAAGAGCAGCGCGGAGTTCAGATTGCCGCTGGCGAGCAGCAGGATGTAGCCGAGCCCTTCGCTGGCGCCGACGAACTCGCCGACGACCGCGCCGACCACGGCGAGGGTCACCGCGACCTTCAGCCCGGCCATGAGCTGCGGCAACGCGCCGGGGAAGCGCACCTTGACGAAGACGCTCCACCGGCTCGCGCCCATCGTCGCGGAGAGGTCCAGCAGTTCGGGGTCGGTGTCGCGCAGCCCGGCGACGCCGGAGACGACGACGGGGAAGAAGGCGATCAGCACCGCCAGGATGATCTTCGGGGAGAGCCCGGTGCCGAACCACACGATGAGGATCGGCGCGATGGCGATCTTCGGGATGACCTGGGCGAAGAGGATGATCGGGTAGAGGGAGCGCTCGGCGGTCTTGGAGTAGACGATGAGCACGGCCGAGCCGATGCCGATGAGGGCCGCCAGCAGGAAGCCGATGACCGTCTCGTACAGCGTCACGTAGGTGTGCTCCGCCAGCATCGAGCGGTCTTCCCACATGACCTCGAAGACCGAGCCGGGGGTGGGGACGAGGTAGCGCTCGACCATCTCCCGCGCGGTGACGAACCACCAGACGAGGCCGATCACGGCGAGCACGATGAGGGGCCGCCACACGGCGGAGCCGAAGGCGGCGAGCTGGTTGCCGAGGCGCGCGCCGCGCCGCCCCGTCCGCTCGGGAGCGGTCGGGACGGCGGCGGGCGCCTTGATGTCGTCCTGTGCCGTTGTCACTCGAGATGCATCCAATCGAGGTTGAACACGTGGCCGTCGCCGGTGCGGTCTTGCGGACGGTGGAGCGGCTCCCGGCACCGGCCCGGGTGGCGTCCGGGCGGTGACCGTGGCGGCCTGTTCCGAAGGTCGTCCTGCGGTCGTGCAGTGAGGGTGGTGCCAGGTGGTGCCGAGTGGTGCCTGGTGCGGTGCTACGACAGTGGCCAAGGCCACAGAAAGCGCTTGCCATAAGCTACGGGCGGCGCCCACCCGCGGGCAAGGGGTCGTGAGGCAGATTCCTGCACCGCACCCGGCTCCGCAAGGCACCGTGCGCCGTGGTCTGATTCCCCTATGGAGAGCACCGCCCTCACCACCTGGTCACTGGAGCAGACCGCCGCGGACGATCTCACCCCGGCGGCCGCGCCGGCGACCGTCGCGGCCGGGGAACTGACCGTCGTGCGCGCCGCTATCCCTTCCCCGGGTTTCAACCGTTATCTCTACGGGGCCGTCGGCGCCGACGTGTCGTGGACGGACCGGCTGGTCTGGGACGAGGAGCGCTGGCGCGCCTTCGTCGAGCAGCCGGGGACCGAGACGTGGGTGGCGTACGAGCGCGGGACGCCCGCCGGCTACCTGGAGTTGGAGGGGCAGCCGGACGGGGTGGTGGAGATCACGTACTTCGGACTGCTGCCCGCGTTCCGCGGCCGGCGCGTCGGCGGGCACCTGCTCTCCGTCGGCACGGCGCGCGCCTGGGACCTGGCGGAGCGGTGGCCCGGGCGGCCGCCCACGCGCCGGGTGTGGGTGCACACCTGCAGCGATGACGGCCCGCACGCCCTGGACAACTACCGGCGCCGCGGCTTCCGGATCTTCGACGTCCGCACCGAGGACACGGCGGCCGGCGGACCGCAGAAATAGGGTCCTCCTAAACCCCGGTGTCCAAATAGCAAGACCTGACTGTCCGCATGGCGGAATACTGTGGACGATCCGCGGCACCCCATGCCACGCTCTCTCCATGGATCGAGCTGGAGTCGCCCTGGTGAGTCGGCGTCACGTCGATCTCGGCCGTATGTCCAGCGCCATCTGTCCGGCGGGCTGAAAGTCACAGCACCGCCGACCTCCCGCCGCCGCCCAGCCGTCCCCACCGTCGCGGACGCACGCGCGCGCCCCTGTACAGCCGCCCTGTCGAAGAACCGTTTGCGCAGGTCATCAGGGTCGTACGCGCCCATGGCCGGCTCCTCCGCTTGCCTTAAGGACACCCCTGTCATGGCTAACTCCTCCTCGCGCCCCACGGCGGCCGGTCGCCGCAAGGCGGGCCGCCACCGCGGCGAAGGCCAGTGGGCCGCCGGCCACTTCACGCCGCTCAACGGCAACGAGCAGATCAAGAAGGACGACGACGGTCTCAATGTGCGGACACGCATTGAGACGATCTACTCCAAGCGCGGCTTCGACTCCATCGACCCCGCCGACCTGCGCGGCCGGATGCGGTGGTGGGGGCTGTACACCCAGCGCAAGCCCGGTATCGACGGCGGCAAGACGGCGATCCTTGAGCCCCACGAGCTGGACGACGAGCACTTCATGCTCCGGGTCCGCGTCGACGGCGGCCGGCTCACGGTCACCCAGTTGCGGACGATCGGCGAGATCTCGCAGGAGTTCGCCCGCGGCACCGCGGACCTCACCGACCGGCAGAACATCCAGTTGCACTGGATCCGGATCGAGGACGTCCCGGAGATCTGGCGCCGGCTGGAGTCCGTGGGTCTTTCCACCACCGAGGCGTGCGGCGACGTCCCGCGCGTCGTCCTCGGCTCCCCGGTCGCCGGCATCGCGGCGGACGAGATCATCGACGGCACCCCGGCGCTGGAGGAGATCCAGCGGCGCGTGGTGGGCAATCCCGCGTACTCGAACCTGCCCCGGAAGTTCAAGGGCGCGATCTCCGGCTCGCGGCAGCTCGACATCGTGCACGAGATCAACGACGTCGCCTTCGTCGGCGTCGAACACCCGGAGCTGGGCCCGGGCTTCGACGTCTGGGTGGGCGGCGGCCTGTCGACCAACCCCAAGCTGGGGGTGCGGATCGGCGCCTGGGCGTCGCTGGAGGACGTACCGGACGTCTTCGAGGGCGTCGTCGCCGTCTTCCGCGACTACGGCTACCGCCGGCTGCGCAACCGGGCCCGGCTGAAGTACCTGCTCGCGGACTGGGGCCCTTCGAGGTTCCGCCAGGTGCTCCAGGACGAGTACCTGCTGCGCACGCTCCCCGACGGCCCGCCGCCCGCGGTGCCCGCCGAGCGCTGGCGCGACCACATCGGGGTGCACCGGCAGCACGACGGCCGCTACTACCTGGGCTTCGCGGCCCGCGTCGGCCGCGTCGACGGCGGCACGCTGACGAAGATCGCCGAGCTGGCGGCGCAGCACGGCTCCGACCGGCTGCGTACCACCGTCGAGCAGAAGATGCTCATCCTCGACGTCGAGGAGGACCAGGTCGAGCCGCTGCGCGAGGCGCTGGCGGCGCTGGACCTCCAGGTCGAGCCGTCGGCGTTCCGGCGGGGCACGATGGCCTGCACCGGCATCGAGTTCTGCAAGCTGGCGATCGTCGAGACCAAGGCCCGCGGCGCCTCGCTCGTCGACGAGCTGGAGCGGCGGCTGCCCGGCTTCGACGAGCCGATCACCATCAACCTCAACGGCTGCCCCAACTCCTGTGCCCGTATCCAGGTGGCGGACATCGGTCTCAAGGGGCAGCTCGTCACCGACGACGACGGCCGGCAGGTCGAGGGCTACCAGGTCCACCTCGGCGGCAGCCTCGGCATGGACCCGGGCTTCGGCCGCAAGGTACGCGGCCTGAAGGTCACCGCCGCACAGCTCCCGGAGTACGTCGAGCGGGTGCTCACCCGCTACACCGCCGGGCGCGAGGAGGGCGAGCGGTTCGCCCAGTGGGCCGCGCGGGCCGGCGAGGAGGACCTCAAGTGAGCGGGCGGGCGGCGCCGTTCTACTGCCCGTACTGCGGCGACGAGGACCTGCGCCCGTCCGAAGAGGGGACCTCCCGCGGAGAAGGCACAGCGTGGGAGTGCAGGGCCTGCAATCGCGCTTTCAAGCTCTCGTTCCTCGGGCTGCTGGCCGACGGCCTGCGTCCCGACAGCGATGGAGGGAACCACAACCGATGACGGTCATCGAAGACGCGGACACCGATACCGCGGCGCTTGCCGAGCGGGCCGGCCGCGAGCTGGAGGACGCCCCGGCGCTGGAGATCCTGCGCTGGACGGCGGACACGTTCGGCAAGCGCTTCTGTGTCACCTCGTCCATGCAGGACATGGTCGTCGCCCATCTGGCGTCCCGTGCCATGCCGGGCGTGGACGTCCTGTTCCTCGACACCGGCTACCACTTCCCCGAGACCATCGGCACCCGTGACGCGGTCGCCGCCGTGATGGACGTGAACGTCGTCTCGCTCACGCCCCGGCTGACGGTCGCCGAGCAGGACGCCGAGTACGGCCCGCGGCTGTACGAGCGCAACCCCGACCTGTGCTGCGCGCTGCGCAAGATGCAGCCGCTGGAGGACGGCCTCGCCGCGTACGGCGCCTGGGCCACGGGCCTGCGCCGCGACGAGTCGCCGACGCGCGCGAACACCCCGGTCGTCGGCTGGGACGCCAAGCGGCGCAAGGTGAAGGTCTCGCCGATCGCCCGCTGGTCCGAGGCGGACGTGCAGGCGTACGTCGCCGAGCACGGCGTGCTGACCAACCCGCTGCTGGCCGACGGCTACCCCTCCATCGGCTGCGCGCCCTGCACCCGCCGCGTCGCCCCCGGCGAGGACGCCCGTGCGGGCCGCTGGGCCGGCTTCGCCAAGACCGAGTGCGGCATCAACGGCTGATCCCGCCGCGACCCAACCGAGCCCCAACCGGACCGTCCTAGCGTTGCGAGCCATGCATCCCGTACTGCTGATCGTCGCCCACGGCAGCCGCGACCCGCGGCACGCCGCCACCGTCACCGCGCTCGCGGCGCGGGTGGCGGCGGCGCGGCCGCATGCGCGGGTGGAGACCTGTTACCTGGACCACTGCGCCCCGCGGGTGCCGCGGGCGCTGCGGCGGCTGTACGACGGGGGCGTACGGGACGTCGTGGCGCTGCCGCTGCTGCTGGCCCGCGCCTTCCACGCCAAGTCCGACATCCCCGCCGTCCTGGACGAGGTACGGGCCGCGCTGCCGCGGCTGCGCGTCGTGCAGGGCGGCGTGCTGGGCCCTGACGCGCTGCTGACGGCGGCGCTGGACCGCCGGATGGCGGCGGCCGGGCTGCACCTGCCCGCGGAGCGGGCCCGCACGGGCGTCGTGCTGGCCGCGGCGGGCTCCTCCGACCCGGAGGCGATCGCGAGCGTCGCCGAGACCGCGCGGGAGTGGCGGCGTACCGCTGGATGGTGCGCCGTGCGGCCCGCGTTCGCCTCCGCGGCCCCACCCCGTACGGCCGACGCCGTCCGCGCGCTGCGCGCGGACGGCGCCGAGCGGGTGGCGGTGGCGCCGTACGTCATCGCCCCGGGCTTCCTGCCCGACCGCATCGTGCGGGGCGCCACCGAGGCGCGGGCGGACGTGCTCGCACCGGTGCTGGGGGCGGCGCCGGAGCTGGCGCTGCTGCTGGCCCGGCGGTACGACGAGGCGTGCGCGGCGGAGCCGCTGCCGCTGTCCGCGTAACGCGCCGGAGCGCCGGCCGCCGGTACGGGGCCGGGCGGCGTTGTCAGTGGCGGGTGTGAGGATGCCTGGCATGACGCCGTTGCTTCTCACCGACATCGAGCGGGCCGTGCGCAGCAGTTGGGGCCCGGACACGTGCACCCCCGAGTTCCGGGAGTACTGGACGCCCGGGAATCCCGCCCGGGACCAGTGCGGCGTGACCGCGATGGTCGTCAACGACCTGCTGGGCGGCGAGCTGCTGCGCGGCGAGGTGCTGGTGGACGGGCGGCGCACGGACTACCACTGGTGGAACCGCCTGGGCCCGGGCGTGGAGATAGACCTCACCCGCGAGCAGTTCGGCCCGGAGGAGACGGTCACGGAGGGCACGGTCGTCGCCCGCCCGCCGCAGATAGTCCGCCTGCGCGAGGAGTACGAGCTTCTCCGCGACCGGGTCGCGGAGAAGCTCACGGCCGCGCCCTAGGCACTGCCCCCCGGGTCAGCCCGGCACCCGGCGCCACTTGCGGAGGCTGATCAGCTCGCGGGGCGGGGTCAGTTTGCTGCCGACCTCGACGTACGAGACCTCAGCCGCGTAGACGTCGCCCGCCGAGTCGACGGCGATGCTGTGCAGCCAGTTGAAGCTTGTCGGGGACTCGCCGGGGAGGTCCGCGCCGAAGCGGGTGATCTCGTGGCCCGCGGTGTCGAAGACGCGGATCTTGTGGCCGATGCCGGGGACGCCGTGCTGGATCGGGGGCGGGCCCTGTTCCGCCACGTAGAGGCGGGTGTCGGGCCCCGTGCCCGTGGTGCAGACGGCGACCGCCTTGTGGGCGTGCCAGGTGGTGCGGAAGTCGCCGGTGCGGGAGAAGACCTGGACGCGGTGGTTCTCGCGGTCGCAGACGACCACCGCGTCGTCGTCCGCGAGCGTCAGCGCGTGCGGGAGGCTGAAGCTGCCCGGGTCGGTGCCGGGTGTGCCCCAGGAGGCGAGGTGGCGGCCGGCGGCGTCGTAGTGGTGGACGCGGGAGTTGCCGTAGCCGTCGGTGACGAAGACGTCGCCGGTGCGCGGGCATATCGCCACGTCCGTGGGGCGGTTGAAGGGCTCGCCGCTCTGGAAGCCGCTGGGCTCGCCGGTGCCGAGGGTCAGCAGGGCGGTGCCGGCGCGGTCGGTCTTGGTGATCGTGTTGCCGACGTCGTCGACGAGCCAGAGATGGTCCTCGTGGTCGACGGTGACCGCGTGCGGCCGGGTGAAGCGGCAGCCGCGCCAGCGCGGCTGGATGTTGCCGTACGGGTCCTCGTACAGCTCGGTGCCGAGGTACGGGGTGTCGTTGCCCCACATGTCGACAACGTTGCCATCGGGGTCGAAGACGAGCACCGGCATGTTGCCGCGGTTGAAGACGTAGACGCGGTCGGCCGAGTCGACGGCCACCGAGGTTGCTTCCCTGAGCCAGATCCCGTGCGGGATCTTCGCCCAGAGGGGGACGGGTTCGTAGACGGTGTCACCGGTCGCGGGCCCGACGGGCATCGCTTCCTCCCCTGCAGACGCGTGGGCCGGTGATCATAGCCCGCGCGGGCGAACTCAGCGGCGGGCGGCCAGCACCGCGGGGGCCGTGGACCGGGGGAGCAGGTCGGCGGGGCGGCTGGGGAGCAGGAGCTGGACGTCGAGTTCGTCGGAGAAACGATACGGCCGGTGCGCCAGCAGCCCGCCCAATTTCCGGCGCAGCCGGGACAGTTCCGCCCGTACGGTCACGGTGCGCTCCGGATCGCCGAAGAGCGCGTCTGCCAGCGCTGTGGAGCTGAACCCGTCGCGGTGCACCGCCAGCAGGTACAGCAACTCCGCGTGCCGCGGGCTCACCTGCTGCGACCACCGTCCCGCGCCGCCCAGCACCGCCAGGCTCGGCGACGCCGGCCGGGTCAGGTCCAGCACCACCCGCGTCGGCGCGGTCGCGGATCCCTCCGGCTCGACCCGTACCAGCCACCCGCCACCCGGCAGCGGCTCCAGCGCACACCGCCCGAGCCCCGGCAGCACGCACTCGCCCGCCGCCGGCGACTTCGGCAGCGCCACCCGCTCCGGCGGCACCATCCCGGTGGCCGCCGCCGCCCAGCCGTGCTCGTCGACGGCCAGCGCCCGGCCGCCTATGCCGGCGAGTACGGGCGCCGCGACGGCCCGCAGCCGCCCCATCGACGTCCAGTGCCGGTCGCGCAACTCGCCCTCCGCGACCCGGCCGACGGCGGTGACGAACGCCAGCGAGATCGTCGGCATCGTGCGCGCCGGGCCGGTGACGTTGACCACGCCCAGCAGCCGCCCGTCGCGCGGGTCCGTCAGCGGCGCGGCGGCGCAGCTCCACCTGCGGCAGTTGCGCAGGAAGTGCTCGTCGCCGTAGACGCCGACGGGGCGGCCGGTCGCCAGCGCGGTGCCGATGCCGTTGGTGCCCGCGGAGTCCTCGCTCCACGCCGCGCCCTCCGCGAGGCCGATGCGGCTCACCGCCTTGAGCATCGCGCGCTCGCCCTCCCGCCACAGCACCACGCCGTCGGCGTCGGTGACCACGACGACGTGCTCGGGCACGCTCTCCTCGGCCGGGATCAGCCCGTCGCGCAGCACCTCGCGCAGGACGCCGACGCCCGCCGTACGCCGCCGCCACTCCAGCTCCGCGACACCCACCCGCCGGGGCCTGCCGTCCTCGCGGTCCAGGCCGCGCTCCTCCGCGCGGCGCCAGGAGTCGCCGATCAGCTCGCGCGGCACGTGGGCGGCCGGCGCCAGTCCGGGCAGGGGGACCGCGTACGCCTCGGCGGCCCGGCCGCCGGTCCGCCCGCCGCCCGCGCCGCCGCCCGTCAGCGCCCGCCCCCAGGCGGCCCGCGGGCCACGCGCCCGGCTCCGCTGCCGGTGCCCCCGCCCGCTGCCGCCCGCATCCGCACTTTCCGGCACAACACCCCCCGCTGGCCCGTCCGTTCAGCCGGTCCGGGGTCAATGGTGCACGCGCCACCGCCCCTCCGCCCACCTCTTGGACCAAACCGATCATGTCGCCACAGCAAGCTGCAACGGTGTGCAACCTTTGCGTACGCGCGTGCGCGCGGAGTTGAGTGGGAGCCGGGTTGACGAGTGGTAGGGGGTGCCGAGTCGGCGCGGCACCGCTTCCCGACGCCCTGACACAGCGGAAGGTCTCCTCCCCACCCTGCGGGAGGGACCTTCCGCTGTCGCGTGCCCTAGACCGCGGGCACCGGCCGGGCCCGGTCCACCACCGCCCGCAGGTCCAGCCCGTGCGGCAGTGTCCCCAGCTCCGCGCCCCACTCGCCGCCCAGCCGCGAGGCGCAGAAGGCGTCCGCGACCGCCGCGGGCGCGTGCCGTACGAGCAGCGCCCCCTGCAGCACCAGCGCCAGCCGCTCCGCCAGCCGGCGCGCCCGGGTCTCGACGCCCGCCAGGTCCGCCAGCTCGGTCAGCAGGTCCTTCACCGCCCGGTCCAGCCGGTGGTCCGCGCCGCGCGCCCGGCCGATCTCGGTGAGCACGGCGTCCACCGCCCGCGGCTCCCGTTGCAGCGCGCGCAGCAGGTCGAGCGCCTGGACGTTGCCCGAGCCCTCCCAGATCGAGTTCAGCGGCGCCTCGCGCAGCAGCCGGGGCATCCCCGACTCCTCCACGTACCCGTTGCCGCCCAGGCACTCCAGCGCCTCCACCGCCACCGGCGTGCACCGCTTCGTCACCCAGTACTTCGCCGCCGGCACCGCCAGCCGCAGGAACGCCAGCTCCTCGTCCGTGCCCGCGTCGTACGCCGCCGCCAGCCGCAGTGCCAGCGCCGTCGCGGCCTCCGACTCCAGCGCCAGATCCGCCAGCACGTTGCGCATCAGCGGCTTGTCGGCGAGGACCCCGCCGAACGCCGCGCGGTACGTGCAGTGGTGCACCGCCTGCGCCACCGCCTGCCGCATCACGGCCGCCGCGGCGGTCGCGCAGTCGACCCGGGTGGCGGCGACCATCTCGATGATCGCCGGGATCCCGCGGCCCTCCTCGCCGACCCGCCAGGCGAGCGTCGTGCCGTCGAACTCGACCTCCGCGGAGGCGTTCGAGCGGTTGCCGAGCTTGTCCTTGAGCCGCTGGAGCAGGAAGGTGTTGCGGCTGCCGTCCGGCAGCACGCGCGGCAGCAGGAAGCAGGTCGGCCCGCCGGACCCGGCGCCGTCCGGCACCTGCGCGAGCACCAGGAAGGCGTCCGACATCGGCGCCGAGCAGAACCACTTGTGGCCCGTCAGAGCGTACGCGCCGTCCCCGGCCGGCTCCGCCCGGGTGGTGTTGGCCCGTACGTCCGAGCCGCCCTGCTTCTCCGTCATCCCCATGCCCGCGAGCGCACCCGCCTTCCCGGCGGCGGGCACCAGGCCCGGCTCGTACACCCGTGAGGTCAGCAGCGGCTCCCACACCGCCGCCAGCTCCGGCTGCGCCCGCAGCGCCGGGACCGCGGCGTGCGTCATCGACAGCGGGCAGCCGTGCCCCGCCTCGGCCTGCGTCCACACCAGGAAGCCGGCCGCCCGCCGCACGTGCCCGTCCGGCCGTCCCCAGGCGTCCGTCAGCCCGGCGGCCACGCCGTGCGCCAGCAGCCGGTGCCAGGAGGGGTGGAAGGCGACCTCGTCGATGCGGTGGCCGTAGCGGTCGTGGGTGTGCAGCACGGGCGGCGAGGCGTTCGCCTCCACGCCCCACCGCTGCGCCTCGGCGGCGCCCGCCGCCCGGCCGAGAGCGGTCAGCTCCGCGTCCGCCTCGGCGTGCCGCTCGGGCGCGACGTACCGCTCGACCGCCTCGGTGAGGGCCGCGTCGGCGGCGTAGACGTCGTAGCCGACCAGGGGTGGTGCCTGATTCGTCACCGTATGAGTACCTGCTGCCATGACAGCTACGGTAGGCAGGTGGGCGCAGAACGGGAAACGGGTGCGGAACAGGGCGGACGCGGCGAACCCCGCGGCCGGCTGGGCCGGGCCCGCGCCCTGTACCAGAACCTGCCCAAGCGCCGGGTGGCCTGGCTGCTGCTGAAGGACACCGTCAATTCCTGCATGCAGCACCGCGTCATAGGGCTCGCCGCCGAGGCCGCGTTCTTCAGCCTGCTGTCGCTGCCGCCGCTGCTCCTCGGGCTCCTCGGCCTGCTGGGCTACTTCGACCAGTGGCTCATCGACGTCGAGACCATCCGGCACAACATCATCGACGCCTCCGACACGGTCCTCACGGCCAAGGGCGTCGACCAGATCGTCCGCCCGCTGCTCGACGACGTCACCCGCGGCGGGCGCCCCGACCTGATCTCCTTCGGCTTCGCGCTGGCGCTCTGGTCGGGCTCGCGCGCCGTGAACGTCTTCATCGACACCATCACGATCATGTACGGGCTCGAAGGCCACCGCGGCATCGTCAGGACGCGGCTGCTGGCGTTCGTGCTGTACCTCGTGGCGCTGGTCATCGGCGTGGTCGCGCTGCCGCTGATGGTGGCGGGGCCGGACGCGGTGGTGAAGCTGCTGCCGTGGAGCGAGACGGCCGTACGGGTGCTGTACTGGCCCGTCGTCGTGGTGCTGTCCGTCGCCTTCCTCACCACGCTCTACCACGCGGCCGTCCCGGTGCGCTCGCCCTGGCGGGAGGATCTGCCGGGGGCGCTGGTGGCGCTCGGCATGTGGCTGCTGGGCAGCGTGCTGCTCCGGCTCTACCTGCTGAACGCGGTGGAGGGCCCGACGATCTACGGGTCGCTGGCCGCGCCGGTCGCGGTGCTGCTCTGGTTCGGTGTGTCGGCGTTCGCCGTGCTGGTCGGCGCGGCGGTCAACGCCGCGTTCGACCGCGTCTGGCCGTCCGTCGCCACCGCCACCGGCCGCGCCGAGACCGCCCGCGCCCGGGAGGAGGCGGCGGCCCGGCTGGTCGCGGCGGCCTCGGCGGAGCGGCAGGCGCGCCTGCGGGGGCTCGACGGGGACGCCTCGGCGGAGGAGCGGGCGCGCGAGCCCGAGCCGGAGTGGGCGGAGGACGAGGAGGAGGCGGCGGAGGAGGACCGCAGGTCCCGGGCGAAGGACCAGCCGCTGGAACCACCTGAGCCGCCCGAGCCGCCGGAGCGGCGGCGTTGGGGCGGGCCGGGTGCGTCCGCGGCGCATGACGGGAGCGAGCGGCACGAGGTGAAGTGAGCGCGCGGAGCGCCGCCCGTCACGTCCCCTTCGCCCGTAGGAAGCGGCGCAGCTTCGCCAGCGGCCAGGTGTTGATCACGTCCGCGGTCGTCAGCCAGCCGCGCTGCGCCATACCCACCCCGTAGCGCATGTTCCCCAGGTCCGGCACCGAGTGCGCGTCGCTGTCCACGGCGAACTTCACGCCGTGGCCGCGCGCCCGCAGGATCAGCTCGTCCGGCAGGTCGAGCCGGTTGGGGTGGGCGTTGACCTCCAGCGCCGTGCCCGTACGGGCGCAGGCCGCGAAGACCGCGTCCCAGTCCGCCTCGACCGCCGGCCGCTTGCCCGCCTTGCGGGTGGTGGGGTGGCCGATGACGTGTACGTGCGGGTTCTCGACCGCGGCGAGGAAGCGGCGGGTCATCTCGTCCTTCGGCTGGGTGAAGTGCGAGTGCACCGAGGCCACGCAGATGTCGAACGTCTCCAGGAACTCACCCGGCCAGTCGACCGAGCCGTCCGGCGCGATGTTCAGCTCCGTGCCGTGCAGCAGCCGCAGCCCGCCCGAGCGCCGCCGGTGGCGCGCGTCCAGCTCCGCCACCGTCTCGCGCTGGGCGAGCATCTTCTCCTTCGTCATGCGCTGCATACGCAGCTCGGGGGCGTGGTCGGTGATCGCGTAGTACGCGTAGCCGCGCTCCCTGGCCGCCTCGACCATCGCCTCCAGCGTGTCGATGCCGTCGGTGAGGTCGGTGTGGGTGTGCAGATCGCCGCGCAGGTCGTCCTCCGCCACCAGCTCCGGCAGCTCGCCGGCGGCCGCGGCCTCGATCTCGCCGCGGTCCTCGCGCAGCGGCGGCGGGATCCAGGGCAGGCCGAGGCGGGCGTAGACGTCCTCTTCGGTGGTGACCCGGATGCGGCGTTCGCTGCGGGCGTGGAAGAGCCCGTACTCCGACAGCTTCAGCTTCTTGCGCACGGCGATCTCGCGGAGGCGGATGTTGTGCTGCTTGGAGCCGGTGAAGTACTGGAGCGCCGCGCCCCACGCGCCGGGTGGCACCACCCGCAGGTCGACCTGGACGCCGCCGGTGGTGCGGATGCTCGTCTTCGTCTCGCCGGTGCCGATGACCTCCCCGACGAGCGCCAGCCCGGTGAACGCCGCCATCAGCGGCGCGGAGTCGGCCGCGGCGGCGAGCACGTCGAGGTCGCCCACGGTCCCGCGGCGGCGGCGCAGCGAGCCCGCGTACGCGCAGCGCTCGCAACCGGTCACCGCGGACAGCCGCGCGACGATGTCGTCGGCGAGCGCGAGCGCCGTGTCGACGGGGATCCGGCCGGTGGCCGAGCGCAGCAGGTCGATGCCGTGGAGCAGCTTCTCCTCGCTCTTGGGCCCGAAGCCCTTGAGGCCGCGCAGCCGGTGCTCGCCGATGACCGTCGCCAGTTCGTCGACGGAGGACACGCCCAGCTCCTCGTACAGGACCAGCGCGCGCTTCGGGCCGAGCGCGGGGATCGCGATCAGCTCGCGGACCCCGGCCGGGATCCGCTCGCGGGCTTCGTCGATCGCCGCGATGTGGCCCGTACGCAGGTACTCGCCGACCTTGCCCGCGATGGAGGCGCCCACTCCGGGGATCTCCTTGAGCTCCTTGGCGTTCAGCCCGGCCACGTCCGCGGAGTGGTTGGCCACCGCGCGGGCGGCGCGCTCGTAGGCGCGCGCCTTGAAGGCGTCGCCGCCGGTGATGGACAGCAGGTCGGCGTACTCCTGAAGGAGCGCGGCGACCTCCTCGTTGGACGCCACGTCGGTCACCTCGGTCCACGTCGCGGAGGCTGCGGGGGTACGGGAGCGGAGCCGCGCGCGGCGACGCTCCCCTGCGCACAAGCATGCCGCCGATCGCCGCGCGCCGCCGGACGAGCGCGGCGGGGGCACCGCGGCGGCGGGGAAAACCCGTGGCGTGATACGTGCGCGGCTGCATACGCTTTCAGCGCACCACGTGACCGGTATCGACCAGGGAGGTGAGGGCCATGACCGAAGCCGTCAGGGGCGCAGTCCCCGCACGACAGCCGCACGCCCGCTCCTTTCTGAAGGGTCGCTCTGTTGACACACCTCCCCGCACCTCACCGGCTGATCGCCTACGGCTGGGATGAGGCCGCCGCCGACGCCTTCGCGCCGTACGAGTCCGAAGGGCTGATCCCGGCCCGTATCGCGCGGGTGGACCGCGGCTCGTGCATCGCCCTCACCGAGGCGGGCCCCGTCCGCGCCACCACCGCCCGTCTCGCCGCCGCCGACCGTGCCGCCGGCCGGACAGCCGACCTCACCCGGCTGCCCTGCACCGGCGACTGGGCGGCGCTCGAACCGGGCGAGCGGTTCGCCGTACAGGCCCTGCTGCCGCGCCGCACGGCCTTCCTGCGCTCGGCGTCGTCCAAACGCTCCGAGGGCCAGGTCATCGCCGCCAACGTCGACCACGCCGTCATCGCCGTCTCGCTCGCGGAGGCGAGCGCCGCCGACATCGAACCGGCCCGCCTGGAACGGCTGCTGTCCCTCGCCTGGTCCAGCGGCGCGCAACCGCTGGTCGCGCTCACCAAGGCCGACCTGGTCGAGGACCCCGTGGTCCTCGGGCACCTGGTCGCCGACACCGAGGAACTCGCGCCCGGCACCGCCGTCCTCGCGGTCAGCGCCGCCACCGGGGCGGGCGTTCCGCAGTTGGCCGCCGCGCTGTCCACCGGCACCTCCGTGCTGCTCGGCGCCTCAGGCGCCGGGAAGTCCACGCTGGCCAACGCCCTGCTGGGGGCGGACACGCAGCGGGTCCACGAGGTGCGCGACGCCGACGGCAAGGGCCGGCACACCACGGTCTCCCGCGACCTGCTGCCGCTGCCCGGCGGCGGCGTCCTCATCGACACCCCGGGCCTGCGCGGCGTCGGCCTGTGGGAGGCCGACGCCGGGCTCGGCCAGGTCTTCGCCGAGATCGGGGAACTGGCCGCCCGCTGCCGCTTCCACGACTGCACGCACACCGCGGAACCCGGCTGCGCGGTGCTCGCGGCGCTCGAGGACGGCGAGCTGCACCCGCGCCGCCTGGACAGCTACCGCAAGCTCCAGCGCGAGAACGCCCGCATCGCCGCCCGCACGGACCTGCGGGTGCAGGCGGACCGGCGGCGGGACTGGAAGCGCCGCGACGCGGCGGAGCGCGAGGCGCGGGCACGCAAGGGGAGAGGCTGAGGCAGGGGCGCGGGCGGGCACGGCAACCGGGGCCTCGCCCCGGCCCGCGGGCGGGTGCCTGCCGCCGTACGTCAGCGGCGTGAGCCGCCGCGGCGGCTCACCCGGCGGCGGCGTCCAGCGCCGGGGCCAGCGTGGCGAAGGCCCGGTCCGTCAGCTCGGCGGGGTCCTCGGCGCCGCCGCTGCCGCTCCACCGCCGCAGCACGGTGTCGAAGGCGCCGAGCGCCATCCCGGCGGCCAGTTGGGGGTACAGGCCGGTGCCGGAGCCGAGCCCCGGGCGCCGCGCCAGCTCCGCCGCCAGGTCGTCGCGCCACCGGTCCTGGTGCTCCAGGAAACGCGCCCGCAGGGCCGGCGTGCCGAGGATCAGCCGGACCACCCGCAGCGTCCTGTCGGACCGGTCGGCACAGGTGGTCAGCGCGGCCCGGACGGTCTGCCGCAGCGCCGCCGACGGCCGCTCGTCGCCCGGACGGGCCGCCAGCGCCGCGCGCATGCCGGTGCCCGGCCCGGCCAGGAACTCGACGACCACGTCCTCCTTGGAGGCGAAGTACCGGAAGAACGTGCGCTTGGAGACGCCGGCGGTGGCCGCGATCTCGTCGACGGTGACCGCGTCGAATCCCTTCGACGCCAGCAACTGCAGCGCCGCCTCGCTCAGCTCGTCTGCGACGAGCCGGCGCTTGCGCTGGGCCATGGAGACGTCGGGGCGGGAGCTCACCCGGCAACCTTACCGCGATGCCGCGCATGGCACCCGGTAGCGCGTTGACGCCGGGTGTCATCAGTCGACGGCTGCACCGAATCGGGCGGCGGCGGCTCAGGACGGCTGCTCGGCGCACCAGCCGCGTTCGTGCGCGTACCAGCCCAACTGCAGCCGCGTGTGCACCCCGGCGATCTCCATCAGCCGCTTCACGCGCCGCTGTACGGTCCGCAGCCCCAGGTCAAGTTGCTTGGCGGCGCTCGCGTCGGTGAGCCCCGCCAGCAGCAGGCCGAGGATCTGCAGGTCCACCGCGTCGGGCCCGTCCGCCGCCTGCTCCACCACCGCCGCGCCGCCGGTGGTCAGCCGAAGCGGCAGCGCCTGCCGCCACAGGCTCTCGAAGAGGCCCGTCAGCGACTCCAGCAGCCCGCTCGCGTGCACCACCAGCGCGGCGGGCTCGCCGGCCCCGGCGAACATCGGCACCATCGCCGTCGCGCCGTCGGCGATCACCAGCTTCGTCGGCACCACGTCCGCGACCCGCAGCTCCTCGTTCCGGCGCAGCGCCTCCGCCGCCTCGGCCACCGTGCCGGGGGCGAGCAGCCGGGATCGCTCCAGCACCACCCGGAACCGCACGCCGCGGCCCGCGGCCTTCTCCTCCGCGGTGTTGTCCTGGCTGCGTACGGCCAGCGGCTCCCGCGTGACGAGCGCGCACACCTCCTGCTCGGCGCCTAGCTGCAGTTGGAGGAACCGGTGCGCCACCGCGCCGGCGCCGGTCACCACCTCGACCAGGTCGTGTACGTCGGCGGGCTCGCCGGCCTCCGCGCGGTACTCCTCGGCGAGCAGGGCGGCGGCCAGCTCGGCGCGCTCCAGCTCGTGCCGCTGCTGGATCAGCAGCGCCCCCAGCGCGACCGACGGCGGCGCCGCCACCCAGCGCCCCGGCCGCGCCGACGACTGCGCCGCCAGCCCGTGCTGCTCCAGCCGCCGCAGCGTCCGCACCGCTTCCGGTTCGGGCAGCGTCAACCGCCGCGCCAGCTCGGGGACGTCGGCGGCGCCGAGTGCGACAAGCGCGCGGTAGGCCGACTCCTGTACGTCGTCGAGTCCGATGGCACCGAGCACCTGCACATCCTGACCGTACCGGTGGGTCGGGTGGAAGGCCCTTGCCGTGATCTTGCCGGTCCGGGCCATGCGGCGAGGAGCGGCGGGGAACAATAGGAGCATGGATCGCCAGGGGGAGACGGCGGGGGATCGCCGCACCGAGGACGAGTGGTGGCACGACCTGTACGAGGAGGGGGTACCGGACACGGGCGCGCAGCGCGCGGGGGACACCCTCGACGACCGCTTCGCGTCGGTGACGCGGGCGGTGGACGAGGAGGTGGACCCGGCTCCGCGGGGAGCGGCTCCGCGCGGGGCGGCTCCGCCGGGGGCGGCGGGGTCGCCGCGTCCGGCACGCCCGTCGCGGCCGTCGGCTGCGGAGCCGTACGACCAGATGCAGGACCCCGACTACCCGCCGCCGCCTGCCTCTTCGACCCCGGCGCCGTCGGTGGCGGGGGTCCCGGGCTTCACGGAGCGCGAGGAGCCGGCGGGCCGCGGCTGGACGGACGACGTGTTCGCGGGCCTGCGGGAGGACGACGGGCCGGCCCCGCAACCGCCCGAGCGCGTCCCGGACCCGGAGCCGGACCCGGACCCGGACCCGGACCCGGAGCCGGAACCGGAACCGGAACCGGTGGAGCCTCCCGGGCCGGCGGCGGGAGAGGCCGCCCCGTGGTGGGACTCGGTGGACCGGGACCGCGCGGCGAGCGCGTCTGCGCCACCGGCCCCGTGGGAAACGGTCGAACGCGCCGCGGCGGATGAGGCATTGCCGAACCAGGAGGAGCCGACGGCAGACCTGCGCGACACACCCGCCCCGGCGGACGCGGCGCAGTCCGGCACGGACGAGGCCGCCGAACCTGCCCCGGCCGACGCGGCGTTGCCGGGCCCGGTGGATGCCGCAGAGCCCGCGCCGGTGGATCCCGCGCCGCCGGGCCGAAGCCGGCCGGTGCAGCCCGCCTCCGCGGAGCTGGGGCTACCCGGCCGCGGGGAGGCAGGCGAATCCGCCCCGGCGGACGCCGTGTCGGCCGCCCGGTGGGACGCCCCGGCGGATGCTGCGTCGCCCGGTCCCCGCGAGGCTGCCGGGTCGGATGCTGCGTCGCCGGACTCGGCGAACGCCGTAGAGCCTGCCCGCGCCGAAGCAGCGCCCGCCGGGCATCGGGAACCCGCGGAGCCGGCCTCGGCGGCGCCGGTGCCGCCCGCGACGGCGCCCCGCGCGTCCGCCCGGCCGGAGGTGGCGGAGGCCGGCTTCGCTGAGGCCGCAGCTCCCGTTCCGGGGCAACGGGCCTCCGGGGCGCCGGAGTCGTCCGCGCCGGCTCCGTTCCCTGCCCCGCAGGAGCCCGTCGCCGACGGGCAACCGGCACCGCCCGCCGTTCCGGTGGCGGAGGCCGGCTTCGGTGAGGCCTCAGCTCCCGCTCCGGGGCAACGGGCCTCCGGGGCGCCGGAGTCGTCCGCGCCGGCCCCGCCGCCTGCCCGACCGGAGCGCGCCGGCTCGGAGCAACCGGCACCGCCCGCCGTGCCTGCGGCGGGGGCCGGATTCGGTGAGGCTCCTGCGCCCGTGCCGGGGCAACGGGCCTCCGGGGCACCGGAGTCGCCCGCGCCGGCTCCGCTCCCTGCCCCGCAGGAGCCCGTCGCCGACGAGCGACCGGCGCCGCGCCCCGCGTACACCGCGCCGCCCGCCTCCGGGCCACCCGCTCCCGTGCCACCGGCCGCGCCCGCGCCCCTGCCCTCCGTCTCGGCGCCCGCCCCGGCACGACGCGCCGCCCCCGCGCCGGAGCCTGACGCCGACGAACCCCCGGCCTCCACCATGCGGCTGCGGCAGGTGTCCGTCACCGACACGCTCACCGACGCCGACTGGGCCCGCCGCGGCGGGGAGTTCGTCGGTGGGGGGCCGCCCTCCTACGAGGCCGAGCCGACCGCGTTGCCCGAGGTGGCGCCAGGGGCGCTGGGGGATCTGGTGCCCGACACCGTGCTCGACGGGGCGCGGTACGGGTCGTTCACGCTACGGGCCGTCTCCACCCGGGGCGACAGCCCCCGCTACCGCGGCGAGCAGCGCCGTGACGCGCTCCTCACCGCCCGGTTCGGCGGCGGCGAGGACGCGCTCGTGTTCGTCGCCGCCGCGACCGGGGCGCGCGGCGTGCCCCGTACCGACCGGGCCGCCGACTCGCTCGTGCGGTGGATGGGCGAGGCCGTCGGCAGAAGCCGGGCGCGGCTGTCCGAGGACATAAGGACCGGGCGCCGCGCCGCCCTGAAGGGCGGGCTGCACCGGCTGACCGGGCGGACGTACGGGCTGATGCGCGCGCAGGCCGAGGAGTTCGGGGTGGACCCCGCCGGGTACACCGCCGGGCTGCGCTGCCTGCTGCTCTCCGCCGACCCCGGCTGCCGCACCCGGGTGTTCTTCGGCACCGGACCCGGCGGTCTCTTCCGGCTGCGCGGCGACGAGTGGCAGGACCTGGAGCCCGCCCCGCCGGAGGAGGAGACCCCGCAGGCCCAGCCTCCGGCCCCGCAGCCCCCCGCCGACCCCCGGCTCACCGTCGACCTCGGCGTCCAGCCGCAGCGCCCCGCCCCCGCGGGCCCGCCGCCGCCCGGGTTCGGCGCGCTCGTGGACACCCCCGACCCTGGCGAGCCCGCCCCGTTCGCCTTCCGCGCCTCGGAGGGCAGGCCCGGCGACGTACTGCTGCTGTGCAGTCCCGGGTTCGCCGAGCCGCTGCGCGGCGCGCCCGGGCTGGCGGCCGAGTTGGGGGAGCGGTGGCGCGGCGAGGAGGCGCCGCCCGGGCTCGCGGCGTTCCTCGGGGACGTCCAACTGCGCGCCAAGGGCTTCGCCGACGACCGCACCGCCGCCGCCCTCTGGGAGAGCTGAGCACGGGGGCCCGGCGCGGGCCGGGCCCCCTCAGCTCACCGTACGGGCCGCATCCTCAGCGTCAGGATCTGGAAGGGGCGCAGCCGCAGCGAGACTCCGCTGCCCTCCGCCCGCTCCGCGTCGGACGAGTCGAGCGGGCGCTCCAGCAGGTCCGTCACCTGTACGTCGCCGACCGCGAACGACGTCGTCAGCGTCCCCGACGCCCGCCCCCCGCGCGACTCGTACACCCGGACCACCACGTCCCCGCTCCGGTCCTCCGCCGGCTTCACCGACTCCACCGTGATCGCCGGGTCGGTCACCGACACCAGGGGCGCCCGCGCCGCCGTACGCGCCGTGCGCAGCGGCAGATTCAGCGCCAGGCCCTGTTCCACCGCGGCGCCGACGTCCGCGCCCGGCAGCAGCGCGTACCGGTAGCGGTGGACGCCGAGGTCCGTCTCCGGGTCCGGGAACTTCGGCGCCCGGAGGATCGTCAGCCGCACCGTCGTGCCGAGGCCCGCCTCGTGCGCCTCGCGCGTCACGTCGTGGCCGTACGTGGCGTCGTTGAGCACCGCTACGCCGTACCCCGGCTCGCCCACGTGCAGCCAGCGGTGCGCGCAGATCTCGAACTTCGCCGCGTCCCAGCTCGTGTTGGCGTGCGTCGGCCGGTGTACGTGCCCGAACTGGATCTCGGACGTGGACCGGTCCGCGTGCACGTCCAGCGGGAACGCGGCCTTGAGGACCTTCTCCTCCTCCCGCCAGTCGACCTCGGTGGTGAAGTCCACCCGCCCGCTGTCCGCCGCCAGGCTGATGTCCTGCACGATCCGCGACCTGCCGGTGGTACGCACCACGCGCACGGCCGCGCGCAGCGGCCCCGACTCGGTGACCTCCACCGACTCGGCGTCCACCAGGTCCGTGCGGGTGCGCCGGTAGAACTTGTCGATGTCCCAGGCATCCCACTGGTTGGGGTGGTCCGGGTGGAGCTGGAGCAGGTTGGCGCGGGCGCCCGGCGCCAGCACCTCGCGGCCCGCGGTCAGGTCGCGTACGGAGGTCAGCAGGCCGTCGCCGTCCACGACGACCCGCAGCAGCCCGTTGCCGAGCACGACCTGCGCGCCGTCCTGCACCGCGGACACCTCGGCCCCGGCCGCCGCGCCCGCCGTACCCGCGCCCAGCGCGGGCGCGTTCACGTGCGCCAGCGACCGGCCGTCGCCCAGCGGCTGCGTCACCGCCTCGGGCGGCAGCGCCGTGGCCTCCCCCGCGGCCAGCTCCACGACCTCCCCGCGGTCGTACGGCGACGCGTTCAGCACCGCGAACCCGTCCCCGTCCGCGGCGCCCAGTGCGGCCACCGCCGCGGCCGTGATCCCCGCCAGTTCCTCCGCCACCGCCGCGTACGTCTGCGCCGCCTCGCGGTGCACCCACGCGATCGACGAGCCCGGCAGGATGTCGTGGAACTGGTGCAGCAGCACCGTCTTCCAGATCCGGTCCAGCTCCTCGTACGGGTACGCGTACGCCGGGTCCGCCAGCGCCGCCGCCGTCGCCCACAGCTCCGCCTCGCGCAGCAGGTGCTCGCTGCGCCGGTTGCCGCTCTTGGTGTCGGCCTGGCTGGTGTACGTGCCGCGGTGGAACTCCAGGTACAGCTCGCCGGACCACACCGGCGCCGCCGCCCCGTACTCCTCCTCGGCCGCCGCGAAGAACGCCGCCGGGTTGGCCACCTCCACCCGCGGCGAGCCCTCCAGCGACCGCAGCCGGCGCGCCTTCTCCAGCATCTCGCGCGTCGGCCCGCCGCCCCCGTCGCCGTAGCCGAAGGGCACCAGCGACATGCTCGCGCGCCCCTTGTCGGCGAAGTTGCGCTCGGCGAGCGACAGTTCGGCGGCGTGCATGGTGGCGTTGTACGTGTCCACCGGCGGGAAGTGGGTGAAGACCCGGGTGCCGTCGATGCCCTCCCACCAGAAGGTGTGGTGCGGCATCTTGTTGGTCTGGTTCCACGACAGCTTCTGGGTGAGGAACCACCGGATCCCCGCCAGGTGCGCGAGCTGCGGGAACGCCGCGGTGTAGCCGAAGGAGTCCGGCAGCCACACCTCCTGGGTGTCCACGCCGAACTCCTCGGCGAAGAACCGCTTGCCGTGGATCAGTTGCCGCGCCAGCGCCTCGCCGCCCGGCATGTTGGCGTCCGACTCCACCCACATCGAGCCGACCGGCACGAACTGGCCCGTCTGCACGGCGGCGCGGATGCGCTCGTAGATCTGCGGCTGGTGCTGCTTGACCCAGGCGTACTGCTGCGCCTGCGAGCAGGCGAAGACCAGCTCCGGGTAGTCCCCGGACAGCGCCAGCTCGGTGACGTTCGCGAAGGTCCGCGACGCCTTGCGCACCGTCTCGCGCAGCGGCCACAGCCAGGCGGAGTCGATGTGCGCGTGGCCCGTGGCGTACGCGCGGTGGGCGCTGGCCGCCGCGGGCTGCGCCAGCGCCGGGGCCAGCACCTCGCGGGCGGCGGCGGCCGTGCCGGGCACGTCGTGCAGGTCGAGCACGTCCAGCATGCGGTCCAGGGTGTGCAGGATGTCGTGCCGGCGGCCGCGGTCCACCGGCAGCTCATGCATCAGCTCCGACAGCACCTCGATGTCGAGGATCAGATGCCAGACGTCCTCGTTCAGCACGGCGAGGTCGGCGGAGCGGAAGGTGTACAGCGGCGCGTCGCCCGCGGTGCGCAGCTCGCCGAGCAGGGTGGGGGTGAAGTCCTGGAGCACCGCGGGGTTCGCGGCGGCCTCCAGCAGCAGCCGTACGGGCTCGCCGCCGGCCGCGGGGGAGGCGATCGGCACATGGCGGTTGCGCGGGTGCACGCCCTTGACGGGTGCCCCGGCCGCGTCGTACACCAGCCCCTCGGCCTGGAACCCTGGCATCTCGGTGCCGAACCCCGGGTCGATCACCGCCTCGACGCGCCGCCCCGCCCAGCCCGCGGGCACGGTGCCGGTCAGCCGGAACCAACTGGTCGACCACGGCGGCCCCCAGGCGGTGCCGACGGTGAAGGGCTCGTACTCCTCCGGGGGGATCTTCAGTGCCTCGTCCGCCGGCACCGGCTCACCCGGCCGGTGCCACACCGACAGCTCCAGGGGGACGCGTTCGGTGTACTGGGCGGGTCGGATGAACTGGCGCAGCGCGCGGTCCAGCCGGCCCTCTGCCAGCAGTCGGTCGTCGTGCATCGCGGCTCCTCACAGTCGTCGCTGTGATCTGCCTAGCCTGCGCGCGGCCGACTGGGCAAGAGGACCCACCACCTCGATCGTCACCGGAGCACCGTCAGCGGTACTGGTTCTCCATTGCCGTGAGCTTCTGCTCCAGGGTGTCCAGCGGGGCCGCCAGCGCGTCGTCCTGGCCCCCCGCCGCGGCGACGGACTTCGCCGGAGCCGGGGCGCCCGGCTGCCCGCCGGCCACCGCCGGCCGGCTCTCCGGCGCCGCGCGCGACCGCAGCGGGAACCGCGCCGCCTCCGTAACCGGCTCCGGCGTCAGCGCCACCTGCGGCTCGGCGCGCGCCGCGGTCAGCTCGCCGGGGGCCAGCGCGCGCTGGTGCTTGCCGAGGGCCTTCAGCCGGGCCCGCTCCAGCCGGGCCTGCTCGCGCTCCTCGGCCCGCCTGCGCGCCTCGTCCCTGCTGTCCTGGCGCACCTCGTCGACGGCCTCGTCCAGCGTGCGTACGCCTTCGAGCAGCATCAGCGACCACGCGTGGAACGTCTCCCGCGGCGCCCGCAGCCACCGTACGAACCGGATCTGCGGCAGCGGCCGCGGCACCAGCCCCTGCTCGCGCAGCGCCGCCCTGCGGGTCTGCTTCAGCGCCCGGTCGAAGAGCACCGCGGCCGAGAGCGACATGCCGGCGAAGAACTGCGGCGCGCCCGCGTGGCCCGTACCGCGCGGCGCGTGCACCCAGTTGAACCAGGCCGCCGCGCCCGCGAACGTCCACACCAGCAGCCGGGAGCCGAGCGCCGCGTCGCCGTTGCTCGCCTCGCGTACGGCGATGACGGAGCAGAACATCGCGGCGCCGTCGAGCCCGAACGGCACCAGGTACTCCCAGCCGCCGGACAGGCCCAGGTTCTGCCGGCCGAAGCCGACCAGGCCGTGGAAGGAGAGCGCGGCGGCGACCGCGGCGCAGCAGAAGAGCAGGACGTACGCGAGCGTGCCGTACATCGCCTCCTTGCGCCGCCGGCGCTGCTCGCCGGCTTCCCAGGAGTCCGCGGGCTCGTCGGCCTTCTGCCGGCCGCGGACCACCACGGCAATGGCCGCGAGCACGCCGAGCAGCAGCACGGCGGCCGGGAGGGCCCAGCTCAGCGGTATCCCGTTGAATCCCATCGGATGTCCCTTGCCTCGCCAGATGACGGGTGACTCGGGGACCGATACTTGCGGAATTCCAGCGCGATTCCGGAGGAAACGAAATCAGCCACTCAATGGGATGGCTTCTGTGCTAAGAGCTTGCGACGAGACGGGCGACGCGCTCCGTGTCGCAGGTGCGCGGGCAGGTCACGCAGGTGTCCTCGGGCCGCAGCGTGTAGTACATGCAGCAGCTCGCGCGGTCCCGGGTGGCGAGGGACTGCCCGGCGGGCCCGGTGAGGGTGCGGAAGGCGGCGCCGCCGGCGTACGGGGCCGTGGCCGGTCCGCTGCCGGGCAGGAGCTGCCCGGTCTCGGCCATCGCCCGCTCCTCCTCGCCCAGCAGGTCCCCCAGGTACCACAGGCCCTCGACGATCTCGTCCGTCGCCATCCCCCACAGCGCCCGCGGCCCGCGGCGCATCCGCGGCCCGAACGCGGCGAGCACCGGCTCCAGATGCTCGGCCACGGCCGCCCGCACCTCGGCGCGCAGCGCCTCCTCGCCGCCGACGACGCGGGCGCCGGGCAGGCCGGCGGCCGGGTCGTCCGGCAGGCAGGCGAAGGCGCCGCCGTGGACGGCCAGGCGCATGCGGCTGCCGTCGGCGTTGCGGTGCAGGGCCACGGCGTCCAGCGGGACGCGGGGCACGCGGCGGAGCAGGAACCAGGGGAGGGTGACCAGCAGGCAGGCGGACCAGGCGTAGCGGTGCAGGCCGAAGCTGGCGACCACGTCGGGGCGGGCGTCCTCGCCGTACGTGCGGCGGACCTGCTCGGCGTCCCAGGCGAGGAAGTCGTCGAGGGCGGGACCGCCGGCGGCGAGGTCGGCGGCGGCCACCCAGCCGGGTCCCGCGGGCAGCGGGTCCGCGGGGCCGAGTTCGGTGACGGCCAGGAACGGCAGGACCTCGGTGAGCCGTGCGTACGCCGCGGTGACCGGGGTGCCGGCGGGCCGCACGGGCGGGGCTCCGGTGTCGGCGACCGGCTGGGGCACTGCGGGTGCGGACATCGTGCGGTGACCACCCTGGGCTCGGCGGGGCGTGACGTGTTCTCGACCCGTCGGCGGGTTGAGGTAAGGCTAACCTTAACCCGCTTGATCGGGGAAGGGGCAAGGGGCGCCGGGTTACCGTGGGGCGCGAGCGCCGCCCAGTGGGCGTACTTCTGTCGCGAATCGGGGGAACCAGTGGAGGACGTGCCGCATCCGCCGGCGGTACCCGGCCGGCGCCGCACCCCGGCCGGGGTGCGCCGGCACTCCGTACGCGGCCAGGTGCTCGACGCGCTGCGCGCCGCGGTGGCGGACGGCGAACTGCGGCCCGGCGAGGTGTACTCCGCGCCCGCGCTGGGCGAGCGGTTCGGCGTCTCGGCGACCCCGGTGCGCGAGGCCATGCAGCAACTCGCCGCGGAGGGTGCGGTGGAGATACTGCCGAACCGCGGCTTCCGGATCCTCGCGCCCAGCGCCCGCGACCTGGCCGAGCTGGCGGAGGTGCGCGCGCTGCTCCTCGTGCCGCTGCTGCACCGGCTGGCGGCCGGGCTGCCGGCCGAGCGCCGGCTGACGCTGAGCCGGCTGACCGGCGACGACGCGGAGTTCCACGAGGCACTGGTGGCGCTCTCCGGCAACCGCCAGTTGGCCCGCGTCGCGGGCCAACTGCGGGCCAGGGCGCGGCCCCCGGCGGCCGCGCCCGCCCGCCGGCAGGCGCTGGTCGACGCGCTCGCGGCGGGCGACGCGGCGGCGGCCGAGGCGGTGCTGCGCGAGCTGCTGGGCGCCCCGGACCGCTACGTCTGAAGCCAGGCCAGCGAGGTCACCCGGTGGTCGTTCCCGCCGCCCTCGTGGCCGTTCCACCGGTAGACCTCGATGCCCTTGGGCCCGCCCCAGTGGTTGTACGACGCGAAGACCGTCGACGGCGGGCACACCTCGTCCATCAGCGCCACCGAGTACAGCGCCGGCACGGTGGCGCGGGCCGCGAAGTTGAGCCCGTCGAAGTACGAGAGGGTCCGGAACACCCGCTCGTCCGCGTCCCGTTGCGTCGCCAGGAAGAGGACCAGTTCCTGGTACGGGTTCTTGTCGGTGATCGCGACCGCCCGGCGGAAGTGGTTGAGGAACGGCACGTCGATCATCGCCGCCCGTACCCCCGGGTGCAGCCCCGCGACCGCGGTGGCGATCGCCCCGCCCTGGCTGCCGCCGCCGACCGCGATCCGGTCGCCGTCCACCGCCGGGTGCGCGGCGGCGGCGTCCACGGCGCGTACGGCGTCGGTGAAGACGCGGCGGTAGTAGTACTCCTCCGGGTCGAGCACGCCGCGGGTCATGAAACCGGGGGTCTGGGCGTTGCCCGTGCCGTACGGGTCGGGGGTGGAGCCGGCGTTGTTGCGGTGGGCGGCGCCCTGGCCGCGGGTGTCGACGACGAAGACGGCGCGGCCGGCGGCGGGCCAGAACAGGTGGTCGTGCGGGAGTCCGCGGCCGCCGCCGTAGCCGATGTAGTGCATGACGCACGGCACGGGCCCGTCGGCGCCGCGCGGCAGGACGAGCCAGGCGGAGATCCGGTGGCCGCCCCAGCCGGCGAAGGACACGTCGTGCACGTCGACCGCCGTCAGCCCCGTCGGGTACGGGCGGAACTCCGGTGCCAGGCCGCCCGCCGCCACCTCTGCCTCGGCGAGGGTGCGGCTCCAGAAGTCGTCGAAGTCGGCGGGCTCCTCGCGCTCGGGGCGGTAGTCGCGCAGCTCGGCGAGGGGCAGATCGAACAGGGCCATGCGGATGCTCCAGTCGGTCGTGACGGCGGTGCGGGTTTGCGGGTGCGGGCGGGGGAGCGGGGGAGCCGTGCGGCGCGTACGGAACGAATCCGGCGGCGGACGCCGGGGCGCGTGCGCTCCGGGCTCAGCGGGCCGGCGGCGGGCCCGTGGACGCCCGTACCGTCAGCGTGGTCGCCAGCTCCACCTGCTCGGGCTGCGCCGCCCCGCCCTCGCCGTGCAGCCGCAGCATCCGGAACGCGGTGGCCGCCATCGCCTCCAGCGGCTGGACGACGGTGGTCAGCGGCGGTGCCGCCCACGCGGCGACCGGGGTGTCGTCGAAGCCGGTGACGCTCATGTCCGCCGGCGCCCGCAGCCCCCGTTCCGCCAGGGCCTGGAGCACGCCGAACGCCTGCCCGTCGTTCGCCGCGACCACCGCCGTGGGCGGCTCGGGCAGGTCGAGCAGCGCCAGCGCCCCGGCGCGGCCGTCGGGCGCGAAGAAGTCGGCGTTGCGGATCAGCTCCTCCTCGACCGGCAGCCCGGCCTCCAGCAGCGCGGCGCGGTAGCCGTCGAAGCGGGCGCGGGCGGACCAGATCGTCAGCGGCCCGGTGAGGGTGGCGATGCGGCGGTGGCCCAGCTCGATGAGGTGGCGGGTCGCGGCGAGGCCGCCTTGCCAGTTCGTACAGCCCACGGAGCGTACGCCCGCGCCCGGTTCTGCCGGCGGGTCGATGGCGACCAGCGGGATGCGCTTGGCCGCCAGCCGCGCGCGGGTCTCCGGCGCGGGTACCTGGTGAACGAGCAGGACGCCGTCGCTGCCGCGCGCCATGATGCGCTCCAGGGTGTGGCGCAGGATGTCGGCGCTGTCGGGCACGCTGTCGATGACGATCCGGCAGTCGGCCTCGGCGCCGGCCTCGACGGCGCCGGTGACCAGGGCGTCCGCCCACGGGCTGTTGAGGCTGCCGATGACGAGGTCGACGACGCCGGCGCCGCGGGAGGGCCGGTAGCCGTGGTCGGCGAGCAGTCTCGCGATGCGCTCGCGGGTGGCGGGGGCGACGTCGGAGCGGGCGTGCAGGACCTTGGAGACGGTCGACACCGAGACGCCGGCGCGGGCGGCGATGTCGCTGAGGGTGGCCTGTTCGGGCGGCATGGCGGAGTCCTTTTCGAAAACTTTGGCCAGCCTGACCTTCGACTTCCGACCCTGTCAAGGGTGTTGACGGAGGTCCGCCCGGCTCCTAGCGTCAACTGGCGAGCGAAAAATTGTCGAAAACGATCGCCGGAGGAGACCATGAGCCCGTCCCTGGGCGTGCAGCTCTACACCGTTCGCGACGAGATCGCCGCCGACCGGCCCGGCACGTTCGCCGCGCTGGCCGGCTTCGGCTACCGCCAGGTCGAGTGCTACGACGTGCTGACCGACCCCGAGGCGCTCCGCGCCGACCTGGACACCGCCGGCCTCGCGGCCGGCTCCGTGCACGCGCACCTGCTCGCCGGGCCGGAGCAGGCCGACGCCGCCTTCCGGGGCGCGCGCACGGTCGGCGCCGACACCGTCTTCGTGCCGTATCTGCCGCCGGAGCGGTTCGCCGACGCCGAGGGGGTGCGCGCGGTGGCCGGTGAACTGGCCGAGGCCGCGAAGCGCGCCGCCGGGCAGGGCCTCGCGCTCGGCTACCACAACCACGAGTTCGAGCTGTCCCAGCACGTCGGCGGCGTCCCCGCGCTGGAGGTGCTGGCCGACCTGCTCGCCGGGCTCGACGCCCCGGTGCAGTTCGAGGTGGACACGTACTGGGCGGCGGTCGGCGGCCAGGACGTACCCGCGCTGCTCGGCCGCCTCGGCGAGCGCGTCACCCACCTGCACATCAAGGACGGGCCCGTCACCAAGGACGACCCGATGACCGCCGTCGGCGCCGGCCGGATGCCCGTGGAGGCCGTGCTCGCCGCCGGCGCGGGCGCCCGCCGCCACATCGTCGAACTCGACGCCTGCGCCACCGACATGCTCACCGCCGTCCGCGAGAGCTTCGACTGGCTGGAAGGGAAGCGCCGATGACCGCCGGAGAACCCCTGGGCGTCGCCGTCGTCGGCTGCGGCACGATCAGCGACCAGTACCTGACGAACCTCACCGCCTTCCCCGACCTGCGCGTGCTGTTCTGCGCCGACCTCGACGCCGAACGCGCCGCCGCGCAGGCCGCCGCGTACGACGTACCGGCGCACGGCAGCGCTCGGGACGCCCTCGCCCACCCCGGCGTCGAACTGGTCGTCAACCTCACCGTCCCCGCCGCCCACCACGAGGTGGCCGCGGCGGCGATCGACGCCGGCAAGCACGTGTGGAACGAGAAGCCGCTGACCCTGGACCCCGTCTCCGGTGCCGAGCTGGTCACCCGGGCCGCCGGGGCGGGCGTGCGGCTCGGCTGCGCCCCGGACACGTTCCTCGGGGCCGGGCTGCAGACGGCGCGCCGGCTCGTCGACGACGGGGCGATAGGGGTGCCGCTGAGCGGCCTCGCGCTGATGCAGACCCCGGGCCCGGAGTCGTGGCATCCCAGCCCCGAGTTCCTCTTCCGGCGCGGCGCGGGGCCGCTGTTCGACGTGGGCCCGTACTACCTGACATGTCTGGCCACGCTCTTCGGCCCGGCCGAGCGGGTCGCGGCGGTGGCCCGCAGGGCGCGCGAGACACGGATGATCGGGTCAGGGCCCAAGGCGGGCACGGAGTTCGCGGTCGAGGTGCCCACGCATGTCGCGGCGCTCCTCGACTACGCGGCGGGTCAGACCGCCTCGCTGGTGGTCAGCTTCGACTCCCCGCTGAACCGGCAGGGGTTCGTGGAGATCACCGGCACCGAGGCCACGCTCGCGCTGCCCGACCCGAACCGCTTCGACGGCTCGCTGCGGCTGCGGCCCGCGGGCTCGGCGGAGTGGACGGAGATCGAGGCGGCGGGCGCGACCGCGGGGCGCGGCATGGGCGCGCTCGACATGGCCAGGGCGCTGGCCGCGGGCGAGCCGCACCGCGCGTCGGGCGAGCTGGCGCAGCACGTGCTGGAGACCATGGCGGCGGTCGAGAAGTCGGCGCGGGACGGGGAGTTCGTGCCCGTCCCGGGCGCCGGCTTCGCCGTGCCGGCGGCGCTGCCGGCCGACTGGGATCCGGGCGTACGGATGCGTTGACGTCCCTCCGGGGCGCGGGCACACTCCGGAACCATGGCAGAGAAAGCGCTTTCTCGACGTGGTTTGCTCGCCGCGGGCGGCGCGGGTCTCGCGCTGCCCGCCCTGGGCCCGAGGGCGTACGCCGGGGGCCGCGGCCCCTTCCGGGCCGACCTGGTGGTCTACGGCGGCACCTCGGCCGGGGTGATCGCCGCCGTGCAGATGCGCCGGATGGGCGGCACCGCCGTGGTGCTGGAGCCCACCCGGCACATCGGCGGCCTCACCACCAGCGGCCTCGGCGCCACCGACACCGGCAACACCTCGGCCATCGGCGGTCTGGCCCTGGAGTTCTACCGCCGGGTGTACGCCAAGTACCACGGCACGCCCGTCACCGACGACTCCCCGGCCCGCTACACCTTCGAACCGCACGTCGCCTCCGAGGTCTTCGCCGACCTCCTCGCCGAGCACGACGTGCCCGTGGTGCTCGGTGCCCGGCTGCGCTCCGCCGACCGCCGCGGCGACCGCATCCGCCTGCTCGTCACCGACGACGGCCGCGCGTACGAGGGCGGGGTGTTCGTGGACGCGACGTACGAGGGCGACCTGATGGCCCGCGCCGGCGTCGACTTCACCACCGGACGCGAGGGCAACGCCGCGTACGACGAGACGCTCAACGGCGTCCAGCACCGCGACAAGCACCAGTTCGTCCACCCCGTCGACCCCTACGTCACCCCCGGCAGCCCCGCCAGCGGCCTGCTGCCCGGCGTCGCCGCCGACGCGCTCGCGCCCGACGGCACCGCGGACGAGGCGATCCAGGCGTACTGCTTCCGGATGTGCCTCACCCAGGCCGCCGACCGCATCCCCTTCCCCAAGCCCGCCGGCTACGACCCCATGCGCTACGAACTCCTCCTGCGCTACGTCCAGGCGGGCTGGCGCGGCCCGTTCTACACCACCCACCAGATGGGCGGCGGCAAGACCGACTCCAACAACAACGGCGCGTTCTCCACCGACAACATCGGCTTCAACTTCGGCTATCCGACGGGCACGTACGCCGAGCGCGCCCGCATCCACGCCGAACACGTCGACTACCAGCAGGGCCTGATGTGGTTCCTCGCCAACGACGCGCGGCTGCCGGAGTCCGTGCGCGCCCAGACCGCCGCCTGGGGCCTGCCGCGAGACGAGTTCACCGGCTCAGGCGGCTGGCCGCCGCTGCTCTACATCCGCGAGGCGCGCCGCATGGTCTCCGCGTACGTCATGACCGAGCACGACTGCCGCGGCGCGGTGCGCGCCGCGGACTCCGTCGGGCTCGCCTCGTACACGATGGACTCGCACAACTGCCGCCGCCTGGTCGTGGACGGCGTCGCGCGCAACGAGGGCGATGTGCAGGTCGGGGTGCGGGCGCCGTACGGGATCAGCTACCGCTCGCTGACGCCGAAGCGCGCGCAGTGCACCAACCTGCTGGTGCCCGTCGCGCTGTCCGCCTCGCACATCGCGTACGGCTCGATCCGGATGGAGCCGGTCTTCATGATCCTCGCGCAGTCCGCGGCGACCGCCGCGCGGATGGCGCTCGACCGCGGCGGCGCGGTGCAGCAGGTGCCGGTCGCGGCGCTGCAGGCGCGGCTGCGCGCGGACGGGCAGTTCCTGGAGTGGCCGCCGAGCGAGCCCGGCGAGATCGTCGTCGACAACGTCTCCGCCACCGGCGTCACCTCCGCCGGCACCTGGAAGAGCAGCACCGCGATCTCGAACTACTACGGCTCCGACTACGTGCACGACGACAACACCGGCAAGGGCACGGTCTGGATGCGCTTCCGGCCGGAGCTGCCGGCCGCCGGCGCGTGGGACGTCGCGCTGTGGTGGACCGCCGACGCCAACCGCGCGACGAACGTGCCGGTGGACGTGGAACACGCCGGGGGCACGCAGACGTACACCGTCGACCAGCGCTCGCGCGGCGGGCAGTGGGTGGTGCTGGGCCGGCACACCTTCGCGGCGGGGACGGCGGCGGCCGTACGGGTACGCAACGACGCCACCGACGGCTACGTGGTCGCGGACGCGGTGCGCTTCACACCGGCGGCGGGCGCGTCCTGACGGAGGCCCCGCCGTCGCCCCGCGGCGGCTCCCTACCCTTCCGCGACGAGGTGGTAGCGCACGTCGACCTCGGCGAAGGGCTGTGCACCCTGGGCGTGCCGCAGCCTTACCGGCGTGCCGCCGGGGTTGTCGAAGAGCCGGATGCCGTCACCGAGCAGGACGGGCGCGATGTGCAGGCCGATCTCGTCGACCAGGCCGCGTTCGAGCAGTTGGCGGCCGATGGTCGGGGAGAGGACTTCGAGGTTCTTGCCGTCGGCGGCCGCCAGCCCGATCCGCACCGCCTCGGCCACGTCGCAGTTGAGGAACGTGACGCCGTCGGCGGGTGTGGCGCTTTCCGGATGATGGGTGAGGACGAAGATCCGGCCCTTCCAGTCCTCGGTGTAGGGCCGGGCGGTCGGGTCGCGGTCCCAGCCGTTCCGCCCGCCCAGGACCGCGCCGGTGGTCTCGACGTACTCCTCCACCACGCCGTCGCGGCCGGTGACGCCGGCCAGCCAGCCCATGGAGTGGCCGGGGCCCGCGACGAAGCCGTCGAGCGACATGCTGAAGTGGAGGAGGACCTTGCCGGCGGCCCGTTGCGGTTCGAGGTCGAACATGTGCTGCTCCTTGGCTCGTCACGCCGGTGCGAACGCACCCGCTGCACGTCAGACCAGCCGGCGGCCGGAAACTCATCGCCGCCTCCCGCCGCGACGGTGCCGACCTCCGAGGATGGGCGGGCGAGACGCCCGGCGACTCCTGGGAGGGGGCGGCCGGGCAGTGCGGACCGCCGGACCGGCGACCCGGCGCCTACTCCCCGGGTTCTCCCGGGCGGAAACGATGGCTCGCGGCCGGGCGGCCGGAGGCTCGTGCACCCCTCGCGGGCCGACGTCCGGCTACCGCTGCCACCGCGGCAGGCCGACCGGTCCGCGGGCCGGTCAGCGGGCCGGTCAGCGGGACCATGCCGGGGCCCAGGTCCCGGTAGTGTCCGCGGCTGCGTGGCGCGGGCTGCGGGCGGCGGCGTAGTCGCGCAGCAGGGCGAGGCCGGGGTGCGCGTTGTGGGTGTGCCAGTGCAGCAGGTGCGGGTAGACGGGGGTCGGGTCGAGCAGGGGGATGCGGCACAGGTCGTAGTCGACGGGCCAGACGAGCGGGGTCCGCTCGCTGAGGAAGGTGCCCACCGCGGCGGATTCGGCGATCGTGTCGAGCAGGCTCTCGACGCCGAAGTTCGGGCCCACCGCGTCGATGACGAAGCCGAACTCCGCGGCCATGTCCTCGTAGTACGCGGCCCACTCGGTGCCCGGATCGTTGCCCGGCATCCAGATCCGGTGCCCGGCGAGCTGCGCGGGGCTGACGGAACGGGCGCCGGCGAACTCGTGCGCCGGGCCGGTGACGAGCTGCAGCGGCTCGTACATCACGTACCCGACGGCGATGTCGTCGGGCAGCTTCCGGCCGGGCGGCGGTAGCGTGCGGAACGTCGCGTCGATCGTGCCGTCGCGCACCGCGTCGACGGCCGGGCCGCCGCCGTAGACCGTGACGACGTCCAGCTCCACCTCGGGGTGCGCGCGGTGGAAGTCGCGCAGCAGCCCGGCGGTTGCGACCCGGCGCCCGACCACGTCCACGCGCAGCGCCCGGCTCCCGGGCCGTACGGAGGCCGCGGCCCGCTCCGCGGCCTGCAGCAGCGCGCGGGCGTGCGGCAGGAACGCCTGGCCGTCGATGGTGAGCTTCGCGCCGCGCGCGGTACGGGTGAACAGCCGCACCCCGAGGCCCTTCTCCAGCCCGGCGATCCGTTTGGAGACGGCCTGCTGGGTGAGCATCAGCTCGGCCGCCGCCTCCTGGAACTGGCCGGTGTCGGCGGCGGCGACGAAGGTGCGTACGGCATCGAGGTCCACGCCCGGCAACCCTAGCCGCAGCCGCTACGGAACCCGCCCCCGCGCACCGCCGCCGCCCCCGGCTCCCGTCCCGCCGTCCTCCTCCGCGTAGGCGCCGAGCCCCGGCGTCCGCGGCGGCACCGCCGTCGACTGGACGATCGACGTCGTCGTCTGCCCGTGCAGCAGGAAGCGGTCGAGCACCTCCTCGAAGGTGTCGAGGTCCGTCGCGTGCACCTTGAGCAGGAAGCAGTCCTCGCCGGTGATCCGGTGGCACTCGCTGACCTGCGGCAGGCTCCGCGCCAGCGCCGCGATCCGCGGCAACTGCCCCGGCCCGGGACGCACCCGGACGAACGCCGCCACCGGGTAGCCCAGGGCGGCCGGGTCGACGTCCAGGCGGTAGCCGCGGATCACCCGGGACTCCTCCAGCCGCCGCACCCGCTCGCGGGCGGTGGGCACGGAGACGCCGGTGCGCCGGGCCAGCTCGGCCATGGACAGCCGGGGGTCGGCGTCGAGTTCGGTCAGGATCGAGCGGTCGAGTGCGTCCACCGTTTCACCTTGGCACGGGGGACGCCCGTTTCGTACCCCTGAGTGCAAAGCGATCCGCCGCCGGGCTTTCCGGTTCGCCATGGCCCGCGGAGGCGTGCGTTGCGACGATTCCTGCGTGGCCGACTCCCTGCCCCGCAGCCCCGCCGCCGCCTCCGGCGGCCGGCTCGCCCTGGCCGCCGAGCGGGTGCCGCCGCCGGCGTTCCTCGTCTCCTCCGCGGTCTTCCACTACCTCGGCCCGGCGTGCGCCGTCCTGCTCTTCGCCCGCCTCGACGTCCTCGGCGTCGCCTGGCTGCGGATCGCCTCGGCGGCGCTGGTCTTCGCCGTCTGGCGGCGGCCGTGGCGCGACTGGCGCGCGGCGACGCCGTACCAGCGGCGGCTTCTGGTGGCGATGGGCGCCGTGCTCGCCACCATGAACTGCACGTTCTATCTGGCCCTTGAGCGGCTGCCGCTGGGGACGGTCGGGGCGGTGGAGTTCCTGGGGCCCGTGGTGCTGGCCGCGGCGGGGGTGCGGACCCGGCGGAACGTCGCCGCGCTGGCGCTGGTCCTCGCGGGCGTCGCGCTGCTGACCGACGTGCACCTGGTCGCGGAACCGCTCGGGCTCGCGCTGGCGTTCGGCAACTGCGCGCTGTTCGTGCTCTACGTCGTCCTCGGCCACCGGCTCGCGGCGGACGGCGGCGCGTCCGGGGTGGGGCGGCTCGGCGCGGCGATGCTGGTGGCGGCGGTGGTCGCGGCGCCGGCGGGGCTCGCGCAGGGTGCGGCGGCCGTGACGTCGCCGGTGCTGCTGGCGGCGGCGTTCGGGGTGGGGGTGTGCTCGTCGGTGATCCCGTACGTGTGCGACCAGCTCGCCATGGCGCGGGTGCCGCGGGCGACGTTCGCGCTGATGCTGTCGCTGCTGCCGGCGACGGCGGCGCTCATGGGCGTGGCCGTCCTCGGCCAGGTGCCGGGCGCGGCGGAGGCGGCGGGCATCGCGCTGGTCGTCGCGGGCGTCGCGGTGCACCGGGAGCGGGACGCGGCGGCGGGCGCGTAGCCGCGGATACGGGCGGTGAAGACGGCCGGAAATGGACTGTCCTTACGGCCGAACTCCTCTCCGCACTGCGTCGGCCCGGCCGCTCGCCGGGACCCCGCGGGCCGCGTCAGTCCGCCGCCGCCACCCGCCGGGGCTCCTCACCCAACTGCTCCGCCAGCCACGACGGCACCCCGTCCAGCAGCCGCACGAGCCGCGTCGCCTCCGCCCGCAGCCGGCCCGCCTCCGGCTCCGACTCCACGTCGGCCAGCGCCATCAGCGCCGGCGCCGTACCGATCAGGTAGCCCACCTCCTCGCGCAGCCGCAGCGACTCGCGGAAGCCGTGCCGCGCCTCCGCGAGGTCGCCGGCGTCGGCCGCGAGCGAGGCGAGGTGGCGCCAGGTGAACGAGCACAGCAGCAGGTCGCCCTGCTCCTCCGCACCCGCGTGGGCGCGGCGGAACGCCGCCAGCGCCGCCGTCGCGTTCTTCGTCAGGTGCTGGGCGACGAGACCGCGCCGGAAGTCCAGCATCGGCCGGTACGGCGACGTCGGAGCCAGCAGCGCCGCGGCGCGGCCGAGCGCCGCGCGGGCCTCGTCGGAGCGGTCGCGCTCCTGGAACAGCGTCGAGGCGTACGCGAGATAGCCCCGCTCGCACGCCGTGACGCCGCGGTTCTCCCCGTCGATCGACAGCGCCTCCGCGTTGCGCACCGCGTCCTCCGCGCGCTCCCAGCCGGCGGCCGTGAACATGCACTGCTCCACCAGCAGCGCCGCGCGCTGCCGCGCCGCCTCGGCGTCGGTCCCGGCGGTGTCGTCGAGGAGCGCCGCGGCGTCGTCCCAGCAGCCGCGCGAGCGCAGCCGCCAGATCGCCCGCTCCAGCGGATCCTCCGACATCACCGATTCCGACCGTGCCATGGCGGTATCCGCCACTTTTGCCTCCCCAACGCGCCGTCGAGCCAAGGAACAACAAGAATCAACGCAGCCCAGTGTGAGTCGAATCTCAGCACGAAGTCTGCCCTGGGCCAAGAGCTTGCGTGAACGACTTCACAAGATCTTGGCCAACGGATTGCCCGCGACACGGGAACGACGCGCCCGAACGTTCGGCGCGGACGGCGACGTTCAGCGCGCGGAGCCGCAGCACGTGCGGGGCCGGCTCCTCGTGGCCTCCGGCGGACACGCCGCCCGGCCGGGCGGCGGCGGTCAGCGCATGCGCAGGGCGAGGAAGAAGTCGAGTTTGTCCTCCAGCCGGGCCAGGTCCCGGCCGGTGAGCTGCTCGATGCGGCCCACCCGGTAGCGCAGCGTGTTGACGTGCAGGTGGAGGCGGGCCGCGCAGCGGGTCCAGGAGCCGTCGCAGTCCAGGAACGCCTCCAGGGTCGCCACCAGCTCCGCCCGGTGGCGGTGGTCGTACGCGCGCAGCGGGTCCAGCAGCCGGGCGGTGAACGCGCGGCGTACGTCGTCGGGGACGAAGGGCAGCAGCAGCACGTGCGAGGCCAGCTCCTCGTGGCCCGCGGCGCACACGCTGCCCGGCCGGGCGGCGGCGACCCGGCGCGCGTGCCGGGCCTCCTCCAGGGCGCCGCGCAGCCCCTCCGAGGAGTGCACCGCGGCGCTGATGCCGAGCGTGAGCCGGCCGTCGTCGGCCAGCGCGCGGGCCAGCGGCTCCCGTACGGCGGCGAGCAGCACCGCGGCGCGCAGCCCGGCGCCGGCCACCGCGCCGCTCGCCGCCCCGGGGCCGCCGGTGCGCCCGCGGCCCGGCCCGGCACCCCCGGCGGCGCCCTTCCGGGACCGGCCGCCCGCCGCGCCGGGGTCCGCGCCGCCCTCCTCCGGCCGTCCGTCCGCCGCCGCCCGCGCCGGGACCGCGGGCAGCGGCACCAGCGCCACCGCCTCGTCGCCGGTGTGCGCCACCGCGATCCGCTCGGCCGGGTCCCGGTCCGCGCCCGCGAGCATCTCCTCCAGCATCGCCTGCGCCACCGGACCACCCGCGATCCCCGGCTGCCCGTACGGAACCTCCCACTCGACCCGCGCCACCACCACCTGCCACTGCGGTGCCGCCCCGATCCCCGGCAGCAGCACCGGCACCGCCACCCGCAGCCGGGCCGCGATCTCCGCGGGCTGCGCCCCGGCCTGCACCAGCTCCAGCACCTCCTGCGCCAGCCGCCGCCGCACCGACCGCGCGGCGTCGCGCCGCTCCCGCTCCACGGCGATCAACTGCGTGACGCCGTGCACCAGGTCCAGCCGCTCCGGCGGCCACTCCCCGGCATCCGCCTCCACCGCCAGCAGCCAGTCGGAGAGCACCGTCTCGCGCAGGTCCCGCCCGCCGCCGACGGGGAAGAGCGAGTACGTCACGCCCCCGCCCGCCGCCGGCAGCGTCACCCGGTGCGGCCCCGGCCGGCCGCCGCGCAGCGCCCCGAGGTGCTCGCCGGCCAACTGCGCCCGCAACTGCGCCGGCAGCCGCCCCCCGGCCGCACCGGCCGCGGTGCCGGCGATCTGCCGGCCGGTGGGGGACAGCACCCAGGCGCGCAGGTCCAGATCGGAGCCGAGGAGGTCGAGCACCACGTCGGGGCCGCCGCCCGCGGGTCCGGACGACATCAGCCGGCGGTGCCGCTCGACCACGGCCGCCAGATCGCCGGCCCGCTCGCCGGAGACCTGGCGGACGACGTGCTCGGTGATGGCGGCGAACGCGACGTCCTCGTCCACCGCGAAGAGCGGCAGCCGGTGCCGCGCGCACGCGCGCACCAGGTCCTCCGGCACCCCCGCGCCCGACAGCTCCGCCTCGCCCGCCGCGAGCCCCGCGACACCGGCCGCGGCCAGGATCCGTACGAAGGGCTCGGAGTCCTGCGGCCCGTGCCGCCAGGCGAGCCCGGTGAGGACCAGTTCGCCGCCGGACAGATAGCGGCTCGGGTCCGTCAGGTCGGTGGTCATCACGCCCCGCACCGTGCGGTCCAGCTCGTCCGCGCCGCCGAGGAGCCGCAGGCCCAGCGCCTCGGAGTCCAGGAGTGCCCGCAGCCTCATGCGCGTCCCCTTGCTGTCGGTCGTGCGTCGGCCCGCCCGCCCGTGCGCGCGGGGCGCCGGGCGGTCGTCGTGGGATGTCCCGCAGGGGAAGGATGCCCCGGACTTCGTTCGAATCTACAAGAACCGGGTTCTGGCCTGCCCCTTGCTTCATGTTTTCCGTGACTGCACCCGGACGGCGGCGTTTCTGTGTACTTGGGCCACGTTCCGTCAACAGCTCAAGCACGCACCCGCACTTTCGAGGGAAAGCCGAGAGGACCCATGGACTTCCTGCGCCCCCCAAGCTGGGCGGAAGCGCTCGCCGCCAAGGCCGAGCACCCGGAGGCCGTACCGATCGCGGGCGGCACGGACCTCATGGTCGAGATCAACTTCGACCACCGCCGCCCGGAGTACCTGCTCGACCTCAACCGCATCGGCGAGTTGGAGGAGTGGGAGACGGGCGCCGACACCGTGCGGCTCGGGGCCTCCGTGCCGTACGCGCGCATCATGGCGGAGCTGGGCGGGGCGCTGCCGGGTCTGGCGCGGGCGGCGCACACCGTGGCGTCCCCGCAGATCCGCAACCGCGGCGGCGTCGGCGGCAACCTCGGCACCGCCTCCCCGGCCGGCGACGCGCACCCGGCGCTGCTGGCCGCGGGCGCCGAGGTGGAGGCGGAGTCCGTACGGGGCAGCAGGCGGATCCCGATCGACGAGTTCTTCACCGGCGTCAAGCGCAATGCGCTCGCGCCCGACGAGCTGATCAAGTGGGTGCACGTCAAGAAGGCCACGGGGCCGCAGGAGTTCTCCAAGGTCGGCACCCGCAACGCCATGGTGATCGCCGTGTGCGCGTTCGGCATCGCGCTGCATCCCGGCACCCGCACGGTCCGTACCGGCATCGGCTCGGCCGCGCCGACGCCCGTGCGCGCCACCGCCGCCGAGGAGTTCCTGAACGCCGCGCTGGCCGAGGGCGGCTACTGGGACAGCGGCAGGACGCTGCCCCCGGCGCTCGCCCGGCAGTTCGCCGAGCTGGCGGCGGGCGCCTGCAACCCCATCGACGACGTGCGCGGCAGCGCGCGCTACCGCCGGCACGCGGTCGGCGTCATGGCGCGCCGCACGCTCGGCTGGACCTGGGAGTCGTACCGCCGGGGCGCGGCGGGAGCCACACGAGCCGAAGGAGCCGCGTGATGCGGGTGACGTTCACCGTCAACGGCCGCGAGCAGCAGGCCGACGACGTCTGGGAGGGCGAGAGCCTGCTGTACGTGCTGCGCGAGCGGATGGGCCTGCCGGGCTCGAAGAACGCCTGCGAACAGGGGGAGTGCGGCTCCTGCACGGTACGGCTCGACGGCGTGCCGGTGTGCGCCTGCCTGGTCGCCGCCGGGCAGGCCGAGGGCCGCGAGGTCGTCACGGTCGAGGGGCTGGCGGGGGACGGCCTCTCCGCGGTCCAGCAGGCGTTCGTCGACGCCGGCGCCGTGCAGTGCGGCTTCTGCACCCCCGGTCTGCTGGTCGCCGCGGACGACCTCCTGGAGCGCTGCCCCTGGCCGATGTCGCCGTCGGACGCCGACATCCGCGAGGGCCTGTCGGGCAACCTGTGCCGCTGCACCGGCTACGAGAAGATCCTCGACGCGGTCCGGCTCGCCGCCGCCCGCAGGGGCGAGGGGGCCTGATGTCCGACGTCACCCGCATCCCGACCAGCCTCACCCAGGGTTCGCAGACCGCCGGCGGCATCGGCGAGTCCAAGCTGCGCCCCGACGGCACGCTGAAGGTCACCGGGGAGTTCGCGTACTCCTCCGACCTGTGGCACGAGGACATGGTCTGGGGCCACACGCTGCGCTCGCCGTACGCGCACGCCGAGATCGTCGCCGTCGACACCTCCGCCGCCCTCGCCCAGGCCGGGGTCTACGCCGTGCTCACGTACGACGACCTGCCCGCCGCGCAGAAGAACTACGGCCTGGAGATCGCCGACACCCCCGCGCTCGCCGCCGGCCGGGTGCGCCACCACGGCGAGCCGGTCGCGCTGGTCGCCGCCGACCACCCCGAGACCGCCCGCCGGGCCGCGGCGAAGATCCGCATCGAGTGGCGGGAGTTGCCGCTGGTCACGGACGAGGAGTCCGCGCTCGCCCCCGGCGCGCCCGTGCTGCACCCCGACCGCGCCGACGGCCACGCGCGGCACGTACCGCACCCGAACATCGTCCACCGCCAGCCGGTCGTCCGCGGCGACGCCGCCGCGGCGGCCCGCAGGGCGGACCACATCGTCACCGGCGAGTACGAGTTCGGCATGCAGGACCAGGCGTTCCTCGGCCCGGAGTCAGGGCTCGCGGTGCCGGCGGAGGACGGCGGCGTCGATCTGTACGTCGCCACCCAGTGGCTGCACGCCGACCGGCGGCAGATCGCGCCGGTGCTCGGGCTGCCGGAGGAGAAGGTGCGCATGACGCTCTCCGGCGTCGGCGGCGCGTTCGGCGGGCGCGAGGACCTGTCGATGCAGATCCACGCCTGCCTGCTGGCGCTGCGCACCGGCAAGCCGGTCAAGATGGTCTACGACCGCTTCGAGTCCTTCTTCGGCCACGTGCACCGCCACCCGGCCAGGATCCGCTACGAGCACGGCGTCACCGCCGAAGGACGGATCACTCACGCCCGCTGCCGCATCGTCCTCGACGGCGGCGCGTACGCCTCCTCCACCCCGGCCGTCGTCGGCAACGCGGCGTCCCTGTCCATGGGCCCGTACGTCGTGGAGGACGTCGAGATCGAGGCCGTCGGGCTCTACACCAACAACCCGCCCTGCGGCGCGATGCGCGGCTTCGGCGCCGTCCAGGCGTGCTTCGCGTACGAGGCGCAGATGGACCGGCTGGCCGCGGCGGTCGGCATGGACCCGGTGGCGTTCCGGCAGTTGAACGCCATGTCGCAGGGCTCGCGGCTGCCGACCGGGCAGCAGGTCGACTCCCCGGCGCCCGTGGCGGAGATCCTGCGCCGCGTGCAGGCCAGGCCGCTGCCGCCGGAGCGGCAGTGGGAGAGCGCCGGCGGCGCCGCGGACGTACGGGCGCTGCCCGGCGGGCTGTCCAACACCACCCACGGCGAGGGCGTCGTACGCGGCGTCGGCTACGCGGTCGGCATCAAGAACGTCGGCTTCTCCGAGGGCTTCGACGACTTCTCCACCGCCCGGGTGCGGCTGGAGGCCGTCGGCGGCGAGCCGGTGGTCACCGTGCACACCGCGGCGGCCGAGGTCGGCCAGGGCGGCATCACCGTGCAGGCACAGATCGCCCGCACCGAACTCGGCGTCGCCCGGGTCGTCATTGCCCCGGCCGACACCCGGGTCGGCTCCGCCGGCTCCACCTCCGCCTCCCGCCAGACGTACATGACGGGCGGCGCGGTACGGAACGCCTGCGCGGCGGTGCGCGAGCAGGTCCTCGCCCTCGGCCGGCGCAAGCTCGGCACGTACCACCCCGCGTGGGCGACGGCAGAACTGCTGCTGGAGGGCGGCAAGGTCGTCACGGACGGCGGCGAGGTCCTCGCCGCCCTGGCGGACGTGCTCGACGGCGAGCCGGCCGTGGACGTCGAACTGCCCTTCAGGCACCGGCCCACCGAGCCCTTCGACATCGAGACGGGGCAGGGCTTCGGCCACGTCCAGTACTCCTTCGCCGCGCACCGCGCGGTCGTCGAGGTCGACACCGAACTCGGCCTGGTCAAGGTCGTCGAGCTGGCCTGCGCCCAGGACGTCGGCAAGGCGCTCAACCCGCTGTCCGTCGTCGGGCAGATCCAGGGCGGCACGACGCAGGGCCTGGGCGTGGCGGTGATGGAGGAGATCGTGGTCGACCCGGCGACCGGGCGGGTGCGCAACCCCTCGTTCACCGACTACCTGATCCCGACCATCCTCGACACCCCGGCCATCCCCGTCGACGTGCTCGAACTGGCCGACCCGCACGCGCCGTACGGGCTGCGCGGCGTCGGCGAGGCGTCCACGCTCTCGGCGACCCCGGCGGTGCTCGCCGCCATCCGCCAGGCCACAGGACTGGCCCTGACCAAGGCCCCTGTACGGCCGGAGCACCTCACCGGCACCTGATCCGCACCCGAACCCCACTGAACCCCACTGAACCCCACTGAACCCCACTGAACCCCACTGAACCCCACCTGAAACGGCACCACCGCACCAGCAGTTCCCTTCGCCTCGGGCCGTCCCCCGGGTCGTGCAGCACCACCCATCCCAAATCCCGCAACCGCGGGTGCCCCTGTGAACCTTGGGAGAACGCATGACCCAGTCCTCCGTCGACCGGCGCGCGGAAGCGCCGGCCGGGCATTCCGGCACCGCCGCCTCCGGCCGCACCTCGTGGCTCGACCGCCACTTCGGGATATCCCGGCGCGGCTCCACGGTCGCGCGCGAGGTGCGCGGCGGGCTCACCACCTTCATGGCGATGGCCTACATCCTGCTGCTCAACCCGCTGATCCTGGGCGGCGAGGACGCGGCGGGCAACGTCCTCGCCCAGTCCGGACTGATCACCGCCACCGCGCTGGCCGCCGCGGTCACCACCCTGCTGCTGGGCTTCTTCGGCAAGGTGCCGCTGGCCGCGGCCGCCGGGCTCAGCGTCTCGGGCGTGCTCGCCAGCCAGGTCGCGCCGCAGATGACGTGGCCGCAGGCGATGGGCATGTGCGTCGCGTACGGCGTCGTGATCATGCTGCTGGCCGTCACCGGGCTGCGCGAGATGATCATGAATGCGATCCCGCTGGCCCTCAAGCACGCCATCACCATGGGCATCGGCATGTTCATCGCGCTGATCGGCCTGGTGAACGCCGGCTTCGTGCAGGCCGGCGAGGCGAAGATCGTCACGCTCGGCGTGAACGACCAGCTCCGCGGCTGGCCCGTGCTCGTCTTCTGCCTCACCCTGCTGCTGATCTTCATGCTCCAGGCGCGCAACGTACCCGGCGCCATCCTCATCGGCATCGTCGCCGGCACGGTCGCGGCGGTCGTCGTCAACGCGGTCGCCGACCTCAAGCCGGAGGCGTGGGCGAACGGCCGGGCGCCGGAGCTGCCGGCCGGCGGGGTCACGTCCACGCCGGACTTCGGCCTCCTCGGCGAGGTGTCGTTCCGCGGCTGGGGCGACGTCGGCGTGATGACCGTGAGCATGATCGTCTTCACGCTGGTGCTGGCCGGGTTCTTCGACGCGATGGCCACCATCATCGGCGTCGGTACGGAGGCGAAGCTCACCGACGAGCGGGGCCGGATGCCGGGGCTGTCGCGGGCGCTGTTCATCGACGGCGCCGGCGGCGCCGTCGGCGGCGCCGCGGGGGCCTCCGGGCAGACGGTGTTCGTGGAGTCCGCGACCGGCGTCGGCGAGGGTGCCCGCACCGGTCTTTCGAGCGTCGTCGTCGGGCTGCTGTTCGCGCTGGGGCTGCTGTTCACCCCGCTGGCGCAGATCGTGCCCGGCAACGTGGCCGCCGCGGCGCTGGTCGTCATCGGCGCCATGATGATGGCGAACGCGCGGCACGTGGACTGGGCCGACCGGGGCGTGGCCGTGCCGGTGTTCCTGACGGTCGTGCTGATGCCGTTCACGTACTCCATCACGGCGGGCGTCGCCGCCGGCGTCATCTCGTACACGGCGATCAGGGCCGCCCAGGGCAAGTGGCGCGAGCCCGGCCCCTTCATGTGGGTGCTGACCGCCGTGTTCGTCGTCTTCTTCGCGCTCCATCCGATCGAGCAGTGGATGGGTGTCAAATAGGACCAGCGGCCTTGTGAGGAGCTGATCAGCATGCTGGACATCGCTGCCGACCTCGCCCGGTGGTGCGCGGAGGGCCGCCCCTTCGCCGTCGCCACCGTCGTGGGCACCAGCGGCTCCGCGCCGCGCGGCCCGGGCGCCGCGCTGGCGGTGGACGCCGCGGGCACGGCGGTCGGCAGCGTGTCCGGCGGCTGCGTCGAGGGCGCGGTGTACGAGCTGTGCCGGGAGGTCCTCGAAACCGGCGAGGTGGTGCTGGAGTCCTTCGGCTACTCCGACGAGGACGCGTTCGCGGTGGGGCTCACCTGCGGCGGGGAGATCGACATCCTCGTCACGCCGGTCACGGCCGGCGGCGTGCTCCGTACGGCGCTCGCCGCCGCCGCGCAGGGCGAGGCCGCGGCGGTCGCGCGGGTCGTCGGCGGGCCGGCCGCGCTGGTCGGGCAGGCGCTGCTGGTACGCCCCGATGGCACGTACGACGGCCGCTTCGCGGGTCCGCTGCCCGGCCTGCCGGACTGGGACGGCGCCGCGCTGGAGCGCACCGCCGCCGCCGAGGCCGCCGCGCTGCTCGACGCGGGGCGTACGGACACGGTGCCGGTCGGCGCGGCGGGCGCGCGCTGCGGGGAGCCGGTGACACTGCTGGTGGAAGTGAGCGTGCCGGCGCCGCGGATGGTGGTCTTCGGCGCGATCGACTTCGCGCACGCGCTGGTCCGCATCGGCAAGTTCCTCGGCTACCGCGTCACCCTCTGCGACGCCCGCCCCGTCTTCGCCACGGCCCGCCGGTTCCCGGAGGCCGACGAGGTGGCGGTGCGCTGGCCGCACGAGTACCTGGCGGACGCGCTGGCCGCGGGGGAGCTGGACGGGCGCACGGTGCTGTGCGTGCTCACCCACGACCCCAAGTTCGACGTGCCGCTGCTGACCGCCGCGCTGCGGCTGCCCGTGGCGTACGTCGGCGCGATGGGCTCGCGCCGCACGCACCTGGACCGCAACCGGCGGCTGCGCGAGGCGGGCGTCACCGACCTCGAACTCGCCCGGCTGCGCTCGCCGATCGGCCTCGACCTCGGCGCCCGCTCGCCGGAGGAGGTCGCGGTCTCCATCGCCGGGGAGATCGTCGCGGCCCGCCGGGGCGGCACGGGCGTGCCGCTGACGGGCGCGCACACGCCGATCCACCGGGAGCGGGGGGCGGCGGGCCGGATCGGCGACGTGGCCTGAGATCCCTCAGCCGGACGGGGTCCTGGCCGTGACGTAGCCGCTCTCGACGGCCTCGTCGTGGCCGTCGGCGGTCACGTCGAGCCCGCCCGCGGTCAGCGTCCGCGCCGCGCGCGCGGCGACCTCGCGGTGGGTCGCGGCGCTCCAGGAGGGCAACTGGAAGAACACGGAGAGCCGCCCGCCGGGCCGCAGCAGCACGCTGGCCGCGCGGGCGGCGGCGGGCTCCGTCCACAGCAGCCGTACGTTGAACGCGTACGCCAGGTCGAAGGGCTGCCCGGCGGCGAGGTCCGCGGGGAAGCCGCCGGTCCTGAACTCCGCGAGCCCGGCGGCGACGTGGGCGGCGTTCCGGCGCCCGGCCGCGGCGGTCATCTTCGCGGACCGGTCCAGGCCGACGAACCGCGGCGCCCCGTCCCGCGGCCCCGCGGCCAGCTCCGCGCACACGTGCGACGCGGTCACCCCGTGCCCGGCGCCGATCTCCAGCACCCTGTCGCCCGGCCGTACGGACAGCGTCCGCGCGGCCCACTCGTGACGGTCCATGCGGGCAGTATCGGCCACGGCTCAGCGCAACTGCAGCTCCACGAGCACCGCGCGGTGGTCGGTCCCGGCCAGCTCGGGGAACTCGATGTCCGCGGGGCTCAGCCGGTCGCTCACCAGCACGTGGTCGATCTGGGCGCCGAAGAGGGGCGTCGTCGACGCCGGCCAGGTGGGGGTGCGCGAGCGGCCGAGCAGCATGGCGCTGTCCCGCAGGCCGGTGTCCAGGATGTCGCGGAACGCCTCGTGGTCCTGGGAGGAGTTGAAGTCGCCGCCGAAGACCGTGGGCACCTCCCCGCGCGCCGCCGCGGCGTCCCGCAGGCGCCCCAGCTCGGTGCGCCAGGCGTCCATCGCCCCGGGCGTCGGCGGCATCGGGTGCACGACCTGGAGCCGCACCCGCTCGCCCGCGACGCGCGCGGTGGCCGCGGGCATCGACAGCGTGCCGGGCACGCCGGGCTCCTCGGTCAGCGGGTACCTGCTGAGGATGGCGGAGCCCTCGGCGGGATCGCCGCCGTCGATGACGCGGTACGGGTACGCGGCCCGCAGCGCCGGGGCGTGCAGGGCCTCGACGCAGCGGCTGTCGCACTCCTGGACCAGGGCGACGTCCGGCTCGTACGCCCGCAGCGCGGTGCGCAGGGCGGGGGTGGCGTCGCCGAACTTGAGGTTGGCGGAGAGCAGCCGGAACTCCTCCCTGGGCGGAGTGGACGGCGGCTCGGCGGCGGACTCGTAGGGCCGTACGGACCAGGCGGTCCCGGCGACCGCGACGAGCGCCCACACGACACCGGCCCGGCTGCGGGCGAGCCCCATCAGCAGCAGCCCGAAACCTCCGGGCACGAGCAGCCAGGGGAGGAAGGCGGCGAGCTGCGGCAGGGGAGTCACGCCGTCGCCGCCGGCGACGCGGAACGCGAGCACGCAGGAGACGACGAGCAGGGGCAGCCCGCCGGCGACACCGAGAACGACGCGGAGGCGACGCCCAGGCCGCCGGGCGAGAACGCGACCGCGCTCCGCGCGGGCGGCGGTGTCCTCCGGGCGAGCGGGACCGGTGTCCGCCACCGCAACGCCCGCACCTCCGCCCCCGGCGGCCACGCCCCCGCCGCCGCCCAGCGGAAGGCCGGCCCCGGCGTCGGCGGCCGGGTCCGCGCGACTGGCCCCCGCGCCCCCTGCGTGGCCGTCGCGCTCCGCCGGCCCCTGCCCGTCACCGTCCCCGCCCCCGGCGCTGCCCCGCTGTCCGTCGAGCGTCCCCACCGTCTCCCCTGTCGTCGCCGCCGTACCCGCCGATCCTCTCAGCCCGCCCGGCGTCCCGGGCTTGCGGACAGGATCTGTCCGCAACGGCCCGTAGCGTGGGCGCCATGCCGACGACCAGCGGGACCGCCACCCTCTCCACCCGCGGGCTCAACCGCGCCCTCCTCGCCCGGCAACTGCTCCTCGACCGCGTCGGCATGCCCCTGACCGACGCCGTGGAGCATCTGCTCGGGCTCCAGGCGCAGGCGCCCCGGCCGCCGTACCACGCGCTCGCCGCCCGGCTGCGCGGTTTCGACCCCGCCGCGCTGTCCGGCCTGCTGGAGAGCCGCGAGGTCGTGCGGCTCGTCACCCTGCGCTCCACCGTCCACCTGCACACCCCCGCCGACGCCCTGACCCTCCGCACCTTCAGCACCCCCGCCCTGGAGCGCGAACTCAAGACCTTCCGGGGGCGGCTCGAAGGCGTCGACCTCGACCGGCTCGTGGTGCGGACCCGGGAGCTGGCCGAGCCCGGGCCCGTCCCGCTGCGCGAGATCGGCGAGGAACTGCGGCGCGAGTGGCCGGCGCACGACCCGCTCGCGCTGAAGGTCGCCGCGCGCATCCGGGTGCCGCTCGTGCAGGCGCCGCCGCGCGGGCTGTGGGGGAGGGGCGGGCAGGTCACGCACGCCACCGTCCGGTCCTGGCTGGGCGCCGAGCCGGTCGCGGACCCGGACGCGGGCCGGCTCGTGCTGCGCTATCTCGCCGCCTTCGGGCCCGCGTCCGTACGGGACATGCAGGCGTGGTGCGGGGTGACGCGGCTGCGGCCGCACTTCGAGGAGCTGCGGCCCCGGCTGCGCACGTTCCGGGACGAGCGCGGGACCGAGCTGTTCGACCTGCCCGAGGCACCGCGGCCGGCCGCGGACACCCCGGCGCCCGCGCGGTTCCTCGGGGAGTTCGACAACCTCACGCTCGGGCACGCGGACCGCACCCGCGTCGTGTCGGACGAGTTCCGCCGCCGCAGCTACCGGCGGGACCGCATCTTCGGCAGCTTCCTCGTCGACGGCTTCGTCCGCGGGCTGTGGCGGGTGACGCAGGACGACGGCACGGCGACGATGCACCTGGAGACGTTCGCCCCGCTGACGCGCGCCGAGCGGCCGGAGGCCGAGGCGGAGGCGGCGGGGGTGCTGGAGATGCTGGCACCCGGCAGCCGGCAGGAGTTGCGGACCGGCGAAGCGCGCGGGTAGCGGCCGGGGCCCGTCAGTGGGTCGCCGGCTGCGGCGGCGTCGGCGCGCCCGGGGGCGCGGGGCGCTGCTGGGCGCGCGGCTCGCCCTGCGACCGCGGCGGGGTGAAGTGGGCGTACGGCCGGCGGGCGGTGAGCAGCGGGTCCACGGTGATCCGCTCGGCGCCCAGCGGCGCGGTCAGCGCGCGCAGCGCAGGCTCCCCGAGGCGTACCCACTTCTGCTCGGGACCCAGCGCGCGCACCAGCGCGGCCTGGCTCGTGAACGCCACCGCCGTGCGCGTGCCCAGCGGCGTGCGGAACATCCGCAGCCGCATCCCGCTCCTTCCGTCCTCCACGGGAACGTACAACTGAGGTCGGCGTCGGGGAGCGAGGGCGTGTCCGGAGGTGTCCACACCACGACGGTACGGGGCCCTGCTCCCGCTGGCACCTGTGTTCCGCGATGCGAGACCACCCCACGGGAACCTCCCGGAACAACCGCCGGTCAGAGGCGTCGAGACGGCGGGGCGGCGGGAGGCGCCGTGCCCACATGCCGGACGCCTGCCGCGCGCGGCCCCCCGTTCGCGCCCCGCCGCACCCCCTCACTCCGCCCCCTCGGCCGGCCCCTCTCGTTCGGTCCCGGTCATTCCGCCACCGTCAGCCGCCACAGTGACGTCACCTCCGCCGCCCGCGCCGCGTGCAGCGGGTCCGACGGGTCCGTCGCCTTGCGGTGCCGGGGACGGGTCTCGTGGCGGGCCGCCACCCGCAGCCCCGCCGCCTCGATCGCCGCGAGCAGCTCCCCCCGGCCGCGCAGCCCCAGGTGCTCGGCCAGGTCGGACAGCACCAGCCAGCCCTCGCCGCCCGGCTCCAGATGCGCCGCGAGCCCGGCGAGGAAGCCGTGCAGCATGCCGCCGCCCGGGTCGTAGACGGCGTGCTCCAGCGCGGAGGTCGGCTTGGCGGGCAGCCACGGCGGGTTGCAGACGACCAGCGGCGCGCGCCCCGGCGGGAACAGGTTCCCCTCCACCACCTCGACCTGGTCGGCCAGGCCGAGCCGGTCGACGTTGTCGCGGGCGCAGGCCAGCGCGCGCGGGTCGGTGTCGGTCGCGACGACCCGTTCCACCCCCCGGCGCGCCAGCACCGCCGCGAGCACCCCGGTCCCGGTGCCCACGTCGAAGGCCAGCGACTTCGCCGGCAAAGGGGCCTCGGCCACGAGGTCGACGTACTCGCCGCGCACCGGCGAGAACACCCCGTAGTGCGGGTGCACCCGGGCACCCAGCGCCGGTATGTCCACGCCCTTGCGGCGCCACTCGTGAGCCCCCACCGCGCCGAGCAGCTCGCGCAGCGCCACCGCGCCGGGCTCGGTCACGGGCCCGTACGCCGCGGTCGCCGCCTCGGCCACGTCGGGCGCCCGGCGCAGCGGCACGGCCGGGCCCCGCGGGCCGGGTTCGAGCGGGACGAGCAGCATGCCGAGCACCCGCGCCCGGTGGCCCTGGGCCTGCCGGTGCCGGTGGAAGGCGTCCGCCGGGCCGGTCGCCCGGCCGCCCGCCGGTGCGGCCGGGCGCCGGCCCCGGCGGGCGGAGCGACGGTCGATGCGGCGGCCCAGCGCGGCGAGGAGCTGACGCCCGCCGTGGTAGTCGCCCTGCCACAGCACGGCCGTGCCCTCGCACACCAGCCGGTACGCGATGTCGGCGCACATCCGGTCGTCCGCGGGCACCACGCGCCGCGGCGGCGGGGTGCCGCCCGCGGCGTACCAGCGGGCGGTCTGCGCGCGCCCGTCCGCGTTCCAGCTCAGGATGGAGTGTTCGGCCACGGGTCCATTTTCCCGCCTGGCCGCCGTGGCGTCGCCCTCGGGGAGGCACGTGCTGCCGTGCGCCCCTGACGCACGCGGTCCGCCGCCCCCGCACGGGGGTGCGCGGTATGCCCGGACGTGTGCGCCCCCGACGCCCGTCCGGCGCCCCCGACCGCCCACCGGACGCTCCCCCCCCGGCGCTGTCACCGCCGGCGGGTAGCCTCCGCGGCATGAGCATCAGGAGGGTCGTACCCGACATCAAGACCGAGTCCTTCGAGACCAGCCGCGCGTTCTACGAGCGTCTCGGCTTCGAGGAGGTGATGAACCTGGGGTGGGTGATGGCGCTCGCCGCGCCCGGCAACCCAACCGCGCAGTTGATCTTCATGGAGCGGGACGCCTCCGCGCCCGTGGAGCCGGACATGAGCATCGAGGTCTCGGACGTCGACGCGGCGCACGAGGCGATGCGCGCCGCGGGCGCCGAGATCGTGCACCCGCTGACCGACGAGGAGTGGGGCGTGCGGCGGTTCTTCGTCCGCGACCCCAACGGGCAGGTGGTGAACGTCGTGGCGCACCAGGGGTGACCTGCCCCGGGAGTCCTCGGGGGCTACGGGAGCAGCCCCGCCCGGCGGGCGGCCGTGACCGCCTCCAGCCGGGTGTGCGCCCCGAGCTTGCGCATCGCCGAGCGCAGGTAGCTCTTCACCGTCTCGGGCCGCAGCCCGAGCCGTTCGCCCGCCGCCGCGTTCGTCGCGCCCGTCGCGACGCACGCCAGTACGTCCAGCTCCCGCGGCGCCAGCACCGTCCGGTCCGGCCCGGCGCCGGCGGGCGGGACGACGGTGACGGCCGCCGAGGCCAGCCGGTCGCAGAGCGCCAGCAGTTCCGCGCGCAGCTCCTCGTCGGCTATACGCGGCGCCAGCGTGCGCAGGTCGCGGTGCGCGGTGCGGACGTTCTCCCAGGCGGCGGGGTCCGCCGCCCGCTGCGCGGTGGGCGTGGCGACGGCGAGGAGCCGGCGGGCCTCGTCGCGTACGGCGAGGGTCTGCTCCAGGTGGCGCGCCGTCTCCACCGCCGCGGTCAGCGACCGGTCGCCCAGCGGCAGCGAGTCCCGCAGCGCGCCGTAGAGCACGGCCCGCACCCGGCCGCGTACGACCACGGGCACCGCCAGCACCGAGCGCAGGCCCTCGGCGCCCACCGGGCCGTCGTACTCGTGGCTGATGGCGCGGGACGAGGTGTAGTCGGTGACCGCGCAGGGGCGGGAGAAGGCGATGGCCTTGCCCCCGAGCCCGTTGCCCGTGGCCACCCCGAGCCCCTGGAGGGACAGCGTCACCGTCCCGCTCAGCTCGCTGATCCGCAGCTTGCGCCCGCCGTCCGTGAGCAGCCCGCCGAAGGCGACGGGCACGCCGCCGAACCGGCGCAGCCGGGCCAGCGCGCCGCGCACCTCCGCTGCGTCCGCGGTCTCCGGCATGTCGCTCGCTCCCTGGTGCTGACGGGTGCCGCCGGCGTGGCCGGCGGCAGGGCACCCCCGTATGGGGGTAGTGAGGCGTAGGTCACTCGCAGCACGATGCTAGCGAGCCGCCGCCGTACGAGGAGGACATGTGACGGCATCGAATCCGACCGCGGACTTCCGGTCCGCGCGGGACTTTCTGCTGGCGCGGAGGGAGGACTACGCCGCCGCCCGCGCGGGCTTCTCCTGGCCCAGGCCGGAGCGCTTCAACTGGGCACTCGACTGGTTCGACGCCATCGCCGAGGGCAACGAGCGCACGGCCCTCCACATCGTGGAGGAAGACGGCCGCGAGACGCGCTTGAGCTTCACTCGAATGAGTGAGCGCTCGAACCGGGTGGCGAACTGGCTGCGCGCCCAGGGCGTACGGGCCGGCGACCGGATCGTCGTCATGCTGGGCAACCAGGCCGAGTTGTGGGAGACCGCGCTCGCCGCGATGAAGCTGCGCGCCGTCGTCATCCCCGCCACGCCCCTCCTCGGCCCTGCCGACCTCGCCGACCGCATCGAGCGCGGCCGGGCCGCCCACGTGCTCGTACGGGCAGCCGACGAGGCCAAGTTCGCCGAGGTGCCCGGCGACTACACCCGCATCTCGGTCGGCGGCAGCGGGGCCGGCTGGCTCCCGTACGAGGACGCGTACGAGGCCCCCGCGAGCTTCACGCCGGACGGGGCGACGGCCGCGGACGACACCCTGATGTTGTACTTCACCTCGGGCACCACCGCGCTCCCCAAGCTCGTCGAGCACACCCATGTCTCGTACCCCGTGGGCCATCTGGCGACGATGTACTGGATCGGCATCCGCCCCGGCGACGTCCACCTGAACATCTCCTCACCCGGCTGGGCCAAGCACGCCTGGTCCAACCTCTTCGCGCCGTGGAACGCGGAGGCGACGGTCTTCCTGTACAACTACACGCGCTTCGACGCCGGGGCGCTGCTGGGCGCCATGGCCCGCGGGGGCGTGACAACTTTCTGCGCCCCGCCCACCGTCTGGCGGATGCTCGTGCAGTCGGATCTGAGCGCTCTCGCGACCCCGCCGCGCGAGGCCGTCGCCGCAGGTGAACCCCTCAACCCGGAGGTCATCGAGGCCGTCAGGCGGGCCTGGAAGCTGACCATCAGGGACGGCTTCGGCCAGACCGAGACCGCGGTGCAGATCGCCAATTCCCCCGGGCAGCCCGTCAAGCTGGGATCCATGGGCCGTCCCACTCCCGGATACGACGTCGTGCTCCTGGACCCCGTCAGCGGCAAGCCCGCCGACGAGGGCGAGATCTGCCTCGACCTGACCGCGCGCCCCGTCGGCCTGATGACCGGCTACGAGGGCGCCCCGGCCCGCACCGCCGAGGCCATGGCCGACGGCTACTACCGCACCGGCGACATCGGCGCCCGCGACGCCGAGGGCTACATCACGTACATCGGGCGCAGCGACGACGTCTTCAAGGCGAGCGACTACAAGATCAGCCCCTTCGAGCTGGAGAGCGCGCTGCTGGAGCACGAGGCGGTCGCCGAGGCCGCCGTCGTGCCCGCGCCCGACCCGGTGCGGCTCGCCGTGCCCAAGGCGTACGTCGTGCTCGCCGCCGGCTGGGAGCCGGGCGCCGCCGCCGCGGAGGCGATCTTCGCGCACTCCCGCGCCGTGCTGGCCCCGTACAAGCGCGTCCGGCGGCTGGAGTTCGCCGACCTGCCCAAGACCGTCTCCGGCAAGATCCGCCGCGTGCAACTGCGCGAGGCGACCGCAGCCGGATCCGCCGACGAGTACCGCGAGGAGGACCACACATGACCGCAGAGCCGTCCTACACCGGCGGCACCGGCACCACCGCGCTGCTGGGCGACACCATCGGTGCCAACCTGGACCGCGCCATCGCCGCCCACCCCGACCGCGAGGCCCTGGTCGACCTGGCCTCCGGGCGCCGCTGGACCTACGCCGAGTTCGGCGCCGCCGTCGACGAGGTGGCGCGCGGGCTGCTCGCCCGCGGCGTCGCCAAGGGCGAGCGCGTCGGCGTCTGGGCGGTCAACTGCCCGGAGTGGGTGCTGGTGCAGTACGCCTCGGCCCGTATCGGCGCGGTGATGGTCACCATCAACCCCGCCTACCGGGTGCACGAGCTGGAGTACGTACTCAACCAGTCCGGCATCTCCCTGCTGATCGCCTCGCTGGCGCACAGGACCAGCGACTACCGCCGGATGGTCGAGCAGGTGCGCGGCAGTTGCCCGGCCCTGCGCAACGTCTTCTACATCGGCCACGCAGGCTGGGGCCGGCTGATCGAGGCCGGCCGCGCGGTGCCCCCGGAGCGGGTCCGCGAGCGCGAGGCGCTGCTGTCCTGCGACGACCCGGTCAACATCCAGTACACCTCCGGCACCACCGGCTTCGCCAAGGGCGCGACCCTGTCGCACCACAGCATCCTCAACAACGGCTTCTTCGTCGGCGAGACGCTGGGCTACACCGAGCAGGACCGGGTCTGCATCCCCGTCCCGTACTACCACTGCTTCGGCATGGTCATGGGCAACCTCGCGGCCACCAGCCATGGCGCCTGCATCGTCATCCCCGGGCCCTCCTTCGACCCCGCCGCCACCCTCGCGGCCGTCGAGCAGGAACGCTGCACCTCGCTCTACGGGGTGCCCACCATGTTCGTCGCCGAGCTGGCCCTGCCGGACTTCGCCCTCTACGACCTCACGTCGCTGCGCACCGGGATCATGGCCGGCTCGCCGTGCCCCGTCGAGGTGATGAAGCGGGTGGTCAACGAGATGCACATGGCGGAGGTGACCATCTGCTACGGCATGACCGAGACCTCCCCGGTCGCCACCCAGACCCGGCGCGAGGACGACCTGGAGCGCCGCACCGCCACCGTCGGCCGCGTGCTGCCGCACATCGAGGTCAAGGTCGTCGACCCGGTCACGGGCGTCACCATGCCCCGCGGTACCACCGGCGAGCTGTGCACCCGCGGCTACAGCGTCATGCAGGGCTACTGGGAGCAGCCCGAGCGCACCGCCGAGGTCATCGACGCCGGCCGCTGGATGCACACCGGCGACCTGGCGCGGATGCGCACGGACGGCTGCGTGGAGATCGTCGGCCGGATCAAGGACATGATCATAAGGGGCGGCGAGAACGTCTACCCGCGCGAGATCGAGGAGTTCCTGCACACCCACCCCAAGATCGCCGACGTGCAGGTGGTGGGCGTGCCGGACGAGACGTACGGGGAGGAGATCCTCGCCTGCGTGATCCTCAGCGATCCGGGGCACGCGCTCTCCCGGCGCGAGCTGGCCCACTACTGCGAGAACCGGCTCGCGCACTACAAGATCCCGCGGCATCTGCGGATCGTGGAGGAGTTCCCGATGACGGTCAGCGGGAAGGTGCGGAAGGTCGAGCTGCGGGAGCAGTTCAGTGCTGCGGAATAGCGGCGGCCCGCGGGTACTTGGGACTGCCATGACGATCTTGCACTACGTCGGCGGTCCCACCGCGCTTCTCCAACTCGGCGGGGTCCGGCTGCTGACCGACCCGACGTTCGACCCGCCCGGCGAGTATCCCGTGGGCGGGCGGCGGCTGGTGAAGACCGCGGGCCCGGCGATACCACCGGCCGGCCTCGGCCCGGTCGACGCGGTGCTGCTCTCGCACGACCAGCACCCCGACAACCTCGACCGGGCCGGGCGCGAGTGCGCCGCCGCCGCTCCGCTGGTGCTCTCCACGGCGTCGGCGGCGGAGCGGCTGCGCGGCCCGGTGCGGGGGCTGCCGGCGTGGGAGTCGTACGCCGTCGGGCCGGTCCGCGTCACCGCCGTGCCCGCGCTGCACGGCCCGCCCGGCACCGAGCATCTGACCGGCGAGGTCACCGGGTTCGTGCTCACCGGGGACGGGCTGCCCACGGTCTACGTCAGCGGCGACAACGCCTCGCTCGACGTGGTCCGCACGATCGCCGCCCGCCTCGGCCCCGTCGACATCGCCGTGCTCTTCGCCGGTGCCGCGCAGACCCCGCTGCTCGGCGCCGCGCACCTCACGCTCACCAGCGAGCACGCCGCCGCCGCGGCCGCGGTGCTCGGGGCGCACGACGTGGTGCCGCTGCACTTCGAGCACTGGGGGCACGTCACGCAGGGTGCCGACTCGCTGGTCGCCGCCTTCGACGCGGCCGGGCTCGGCCACCGGCTCCGGCTGCCGCGGCCGGGGGAGGCGGTGGAGCTGTAGCCGCCCGTCAACCCGCCGCGGGCGCCGCGATCTTCAGCTCCGCCAGCCGCCGGAAGGACTCCAGCCGGGCGGCCTCGTCGGGGGTGTGCAGGGAGACCAGCAACTCGTCGGCGCCGCTGCGGGCGACGAGGTCGCCGAGGGCGGCGGCCACCTGCGCGCCGGTGCCGGACACCTGGGACTCGCGGGCCTCGTCGAGATAGCGGGCCTCGCGCTCGGTGAGCGTACGGGCCCGTATCTCCTCCGCAGGCGTCAGCGGCGGGAACTCCCCGCGGGTGCGCGACCAGACCGTCGCCCACGCCTCGGGCAGCAGCAGATCGGCGGCCTGCTCCGCCGAGTCGGCGACCGCGGCGGCGACCGCCACGACGACGTACGGCGCGGCCTGCTGCGCCGAGGGCGTGAACGCCTCGCGGTAGCGCTCGACGGCCCGCAGCAGCTTCTCCGGGCGCCGGCCCGCGCCGATCACCAGCGGCAGCCCGCGCGCGGCGGCGATGTCGGCGCCGCCGTCGATGGCCAGCACGTACGCCGGCACCCGCAGCCCCTCCGCCGGTACCGCGTGCACCCCCGGATACGCCGGCTGCGTGCCCTCGAACCAGCGCAGCAGCTCAGCCAGCGCCGCCCCGAAGTCCCCCGCGTCCGCCATCCCGTGGCCCAGCGCGCGCCGGATGCCGTCGGTGAAGCCCAGCGAGCGGCCGAGGCCCATGTCGATCCGGTCGGGGAAGAGCGAGCCCAGCACCCCGAACTGCTCGGCGACGACCAGCGGCCGGTGGTTGGGCAGCATCACGCCGCCGGTGCCGACCCGGATCCGGGAGGTGGCGGCGGCGACGGCGGCGGCCAGCACCGTCGGTGCGGAGCCGGCGACGCCGGGGACGCTGTGGTGCTCGGAGACCCAGAAGCGGCGGAAGCCGTACCCCTCCACCTGCTGCGCCAAGCGGACGGTGCGGCGCAGCGCGTCGGCCGGGTCCTGGCCCTTGCACCGCAGTGACCGGTCGAGCACGGAGAGAGGGATGTCCATGATCCGTACAACACCACGGACCGCTCAGGATTCCCTTGCGTCGTGGACGAGAAGGGCGATCTGGACGCGGTTGTTGAGGTCGAGCTTGGTGAGGATGCGCGAGACGTGGGTCTTCACGGTCGGCACGCTCATGTACAGCTCGGCGGCGATCTCCGCGTTCGACCGGCCGCGGCCGACCGCCACGGCGACCTCCCGCTCACGCTCGCCGAGCGCGGCGAGACGGCGGCGGGCGTGCTCCTCGGCCCGCGCTGGTCCTTCGGTGCCGGCGCCGGAGACCTGGGCGATGAGCTGCTGGAGCACGGCGGGCGACAGCGCGGGCTCGCCGGCGGCGACCTTGCGTACGGCCGCGACGATCTCCCGGGGCGGGGTGTCCTTGAGCACGAACCCCGCGGCGCCCGCGCGCAGGGCCCGCAGCACGTGCTCGTCGGTGTGGAACGTCGTCAGCACCAGCACCTCCGGCGGCTCCGCGAGCCGCCGCAGCGCCTCGGTGGCGGCGAGGCCGTCGAGGTGCGGCATGCGGATGTCCATGAGCACGACGTCGGGTGTGTGGGCGGCCACGAGCGCCGGGACCTCGCCGCCGTCCGCGGCCTCGCCCACGACGTCGATGTCGCCCGCCCCGCCGAGCATCAGCCGCAGCCCGGCCCGGACGAGGGGGTCGTCGTCGACGAGGAGGACGGCGATACGGGGAGCATGATCTGCGGAGTCCGCGGGATCGGCGGTCTGGTCGGGCACGCGCCCACCCTAGCGGGAGCGCCGGAGGCTCATTCCGTACGGGACGGGCGGCCCCACGGGAGCCAGGCGCGCAGGTGGAAGCCGTCGCCGTCGGCCGTGTGCACCAGCCGCCCGCCGGCCAGCGCGGCCCGCTCGGCGAGCCCGACGAGGCCCTGCCCGGCCCCGGGGATGGGGCCGGTGGCACCCGCGCCGGGGCGGACAGCGGAGCCGTTGCTCCGGCCGCCGGGTCCCGGCACCGTCACGGGCGCGCCGGCGAGGCCGCCGGGCCCGCCCCGCGGCTTCGCCGCGAGGGCGGCAACCGCGGCCCTGTCGGTGCCGGCGCCCCGCCCGGCACCCGGGCGCGCGCCCGCCGCCGCGCGGCCGTACTCGTCCCGCCCGGCGGCAGCCTGCCCGCCCGTCAGGACCGCGGCGGTCCGCGGCCCGTCCGCCACCCCGGCCGCGCCCGGCAGCGGGTTGCCCACCTCCACCGTCAGGCCCTTCTCCGGGCTGCCCGTCAGCGTCACCGTCACCTTCGTGCCCGCCGCGTGCTTGCGGGCGTTCGTCAGGCCCTCCTGCACGATCCGGTACGCCGTGCGCCCCGTCGCCGCCGGGACCGCCTCCGGAGCGGCGACGTCCGGTGCGTACGCGATACGCATGCCCGCCTCGCCGGCCTCCGCCACCAGCCGGTCCACGTCCCCGAGCGTCGGCTGCGGACGCCCGGCGCCCGCGGCGGCGTCGGCCGGTGCGCGCAGCACGCCGATCACGTCCCGCAGGTCCTGCAGCGCCTCGTGCGCGCTGTCGCGGATCACGCCCGCCGCGCGGGCGACCTCCGCCGGCGGGGCGCCGGGGTGGAACTCCAGCGCCCCCGCGTGCACGCTCAGCAGCGACAGCCGGTGCGCCAGCACGTCGTGCATCTCCCGCGCGATCTCCTCCCGGGCCCGCCGCTGCGCCTGCTCCGCACGCAGCGCCGCGTCGGCCTCCGCCTGCTCGGCCCGCTCGCGCAGCGAGGCGACGAGCTGGCGGCGGGAGCGGCGGTAGAGGCCCCAGACCAGGGCCGCCGTGACCAGTGAGAAGTACGCCACCCCCGCGCCGGTCCGCGGATCCTCCGGGTCGGGGACGCTGGCGAGGAAGCCCACGAGCCGGGCGAAGACGAGGGCCGTGATCCAGCCGGTGGCGCGCAGCGGGCGGTGCGCCGCGACGGTGAAGACCGCCACCAGCGTCGGCCCGATGAAGAAGTGGCCGAAGGAGTCGGCGACGAGCATCGCCACCGCGAGCGGCACCGGCCAGCGGCGCCGCAGCAGCAGCGCCAGGCAGGCCACGCCGGCGGCCAGGGCCTCGGCGAAGAGCACGTTCTCCGAGACGGCGCCGTCCTCCGGCAGCACCGAGCCGGCGGACAGGAACGAGAAGGCCCCGGCGAAGAGGACGAGGCCGGCGTCGGCGAGCCGGTCCCGCCGGGTGCTGCCGGCGGCGCGGGTCTCGGAGGCGGTACGGGGCATACCGGCCAATCTACGGTCGTCCGCCCGCCGCGGCGCCCCCCGAGGACGGCGTCGAGACCTTCGTACGACCGCGGCGGCCCGCCCGCATACTTTGGTCGCCGCCCCCGACCGCCCCGTCAGCCGCGCTGGGCGGCGCCCGTGCGGATCAGCTCGTCCCCCGGGTCGTTGACCGGCTGCGGGGTGCCCGTGAGGTCCATCACGTACAGCGGGAGCCGCAGCTCGTCGGCCCGGGTACGGGCCTCGCGGGTGTAGCCGGCGAGGGAGAAGAAGACGGCGAGCGCCGAGGCGTTCAGACCGCTGAGCCACACGCACTCGACGTGCCGCAGCGCCGTGGGCGTCGTCGTCGGGTCGACGTGGGCGACCACGCCCGCGCCGCGCACGTCGATGCCGGAGGCGGGCCGGTCCTCGTTCTTCACCAGGTCCGTGAAGCCCAGCCAGCGCAGGTACTGCGCGGCGGCCGTCACCGCGTCGCCGGTGTTGCGGATGGTCACGGGGCGGAACGCGGGCCGCCGCGGCGCCGCCGCCGGCCGGGGCGGGGGTCCTGGCGGGGCCGGCGCGGGAGGCGCGGCCGCCGGTGCGGGCGGGACCGGCGGCGCCGCGGGCCGGGGGCGGGACTGCACCGGGGCCACCGGCAGCCGTACCACCGCGCCGCAGTCGCAGGCCAGTTCCGGCCGCGGCCACTCGTCGCGCCGGTCGCAGACGGGACAGCGCACCGTCACCCACGAGTCCTGCCACGTGCGGTGCTTGAGCTCCACCGGCACCCCGCCGCGCAGCAGCGGCAGCGTCAGCGGGGCGCCGCAGGCGCAGGGGAACGTGCTCGGGGTGTACGCGTGCTCGCGCCGGCAGGCCGGGCAGCGCACCGGCACGCTCTCTGGCATGGGAAGTGCTCCTGGTTCTGGGCCCCGTGGTGGGTTCCGCACTCCAGCATCCCTTACGAATCGGGCTCTTGACGCCGACTTGACCCGCTTCTAGATTGCTTCCATATAGCAAAACTCATATTCCGTAATACGGAAAAACTTAGGGAAGAAGCAGGTGCACGCGATGCCTCGTATGACAGCCGCGCGCGCGGCGGTGGAGATCCTCAAGAAGGAAGGCGTCCAGGTCGCGTTCGGCGTCCCGGGAGCGGCGATCAACCCGTTCTACGCGGCCCTCAGGGCGGCCGGCGGCATCGGCCACGTGCTCGCGCGGCACGTCGAGGGCGCCTCGCACATGGCCGAGGGCTACACCCGCGCCCGGGCGGGCAACATCGGCGTGTGCATCGGCACCTCGGGCCCCGCCGGCACCGACATGATCACCGGGCTCTACTCGGCGACCGGCGACTCGATCCCGATCCTGTGCATCACGGGACAGGCGCCGACGCCGGTGCTGCACAAGGAGGACTTCCAGGCCGTCGACATCGCGGCGATCGCCGCCCCCGTCACCAAGAAGGCCACCACCGTGCTCCAGGCCGCACAGGTGCCCGGCGTCCTCCAGCAGGCGTTCCACCTGATGCGCTCCGGCCGCCCCGGGCCCGTGCTCGTCGACCTGCCCACCGATGTCCAGCTCACCGAGATCGAGTTCGACCCGGACACGTACGAGCCGCTGCCCGTGCACCGGCCCGCCGCCACCCGGGCGCAGGCGGAGAAGGCCGTCGCGATGCTGTGCGCCGCCGAGCGGCCGCTGATCGTCGCGGGCGGCGGCGTCATCGGCGCCGACGCCTGCGCGGAGCTGGTGGAGTTCGCGGAGCTGACCGGCACCCCCGTCGTACCGACCCTGATGGGCTGGGGCGCCCTCCCCGACGACCACCCGCTCAACGCGGGCATGGTGGGGCTCCAGACCTCCCACCGCTACGGCAACGAGAACTTCCTCGCCGCCGACTTCGTCCTCGGCATCGGCAACCGCTGGGCCAACCGCCACACCGGCTACCGGCTCGACGTCTACACCGAGGGCCGCACCTTCGTCCACGTCGACGTCGAACCCACCCAGATCGGCCGGATCTTCGCCCCCGACTACGGCATCGCCTCCGACGCCGGCGCCGCGCTGCGGCAGTTCACCGAGGTCGCCCGCGAACGGCAGGCCGCCGGCCGGCTGCCGGACCGCGCCGCGTGGGCCGCGGCCACCCAGGAGCGCCGGGCGCGGCTCCAGCGCCGTACCCACTTCGACGACGTGCCGATGAAGCCGCAACGGGTCTACGAGGAGATGAACAAGGCGTTCGGCCCCGGCACCCGTTACGTCACCGCCATCGGCCTCTCCCAGATCGCCGGCGCCCAGATGCTCCACGTCTACAGGCCGCGGCACTGGATCAACTGCGGCCAGGCGGGACCCCTCGGCTGGACGGTGCCCGCCGCCCTCGGCGTCGCCACCGCCGACCCGGAGGCGCTGGTCGTCGGGCTCTCCGGGGACTACGACTTCCAGTTCCTGGTGGAGGAGCTGGCGGTGGGCGCGCAGCACCGCATCCCGTACGTGCAGGTGCTCGTCAACAACTCCTATCTCGGCCTGATCCGGCAGGCCCAGTTGGGCCTGGACATGAACTTCCAGGTCAACCTGGAGTTCGAGAACGTCAACTCGCCGGAGCTGGGCGGCTACGGCGTCGACCACGTCAAGGTCGCCGAGGGGCTGGGCTGCAAGGCGATCCGGGTCACCGAACCGGGCGAACTGGGCGCCGCGTTCGCCCAGGCGCGGAAGCTGGCGGCGGAGTACCGGGTGCCGGTCGTGGTGGAGGCGATCCTGGAGCGGATCACCAACATCTCCATGAGCACCACGGCGGACATCAGCGACGTCCGCGAGTGGGAGGACCTGGCCACCGAGCCGTGGCACGCCCCCACGTCGATCCTGCCGCTGAAGAGCTGACGGCGGCCACCCGCGAGCGGACGGCCCTCGCCCCGGACGGGGGGCGAGGGCCGTCCTCTGCCGTCTGCTGTCTGCCGTTTGCGTCTGTGCCTGCGTCTTCGTACGGGGTACGCGTCAGACCTCGCCGCCGGAGAGGCGCTCCACGCCGCGCAGCAGCGCGGAGTGGTCCAGGCCGCCGTCGCCCTGTGCGCGCAGCGCGGCGACGAGCTGGGTGACGACCGCGCCGACCGGCAGCGCGGCGCCGACGTTCCGGGCGGCGTCGGTGACGATGCCCATGTCCTTGTGGTGCAGGTCGATGCGGAAGCCCGGCCGGAAGTCGCGGCCCAGGAAGTTGTCCTTCTTGCGGGCCAGCACGGTGGAGCCGGCCAGGCCGCCGCCGAGGACGTCGAGCGCGGCCGCCAGGTCCACGCCGGACTTCTCCAGGAACACCACGGCCTCGGCGCACGCCTGGATGTTGACCGCGACGATCAACTGGTTGGCGGCCTTGACCGTCTGGCCCGCGCCGTGCGCGCCGCAGTGCACGATCGTCCGGCCCAGCGTCTCGAAGACCGGCCGGGCCCGCTCGAAGTCGGCCTGCTCGCCGCCGACCATGATGGACAGCACCGCCTCGACCGCCCCGGCCTCGCCGCCCGAGACGGGGGCGTCGAGCACCCGGATCCCGCGCTCGGCGGCGTTCTTCGCCAGGTCCACGGAGGTCTGCGGGGTGATGGAGGACATGTCGACGAGCAGCGCGCCGCTCCTGGCGTGCGCCAGGATGCCGTCCGGCCCGTACGCGACGGCCTCCACCTGCGGCGACGCGGGGACCATCGTGATGATCACCTCCGCGTCCGCGACCGCCTCGGCGATCGACCCCGCGGCCGTGCCGCCGGCCTTGGCCAGCCGGTCGAGCTTGTCCTGCTCCAGGGTGTAGCCGGTGACCGGGTAGCCCGCCGCGATCAGGTTCTCGGACATGGGCGAGCCCATGATGCCGAGGCCGATCCAGGCGATCGCGGGCAGACCGGCCCCGGGGGCCGCGGAGTTGGTGGTCATGGGGTGGTGCCTTTCTGCTCTGGCCGCAGGCGCGGGGGTACGGGACGCGCGGGCGGCGGTCGGCGGGTCAGCGGGGGAGCCAGCCGAAGGACTCGGCGCTCGGCCGGTCGCCCGGCTTGTACTCCAGGCCCACGTGCCCGTCGTACCCGGCGGCGGCGAGCCGGTCCAGCAGCGCGGCCAGCGGCAGCGTGCCGGTGCCGGGGGCGCCGCGGCCGGGGTTGTCGGCGATCTGGACGTGTCCGGTGCGGCCCGCGTGGGCGTCGATGACCTGCTCCAGTTCCGCGCCGTTCATGGACAGGTGGTAAAGGTCCATCAGGAAGCGGGCGTTGCCCAGGCCCGAGGCGGCGTCGACCTTGTCGGCCACCGCGACCGCCGCGGCCGCGTCGAGCAGCGGGTAGTGCGGGGATTCGGGCTCGTTCAGCGCCTCGATCAGCAGGACGGCGCCGGCCCGGTCGGCCGCGCGGGCGGCGAGCACCAGGTTCTCCAGCGCGAGCAGGTCCTGCTCGGCGGCGGTGACGCCCTCGACGCGGTTGCCGTAGAGGGCGTTGAGCGCGGTGCAGCCGGTGGCGGCGGCGAAGCCGGCGGCCACGTCGAGGTTCGCGCGGAACCGCTCGGACTCCGCGCCGGGTACGGAGAGCGCGCCGCGGTCGGGTCCCGGCAGCCGGCCGGCGTAGAAGTTGAGCCCGGTCAGCCGGGTGCCGGCCGAGTCCAGCGCGGTGCGCAGGGCGTCCAGCTCCGCCTGCTCCGGGACGGGCGCGCCGGGCCAGGGCCACCACAGCTCGACGGCGTCGAAGCCGGCCGCGGCGGCCGCGGCCGGGCGTTCGAGCAGCGGAAGCTCGGTGAACAGGAGGGAGAGGTTCACTGTGAAGCGCTGGTCGCCGAAGCCCATGAGGGGTCCGCGCTCCTTCCGCATCTCGGAAGTATCCTTCTGAATAACGGAAACTCTGCCGGTTCGGTGCGAGCACTGTCAAGGTGACGGCGGCCTACGCGAGGGGAAAGTCGAAGTAGGTGTCCGGGTAGGGCTCGTCGTTCAGGGTGTAGTGCCACCACTCGCACGCGTAGGAGCTGAAGCCGCACGTCTCCATGAGGGAACGGAGCTGGGCGCGGTTTCCCGCCTCGCGTTGCGTGATCCCCGGGGCGCCGTGGTGCGAGCGGGGATCCATCAAGTCGTGGTCGCCGCCCATGGGGGCGAGTTCACCGGTGCCGAGAAGGTAGAGCGTGAGGTCGACGGTGCTGCCCCGGCTGTGGCCCGACCTGGCGGCGACGTAGCCCCGCTCGAACATCTCGGCCCGCTCGATGTTCGGGTAGTGCCGTTGCTTGGTGCGTCCGTCCTCCGGCTGCTCCGACCAGCGCAGGAAGCAGTCCACGGCCCGTTGCGGGCGGTAGCCGTCCCAGAGCAGCAGGCCGAAGCCGCGGGACGCCGCCTTTTCCCGCACCCGGCCCAGGGCCGTGCCCAGGGCCCTGGTGCCGGCGATGCGGTTGACCAGGTATCCGTCCACCGGCTTCCCGGTGAAGTTGTCCCAGGTGGCGTACTTGGCGTCCCATCGCAGCCCCGGTACGAGGTCGTCGAGAAAGGCGAAATCGTCGTTCACCGTGCATGTCCCGTCAGGGCGAGCGCTATCAACCGGTCGATCACCTGGGAGAGCGGCAGTCCCGCGGCCGCCATCATCCTCGGATACCGGCTGTAGGAGGTCATGCCCGGAAGGGTGTTGACCTCGTTGAGGACCACCTCTCCCTCGTTGGTGAGGAACAGGTCGACCCGCGCCAGCCCCCTGCACCCCAAGGCGCGGTACACGGTCTTCGCCGTTTCCCGGACGAGCGCACGCGACTCCGCCGGGATATCGGCGGGCACGACGGGGGTGGAGTTCTCGGAACCGCTCTCCGGGTCCGCCTCCTGATGGATCTTGAAGAAGCCGTGCGACAGGGCGATCCGGTCCACCTCGCCCGCGATCAGATCACGATCGTTGCCCAGGATCGCGCACCCCACCTCGCTGCCGGCCACCGCCTCCTCGATCAGTACCTTCGAGTCGTACTGCCGAGCCGTCTTCACCGCACTCGGCAGCTCCGCGGGACCGGACACCTTGCTGACGCCGAAGGACGAGCCGGAACGGGCCGGTTTGACGAAGACGGGATACGTCAGCCGGCCGGGGTCGACGGCGTCGTCCGCGGTGACGGTCCAGAAACTCGGCGTGGCGACTCCCGCGCTCCTGACGACGCGGTAGGCAAGTGATTTGTCCATGCACACAGCGGAACTCTGGACGTCACAGCCGACGTAGGGGATGCCGGTGAGTTCCAGCAGGCCCTGGATCGCACCGTCCTCGCCGAGCCTGCCGTGCAGCACGGGCAGGACGACGTCCAGGCCGATCGTGCCGTAGCGTCCCTGCTCCAGTACGAGAAGTCCGCCCACGCTGCGGTCGGGTGACAGCAGCGCCGGCCGGCAATTGCCCTTCTCCCAGTCCGGGCCGGGGCCGTCGCAGAGCTTCCAGGCGCCGCTCTCCGTGATCCCGACGTAGAACGGCTGGTACTTTTCGAGATCGAGGTTCCGGGCGACCTGCTGCGCGGATTTCACGGAGACGGGGTGCTCTTCCGAGCTGCCGCCGAAGACGATGGCGACCTTCAGTCTAGCCACGCTGATTCCTGCTTTCGAAGGAAAGGCAATTGGTGAGGGAGTTTTCGACCGTGTCGCTCAGGGCGTGGTCGGTGTAGTAAGCGGTGTGCGGGCTGATGAGCACGTTCGGAAGCTCCTGGAGCCGCGGCAGCGGACCGGTCGCCACGGGTGTGTCCCGGCGGTCGGCGTAGAAGATTCCTTCCTCGCCTTCGAGGACGTCCAGCGCGGCACCGCCCAGCCTGCCGTCCTCCAGCGCGGCCAGCAGGGCCCCGGTTTCCAGCAGTGAACCCCGTCCGGTGTTGACGACGACGGCGCCGTGCTTCATCGACTTGATGCGCCGGTGGTCGAGAAGGTGGTGGGTATCCGGTGTGAGCGGGGTATGGAGCGTCACCATGTCGCTCAGCCGCAGCAGTTCGTCGAGCGGAACGTAGTCCGCGGCGGTGCCGACGCGGGTGTCGTGGGCCAGGATCCGGCAGCCGAAGCCCCGCAGCCGGTCGATGACCGCGGCGCCGATGCGTCCCGTGCCCACGACCCCGACGGTCAGATCGCGGAGTTCCCTCCCGCGCACGTCGGGCAGCCTGTAGTCGTGGGCATCCGTGCGACGGATGGTGGATTTCGCGTGCCGCACCGCCATCAGCATGAGCATCAGGGTGTAGTCGGCCACGCTGTCGGGCGAATAGGCGACGTTTTCCACGGAGATGCCGACGCTCTTCGCATACTCGACATCGATGTGGTTGCACCCGATGCTTCTGGTCGAGATGTAGGCGACGCCGGCCCGGCCGAGCGCACGAAGAGTGGAACCGGTGATGCGGGTCTTGTGGTCGACGCTGATGCACCGGTTTCCGTGGGCAAGTTCTGCGTTGGCCTCCGAGAGCGCCGCCGCGGTGAGGGTCGGCACCACGCCCAGGCGCGGCGCCAGCTCCCGGACCAGCATTTCCTCGTCGCGCCCGCAGCCGTAGAGGGTGATACCCGCCGTTGGGACGGCCGGCGGTTCGCTGTAGGTCATGCCTGCAGCAAACGGGACGCGGTGTTGCCGGGGCGTATCCTCTTTCCCATATCCCGGCGATATGTGGCCGGTTGGTGTTGGTCAGGGCGTATCGTCGGCATATCGAAATCCGCATACGCGCCCGCAACACCGTGCTTCCTTGACTGGAGGCGTGACCCACAGCGAACGAGCCTCTTCCTACCTCTATCTCTCCGGCCTCGCTCCCGCTGCCCGGCTCCCGCGCCGCGCGGGCATCGTCCCGCTCGGCCTCCGCGAGATCGCCGCGGTCGTCGGCGGGACGGTCGAGGGCGACGGTGCCGTGACGGTGACCGCCCCGGCCGTGCTCGACGGGCGGCAGGCCGAGCCGGGCGGCCTCTTCGTCGCCGTCGCCGGGGAGCGCGTCGATGGCCATGACTACGCCGGGCAGGCCGGGCGGGCCGGCGTGGTGGCCGTGCTCGGCTCCCGGCCCACGCCGCTGCCCACCGTCGTCGTCGAGGACGTCCAGGCGGCGCTGCAGCGGCTGGCCGCCCACGTCGTGGCCCGGCTGCGCCGCGGGCTGACCGTGTTCGGGCTGACCGGCTCTCAGGGCAAGACCGGCACCAAGGACCTGCTGGCCGCCGTGCTGTCGGGCACCGCGCCGACGACCGCCACGATCGGCTCGCTCAACAACGAGCTGGGGGTGCCGCTGACCATGCTGCGCGCCGACCTGGGCACCCGGTTCCTCGTCCTGGAGATGGGGGCCCGCCGCATCGGCGACATCGCCGCGCTCACCGGCCTGGTCGCGCCCGACGTCGCCGTCGTCCTCAACGTCGGCCAGGCGCACCTCGGCGAGTTCGGCTCGCGCGGGGCCATCGCCACGGCCAAGGGCGAGCTGGTGCAGGGGCTGGCGCCCGGCGGCACGGCCGTCCTCAACGCCGACGATCCGCGGGTCGTCGCGATGCGCGCGCTCACCGACGGCCCGGTGCTCACCTTCGGCCGGGCGGAGCACGCCGACGTGCGGGTGCTCGACCTGGTGCTGGACGCGTCCGGGCGGCCGTCCTTCACGCTGCGGACCGCCGACGCCTCGGCGCGCGTCGCGCTGCCGCTCGTGGGCGCCCACCAGGCGGTGAACGCGTCCGCCGCCGCGGCGGCGGGACTGGCGGCGGGAGTTCCCCTCGACGTGGCCGCGCAGGGGCTGGCCACCGCCTCGTTGTCGAAATGGCGCATGGAACTGCGCGACCTCCCCGGCGGCGTGACCCTGCTCAACGACTCGTACAACGCCAACCCCGATTCCGTCCGCGCGGCCCTGGACGCGCTCTCGGCGATCGAGGGCGGGCGCCGCATCGCCGTCCTCGGCGAGATGCTGGAGCTGGGCGAGGAGAGCCGGGCCGCGCACCGGGCCGTCGGCGCATACGCCGCCTCCCGGGCCGACCTGGTGCTCGCGGTCGGCGAGGCCGCCCGGCCGATCGCCGACGGTGCCGGGGAGCGGGCGGTGGCGCTGGCCGGCAACGCCGCCGCCGTCGACTGGCTGCGCGGCAACCTCGCCGCCGGCGACGTGGTGCTCGTCAAGGCGTCCCGCGGGGCGGGACTCGACGAGGTCGCCGCCGCACTCGCGTAGCGGGTGGGGCGAGCCGGGAGATCGGTGCCGCCCCGCCGCCGCCCTGCGGACGGCCGGGTCACGGCAGGTCGCGAGCCGGACCCGGGCCCGGGACTACCCCGGACCTCACGACCGCCCCCGCCGCCTGCGGGACTCGCGCCGCTTCAGATAGAGGTCGAAAGCGCGGTAGACCATCGGCCGCAGCGGCAGATCCCACTCGCCGACGTACCGTACGGCCTGGCCGCCGGTGCCGGCCTTGAACTGGATCAGCCCGAGGTGCGGGTCGTCGGCGTCCAGGGTCGGGGTGATGCCGCGCAGGTCGTAGACGTCGCAGCCGGCCGCCAGCGAGTCGCGGATCATCGCCCACTGGCAGGCGTTGGAGCCGCGCACGTCGCGGTGCGCCGTGGAGGAGGCGCCGTAGGCGTACACCGCGTGGGCGCCGACGCGGACCAGGACGGCGGCGGCGACCAGGTCGCCCCGGTGCCGGGCCAGATAGAGCTTGATGCGCTCGGGGTCCTCGGCGTTCAGCGCGGCGAACATGGTCTCGAAGTAGCCCGGCGGCCGCGGCGTGAAGCGGTCGCGCTCGGCGGTGTGGGCGTACAGGCCGTGGAACGCCCCGAGGTCCGCGGGGCTCTCGGGGTTCCCGCCGACCGTGACCTCGACACCCGCCTTGGCCGCCTTCTTGATGTTGCGGCGCCAGAGCTGGTTCATGCCCGCGAGCAGGTCGTCCTCGGTCCTCCCGGCCAGCGGGATCTCGAACTTGAACTGCGGATGCCCGGTTCCGAACCCGTCCTCGGGGCTCTGCGGCAGCCAGCCGGCGTCCCGAAGCCGGCCGGCGACGCGGGTGCCGACCGGGTCGGCCCAGTGCCCGGACACGTCGGTGAGGCGCTTGACGCCCGGGTCGGCGATGCCCTCCTTGACCTGGCCCGCGTGCCAGGTGGCGGTACGCACCGGAGGGCCGAGCCGGATCGCGAACGCGCCGTCCGCCTTGAGCCGGGCGGCCAGCGGGTCGAGCCACGCGCCGATCTCGCCGGTCCAGTCGACGGCCGGGCCCTCGGGCAGGTAGGCCAGCGTGAAGCGGTCGAGCCGCGGCACCGGGCGGTGCAGGACGAGCCCGGCGCCGACCAGCTCCCGGCCGTCGTACCAGCCGAGGGACTCGCTGCGCCACTCGGTCTTGACGCGGCCCCACGCCGGGGTCTGCAGGAAGCTGACCGACCGCTGCCGCCGTACGAACGCCAGGTGCTCGGCGGCGGTGATCGGCCGGACGGTCAGGCTCGGGCCCGGGACTCCCGGCCCTTGTCGGTGCGCGGTTCGGCCCGGCTCACTGGAGGACATGCGGCCAGCCAAGACGGCCCGGTGTTGTCCGCACGTATGGGGTTTTCGATACGCCGACGACATGCTCCGGCAGGTAGGGTCACCGGCCCTCGTCCGGATGCGGGCGGTTTTCGATATCTGGACGATATGCCCCGACTCCTAGCATGAGTGCCATGCACGTTGTGACAGGCGAGGGCCGGCCCGGTCCGGCCGCCGGTGCGGCGCCCGGCACCGGACGGGAGAGGCGCGGCCGTGAATAGGCGGTCGGGGCTGAGCGTTCGCGTCAAGCTCACCCTCAGCTACGCCGGATTCCTCATGCTCGCGGGTGCCCTGCTGCTCGCCGCCATAGGACTGTTCCTCGTGCGGGAGGGGTGGCTGCAGACCAACCCGGAGGGGGCATGGAGGGCGACCCCCGGCACCACCTTCGTACGCGGGTTCGCCCCCACCGCCGCCGCGGTCATGCTGTTCCTCCTGGGGTTCGGCCTCCTGGGCGGATGGATCCTCGCCGGCCGCATGCTCGCCCCGCTGACGCGCATCACCGACGCCACCCGCATGGCCACGAACGGCTCGCTCTCCCACCGGATCCGGCTGCCGGGCCGCAGGGACGAGTTCCGCGAACTCGCCGACGCCTTCGACACGATGCTCGCCCGGCTCGAAGCCCACGTCGCCGAGCAGCGGAGATTCGCGGCCAACGCCTCACACGAGCTGCGTACGCCGCTCGCGATCTCGAAGTCGCTCCTCGACGTGGCCCACAACGATCCGACGCACGAGCCCGGCAAGCTCGTCGACCGGCTGCGCACCGTCAACGCCCGCGCGATCGACCTCACCGAGGCGCTGCTCCTGCTCAGCCGTGCCGAACAGCGGTCCTTCACCCGGGAGCGCGTCGACCTGTCCCTGCTCGCGGAAGAGGCCACCGAGGTGCTGCTCCCGCTCGCCGAGAAGCGCGGTGTCACCATCGAGACCTCCGGCGACATCACACCGGCGCTCGGGTCGCCGGCGCTCCTGCTGCAGTTGACCACGAACCTCGTGCACAACGCGATCGTCCACAACGTGCCGGAACGGGGAGTCGTCCGGGTGCGTACCCGCGTCCACCACACCGGTGCGGTGCTCACCGTCGAGAACACCGGCGAGCACGTCCCCCCCGAGCTGGTCCCGACGCTCACCGAGCCGTTCCAGCGCGGCACCGAGCGCGTCCACAGCGACCGCGCCGGCGTCGGCCTCGGCCTGGCCATCGTCGAAACCCTCACCCACGCGCACGACGGAACGCTCACCCTCACCCCGCGCCCCGCCGGCGGGCTCCGCGTCACCGTGGAACTGCCGCCGGCAGCCCCGCACTCCCGCACCTGACGAACCGGGAGTTTCCGGTGCCCCGGGATGTCACCGACCGTGCTGCTTCGCCTATCGTGCGTGAGGATGACCTACTCGGGAAGGAGGCGCATGGCACCCCGTGCCCTCTATGGTCCTCCCGTGCAGAGCGACGGAAGCGACGGAGGCACAGCCCGGCACCACCGACCGCGGCGGCGCGGCCGGGTGGTGCCGCTGGACCTGCTCGCCGCCGCCGGCTTCGCGGGCCTGGCGGTGCTCACCGCGCTCGCGCCGCTGCCCGTACGCTCGCACCCGCCCGGCTGGCTCGTCGCCGCCGTCGCCGCGGCCACCGCCGTCGCGCCCGCGCTGCGCCGCTTATACCCGCTGCCCGCCTGCTGCGCGAGCCTCGCCACCGCGGTGGCGGCGTGGCCGCTGGGCTGGGGCGCCGCGGGGTTCGCCGCCGTCGCGTACACGCTCTACCCGGTGGCGCTCACCCAGCCGCGCCGCGACGTGGACGCCCGCGTCGTGGCCGCCGTGCTCGCCGGCGGGCCGCTCTGCCTGGCCGCCGCCGGGCTGTTCGGCGACGTACCCGTGCACCCCCAGACGCTCGGCTTCGCCGTGCTGCTCCCTGCCACCGCCTGGGTCGCCGGGCGGGTGGTACGGGACCGGCGGCTGGCCGCGGCCCGGGCCGCGGAGGAGCTGGCGCTGCGCGCCGTCGCCGGCGAACGGCTGCGCGTGGCCCGCGAGCTGCACGACGTCGTGACGCACAGCATCGGGCTCATCGCCGTCAAGGCGTCGGTGGCCAACCACGTGGCCGCCGAACGGCCCGCCGAGGTCGTCGAGTCGCTGCGGGCCATCGAGTCCATCAGCCGCGAGGCGCTGGCCGAACTCCGCAGCATGCTGCGGGTGCTGCGCGTCGACACCGGTGCCCCCACCGGCCCCTGCTCTGGCCCGCCCGACCTCGACCCGCGCAACCTGGACCCGACGCCGGGCGTCGCGGGACTCGGCGCGCTCGCCGACCGGGTGCGCGCCGCGGGCGTCGCGGTGGAGCTGACGACCAGCGGACTCGACGACGTGCCCGCGGGCGTGGGCCTGTCGGTCTACCGCATCGCGCAGGAGTCGCTGACCAACGTGGTCAAGCACGCCGGGGTGGCGACCTGCCGCGTCGACGTCGAGGCCGACGGCAAGGACGTACGGATCGAGGTGACCGACGACGGCCGCGCCGCACACGACCGGGAGGCGTGGCCCGACGGCGGCCACGGGCTCGTCGGCATGCGCGAGCGCGCCGCCATGTACGGCGGCGTGCTCGACGCGGGTCCGGCGGCCGCCGGCGGCTACCGGGTGGTGGCCCGGCTGCCGTACGAGCCGGCGCCGGGAAGCGGAGTCCGGTCGGGCGTGCCGGGACCCTGAGCCCGGGGCACGGTGACACGCACAGGCAGCGGGGGGGAAGCGATGGTGACACGGTGGAGACCCATGCCGTGGTGAAGGAGCGCCCCGAGCGGGGCGTCCAGGCCGCGTTGCGGTTACTCGCCGCACGGATACGCGACGACGTGCGGCCGGCGGAGGCGGTCACGCTGGCCTGCGAGCTGGCGGTCGCCCACCTCGGCGTCGCAGGCGCCGCCCTGCGCACGCTGCGCCGCGGCGCAGCGGCCGGCTGCCGGGCCCGGGCCGGCGAGCCCGCGGCCCCCGCGGTGCGCCGGCCGCTGGTCCACCAGGGCGAGGTCTACGGGGTGTTCAGCTTCTACGCGCCGCCGCGCGGCTGCGGCCTCGATACGTACGTGGACCAACTGGCCCCGATGGTCGCCGCGCTGGTGCTGCGCGAGGAGCTGCGCCGCCGCGGCGACCAGGTCGTCGCCGCCCGCGAGGCCGAGCGGCACCGGCTCCGCCGCGACCTGCACGACGGCCTCGGCGGCAACCTCGCCAGCATCCGGCTGCGCCTGGAGACCGCGGCCGACCTGCTCGTGCACGAGCCCCGGGGCCGCCGCCTCGTCGCCGACGCCGCCCGCACCGCCGCCGGCATCAACGCCGAGATCCGCTCGGTCATCGACGACCTGCGGCCCCCCGACCTGGCCGAGGCGGGGCTCGCCGGCGCGCTCGTCCGGCTCGCCGCCCGCCACGACGGCAGCGGCACGGAGGTACGGGCCCGGGTGCCGCGGCGGCTGCGCGCGCTGCACCCGGCGGTGGAGGTGGCCGCGTACCGGATCGCCGCCGAGGGGCTGACCAACGCGCTGCGGCACGCCGCGGCCCGTACCGTCCAGCTCGGGGTCTGGACGTCGGCCACGGCGCTGCGCCTGGACATCGCGGACGACGGCCAGGGCCGCCCGCCGCGGCGCCCGCTGGGCCTGGGCATCGCGTCGATGGCGCGGCGCGCGGAGGAGGTGGGCGGCACGCTGCGGATACTGCCGCGGACGGACCTGCCGCACGGGACGCTGGTGCGCGCGCTGCTGCCGGGAGGGACGGTATGACCGCGGTGCGGGTGTACGTCGTGGACGACCACCCGGTGTTCAGGGACGGGGTGCGGGTGGCGCTGGAGAACGTGCCGGACCTGGAGATCGCGGGCGAGTCGGGGGCGGGCGAGGACGCGCTGACGGCGCTGGCGGAGCCGGACGCGCGGGTGGACGTGGTGCTGATGGACCTCCATCTGCCGGGCTGTTCTGGGGTGGAGGCGACGCGGCAGCTCAACTCCCCGCGCCGCGGAGGTCCTTCGCCGCGGGTGCTGGTGATGTCGGCGTCGGTGGAGGACGACGCGGTGGTGGCGGCGCTGCGTGCGGGCGCGTACGGGTACCTCGACAAGGCGGCGTCGCGGGCGGAGCTGCTGGGGGCGGTGCGGTGTGTGGCGGCGGGCGGCGCGGTCTTCAGCCCGGCGGTGGCGGAGCGGCTGAGCCGGTACTTCTCGGCGCTGCACACGGTGCCGGCGGGGCGGGCGTTCCCGCAGTTGACGCAGCGGGAGCGGGAGGTGCTGGACCTGATCGCGCGCAGCTACAACAACCGGCGGATCGCGCGGGAGCTGGTGCTGTCGGAGAAGACGGTGCGCAACCACATCTCGAACATCTTCACGAAGCTGGGCGTCCAGGACCGGATAGCGGCGATGCTGCGGGCGCGGGAGGCGGGGTTGGGGGAGTGACCCTGCGGAGTGACCTGCGGTCGGCGGCGGGTGGGAGGGGTTTCGTGGGAGTCCAGGACCGGATCGCGGTGACGTTGCGGGCGCGGGAGGCGGGGTTGGGGGAGTAATCGGTTACCGGCGGGAGGGGGTTACCAGGCCGGTTTCGTAGGCGGTGATGACCAGTTGGATGCGGTCGCGGGCGTCCAGCTTCGTCAGGAGGTGGCTCACGTGGGACTTCACCGTCGGCAGGCTCAGCCCCAGCCGGTCCGCGATCTCCCCGTTCGCCAGCCCGCGCGCCACCAGCACCAGCACCTCCTGCTCCCGCACCGTCACCCGCGTCAGATCCCGCGGTAGGTCCGGCAGCGGCTCCGGCAGCCGGCTGAAGTGGCGGATCAGGCGCTGCGTCACCGACGGCGCCAGCAGCGCCTGCCCCCGGGCCACGACCCGGATCGCGCGCAGCAGTTCCGCCGGCGGGGTGTCCTTGAGCAGGAAGCCGCTCGCGCCCGCGCGCAGCGCCCCGTACACGTACTCGTCGAGGTCGAACATCGTCAGGATCAGCACCCGCACCCCGGCCGTCGCGGACGAGCCGCAGATCTGCCGCGTCGCCTCGATGCCGTCGACCCCCGGCATCCGTACGTCCATCAGCACCACGTCCGGCAGCTCCGCCGCCGCCAGTCCCACCGCCTCCGCCCCGGTCGCCGCCTCGCCCACCACGCTGAGCCCGGGCGCCGTCTCGACCAGCACCCGGAAGCTCCCGCGCAGCAGCGCCTGGTCGTCGGCGACCACGACTCGGATCGACATGTGTACACGCCCCGTCCCCGGCCCCCTGCGGGCGTGACGATACCCGGCGGTGCGTCACCGCTTCGTCACGGGGGGTGCAACTCCGGTCGGCGGCGGGCCCCTTCCCCCGCCACGCGAAACGGGGGAAGGGACCCTGACGGCCCGCGAGTTCCGCGGGGCCGCGCGCCGTCTCGGACCGGCGTGCGGGCCCGCGCGACATGGCCGGGGGCGGGCGGGGGAGCCGGTGCGAGGCCCAGTCGCACCGCTTGCCGTGCCCGCCGCCTGCCGGCCGCTCGCGGCCGTGCGGCCCGGTGCCGACCGCCGGGCCGTCCTTCCCGGCGCCCCGCCCCCAAGACGGGGCGCCGGAGTTCTCGTCCGCCGTCAGTCCGGCAGGTGTTCCTCGATGTCGTAGACCTGCGCCCAGGCGACGTCCGGTACGGCGGCGGGGCGGAAGGCGTTGGCGCGCGAGCCGAGCTGCACCCGGGCGGTGTGCGGCAGCCGCAGCGCCTCGTACCGGCGCAGCGCCTGCGCCGGCGTGGGGGCCGTGGCCAGGTGGTGGGCGAGGGCCACGGCGTCCTCCAGGCACTGGCTGACACCCTGCCCGTGGTACGGCAGCATCGGGTGCGCGGCGTCGCCGAGGAGCGTGACGCGGCCGCTGCCCCACCGCCTGAGCGGGGCGTGGTCGTACGGCGTCCACGACCGGATGCCGCCCGCCGCGGCCGTGATCGCCTTGACGTCCGGCGCCCAGCCGCCGAAGTCCGCCGCCAGCGCGGCGGGTTGGCCGCGTACCGGGTGCTGTCCTGCGGTCCGGCTCCGGAACGGCACCACGGCGACGAAGCCGATCTGCTCGCCCTCCGACACCGGCGCGGCCACCATGCGGGCCTCCGGGCCGAGCCACACCGTGATCCGGTCGCGGGCAAGCCCCGGCACCTCGCCGGCCTGGAGCGCACCGCTGTAGGCGGTGGTGCCGTGGTAGACGCGCCGGGGCGTGCCGATCAGCCGGGAGCGCACCAGCGAGCGCACGCCGTCGGCGCCCACCAGCACGTCGGCCGTCGCGCTGCCCCCGTCCGCGAACTCCAGCTCCACGCCGTCCGCCGTTTCCCTGAAGCCGGACAGCCGGCGGCCCAGCCGGATGCGCTCCTGCGGCAGCCGGGCGAGGAGCAGGTCGTACAACTCGTCGGTGAGCAGGGTGCAGTACGGAGCCGCGAAGGCGCCCGGGCCCATGCCGCCGAGCGGCTGCCGCCAGGTCAGCGAGCCGTCGCTCCACTCGCGGAACTCCAGCGCGACCGGCTGTACGGCGAGCGCGAGCAACTGCGTGCCCAGGCCCCAGCGCTGGAGGACGCGGGTGCCGTTGGGCGCGAGGTGCAGTGCCGTCTCGTCCTCCGGCAGCCGGGGCCGCTGTTCGTAGACGGCGACCTCCAGGCCCTGCCGGACGAGCGCCGCCGCGGCGGCGAGCCCGCCGAGCCCGGCGCCTGCGACAGCCACCCGCAGGTTCCTTGTCATGGGTTACCTCCCGGAATCACGCGGCTACGCTAGGCAACCCGCTGTCCCGGGCACCTGGGAGCGGCGCCCCGCCGCCGCCCGGCCGCCGCCGGAGCCGTGACCGGGCACGTATGCTGCTCGGATGCGACTCAGGGTGGAGTTCACGACCGAGCCGTTCGACCTGGAGGAGCCGCCGCCGCACGCGGTGGCGGCCCGGGATCTGGTGGAGTCGGCGGATCTCGACGCCGTCGACGTCGGCCCGTTCGGCAACAGCGCGGAGGGTGGCGCGGAGGTCGTGCTCGACGCGGTGGACGAACTGCTGCGCAGGTCGCTGGCGTCCGGCGCCACCCGGATCTCGCTGCAGGTGAGCGTCGTCGGGGGCACGCTGGAGGAGCCGGGGAAGGCCGGCGCATGACGGTGCCCGCGGACCACCCGTTCGTCGCCGCGGTCAAGCCGCTGGTCGACGCGATGGGCGGGGAGATGGTCCCGCCGGAGGCGGCGGAGGGCGACGACGTCGTGCTGTCCTGGGAGGGCCGGCCGACGGTGGCGGTGCGGCTGCCCCATCTGGCGGACTCGCTCGACCACATGCTCGCGGAGCTGGAGCGCCGCCACGGAGTGCCGCTCGCACGGCTCGACCGCAAGGCGAAGCAGCAGGTCGTACGGGTGCTGGAGACCCGCGGCGCGTTCTCCGTACGGCACGGGGTGGAGACGGTGGCCGGCGCGCTGGGCGTCAGCAGGTTCACCATCTACAACTACCTGAACAGGGAAGCCGCGCAGGGCCCGCCGCCGGGGGACGGCTGACCCGGAAAATTCAACAAACTGTTGACGCAAGGCGCCGGGGCTCATAGCTTGCGGCTGTGACTTCGCGCGTTCCGCCGGGCCTCGCCCGGCTCAACTCCGCCGGTGAGCAGGCCGTTGCCGCGCTGCTGCACGAGGTGTGCGCCGCGGGCCCCTGGATGGCGGCCGTGGCCGCGGGCCGCCCCTACCGGGACCCCGCGCACCTGTACGCCGCCGCCGAGGCGGCGCTCGCCGCACTCGACGACGCCGGGCTGGCCGAGGCGATGGCCGGGCATCCGCCCATCGGCAGGCCGGCGCCGGGCGACCCGGTGTCGGCGCGCGAGCAGCGGGGCGTGGCGGGGGCGCCGGAGGAGCTGCGGGCGGAGCTGCGGGAGCTGAACCTCGCGTACCAGGAGCGGTTCGGGCACGTCTTCCTGATCTGCGCGACCGGCCTCGGCGCCGTGCGGATGCGCGACGCGCTGCGCGCGCGCCTCGGCAACGCGCCGGAGCGGGAGCGGGAGATCGCGCGCGGCGAGCTGGGCAAGATCAACCGTATCCGGCTGACCCGCCTCGTCGAAGCAGAAGGAGCCTGACCATGAGTGTCGGCGCCACGTCCGTCTCCACGCACATCCTGGACACCAGCGTCGGCCGCCCCGCGGCCGGGGTCGCCGTCGAACTCTCCGTCACAACCGGCGGTACGGGCGACGGGGACGCCGGCGGCTGGACCGCCCACGCCGCCTCCGCCACCGACGCCGACGGCCGCGTCCGGGACCTCCCGGCGCTGCCGGCGGGCACCACCCGCGTACGGCTGGTCTTCGCCACCGGCCCGTACCTCAGCGAACCAGCAGCCGAGGACCGGCAGGACGCCCCCGCGCACCGGGACAGCGGCGCCTTCTTCCCGGAGGTGGCGGTGGTCTTCGCCGTTGCCCCCGGCGAGCACTACCACGTGCCGCTGCTGCTCACCCCGTTCGGCTACTCCGTATACCGAGGGAGCTAGCAGATGGCAGACCGCCCCCAGCCCGCGCGCGCCGCGGTGCTCGGCCGCAACCAGTACGGCAAGGCCGAGACCCGCGTCGTCAAGGTCACCCGCGACGGCGACACCCACCATGTCCGCGACCTCAACGTCTCGGTCGCGCTGGCCGGCGACATGGACGAGGTCCACTACTCCGGCACCAACACCCACGTGCTCCCCACCGACACCACCAAGAACACCGTCTACGCCTTCGCCAAGCGCCACGGCATCGAGTCCCCCGAGGCGTTCGCGATCCACCTCGCCCGGCACTTCACCGGCACCCAGGAGGCGATCCACCGCGCCCGCATCCGCGTCGAGGAGTACGCCTGGGAGCGGATCGACGCCCCCAGCCGGCACTCCTTCGTACGCGGCGGCCGGGAGACCCGCGTCGCCCAGGTGACCTACGACGGCGAGCGCTTCGAAGTCCTCGGCGGGCTCAAGGACCTGGTGGTCATGAACACCACGGCCTCGGAGTTCTGGGGCTACGCCAAGGACGCGTACACGACGCTCCAGGAGGACTACGACCGCATCCTCGCCACCGAGGTCTCCGCCTGGTGGCGGCACGGCTGGACCGGCGCCGCCGATGCCGCCGGCACCGAGCCGCCGGTGTGGGACGAGTCGTACGAGCAGACCGCGAGGCACCTCCTGGCCGCCTTCGCCGGCACCTACTCGCTCTCGCTCCAGCAGAGCCTGTACGCCATGGGCGCGCGGGTCGTCGAACACCGCCCGGAGATCGAGGAGATCCGCTTCTCCCTGCCCAACAAGCACCACTTCCGGGTCGACCTGGAGCCCTTCGGGCTGAAGAACGACGCCGGGGACGGCGCCGTCTACTTCGCCGCCGACCGCCCGTACGGTCTGATCGAGGCGACCGTCCTGCGCGCCGGCGCGGACGCCCGGATCCCCGACGACATGACCAACCTCTGACCGCCGGCCACCCGCCGCCGGTGAAGGAAGCCGAGGAACCCATGGCAGCACGCCGCACCGTCGTCGAGAACTGCGCGATCGCCACCGTGGACGCGGCGGGCACGGAGTACGCCTCCGGGTACGTCGTCGTCGCGGACAACCGGATCGAGTCGGTGGGCGCGGGCCCGGCGCCGGCCGGGCTCGCCGGCGTCACGCGCCGGATCGACGCCGCCGGGCACCTGGCCACGCCCGGACTCGTCAACACCCACCACCACTTCTACCAGTGGCTCACCCGCGGACTCGCCCAGGACGCCAACCTCTTCGACTGGCTCGTCGCCCTCTACCCCACCTGGGCGCGCATCGACGAGCCGATGTGCCACGCGGCGGCGCAGGGGTCGCTGGCGGTGCTCGCGCGCGGCGGCGTGACCACGGCGATGGACCACCACTACGTCTACCCGCGCGGCGCGGGCGACCTCTCCGGCGCGATCATCCGCGCCGCGGGCGAGACGGGCCTGCGCTTCACCTTCGCCCGCGGCTCGATGGACCTCGGCGAGTCGTCCGGCGGCCTGCCGCCGGACTTCGCGGTCGAGACCCTGGACGGCGCGCTGGCGGGCACGGAGGCGGTCATCGACGCGTACCACGACGCGTCGTACGACGCGATGGTGCAGGTCGCGGCGGCGCCGTGCTCGCCGTTCTCCATCTCCACGGAACTGCTGCGCGAGGGCGCGGAACTGGGCCGCCGCAAGGGGGTACGGCTGCACACGCACGGCAGCGAGACGGTGGAGGAGGAGAAGTTCTGCCACGAGCGGTTCGGGATGGGCCCGACGGCCTACTTCGAGTCCACGGGGTGGCTGGGCGACGACGTGTGGATGGCCCACTGCGTCCACATGACCGACGCCGACATCGCCGCCTTCGCCCGTACGCGCACGGGCGTCGCCCACTGCCCCTCGTCCAACGCCCGCCTGGCGGCGGGCATCGCCCGGGTCCCGGACATGCTGGCGGCGGGCATCCCGGTGGGCCTGGGGGTGGACGGCAGCGCGTCGAACGAGTCCGGCGAACTCCACACGGAGCTGCGCAACGCGCTGCTGATCAACAGGCTGGGCGCACACCGGGAGAAGGCCCTGACGGCCCGCCAGGCTCTGCGCCTGGCCACGTACGGCGGCGCCGAAGTCCTGGGCCGAGCAGACGCGATCGGCTCGCTGGAGCCCGGCAAGCTGGCGGACCTGGTGCTGTGGAAACTCGACGGCCTGGCCCACGCGTCGATCGCGGACCCGGTGGCGGCCCTGGTCCTGGGCGCGCCCGCGCCGGTGACGCTGTCGCTGGTCGACGGAAAGCCGGTGGTGGAGGGGGGCCGCCTGGTGACGGTCGACGAGGAGGCGGTGGCGGGGACGACGGGGAAAGAGGCGAGGAGGCTGGCCCGGCTGGCGAGGGGCGTCTGAGGGGAACCACGGACTCCCGGCCGGGGGGACGGCCCCGGCCGGGACCGGCGGCGGGGGCCCGCCCCCGCCCACCGCTACAGCTCCGGGATGCGGTCTCCGTAGTGGGTGAGGTTGCGGCGGTTCGCCTCGTCGCCGCCCGGGACGTTCGCGCTCACCCACCGCGGCAGCTCCACCCCCCGCTCCGCCGCCCGCTCGTCCAGCTCCGCCAGCAGCAGCGCCCACGTGTACGCCCCCAGCACCGTCGACACCGCCGCCGTGCGCGGCGACTCCTGCGGGTGCACCACGTCGCCCGGCGGCACCCGCGTGTCCAGCACCACCGTCGCGTGGTCCGCCAGTCGCGTGCTCGACCGCGCCGTCGCGCTCGCCGACGCCGGCATCGACGTCACCGCCACCACCGGCACTCCCCGCGCCATGCACTCCTGCGCGATCTCCACCGGATACGGGTTCCGGCCGCTGGTGGAGAAGACCACCACCACGTCCTGCGGACCCGGCTGCACCCGCTCCACCGTCGCCCGCCCCGAACCCGGCCGCCGCTCCGCGGCGGTGCTCGCCGTCGCGCCGTTCAGCGGCAGGATCTCCGGGTCCCACACGGGCCGTACGCAGGCCAGCCCGCCCGCCCGGTAGAACGTCTCGCAGACCATCGCCAGCGAGTGCCCGGCCCCGGCCGCGTACACCAGGCCGCCCGCGGCGACGGCGTCCAGGATCAGCGTGGCGGCGTCCGCGACCGCCGTCCCCGAGGTCCGGTCGAGGTCGTCGAGCAGGCCGCGGAAGCGGCCGGCGACGGCGGCGCGGGCGGCGGCGGAGGCACCGCCGGGGCCGGGGGAGTCGGGGGAGTCGTGTGTCTCGTCGGTCATGGCAGCATGCGACCACGTACCGCCCCCGCTCCGCCAGAGGGGACCCGGCCGTCGCCCGGCCCGCGTCAGTCCAGCAGTTCGTACGCCGGCAGCGTCAGGAAGTCCGCGTAGTCCGCGTCCAGCGACACCTGCAGCAGCAGGTCGTGCGCCTGCTGCCACCGCCCCGCCGCGAACGCCTCCGCCCCCAGCTCCGCGCGGATGCCCGCGAGTTCGTCCGCCGCGATCCGCCGCACCATCTCCTCCGTCACCGCCCGGCCGTCGTCGAAGACGACGCCCGCGTTGATCCACTGCCAGATCTGCGACCGCGAGATCTCCGCGGTGGCGGCGTCCTCCATGAGGTTGAAGATGGCCACGGCGCCCATGCCCCGCAGCCACGCCTCGATGTAACGGATGCCCACCTGCACGGCGTTGACAAGACCCGGGTACGTCGGCCGCGCGTCCAGGGAGTCGACGGCGATCAGGTCGGCGGCGGCCACGGAGACGTCCTCGCGCAGCCGGTCCTTCTGGTGCGGCCGCTCCCCGAGCACCGCGTCGAACGACTCCATGGCGATGGGCACCAGGTCCGGGTGCGCGACCCAGGAGCCGTCGAAGCCGTCGTGCGCCTCGCGGTCCTTGTCCGCCTTGACCTTCTCGAACGCCACCTTGTTGACCTCGGGGTCCCGCCGGGAGGGGATGAAGGCGGCCATGCCGCCGATGGCGTGGGCGCCGCGCTTGTGGCAGGTGCGGACGAGGAGTTCGGTGTACGCGCGCATGAACGGGGCCGTCATCGTGACCGCGTTGCGGTCGGGGAGCACGAACTTCGCGCCGCCGTCGCGGAAGTTCTTCACGATCGAGAAGAGGTAGTCCCAGCGGCCGGCGTTGAGGCCGGAGGCGTGGTCGCGCAGCTCGTAGAGGATCTCCTCCATCTCGTACGCCGCGGTGATGGTCTCGATCAGGACGGTGGCCCGCACGGTGCCCTGCGGGATGCCGCAGTAGTCCTGGGCGAAGACGAACACCTCGTTCCACAGGCGCGCTTCGAGGTGCGACTCGGTCTTCGGCAGGTAGAAGTACGGGCCCTTGCCGAGGTCGAGCAGCCGCCGGGCGTTGTGGAAGAAGTAGAGCCCGAAGTCGACCAGCGCGCCGGGCACGGGGCGGCCGTCGACGGTCAGGTGGCGCTCGTCCAGGTGCCAGCCGCGGGGCCGGGTGACGACGGTCGCCAGCTCCGCGGCGGGCCTGAGGGCGTAGGACTTGCCGGAGGCGGGGTCGGTGAAGTCGATGCGGCGCTCGTAGGCGTCGGTGAGGTTGGCCTGGCCGCCGATGACGTTCTCCCACGTGGGCGCGGAGGCGTCCTCGAAGTCGGCGAGCCACACCCTGGCGCCGGAGTTGAGGGCGTTGATCGTCATCTTGCGGTCGGTGGGGCCGGTGATCTCCACCCGGCGGTCCGCCAGCGCGGCCGGGGCGGGGGCGACGCGCCAGGTGCGGTCGGCGCGGACGGCCGCGGTCCCGGGGAGGAAGTCGAGGGCGGCGGTGCGCGCGATGCCGGCGCGGCGCTCGGCGCGGCGGACGAGGAGTTCGTCGCGGCGGGGGGTGAACCGGCGGTGGAGTTCGCCGAGGAAGGCGAGGGCGGCGCCGGTGAGGACCTCGTCCTGGCGGGGCGCGGGCTCGGCGGCGGCGACGACTGCGGACATGGCGGTCACTCCTTGGCGGCACGGGGTGCCGGGCGCAGCGGAACGTGGCGTGGGCGGCCGGAAGCGAATTCCGAACCCTTCTGGCCTGTGGAGAATAGTTTCCTTATCCCGGAAGTTCAACGGTCTGTTGACGTCGAGAGGCTTTGCGGTACGGGGCGAGCGGCGCTCAGTGCCAGCCTGCCCGCGGCTCGTCGAGCAACGCCAGATCCGCGGGCGTGTCCACGTCGTCGGGCGCCGCGACGTCGCCGCACTCCACCAGCGCCAGCTCGCCCCGGCGCGCAGCACGGGCCAGCGCGTCGCGGGCGCCCCGGTCGCCGGTGGCGCTCGCCGTGGCTTCCGGCCAGCGCGGGCGGCCCAGCAGCACCGGGTGGCCGCGCACTCCGTCGTACGTCGCCGCGGCCAACTCGGCACCCCCGGCGGCGTACGCGGCGACCACGCGTGCGACCGCCGCGGGCCCGACGCGCGGCTGGTCGACCAGCAGCACCACCGCCGCCGCGGCGGCCGTCGGCTCCAGCGATGCCAGACCGGCGCGCAGCGACGAGCCCATGCCCGACTCCCAGTCCGGGTTCGACACCGGTACGCAGCCGGGCAGCCGCGCCCCGGCCCGTACCGCCTCCTCCGCCGCGCCCAGCACCACGTGCACCGGCGCGCAGCCCGCCGCCCGCAGCACTCCGGCCGCCCGCTCCACCAGCGGCCGCCCGTCAGGAGCGGCCGGCAGCAGCGCCTTGGGCCGCCCGCCGAGCCGCCGCCCGCCGCCCGCGGCGAGCAGCAGGCCGGCGACGGCGGGAGCGCTGCCGGGGGATCCGGCGGTCGCGTTCATCCGAAGTGCCCGTTCCCGGTGGTGTGTCGCGTCATCGGCCATTCCGCCGCCGCGGTCAGTCCGCGCTCGCGGTCGCGTCCGTGAGGCCCGCCGACAGCTCCCGCGCGACCTCCTGGAGCACCGGCACGATCCGCTCGGTCGCCGCCTCGGTCACCCGGCCCGCGGGCCCGGAGATCGAGACCGCCGCCGCCGTGGGCGCGTCCGGCACCGCGACGGCCAGACAGCGCACGCCCATCTCCTGCTCGTTGTCGTCCACCGCGTAGCCGTCCGCGCGGACGGCGGCCAGTGCCTTGAGGAAGACGTCCGGCGAGGTGATCGTCTTCTCGGTCGCCGCCGGCATGCCGGTACGGGCCAGCAGGGCCCGTACCTCCTCGTCCGGCAGGTGCGCCAGCAGCGCCTTGCCGACCCCGGTCGAGTGCGGCAGCACCCGCCGCCCGACCTCGGTGAACATCCGCATCGAGTGCCGCGACGGCACCTGCGCGACGTACACGGCCTCGTCGCCGTCGAGCAGCGCCATGTTCGCGGTCTCGCCGGTCTCCTCCACCAGCCGCGCCAGATGCGGCCGCGCCCAGGTGCCGAGCAGCCGGGACGCGCTCTCGCCGAGCCGGATCAGCCGCGGGCCCAGCGCGTAGCGGCGGTTGGGCTGCTGGCGTACGCAGCCGGTGGCGACCAGGGTGCGCATGAGGCGGTGGATGGTCGGCAGCGGCAGCCCGCTGCTGCCCGCCAGTTCGCTCAGCCCCACCTCGCCGCCCGCGTCGGCCATCCGTTCCAGCAGGTCGAAGGCGCGCTCCAGGGACTGGACGCCGCCGCCTGCGGGCGGCCTTGGCTCATCGGTGCTGCGGGGCACGTTCGCGGTTCCTCTCGTACGGGTGCGACCGCAGCTTAACGGTCCGGAATCCGGCTTTCAGCATGTGGAATCCGCCAAACCGCCCGCGAACCGGCCCTTGACGAGGGCGGGCACCCGCGACGACAGTGCAATTCAACAGAACGTTGAAGCTGTGGGCCGCCGAGAGGAGACCGGGTGCCGGACGCCGAACTGGTGCTGCGCTCACGCCGGGTCGTCACCTCCGGGGGTGAGCGGCCCGCCGCCGTCGCGGTCGCCGGCGGCCGCATCACCGCCGTGCTGCCGTACGACACGGCCCCGCCGCCCGGCGCCCGCGCCGAGGACTGCGGCGACGACGCGCTGCTCCCCGGCCTCGTCGACACCCACGTGCACGTCAACGACCCAGGCCGCACCGAGTGGGAGGGCTTCGCCACCGCCACCCGGGCCGCCGCCGCGGGCGGGATCACCACCCTGATCGACATGCCGCTCAACAGCCTGCCGCCGACCACCGACGCCGAGGCGCTCGCGGTCAAGCAGGCCGTGGCCCGCCCCCGGGCGCACGTCGACGTCGGCTTCTGGGGTGGGGCGATCCCCGGCAACGCCGCCGACCTCGCGCCGCTGTACGCCGCCGGCGTCTTCGGCTTCAAGTGCTTCCTCTCCCCGTCCGGCGTGGAGGAGTTCCCGCGCCTCGCCGGTACGGACCTGGAGCGGGCCGCCGCCGAGGCCGCCCGCCTCGGCGCGCTGCTCGTCGTGCACGCCGAGGACCCCGACGTGCTCGACGGCGCCCCGCAGGTCCCCGGCCCCGGCTACGCCGGCTTCCTCGCCTCCCGCCCGCGCGCCGCCGAGAACCGGGCCGTCGCCCGGGTCGTCGCGCTCGCCGAGCGGCACGGCACCCGCGTCCACGTCCTGCACCTCTCCTCCGCCGACGCGCTGCCCGCCCTGGCCGCCGCCCGCCGCGCCGGGCTGCCGGTCACCGCCGAGACCTGCCCGCACTTCCTCACCCTCACCGCGGAGGAGATCCCGGACGGGGCCACCGAGTTCAAGTGCTGCCCGCCCATACGGGAGGCCGGCAACCGGGACCTGCTGTGGGCGGGCCTCGCCGACGGCACGATCGACTGCGTCGTCTCCGACCACTCCCCGGCCACCGCCGAGCTGAAGACCGGCGACTTCGCCACCGCCTGGGGCGGCATCTCCTCCCTCCAACTCGGCCTGCCCGCCGTGTGGACCGAGGCGCGCCGCCGCGGCCACGGGCTCGCCGACGTCGCCCGCTGGATGGCCGCGGGCCCCGCCCGGCTCGCCGGGCTCACCGCCAAGGGCGTCATCGAGCCGGGCCGCGACGCGGACTTCGCCGTCCTCGACCCCGACGCCGCCTTCACCGTCGACCCCGCGGGCCTGGAGCACAGGAACCGCGTCACCGCGTACGCGGGCCGCAGGCTCCACGGCGTCGTACGCGCCACCTGGCTCCGCGGCCGCCGCATCCACCACGGCGGCGTGCACACCGAACCCCGCGGCCGGCTCCTCGGCCGTACCGACCGGGACGAAAGGCAGCAGCAGGCATGACCGCCCAGATCACCCGCTTCACCGGCGCCGCCGCCCCGTACGGCGGCGGCGACCCCTACGCCGACTACCGCACCGCCGGCTTCGCCTTCGCCGCCCTGCCCGACCTGGCCGACCGACGCCTCGGCGGCGCGGTGATCGCCGCGAACGACGAGTTCTTCGCCCCGCGCGAGAACCTGCTGCGGCCGGAGCGGGCGGAGTTCGACCCGGCGGCGTTCGGGCACAAGGGCAAGGTCATGGACGGCTGGGAGACCAGACGCCGCCGCGGCGCCACCGCCGAGACCCCGCACCCGGCCGCCGGCGACCACGACTGGGCGCTGGTACGCCTCGGCGCCCCCGGCGTCGTACGCGGCATCGTCGTCGACACCGCCCACTTCCGCGGCAACCACCCGCAGTCCGTGAGCGTCGAGGGCGCGGAGGTCCCCGGTGCGCCGTCGCCCGATGCGCTGCTCGCGGCCGGTGTCCGGTGGACGGAGCTGGTGCCCCGCACGGCGGTCGGCGGCCACGCCGCGAACGGCTTCGAGGTCGCCGGGGGGCGGCGGTTCACGCATCTGCGGCTGCGCCAGCACCCCGACGGGGGTATCGCGCGGCTGCGCGTCCACGGCGAGGTCGTCCCGGACCCGGCGTGGCTGGCGGCGCTCGGCACCTTCGACCTCGTCGCGCTGGAGCACGGCGGCCGCGTCGAGGACGCCTCGGACCGCTTCTACTCCCCGCCCGTCAACACCATCCGGCCGGGGCGCTCGCGGCAGATGGACGACGGCTGGGAGACGCGGCGCCGCCGCGACACCGGCCACGACTGGATCCGCTACGCGCTCGCGGGCCGCGGGGAGATCCGCGCGGTGGAGATAGACACGGCGTATCTGAAGGGCAACGCGGCGGGCTGGGCGGCGGTGTCGGTACGGGACGGTTCCGCGGGGGAGTGGGCCGAGATCCTGCCGCGCACACGCCTCCAGCCGGACACCAACCACCGCTTCGTGCTGGCCGCGACGGCGGTCGGCACCCACGCGCGCATCGACATCCATCCGGACGGGGGGATTTCACGGCTGCGGCTGCACGGGAGCCTGACGCCTGCGGCGGACGGGGACGGGTGAGGGGACGGGCGCCCTCGGAGCGCGGCGGCGGTCGTGGGAGACGCGCCGGGGCGCCGGGCGGCCCTGCGGTCGCGGCCCTGCGGTCACTCGACCGACCCGCGCGCGCACCTGCGGCCGTGTGCCGGCCGGTGAGCGGACCCGGTGACCGCCGCGGCCCGGCTGCTGTATCGGCTCGCAGCCGGGCCACCGCCGTCCTTCAGCTTCCGATCACCCCCACGTCCGTGATCTGCGGCACGGCCCCGCCGCCCGACCAGCGCAGCCTGACCTCCGCCACCGCCCCGGCCGGTACCCGGAGTTCGGTGTACGCGCCGGCCAGCGTGCCCGCCGTACGCCACGGACCGTCCGGCTCGTTGCGTACCTGAACCGTCGCGCCCGCGTCCGGCGCGCTCTGCGGGCGGAGCACGACCAGGGACTCCGCCGCGCGCGGCTCCGCGAAGCGGATGTCCAGCGACTCGCCCGCCTGCGGCGCCCGCGCGGCGCGGTAGACGGAGGCGGTGTTGCCGTCCGCCGCGGCGGCCAGGGAGCTGCCCTCGGCCGCCGGCGGGCCGCCCGCCGTCGTGGCCGGGCCGCCGCCGGCGACGGTGAACTCCCGTACCACAAGCCAGTTGCCCTGCCCCGCCGTCGACCTGGCGCGCACGTACCGCGCCCTCGTGCCCTCGGGCGCCGTCGCCTCGACGTCCGGCTTACCGGAGAACGCCGCCAGCTCCTTCCAGGTCTCGCCGTCCGCCGAGTACTCCAGCACGCCCTGCTGGATGTAGTCGTTCGGGCTGCCGGACTTGGCCATCGCCAGCGTGACCCCGCCGATCTCGCGCTCGCCGTGCAGGTCCACGCTCACCCACGAGCCGGCGCCCGGCGCCCCGTCGCTCCAGAAGAACGTCGAGTCGTCGCCGTCCGTCATCCGGTCGACGGTGTTGCCCTGGTACGTGCCGAGGTTCGTCGCGCCCTTCGGCCGCGGGGGCAGCCCCAGCGAGCGGTCGTGCGCCGCCGCGGCGTCCGCGACGAAGGCGTCCAGCACGCCCTCGCCGACGACGACCTTCACCTCGCGCCCGCCGAGCCCGGTGTAGATGTGCGACTTGGCCTGGTCCACCAGCTCCGGCAGCCGCTGCCGCAGCCGCCAGGCGCGGTCGCCGTCGCCGTCGCGGGCGGCCTCGACCATCCGCAGGGCGGTGCGGGTCGCGGTGCCCCAGTCCCGGGTGGCGTCCAGCCAGGGGCCCGACTCCTCGACGAACGCCCGGTCGGGCAGCCGGTCGCGGAGCACGCCGGGCGCGGTCTCCAGGGCGGCCAGCGCGTCGTCCAGGGCGTCTTCCCCGCCGCGGTCCCAGTACGCGGCGATGGCCGCCGACAGCTCCGGCGCCTGCCCGGGGTTGAGCGCCGAGCCGTACGAGGCGTCGGCGAAGGCCCGGAGCGCGGCGGTCGTGAGCCTGTCGCCGCCCGCCAGTTCGGCGAGCGCCCCGGCCCAGGACTCCCGCGCGTCGTACGCGGCGTCGTTCCAGGCGAAGTCGGCGACCGTGTACAACGCGATCTTCGACGCGGCGGCCTGGTTCATCGGGTTGGCGGTGATCCCGGCCAGCTCGCCCGGCAGCCCCTTCTCCCGGCCGTTGAACGGGCCGAGCAGCAGCCGCTGCTGCGCGTAGTCGTTGACCGGGTAGTTGTCCCAGGTCAGGATCGGGTGGCCGAAGACCTCACGGGCGTCGCGCGCCTGCGCGACGGTCATCACGGGCGCGACGACGCCGATGCCGGTCCACTCCACCAGCACGTCCTCGTCCAACTGCTCGGCGAGCGCCTTCTTGTACGGGGACGGGGTGGTGTCGTAGTACTCCGTCGGCACCATCTGCAGCGGCTCGGCGCCGTCGTGGGCGCGGATGAACTCGCGGTTGACGCGGTTGAGCAGATGCGCCTGGGCCGCGCCCGCGGCGCCGCCGCCGGTGCCGAAGCGCTCCTCGTCGGCGGCGCAGTTCCAGTCGGTGTAGCTGATGTCGTCCAGCGGCACGGCGAAGGTGCGGACGCCGATGTCCCACAAGGTCTGGAACTTGTGGTTCAGCGCCTGCACGTCCGCGTCGGAGCTGTAGCAGACCGACAGGCCGGGGGAGAGGGCGTAGGTGAACTCGACGTGGTTGGCGCGGGCGCGCCCGACCAGCTCGGCGATGCGGGCGAGTTCGTCCGCAGGGTACGGCTCGCGCCAGCGCTCGCGCAGGTACGGGTCGTCCTTCGGCGAGTAGACGTAGATGTTCATCTTGTGCTCGCCGTAGAACGAGAGCTGGTCCAGGCGCGATTCGTGGGACCAGGGGACGCCGTAGAAGCCCTCGATGGCGCCGCGCCAGCCGGTGCCGGGCCAGTCGCGGACGGCGGTGCCGGCGACGCGGGTGCCGGGGGAGTCGCGGTGGGGGAGGAGCTGGCGCAGGCTCTGGGCGGCGTAGTACGTGCCGGTGGCGTCGGTGCCGGCCAGCACGATGCCGTCGCCGCCGGGGGTGCCGCCGGCCGGCTCCGCGGTGCCGGCGGCCAGGACGTAGCCGTCGGCGGGCAGCCCGGCGGGGCCCTCGACGCCGAGGGCGCCGAGCGCGGCGGCGGAGGCGGGGTTGGCGCCGGGGCCGCCGAGGTAGACGGTGAGCCCGCGGCTCTCGTCCGGCGCGGTCGCCGTACGCCGTACGTCCTCGGCCCCCGCGTCGCGCAGCGCCTTCTCGGCGACGGCGAGCGCGGGTCCGTCGGGCTCGGAACCGGTGACGAGGGTGACGGTGCGGGTCACGGTGACGCTGTCGGCGCGCGCCTCGACGGAGCGCGGGGTCGGGCTGATGTCGCCGGCCCTGGCCGGCGGCGGTGGCGCGCCGGTGGCCGGCGGGACGGCGAGCGGGCTCAAGCCCAGGGCCAGGAGTACGGCGCCGACGACGGCCGGGCGGGGGACGGGCATCCGGAACCTCCGGGATCTCGGGGGTGTAGTGCACACGTCACTCAGCGTCGAGCCTCACCCCGACCCGCCCCGGAGGCAATGGACTTACCCGCGCTCCGGCATGGACTCACGTCGTCCCCGGCGCCCGAACGGGCCGCTTGCCGGGGCCGCCGCTGTGCCCCCCGCCATACCGGCGCGGGCGCCGCCCGGGATAGCGTTCGGAGCACGAATCGGAGCACGAAGGTGCCCGACCACCGTGGAGGAACTGATGGCGGAACCGGCACCGGAGGTGCTGACCTGCGGCGAGGCTATGCTGCTGATGCTGGCCGAGCCCGGGATGCCGCTGGCGCGCGCCGTGAACTTCCGCCGCGCCATCGGCGGCGCCGAGTCGAACGTCGCCGCCGGGCTCGCCCGGCTCGGGCACCGGGCCCGCTGGTTCGGCCGCGTCGGCGCGGACCCCGCGGGGGAGGCCGTCCTCGCCCAACTCCGCGCGGACGGCGTGGACGTGTCGTACGCGGACGTCGACCCGGACGCGCCCACCGGCATGCTGCTCCGCGACAGCCACCCGCAGCGCGCCATCGACGTGCAGTACTACCGCGCCGGCTCCGCCGCCTCCCGCCTCGCCCCCGAGCACATCAGCCCCGAGGTCGTCGAGGGCGTGCGGGTGCTGCACATCTCCGGCATCACGCCGATCCTGTCGCCGTCCGCCGCCGAGGCGACGGTCAAGCTGATCGAACTCGCCCACGCGGCCGGCGCCCTGGTCTCCTTCGACCCCAACGTCCGCCGCAAGCTCGCCGGACCCGGGCGCTGGGCCGAGGTCGTAGGACCGCTGCTCGCCGAGGCCGACCTGCTGCTCACCGGCGACGACGAGCTGGAGATGCTGACCGGCGAGCCAGCCGACACCGCCGCCGCGCGGCTGCTGCGCGGCCGTACGGACACCGTCGTGATCAAGCGCGCCGACCACACCGCCACCGCGCTCACCGCCGCCGGCGAGCGCGTCGACCAGCCGCCGTACGACGTGCAGCTCGCCGACCCCGTCGGCGCCGGCGACGCCTTCGCCACCGGGTTCCTCTCCGCCCGGCTGCGGGACCTGCCGCTGGACCGCGCGCTCGCCGAGGGCGCCTGCGTCGCCGCCCTCGTCATCCAGACCGTCACCGACACCGACGGGCTGCCGACCGCGGCCGCCCGGGACCGCGCGCTCGCCGCGTTCACCGCGGGCGGCGACCCGGTCCACCGCTGAGCGCCGGGACCGTACGAGACGTACGGCCGCACCCGCACCGCAGCACCGCGTACCGCCCAGAGAGAACAGCCGGAGGAAACACCGTGTACCGCTGGGAGATCACCCGGGCCGCGCTGGAACAGCGGGTCGTCGCCATCGTCCGCAGCGACACCTACGACGGTGCCGCCGCCACCGCCGACTCGCTGCTGTCCGCCGGGATCAGCAGTCTGGAGATCTCGCTGACCACGCCCTTCGCGCTGGAGCTGGTCAGCTCGCTGCGCCGCGAGGTCGGCACGGAAGCGGTCATCGGCGCCGGTACGGTCCTGGACGCCGCCTCGGCGCGGCTGGCCGTCGACGCCGGCGCCCGTTACCTCGTCGCCCCCAACCTCGACGCCGGCGTGGTCGCCACCGCGCACCGCTACGGCATCCCGGTCTTCGCCGGCGTCGCCACGCCCACCGAGATGGTGCGCGCGCTGGAGCTGGGCGTGGACGTCATGAAGCTCTTCCCGGCCTCGGCGCACGAGCCGGGCTGGGTCAAGGACGTACGGGCCGCGCTGCCGCAGGCCGCGGTGCTGCCCACCGGCGGCATCTCGATCGCCGAGGCACCCGACTGGATCGCCGCGGGCGCGGTGGCCGTCGGCATGGGCTCGGCCCTCTCCGGCGGCGACCGCGAAGAGGTGGCCAAGCGCGCCACCGACCTCCTCTCCCGCCTCACCCCGGCCTGACCGGCCGGCCGCGGCGCCGCGGTAGGGAGACCGACGATGGGTGACCGGGCCAACTACGTGCTGGTGCGCGACGGCGGGTGGCGGCTGTACTACTCGCACTGGGGCGCCTCCGGTCTCGACGTGCAGCTCCTCGACGGCCCCGGCAGCGCGACCCGCTTCGTCACCGCCCAGCGGGAGATGGAGCGCGATGCCTGGCTCGACGACGTGTGGTGCGAAGGCGCCGCGCTGGTCGATCACGACGCGCGGGAGCTGCTGTTCTTCACCTGGCACCTGGAGGACTACGTCCACCGGCTGGCCCTGTTCACCGTGCTGGGCCGGACGTGGCCGGGGTGGCGGATCCGCTGGGCGTACGACGGGCTGGAGGACTTCGCGGCGTATGTGGGGGCGGACCCCGGGCTGGTGCGCAGCGCCCGGTCGCGGGCGGAGCCGGAGCCGCCCGCGACGGCCGAGCTGCGCCCCGCCGACCCGTGGGACGACTCGGCGCTCGCCGTCACGGTCGCCGACGGCGGCGGAATCCGCGCGTACGCCGTCTTCGAAGAGGACTTGCAGGACCTGCTGGACCGCGGCCCCGCGGTGGCCGGGCAGTTGCCGCGTGCCGCGCTGACGGACCGGCTGGACACGATCCCGGCAGGCGGCCTGCACGTCGACACGGTGCGGCGCCGCGTCTGCGCCTGGACCCTGCAGTACTTCGCGGGGACGGCCGGGGCGGCCGGGCTGCGCCGGTGGCCGGGCTGGGAGTGGACCTTCTGGGCGGACCGGTACGAGGAGCACGAGCGCGCCGCCGCAGGCGCGCTCGGCTTCGCCGGGCCCGACCTGCGCCCCGGCTCCGCCCTGCTGGCCGAGCGGCTGGAACGGCTGCGGGAACGCGACCCGGTCGGCGACTTCGCCCGGTTGACGGAGCGGCTGGCGGCGCAGGAAGGACGCGGTGAGATCCGCGTCTCCCCCTGGACCGAGGCGCACACCCCCACGACCCCGCTCCCGGAGGAACGCGCCCGTCTCCGTGCGGCTCTCGCGGACCTGGCCGCGGGCTGAACCCGGCCCGCTCCGGAGCCGGAAGCCCGGCGACGTCACATCACGTGCGGCGCCCTACGGCGCGTCCGCGATCTCCGCGACCCGGACCGGGCGGCGTTCGCGGCGGGAGCGTTCGCATGCCTCCACCACGTGCAGCGCCGCCAGCGCCTCCGCGCCGTCGCACGGGTTGGCCAGCTCGCCGCGGGCCACCCGGACGAACGCCGCCAACTCCGCTTCGTACGCCGGGCCGAAGCGCTCCAGAAAGCCCTGCCAGGGCTTGCCTGTCTGCGCGGGCGCGCCCGGTTCGACGGAGGTGAGCGGCGTCCGCTCGTCCAGGCCCACCGCGATCTGGTCGTGCTCGCCCGCCAGTTCCATCCGCACGTCGTAGCCCGCCCCGTTGACGCGGGTCGCCGTCGCGGTGGCCAGCGTGCCGTCGTCCAGGGTGAGCAGCGCCGCCGCGGTGTCGACGTCGCCGGCCTCGCGGAACATCGCCGGGCCCGCGTCCGAGCCCGCCGCGTACACCTCGGTGACCTCACGGCCCGTCACCCACCGCAGCGCGTCGACGTCGTGGATCACGCAGTCCCGGTACAGCCCGCCGGACAGCGGCAGGTACGCGGCCGGCGGCGGCGCCGGGTCGGAGGTGGCGGTCCGTACGGTGTGCAGCCGCCCCAGGTGCCCGCCCCGCACCGCCTCCCGGGCCGCGGTGTACCCCGCGTCGAAACGGCGCATGAAGCCCATCTGCAGCACGATCCCGGCCGCCTCGACCTCCGCGAGCGCCGCCCGGGTGCCCGCCAGGTCGACGGCGATCGGCTTCTCGCAGAACACCGGGAGACCGGCCCGTGCCGCCGCCCCCAGCAGCTCCGCGTGCGCGGCGGTGGCGGCGGCGATCACCACCGCGTCCACCCCCGCGGCCAGCGCGTCGGCGGGCGTGGCGACCGCCTCGGCGTCCGTACGGGCCGCGACCTCGGCGGCCCGCGCCGGGTCCGCGTCGGTCACGACGAGGGAGGTGACGTCGGGGTGCCGCCGCAGCGCGGCCGCGTGGAAGGCGCCGATCCTGCCGGTGCCGAGGAGTCCGATGCGCATGGCCTCAAAATCTCCCGTGGCCAGCGGGATTGTCAATTGTCAGGACAACCTGACGTGAAGCCTTCCGGTCGCCCGGCCCGGCCGTTACGCTCCGGAGCGTGACGAAGCGCGGCACAGGCCCCGTCCCGGCCCTCCGGCTCGGTGTGGACCGCAGCAGCCCGGTCCCGCTGTACTTCCAGTTGTCCCAGCAACTGGAGGCGGCGATCGAGCAGGGGGCGCTGACCCCCGGCAGCCTGCTCGGGAACGAGATCGAGCTGGCGGCCCGGCTCGGCCTGTCCCGGCCCACCGTGCGGCAGGCCATCCAGTCGCTGGTCGACAAGGGGCTGCTCGTACGCAAGAGGGGCATCGGCACCCAGGTCGTGCACAGCCAGGTGCGCCGCCCGCTCGGCCTGACCAGCCTCTACGACGACCTGGAGGCCGCCGGGCAGCGCCCCGCCACCCGGGTGCTGGGGGTGGCCGAGGTCAAGGCGACCGCGGACGTCGCCGCGGCCCTCGGCATCGCCGAGGGCACCGACGTCGTCCGGGTGGACCGGCTGCGGCTGACCCACGGCGAGCCGGTCGCCATGCTCTGCAACCACCTGCCCGCCGAACTGGTCGGGCTGCGCGCGGACGAGCTGGAGTCGACGGGGCTCTACCGGGTGCTGCGCGCCGCCGGCATCGCGCTGCACAGCGCCCGCCAGCGGGTCGGCGCCCGGCCCGCGACGGCCGCGGAGGCGGAGCGGCTGGGCGAGGAGGAGGGCGCGGCGGTGCTGACGATGGAGCGGTTCACGTACGACGACACGGGGCGTGGGGTGGAGTTCGGCTCGCATCTCTACCGGGCCTCGCGCTACAGCTTCGAGTTCCAGTTGCTCGACCGGGGCTGACCTGGCGGGGACCCACGGGGTGACTCGCGGGTAGCCGCGGGTCAGAATGATCGGACAAGGCATTGACTCGGCCCCCGCCCCCGGCTAGAACACCTCCAGCCGCCACGCGGGCGGCGGGGGACGACCAGGGAAGAAAGGCGGGTACCCAGATGGCGCGCAGCCGTATGGCCCGTAGCACGCGCGTGTTCGCGGCGGTGGCGACGGCCACCCTGCTGGCGGTCGCCGCGGCGGGCTGCAGCGACTCCGGCGGCAAGGACGCCGAGGAGAACGACGGCGGCGGGGGCGGCGGCGGGGGCGTGAACACGCCCCGCATGGAGATAGCCATGGTGACCCACTCCGCGCCCGGCGACACCTTCTGGGACATCGTCCAGAGCGGCTCCAAGCAGGCCGCCGCCAAGGACAACGTCGAGTTCCTCTACGCCAACAGCGAGAAGGACGACGAGCAGGCGCGGCTGGTCCAGACGTTCGTCGACAAGAAGGTCGACGGCATCGTCGTCACGCTCGCCAAGCCGGAGGCGATGAAGAGCGCGGTGCAGGCCGCCGTGGACGCCGGCATCCCGGTGGTGACGATCAACTCCGGCGCGGAGTTCTCCAAGGAGTACGGGGCCCTGAGCCACATCGGCCAGGAGGAGTCGGTCGCCGGCGAGGCGGTCGGCGAGGAGCTGAACGAGCGCGGCCGCAAGAACGCCGTCTGCGTCATCCACGAGCAGGGCAACGTCGGCCTGGAGCAGCGCTGCGCCGGCGTGAAGAAGACCTTCTCGGGCTCGGTGGAGAACCTGACCGTGGACGGCGCGAGCAAGCCCGCGGTGCTCTCGGGGATCCAGGCCAAGCTGGAGGCCGACGGCGGCATCGACTCGGTCGTCACCCTCAACGCGGACGTCGCCGCCTCCGCCGTCGAGGCGAAGGACGCCTCCGGCAGCAAGGCGGAGGTCGCGACCTTCGACCTGAACGCGGCCGTGGCGGCGTCGCTGGAGAGCAAGCAGCTCAGCTTCGCCGTGGACCAGCAGCCCTATCTGCAGGGCTACCTCGCGGTCGACGAGCTGTGGCTGTACGAGACGAACGGCAACGTGATCGGCGGCGGCCAGACCGTGCTGACCGGTCCCGCCATCGTCACCGAGGAGGACGCACCGGACCTGAAGAAGTTCACGGAGCGCGGCACCCGATGACCGCCACCCTCCCGGCGGACCCGGCGCCGAAGGCGGCGGACGAACGCCTGCTGGACGCCTCCCCGCTGCACCGGCTCCTCGGCCGGCCCGAGCTGGGCTCGGTGATCGGCGCCGTCGCGGTCTTCCTCTTCTTCGCCGTGCTCGCGGACAGCTTCCTGTCCAGCCTGGACACCGTGCTGTACGCCGCCTCCACCATCGGCATCATGGCGGTGCCGGTGGCGCTGCTGATGATCGGCGGCGAGTTCGACCTGTCGGCGGGGGTGCTGGTCACCTCCGCGGCGCTGACGTCGACGATGGTCGCGTACGAGATGACCGCCAACGTCTGGGTGGGCGTCTTCGTCTCCCTGCTGGTCACCCTCGCCATCGGCTTCTTCAACGGCTACATGCTCGTCCGCACCGGGCTGCCCAGCTTCATCATCACGCTGGGCACGTACCTGATGCTGTGGGGCGCCAACATCGGCATCACCAAGAGGATCCAGGGCACGGTCTCGACGAAGTCCATCTCGGACATGCAGGGCTTCGAGTCGGCGCGGGTGCTCTTCGCCTCGTCGATCGACGTCGGCTCGTTCAAGGTGCGGGTGACGATCCTGTGGTGGATCGGGCTGGTCGCGCTGGCCACCTGGATCCTGCTGCGCACCCGCTGGGGCAACTGGATCTTCGCGGTCGGCGGCGGCAAGGACGCGGCCCGCGCGGTCGGCGTCCCCGTGCAGCGCACCAAGATCGGGCTCTACCTCGGGGTCGCGGTGGCGGCCTGGATCTCCGGGCAGCACCTGCTGTTCTCGTTCTCCGGCGTGGTGCAGTCCGCGGAGGGCCGCGGTCTTGAGCTGCACTACATCGCCGCGGCCGTGATCGGCGGCTGCCTGCTGACCGGCGGCTACGGCTCGGCGATCGGCGCCGCGATCGGGGCGCTGATCTTCGGCATGGCCAAGCAGGGCATCGTCTACGCGCAGTGGGACTCGGACTGGTTCTGGTTCTTCCTCGGCGCGATGCTGCTGCTGGCCACGATCCTCAACTCCTGGGTACGCAAGCGCGCGGAGGCGGCCAGATGACCAAGGCCACGGACGACACGGCCGGGGGCGGCCCGGCCGCGGGCGACGCCGCCGCGGGCGACGCCGCCGCGGGCGGGGAGGCCGCCGGGTCCGCCGTGGCCCGGCCGCTGGTGGAGCTGGCGGACGTCAGCAAGTACTACGGCAACATCCGCGCGCTCGAAGGGGTCACCCTCCAGGTGCACCCCGGCGAGATCACCTGCGTGCTCGGCGACAACGGCGCGGGCAAGTCCACCCTCATCAAGATCATCTCCGGGCTGCACCGGCACGACGCCGGCAGCTTCCGCATCGACGGCCGGGACTCCCGGCTTTCGAACCCGCGCGAGGCGCTGGACCGGGGGATCGCCACCGTCTACCAGGACCTCGCGGTGGTGCCGCTGATGCCCGTGTGGCGCAATTTCTTCCTCGGCTCCGAGCCGACGCTGGGCCGCGGCCCGCTGCGCCGGCTCGACGTGCGGAAGATGCGCGCCACCACCCACGCCGAGCTGCTGCGCATGGGCATCGACCTGCGGGACGTGGACCAGCCCATCGGCACCCTGTCCGGCGGCGAGCGGCAGTCGGTGGCGATCGCCCGGGCGATCTACTTCGGCGCCAAGGTGCTGGTCCTGGACGAGCCCACGGCGGCGCTGGGCGTCAAGCAGTCCGGCGTGGTGCTGAAGTACGTCGCCGCCGCCCGCGACCACGGCCTGGGCGTCGTGCTGATCACCCACAACCCGCACCACGCCTACCTCGTCGGCGACCGGTTCATCCTGCTCAAGCGCGGGGCCATGGCAGGCAGCCACGCCCGCGCCGGCATCACCCTGGACGAGCTGACCCGGCAGATGGCGGGCGGCAGCGAGCTGGAGCAGCTCAGCCACGAGCTGCAGCGGGAAAGACCCTAGCCGGAGCGGGGAGAACCCGGGCCGCAGCCGGGAAAACGGGCCTGACCACGCCCGATCCCGTACGCCGAGGCCGCCGCCGCACCCCGCGGCGGCGGCACGCGGCCCCGCCGCCGCCCGCTGTCCACTCCGCCGTGCGGGGGAGGGGGCCCGTGAGGCAGAATCGGCACACGTCAGCGACTCCCGACAGGGGAAGGGGCCACCCCTTGCGATCACCCGCACCCACCGAGCCGCATCCCCGGCCCGGGCGAGGGGAGCGCCCGTGACGGCCGCCGAGAGGACACCGCACGGCAGCACCGCCCGCGCCACCGTGCTGCGCAGCGTGAGCCACCGCGAGCGGCGCTCGCACCTGACCGCGCCCCGGGTGCCCACCGTGGGCATCGACATCGGCGGCACCAAGGTCGCCGCCGGCGTCGTCGACGCCGACGGGCACATCCTGGAGCGCGCGACCACCGAGACACCCGACAAGTCCAAGAGCCCCAAGGTCGTCGAGGACGTGATCGTCGAGCTGGTCCTCGACCTCTCCGAGCGCCACGACGTGCACGCCGTCGGCATCGGCGCGGCCGGCTGGATCGACGCCGACCGCAGCCGGGTGCTCTTCGCCCCGCACCTGTCCTGGCGGAACGAGCCGCTGCGCGACGCGCTCTCCGAGCGGCTGCGGGTCCCCGTGATGGTCGACAACGACGCCAACGCCGCCGCCTGGGCGGAGTGGCGCTTCGGCGCCGGCCGCGGCGAGGACTACCTCGTCATGATCACCCTGGGCACCGGCATCGGCGGCGCCATCCTGGAGGACGGCCAGGTCAAGCGCGGCAAGTACGGGGTGGCGGGCGAGTTCGGCCATATGCAGGTGGTGCCCGGCGGGCACCGCTGCCCGTGCGGCAACCGCGGCTGCTGGGAGCAGTACAGCTCCGGCAACGCGCTGGTCCGCGAGGCCCGCGAGCTGGCGGCGGCCGAGTCCCCGGTCGCGTACGGGATCATCGACCGCGTCAAGGGCAACGTCGGCGACATCACGGGCCCGCTCATCACCGAGCTGGCCCGCGAGGGCGACGCGATGTGCATAGAGCTGCTCCAGGACATCGGCCAGTGGCTCGGCGTCGGCATCGCCAACCTCGCCGCCGCCCTCGACCCCGGCTGCTTCGTCATCGGCGGCGGCGTCAGCGCCGCCGACGACCTGCTCATCAAGCCCGCCCAGGACGCGTTCGGCCGCAGCCTCACCGGCCGCGGCTACCGGCCCGAGGCCCGGATAGTACGCGCCCGCCTCGGCAACGACGCCGGGCTGGTCGGTGCCGCCGACCTGGCCCGTCTGGTGGCCCGCAGGTTCCGCCGCACCAACCGGCGGCGGGTCGAGCGCTACGAGCGGTTCGCACAGGTGGTCGGCAAGTGACCCTGCAGGACTCCGGCGAGCGTCCCGTGTACCGCCACGACCCCGAGCCCGCCCAGAATGGGCACATGCCCCACCGCCCCCCGCGCCGCGTCACCCGCTCCTGGAAGGCGTACCTCGCCATCGCCCTGCTCGTCGGCATCCCGCTGGTCTACGGCTGGATCTCCACCCAGCAGAGCCGCGAGAGCGGCCGCGACAAGGCCGAGCGCGCCGCCTTCACCGAGATGGAGCCCGGCTGGCCGCCGCGCCTGCTGCGCCGCATCTACCAGGTGCCCGTCCCGGGCGGCGCCGAGTACATCCGCTACTACGAGCAGAACGCGCTGCACGACAGCGCCCTGTACGTCGACTTCACCGCCCCGCAGGAGTCCGTGGACGAGTACCTGGAGACGACGTTCTCGCGCTCGGACGTCCGGCCCCTGCCGCGGCTGAAGGACGGGCTCAACCCCATCACCCCGGCGCAGGCGGACAGCGTCGGCTGGGACTTCACCGAGGGGGACTGGTCGGGGCTGAAGCTCAAGCAGCCCGGCGCGCGCCCGGACGTGTCCATCGTCGTCAACACCGCGGACCCCGAGAACCTCGTGGTGCGTACCGTGTCCACGACGGAGTACTGACGAGGAGTTGTCACCCGCATCATGGAATTGACGAAGAAGGGGCACTCCTGTGTCCGGCTGGCCAAGGACGGCGCGGTGCTCGTCATCGACCCCGGCGGGTACAGCGAGCCGGACGCGGCGGTCGGCGCGGACGCCCTCCTCGTCACGCACGAGCACCCCGACCACTTCGACGAGGGCCGGCTGCGCGCCGCGCTCGACGCCAACCCGGCGGCGCAGTTGTGGACGCTGCGCAGCGTGGCGGAGCAGGTCTCCGCGGCGTTCCCCGGGCGGGTGCACACCGTCGGCGAGGGTGACGTGGTCACCGCCGCCGGCTTCGAGGTCGAGGTGCACGGCCAACTGCACGCCGTGATCCACCCGGACATCCCGCGGGTCACCAACGTCGGTTACGTCCTGGACGGCGCCGTCTTCCACCCGGGCGACGCGCTGACCGTGCCGGACCGGGAGGTCGAGACGCTGCTGCTGCCGGTGATGGCGCCGTGGAACAAGGTCGCCGAGGTCATCGACTACGTCCGCGCCGTCGCCCCCCGCCGCGCCGTCGACGTCCACGACGCACTCCTCTCCGACCTCGCACCCCAGCTCTACGGCCGCATGCTGGGTCCGGACGGCCCCGGCGTGGGCGGCGCGGAGCACATCCGGCTCGAACGCAGCGCGACCCTCACGGTGTAGCCCTCCCCGCGCCCGAGGACTGCGGGGTCAGGGCCGGGCGACGGGATCCCCGGGCCCGGTGTCAGAGGTGCGGGGTAGGTTGTGGAACATGGCTGTGCGCATCGCTACGTGGAACGTCAACGGCATCAATCCCCGGCTGCCCCGCATCCTGCAGTGGCTTGAGGAGACCGCGCCCGACGTGGTGTGTTTCCAGGAGCTGAAGTGCACGGAGGAGGCGTTCCCCGGCGCCGCCCTGGCCGGCCTGGGGTACGAGGCGGCGATCCGCGCCGACGGCCGGTGGAACGGGGTGGCGGTCGTCTCCAAGGCCGGCCTGGCCGACGTCACCCTGGACCTGCCGGACCAGCCGCAGTACGAGGATGCGACCGAGCCGCGCGCCCTGGGCGCGACGTGCGGTCCGGTGCGCGTCTGGTCGCTGTACGTGCCGAACGGCCGCGATGTCGGGCACGCCCACTACGCGTACAAGCTCCGCTGGCTGGAGGCCCTGCGCGCGATGGCCGTGCAAGAGGCCCCGGGCGAGCGGCCGTACGCCCTCCTCGGGGACTACAACGTGGCGCCGAAGGACGAGGACGTCTGGGACATCTCGCTCTTCGGCGGGCACACGCACGTCAGCGAGGCGGAGCGCACGGCCCTCGACGAGCTGCAGAAGTCCGCGGGCCTCAGCGAGACCTACCCGCGCGCGCTGAAGTACGACATCCCCTTCACCTTCTGGGACTACCGCCAGCTCGGCTTCCAGAAGAACAAGGGCATGCGCATCGACCACGTCTACGGCAACGCGGCGTTCACCGCCGCCGTCACCGACTCGTACGTCGACCGGGAGGCGCGGCGGCCGGGCAAGGACAAGAACCCGTCCGACCACGCCCCCGTCGTCGTCGACCTCGACCTCTAGGCCGTCACCGGCCGCCGCGCGCCGGGTGTGACGTGCGGCGCTACGAGCGCGGCACGAGCAGCCCCAGGTCGATCGAGTCCGCCGCCGCCTTCAGCCCCGCGGGCCCGGGGTGGAGGTGGTCGCCGCTGTCGTACGCCGGCAGCAGCCGCTGCGGCCGCTCCGGGTCGCGCAGCACGGCGTCGAAGTCGAGCATCGCGTCGAACTCGGCGTCCGGCCCGGCGGCGTTGGCGCGGATGTACTCGTTGACCGCGGTGCGCCGCGCGTCGACCGCGGGGCTGCAGTCGCCGTAGCCCTCGCACGGCGCGATGGTCGCGGCCACCACCCGCAGCCCGCGCGCCTGCGCCCGCTCGGAGATGCTGCGCAGCCCGGCGATCACCTGGTCCGCGCTGGTGCCCGCGCGGACGTCGTTGATGCCCTCGAAGACCACGACGGTACGGGCCGAGGTCTGGGCCAGCACGTCGCGCTCCAGCCGGTGCTGGGCGCTGACGCCGCCGACGTCGCTGCTCACGCCGTCGCCCTTGTACCGGTCGGTGACGATGCGGTTGGCGGAGATGCCCTGGTTGAGGACGCCGTAGCGGGGCACGTCGTCCTGCGCGCGCAGCCGGCCGGCGAGCACGTCGGGCCAGCGCTGGTTGGTGCCGGTGCCGGAGCTGTGCCCGTCGGTGATGGAGTCGCCGAGCGTGACGACGGAGCCGGGGCCGCCGCTGACGTCGATGCCGGTGAGGAACGGCCAGGTGCCGATGGTGCCGGTGAAGGCACCGGCGCCGGTGTCGGCCGCGCGGTTGCCGCTGCCGTCGCCGCTGATGTACGAGGTCTGCATGGCCAGCGCGTGCACCGGGGCGGCGCTGACGGTCTCCGGCAGGTGGATGCTCACGAGCAGGTTCGACCCGGGCGGCACGGTGAAGCGGGCCGGGTCGCTGACCGCCTCGGCGCCGGCGGCGACCGTGGTGCCGGTCTTGCCGCCGAACGTCAGCGGCACCGGCCGGCCCGCGGTCGCGGCGCCCTCGCCCTGCACGGCGACGGTCGCCTGCCCGAACCGCACCGGGGACGCGGCGAAGGTGTTGGCCAGCCGCACGCGGGTGCGGTCGCCGCCCGCGCCGGCGTGCACCACGAGCCGCAGCGTCCGGTCCTGCCACGGGCCCACGGCGGTGTAGCCGGAGGTGCTGGCGGCCCAGCTCCCGGTCCAGCCGGTGGCCTCCGCCCGTACGGAGGCGGCGAAGACGTGCAGGTCGGACTCGGGGCCCGGGTCGTCGGGCAGGGTGACCGAGGCGATCCGCTTGCCGCGGGTGACCGGCACGGTCACCGCGTACAGCCGGGTCGCCTCGGCCCGCGGCCCCCCGGGGGTGTTGAGCCCCGGCAGGGCCAGCGCCTTGGTGGTCAGCGGCCCGGCGCGCCAGTCCGGCGCGGTCAGGGTGTACGGGCTGGAGCTGCCGTCCGCGTACCGCACGGTGCCGGTGCCGGAGACCCCGGTGCCCGGGCCGCCCGTGGTGGAGCCGGCGACGAGCAGGGACACGGCGTTGCCCGTGCCGCGCAGCGCGACCGACTGGCCGTCGGCGACGACGTTGTCGGGTGCGCCGCGGCCGTAGCGCGGCAGCCGCAGCCCGGCGGCGTCGATGTCCAGCTTGCGCCCGGGTGTCCAGCCGGCGGCGGCCAGGTCCCGGGCGGACAGGGAGCTGCCCGCGCCGTCGAAGTCCGCGGCGCCGGGGTCGGCGTCGTCGCTGACGGCGGTGTTGTCGAACAGCTCCGCCAACGGCTGCGGGCCGCTGGGCCGTTCGGCGGCCTGGGCGGCCACCGGCACGGCGGTGGCGGCGAGTGTGAGCAGGGTGGCGGTGGTGACGAGGCGAATCCGCAAGGTGGCCCTCCGGGTCCCGGTTCGGCGTCTCGACATGACCAGTTATCTCAGGGGGGCGCAATGAAGCTAAAGAGACACGAGTGAACGGTCAAGACGGCGTTCCGGGAAACACCTGGTGAGCGAATCGGATCCGCGCGCCTGTGGTGCTCCCGCCTGCCCGGATGCGAGGGTGGGGGCATGAACATCTCCTTCCTCGACAACTGGCGTAGACGGCACGGTTCCGGGCGTGAGCAGCGGACGTCGCACCCGGACACGTCGGTCGACCAGGAGGGCGTCACCGAGCTGCTGAGCGAATGCGAACTGCTGCGCGTCCAGGCGGAGTCGGCGGGCGTCGAGCTGGACGACACCCCGCGCTCGCTGGAGGAGCTGGACCAACTGCTGCCGCGCTGGCGGGACGACCCGGAGATCACGCCCTGGCTGGGCAGCGACGCGGGTCTCTACCTGGGCACGGTGATCGTACGGACGATCGCGGGCGCGCAGTGGGTGATCGACGCGCAGGACGGCGCGCCGGTGGTGCGGCTGTCCTCGGGGCGGGAGATGGACGTGCTGGAGATCGGCGCGGAGTGGGCGGCGACCGGGGCGCCGGAGCTGTCCCAGATGTACGCGGAGGTCGCGGAGGGCTGACGCGCGCGGCGGGCCGGCCCGTCAGCCGGTGAAGGCGATGTCGTACTCCAGCCGCCAGCGGTCGGCCCGCACCACCGCCTCGGAGGTCTCCACCGCCCGGCCGCGCTCGTCGTAGTGCGTGCGCTCCACCGTCGTCACGCACTGCCCGGGCGCGCAGCCCAGGGCCTCCGCCTCCGCCGTCGTCGCCGACCGCGAGCCGACCAGCTCCGTGGCCCGTACCACCCGGATCCCGATGGCCGCGAACCGGCCGCGGACGCCCCGCCTGGCGTACGGGCCGCGCTCGGGGAAGACCACGTCGGTGCCCTCGGTGAGCGCCAGCGGCTCCCAGCTCACGGCCAACTGCACCGGCTTGCGGTCGGCCAGGTACTCGTACTGCGTGCACATCACCCGGTCGCCGGCCGGGATCCCGAGCCGGCGCGCGGCCTCCCGCGGCGCGGGCGCGGGCGTGGAGACCGCCTCCCAGGTCAGCGCCACCCCTTCGGGCACCAGCCGGGCGGCGAAGGGGGAGTCGACCGCGCCCGTGCTGCGCAGCAGGCTGCCCACGGGCCTGCGGTCGGCGACGAACACGCCGCGGCCGAACTGCCCCTGGGCGTAGCCGGCGGCCTTCAGCACCCGCACGGCCCGGTCGACGGTCTGGTCGCTCGCCGCGTACGCGCGCTTGAGCTGGGAGCGCGATGGGATCTGCGCCCCCACGGACAGCTCGCCGCCGTCGATCCGCTCGCGCAGATCGTCGGCGATGCGCTGGTACACCGGCTTGGCATCGCCCATACCCGGGGGCTCCTCTCCCGCAACTCGCCCGACAGGCTAGGTACTCAGGGAGCGAATGCGTACCTAGGTGTTCTGTCCGGGGAGGTTGTGGACGGGTGGGCGAGGTCTCGGCTGTGGGATCTTGAAGAGGTGAGGGCCTTCCTGTTCGGTGTGGATTGCGACATCTACACCAACAGAAAGACCCTCATGCCACACCGTAATGCACCCCTGACCGAGACTGGCCGGCTGCGTCTGGCCCGCTGCGTGGTCGAGGACGGCTGGCCCCTGCGCCGTGCTGCCGAGCGCTTCCAGGTATCGCCGACCACCGCACAGCGGTGGGCCGACCGCTACCGCGCGTGTGGTGAGGCGGGCATGGCCGACCGCTCCAGCCGCCCCCGCCGCTGCCCGCGCCGGACCCCGACCCGCACCGAGCGCCGGATCATCAAGGTCCGCGTCCTGCGCCGCTGGGGACCAGCCCGCATCGCCCACCTGCTCGGTCTGATCCCCTCGACCGTGCACCGCGTACTGACCCGCTACCGCCTGGCCCGCCTGACCCACCTGGACCGGGCCACCGGCCGCGTCATCCGCCGCTACGAACGCGACCGCCCCGGCGAACTGGTGCACGTCGACATCAAGAAGCTCGGCAACATCCCCGACGGCGGCGGCCACAAGGTCCTGGGCCGGCAAGCCGGCCGCAAGACCCGCAAGAACGCCGGCTACAGCTACCTCCACACCGCCGTCGACGACCACTCCCGCCTCGCCTACAGCGAAATCCACACCGACGAGAAGAAGGAGACCGCCACCGCCTTCTGGACCCGCGCCCACGCCTTCTTCACCGACTGCGGCATCACCGTCGAGCGCGTACTGACCGACAACGGCGCCTGCTACAAGTCGCACACCTGGCGCGATGCACTCGCCGACGCAGGGATCACTCACAAGCGAACCCGGCCCTACCGGCCACAGACCAACGGCAAGGTCGAACGCCTCAACCGCACCCTGCTCGACGAGTGGGCCTACGCAAAGCCCTACCGATCAGAACAGGAACGACGCGACGCCTTCCCCACATGGCTGCACACCTACAATCACCACCGCGGACACACCGCGCTGAAGGGCCAACCACCCGCCACCCGCGTCCCCAACCTCTCCGGGCAATACACCTAGGTCCTGTCTGGCACATGGCGCCGTCCGCCCTCCGGGCGGCACAGGCGCGATGTGCCAGACAGGACCTAGGGTCGGCACCATCGCCGCGGCGGCCGCCGGGCGTGCGCTCCGGCCGCGCGGGCGCGGCGGGGCGGGGTCACGACTTGCCGTGCTTCCCGTTCGGCTGGGCCGGCGGCGTCTGCGCCTGCTTGGTCACGTCCCCGACGAGTTCCACCACATCGGGTCCGTACGACTGCGAGTTGACGACCTTCAGCAGCAGGACGAAGGAGCTGCCGCCGTACTTCCGGTGCAGCCGGCTCTCGTTCTTCACCAGATAGCGCATCGCCGCCTGGTTGGTGATGGAGCGCTGGCCGCAGGAGAGGAAGACCGGCCTGGCCTCCTGGCCCGCGGACAGCCGGGCCAGCAGCACGTGCTCGCTGACCCCGTTGTCCAGCCGGTAGCGCTCCGTGCCCACCGCGAACGCACCGCGGTCGGGGCCCGGCTCGGGGTCTGTGTTGATCCGTACCCCCGGCAGCAGGGACTGCATGTGTGCGGCCATACGGCGGTTGGATATCGGGGTGCCGACGCAGAACTCGGTGCGGTCGCCGAACGCCTGCTGCGCGGTGTCCTGCGCCACGACCTGCGCGTGCGCCCCGCAGGACTTGATCACCGCGGACAGCTCCAGCAGGGCGAGCGCGTCGTGCTTGGCCACGCTCCAGTCCCCGCCGCCGGCGTCCCGGTTCACCACCACCAAAGCCTCCGAGTTGCGCGGCAGCCCGAAGAAGCGCTCCCGGCGTCGGTGGCGGCGCCCGAGGAGGGAGCCGCGCGCGTACCACCCGAGCGCGGCGCCGACCACGAGACCGGCGACGGCCGAGACGAGGACGAGGATGGGTTCGCTCATGACGGGGCATGCTAGCGGTCGTCCGCAACATTGTTCGAGGCCGCTGCCCTCGGGTTCCGTTTACCGCCGTCGCAAAGCCCCCGTAGCGCGGACGAAATAAAGCGGGTGTCGAATGCCCGCCGTGGCGGAACAATCGCAGCCGCCGGAAATGGCGGAATTCGCACGATTCTTACGGCAGATCACGGGATGGCTGGACGAACGGTCCGGCTGGTACGGAGTCTTTCGCCGCGGCGATCCCGACGGGCTGCGAGCCTGCCTGGACGGCTCCGTTTTGCCCCCGTGGGATGTCGTCGAGTCGCTCCTGCACGACCTGGCCGGGCACGCCGGCCGGCGCACGGCGGACGCGGCGCTGCCGCGCGCCCGCGACCTGCACCGCGCCGCGGTCGCCGCCCACGACGCCCGCCGCCCCGACCGCGCCGCCCTGACCGCGGTGCTCCGCGCCCGGCTCGCGGAGCACCGCGCGGCGGAAGACGGCGCCGAGCGGCTGCGCGACCGGCTGGCGGTGGAGCGCGACCCCTGGACGGCGCAGCAACTGGAGGACGAGCTGGCCTGGGTGCGCGACGACGCCGCCCGCGCGTCCGCCCGCTGTACGGAGCTGCGCGGCCGGATCGAGGCGCTGACGCGGCAGGCGGCGGGGCGGGAGCCCGTGCCACCGCCCCCGGCGGTACTCCGGGGCGCCCGCTTCGCGGGAGCCGCTTCGGCGCCGCCGCCGGTGCTGCCCGTCGTGGGTGGCACGTACGAGGGCGTGCTGCCGGGCGCCGCCGGGAGCGGTGCCGGGCCTGCCGCGGGTGCGGCCGGTGCCGGTCCGCTGCCCGGTTCCGGCGGTGCCGACGGGTCCGGCGCCGAGTCCGGCGCAGCCGTGCCGCCCCCGCCCGGGAGCGCCCGGTTCCCGGGCCCCGGCGCCGAGTGGGCGGGCCCGCCCGCGGTCGGGGCCCCGGAGCCCGCCGCCGGTGCCGCCGCCGTGCCTGCCGTACCGCCGCCCCGTGGCGCCCGGTTCGCCGGCGCCGGCTCCGGGGGCGGCGGGCGGCGCCGGCAGGACGCCGCGGAAGCCGACCGCGCCGCCGCCCGGCGCGCCGCGGCTCGCCGGCTCGCCGGCGAAACCGCCGCCGCCGTGGCCGCCCTGCGCGACGCGGGCCGTACCGGCGAGGCGTACGCCCGGCTCAGCGCCGCCGCGGCGGGCCCGCCGGAGGCGCTGCCCGACCTCGCCGCCGAGCTGGAGCGCACCGCCGGTCCCGCCGAGGTGGCGACCCTGCTGTGGGAGGCAGCCGCGCTGCCCCCCGAGCGGCTGACCGGAGCCGCGGACGCGTTCGCCGCCGCCGGCCGTTCACGCGAGGCGCTGCAACTCGTCCGGCACGCCGCCGCCCGGCCCGTACCCGAGCTGGCCGCGATCCTCTCCGCCCTCCACCGCGCGGGCCGCGACCGGGAGTCGGAGGAACTGCTCGCCGCCTTCACCGGCGCCCGCAGCACCGACGAGGCCGTCGAGCTGGCCGGGGCCGATCCCGGGCGGCTCGTGCCGCAGTTGCTGCGCGCCGCCCGCCGCGGGCCCGCCCAGCGGCACCGCCGGCTCGCCCATGCGATGCGCTCCGCGGGACTGCCCGGTGCGCCCGAATCCGCCTGACCCGGGCCGTTCCGGCCTCCCGGCGTACGGTGCGCCGCTCTTGCCAGCGCCACCGCGGCGACTTACGTTCAGAGATCCGCCCGGCTTCTACGTGCGTAGAGCCTCCGGCGTCCCGTCCGAGGAGCAGCCATGGCCAACGTTGTACGCGCCGCACTCGTCCAGGCGACGTGGACCGGCGACACCGAGTCGATGATCGCGAAGCACGAGGAGCACGCGAGAGCCGCCGCCGCCCGCGGCGCCCGCATCATCGGCTTCCAGGAGGTCTTCAACGCCCCCTACTTCTGCCAGGTGCAGGAGCCCGAGCACTACCGCTGGGCCGAGCCCGTACCGGACGGGCCCACCGTCGTACGGATGCAGGCGCTCGCCCGCGAGACCGGCATGGTCGTGGTCGTCCCCGTCTTCGAGATCGAGCAGGAGGGCTTCTACTACAACACCGCGGTCGTCATCGACGCCGACGGCACGGTCCTCGGCAAGTACCGCAAGCACCACATCCCGCAGGTCAAGGGCTTCTGGGAGAAGTACTACTTCAAGCCGGGCAATGCCGGCTGGCCGGTCTTCGACACCGCCGTCGGCAAGGTCGGCGTCTACATCTGCTACGACCGGCACTTCCCCGAGGGCTGGCGCGCCCTCGGCCTCGGCGGCGCCCAGCTCGTCTACAACCCGTCGGCGACCTCCCGGGGCCTGTCGGCGTACCTGTGGCAACTGGAGCAGCCCGCGGCGGCCGTCGCCAACGAGTACTTCATCGCCGCCATCAACCGCGTCGGCGTCGAGGAGTACGGCGACAACGACTTCTACGGCACGAGCTACTTCGTCGACCCGCGCGGCCGGTTCGTCGGCGACGTCGCGAGCGACAAGGAGGAGGAACTGGTGGTGCGCGACCTGGACTTCGGCATGATCGAGGAGGTCCGCCAGCAGTGGGCCTTCTACCGGGACCGACGCCCGGACGCGTACGGGGACCTGGTGCAGCCGTGAGCGCGGCGAACGGCGGCGGCGTACACCGCGATCTGCTCGCCCGGCACCGGGCCGTCCTGCCCGACTGGATGGCGCTCTACTACGCCGAGCCCATCGAGATCACCCACGGCGAGGGCCGGCACGTCTGGGACGCCGAGGGCAACCGCTACCTCGACTTCTTCGGCGGCATCCTCACCACCATGACCGCCCACGCCCTCCCCGAGGTCACCAAGGCGGTCGCCGAGCAGGCCGGCCGCATCCTGCACACCTCCACCCTCTACCTCAACCGCCCCATGGTGGAGCTGGCCGAGCGCATCGCGCAGTTGTCCGGCATCCCCGACGCGCGGGTGTTCTTCACCACCTCCGGCACCGAGGCCACCGACACCGCGCTGCTGCTGGCGAGCACGTACCGCGGCTCCAACCAGGTGCTGGCCATGCGCAACAGCTACCACGGCCGCTCCTTCACCGCGGTCGGCATCACCGGCAACCGCGCCTGGTCGCCCACCAGCCTCTCGCCGCTGCAGACCCTCTACGTCCACGGCGGCATCCGCACCGCGGGCCCCTTCGCCGACCTCGACGACGCCGCGTTCATCGACGCCTGCGTCGCCGACCTGCGCGACATGCTCTCCCAGACCCGCGGCGTCGCCGCCCTCATCGCCGAGCCCATCCAGGGCGTCGGTGGCTTCACCTCCCCGCCCGACGGCCTGTACGCCGCCTTCCGCGAGGTGCTCGCCGAGGAGGGGATCCTGTGGATCACCGACGAGGTGCAGTCCGGCTGGGGCCGTACCGGCGACCACTTCTGGGGCTGGCAGGCGCACGCGGGCAACGGCCCGCCGGACATGCTCACCTTCGCCAAGGGGATCGGCAACGGCACCTCCATCGGCGGCGTCGTCGCCCGCGCCGAGATCATGAACTGCCTGGACGCCAACTCCCTGTCCACGTTCGGCGGCAGCCCGGTCACCATGGCCGCGGGCCTGGCCAACCTCGGCTACGTCCTGGAGCACGACCTCCAGGGCAACGCCCGCCGCGTCGGCGGCCTGCTCATCGAGCGGCTGCGGGCCGCGGCCGCGGGCGTCGCCTCGGTGCGCGAGGTACGCGGCCGGGGCCTGATGATCGGCATCGAGCTGGCCACCCCCGCGCACGCCGCGGCGGTGCTGGAACACGCCCGCGCGGGCGGCCTGCTCGTCGGCCGCGGCAAGGCCGGCGAGACCCTGCGCATCGCGCCGCCGCTGTCCCTGACCGTCGCGGAGGCGGAGGAGGGCGCGGCCGTTCTCGAACGGGCCCTGCACGCCGCCGCCGCGGAGACCGGCGGCTGACGGGGAGTTCGCACGCACGAGGGCCGGCCGCGGCGCGGGAGCGCGCGGCCGGCCTTCGGCTTTCGAGGTTCGGGCTTCGGGTTTTCGGTTTTCGGTTTTCGGTTTTCGCGCTTCTGGTTTCGGGTTTCGCGGGCTGACGGCTGTCAAGGGCCCGGAGGGGGGCGCGCGGTCGGTCTATCCACCGGGTTGTGCGCCCTTCTCGCACCACGATGTCCGGAACTACGCGCACAAACCGGCGGTGTCTCCGTGTATTCATAAGCGGACCGACCGTGACCCCGTCGGGCTCGGTTGCGGGTGACGAGGGGGGCGCTCAGTGATCCGCGTGCTTCTGATACACGACACGATGCTCATCAGGTCGGCGCTGGCCGCCTTGCTGGGGGGAGAACAGGATCTCGACGTACTCACGACGGCGTGCCGCCACGAGCGAAGACCGGCGGACGACTGGCAGGCGCAGGTGTGCGTGGTGGACGGCGACGGCGCGTGGTCCGGGCTGCCGGACACCGCCGCGGAAAGGGTGGTGATCCTCACCGAGGCGGGCCGGCCGGGGCTGCTGCGGCGGGCCTCGCAGGCCGACGTGCGGGGCTTCGTCAGCAAGGACTCGGCGCCGGAGCGGCTGATCGCAGGCATCCGGCGGGTGGCGACCGGTGAGCGGTACGTCGACGAGGCCCTGGCCTGGGACTTCCTCAGGGCGGCGGACATGCCGCTGACCGGCAGGGAGCAGGCGGTGCTGGCGGCCGCGGCGGAGGGGGCCCCGGTCGCGGAGATAGCGGCGGCGCTGCACCTGGCGGGCGGCACGGTCCGCAACTACCTCGCCGCGGCGATCCGGAAGACGGGCGCGCGCAACCGCGTCGACGCCATCCGCATCGCGGACAGTGCGGGCTGGCTCTGACCGCCTTCCCGTCCGCCCGGGGCAGTCGACACGGGCGGACGGGAAGGTCAGCTTCGGGGTGGCGTGTGTACGAGCCGGGGGGCGCCGGTCAGTTCGCGGTAGAAGGGCGAGCGTTCCAGCAGTTCGCCGTGCGTGCCCGCCGTCGCCGACCGGCCGTCCAGGACCAGCACCCGGTCCGCCCGCGCCGCCGACGCGACGCGGTGTGCGACGACCACGAGCGTGCCGCCGGGCCGCCGCGCGAACGCCCGCTCCGCGACCGCCTCCGCGGCCGGGTCGAGATGGCACGTCGCCTCGTCGAGCAGTGCGAGCGGCGGCGGCGCCAGGTGCGCGCGGGCGAGCGCGAGGAGCTGCCGCTCCCCGGCCGACAGCTCCGCGGGCCGCAGCAGCGCGTCCAGCCCGCCGAGCCGGGCCACGAGCGGCGCCGCGCCGACGGCGTGCACGGAGCGGTCGAGTTCCGTGTCGCACACGGGGGAGGGGCACAGATAGGCGAGGTTGTCGCGGAGGCTGCCGCCGAACACGTACGCCTCCTGCGGCAGCAGCACCGGGCGGCAGGCCCTCAGCACCTCGCCGTCCCCGGGCACCACGAGCCCGGCCGCGAGGCTCGCCAGCGTCGACTTCCCGATGCCGCTGGGTCCCACGACGGCGAGGTGCTCCCCGTCCCGTACGACGAGGTCGAGCCCGCGGAGGACGGCGCCGGAGCGGGGCCCGTACCGGAAGGACACCCGCCGCAATTCGAGCGCCACACCGGGGGCGAGGGGGCGGCGGGTGCCGGGCGGGGTGCCGGGTGCCGCGCCGGTACGGGGCCGGGGGAGCCCGGTCCCGTCGCCGGCCCCGGTGCCCTCGTCCCCGCCGTCCCCGCCGGCCGGGCGCGGGGGGCCCGCGGCGTACAGCCTGCCCGCCACCACCGTCAGCCGGGCGCCCGTGCCGCCGAGGCCGAAGACCAGCGACTGCAGCGCCGGGAGCAGCGCCTGCGTCAGGTACGCCAGCGCGCCCACCAGCGCGCCCGCCGTCACCCCGCGGGCCAGCAGCCACGGCGCGGCCAGCAGCAGGGCCAGCACCGGGAGCCGGCCGCCGACGCCCACGGCGACATCGCGCATCGTGCCCCAGCGCGCGAGCGCCGTCGCGGCGGCCAGTTCGGCGTCCACCCGGGCCCGTACGGCGTCGCCCGCGCGCTGCTCGCCGCCGCAGGCGACCACGTCGCGCAGGCCGTCCACGACCGACCCCAGCCCGGCGGCCAGCGCCTCGTCGGCGGCGAGGAAGTCCCGCTGGCAGCGGGACAGCGGACGCAACGACCAGCAGAAGACCGCCAGTCCCGCCGCCAGCGGCGGCAGCACCACGAGCAGCAGCGGCGGCGCCAGCGTCAGCAGTCCCAGCAGCGCGGCGGCGGCGGTGACGACGAAGGACCGGGTCACCATCACGAGCCCCGCGAAGCCGTCGCGGGCGATCTCCACCTGGTGCGTGAGCCGCGACACCGCCGCCGGCCCCTCGGCCCGCGCGCGGGCCGCCGCGCGCTCCAGCGCCCCGGTGACGACGCGCCGCACGAGGGTGTCCCGCAGATCCTCGGTCAGCCGGGCGACGGCCCCGTACACCCGCAGCGTCCCGAAGGCCCCCACCGCGACGCCCACCGCGGCGGCGGCGAGCCAGGCGAGCCCCACCCCGGGACGGTCGGCCAGGAACCCGCGGTCGACGGCCCGCGCGAGGGCGTGCCCGAGCAGGAAGGTCTGGAGCGCCTCGACGGCGGACCACCCGGCCACCGCGCAGACGACCCGCCGCCTGCGGCGCAGGAACCGCAGCCCGGCGGGCACGAGCACCCGCAGCCCGGGCGCGGAATCGGAGGGGCCGGTCCGGGGGGCGACTTGGCCCCGGCCGGCGGGGCGGTGCTCGGTGTCGCTGTCACGCATGGGCGGGCTCCTCGTGCGGCCGGGCACGGTACGCGGGGGTGCGGGCACCCGTTGCCCGGGAAGTGCGGTCACGCATCGGGCGGCTCCTGCGACCACAGGGCGCGGTACGCCGGGTCGGCGCACAGCTCCGCGTGCGGGCGCAACGCCCGGACCCGGCCGCCGTCCAGCCACGCGACGAGGTCGGCGCGCGCCGCGGTGCCCGCCCGGTGCGCCACGACCAGCCGGCTCCGGCCCGTGCCGGTGCGGAGGGCGGCGCCACCCCCCTCGGCTTCGCCCTCCGCACCGCCCCCGCCGTGCCGGTCACCCGCGCCTCCCGCCGAACCGGGCACGGCACCCGGCCCCGCACCGGCCCCCGCCAGCAGCGCCCGCTCGATGCGGAGTTCCGTGGCCGCGTCGAGTCCGGAGAGCGCGTCATCCATGATCAGCAGCCGCGCGTCGCGGGCGAACGCGCGTGCAAGACCCAGGCGTTGCAGCTCGCCGCCGGACAGCGGCGCGTCCGCCGCGGGAGTGGCGTAGCCGGCGGGGAGTGCGCGTACGAAGGTGTCGGCGTCGGCGGCCTGCGCCGCCGCGGCCACGCGGCCGGCCGCGACCGGGGTGCGTGGGTCGGCGTACGCGAGGGCCTCCGCGACCGTGCCGCCGAGCAGCGCGGGGCGCGCGAACGCGTAGGACACCGCCGCCCGCAGCTCCGTGCGCGCCAGCGCGGCCAGCGGCACGCCGTCGAGCCGGACGTCGCCCGCGTCCGGGTCGGTGAGCCGCCCCGCCACCGCGGCGAGCAGCGACTTGCCGGCGCCCGAGCGCCCCACCACCGCGACCGTCGCGCCCGCCGGCACCGTCAGCTCCAGCTCGTGCAGCACGGTCCGCCCGCCGCGCCGCACCGTGACCCCGCGCAGCTCCAGCCGGCCGCCGCCGTCCGCCGGTGCGGCGTCGTGCCCGTACGGGACCGGGGGCAGCCGCAGCACCGGCGTCAGCCGCCGCGCGGCCGCCCGGCTGCGTACGAGAGTGTTGACGTGGCCGACGAGGACGCCGATGCCGCCGGCGAGCATCGCGTACCGGCCCGCCGCCAGCAGCTCGCCCACGCTCAGCCGGCCGGCGCCGAGCCGCAGCCCGGCGACGGCCACGACGGCGAGCTGCAGCAGCGGCACGACGACGGCCGCCTGCGCGGTGGCGCGGCCCTGCACGTGCCACATCCGGTGGCCGTGCCGGCTCAGCTCCGGCAACGGGCCCAGCGCGCGGCGCCGTTCGCGGCCCACGGTGCCGGCGGCGGCGATGGTCCGCGCCCCGGCCAGGGCCTCGGCCAGCCGGGCCGCGATGGCGGCCTGCGCCTCCTGGTAGCGCGTCACGCAGTCGCCCGCGCTGCGGACGAACGCGCGCAGCAGGAGGACGAGTACGGGGGTGCCGACGCCGAGGACGACGGCGAGCCAGGGGTCGATGACGGCCAGCGCGACGAGCGCGCCGACCGGGGTCAGCAGGGCGCCGAGGGTGGACGCGGCCGCGGCGGGCGCGGCGCCGGCGTGGGCGGCGTTGCCGGTGGCGCGGGTCACGAGGTCGCCGGTGGCCAGTTGGGCGGCGCGGTGCGGCTCGGTGGCCAGCGCGGCGCCGAGCAGGCGGCGGCGCAGCCAGGCGGTGGTCCGGGCGGTGGTGACGCCGTTGAGCACGGTCTCGGCGGCGTCGAGGAGGATGGTCGCGGCGGTCAGCGCGGCGCACAGGGCGAGGGCGCGGGGGGCGTCTTGGGAGTCGGCGAGCAGCCGGTCCAGGGCGACGCCGAGCGCCGCGGGCAGGGCGAGCGCCGCGCCCGCGGCGGCGGTGGTGACCAGGCAGAGCGCGGCGGTGTACGCACCGCTGTGCCGCCCGGCCCGCAGCAGCAGCCGCCGCGTCCCGTCCGCGGCCGTCTCCGGCCCGCCGTCCACCGGATCCGCTCGCCGGCCGCCGGCGCCGTCCGACGGGCCTCCGGCCGCCCGGGAACCGTCCACGAGTTCCGTCCCTTCCCCGCCGGACTCCGGTGGCCGCGGCCCAGCCCGTACGGCCCTTGCGCGCTCCGGTGTGCTCGGCCCTGTTTCTCCGCCCGCTGCTTCCCCGTGCCGCCGGCTGCCGTGCCGCCGACTGCCGTTCCCCCGTCCGCCGTTCCGCTCCTCCCGCCGTCCGCCGCCCCGGCAAGGCGACCGCGCGGCCCCGGGCGCCGTCGTGTGCGCCCGGGGCCTCTTCGGTGCGGGAAGGTCAGAGGCAGAGCAGCACGCTGTGCGAGCTGTGCTTGCCGCACAGCAGGCTCAGGCTGCTGTCGCCGCCGCCGGTCTGCTCGGAAGCTTCCAGGGCCTGAAGGTCGAGAAGCGCCATGATGTCTCCTTGGTTCACTCGGTTACTGCCGGGACTTGCCGGATGGTGCTGGTACTCCGGCCCCGTCGTGGGGCCGGTCCGCCCGTCGTCCGCGCCGGTGCGCGGGCGACAGGAAGGGCAGGCCGGCGTCGCTCCCGGGCTGCGCCGCGGCGAGCGCGAGCAGGCAGCCGGCGGTGCCGGTGGCCAGGTCCATGGACAGCCGCATCATCTGGTCGCCGGGGAAGGCGAGCCCGCCGCCGTACGGCAGGGCGTACCAGGAGAGCGCGGCGGCCTGGGCGCCGAGGTCCGCGGCGCGGACGCCGGGGGTCGCGGTGCGGCCGAGGTGCAGCAGCATCCCGGCCCGCCCCTGGAACAGGCCGGGTTGGGCGTAGTAGCGCATCCGGACGGCGGGCAGGACCGCCGCGCGCGCCGCGGCGAAGTCCTCGTCGTCGCGGTGCCCGAGGTAGTCGTCGAGCACGGTCGCGATGCCCGCGCTGCCGTCGCCGAGGTACGGCATGGTGCGGTGGCCCTCGTCGACGACGAGGCCGCCGGTGCGGTCGGTGCGGCAGCGGTCGAGGTCGCGGCGGAGCGCGGTGGCGGCGGCGTCCAGCAGCGCGGGGTCGCCGGTGCGCTCGTACAGCCGGACGAAGAACAGCGCGGGCCCGGTCCAGCCGCGCAGCAGCCCGGCGCGCTCGCCGCCGCGGGCGGCGGGGGTACGGGCGGCGCCGCCGTCGTACGCCGGGCCCGCCGCGGCGAGCCGGTCGGTCAGCAGCGTGGCCGCGCGCAGGGCGTGGTCGTGGAGGGACGGCTCGCCGCAGGCGGTCGCGAGGTGGCCGAGCACCAGCCCGGCGCCGGCGAGCCCGCCGTGCAGATGGGAGGCGAGCGCCTGCCAGTTCTCGGCGAGCACCTGCTCGACGAGGTCGAGCGCCCGTTTGCCGTGCCCGAGCCGCTCCAGCACGTACGCCACCCCGAGCAGGCCGTCGTACAGCCCGAACGGCGTGCCGCGGGGCGGTGCGGCGGTCCGCTTCAGCAGCCATTCCTCGCCGGTCTCGCTGCGCGGCGCGCCGGCCTCGGCGAGCGCGTACAGCACGCCCGCGGCGCCGAACGAGATCCCGAGGCCGCCGCCGTCGTCGAACTGGGCGACGTCACCGGGGAAGACGCGGTCGTCGCGCTCGGGGGTCGCGGAGGCGGCCAGCGCCCGGGCCATGGCCGCGCGGCTGCTCGGCCAGTCGTCGGGCTCGACCGGCAGCAGCGGCCCCCCGCCGGCCGCCGCGCCGGGTCTCGCGGCCGGGACCGCCGCCGAGTCGGGCGCCGGGGCCGCCGTACCGTCGGCACCGCCGGCCCCCGCCTTCCCGGTACGCGCCCCCGCCCCCGTTCCCCCGGTGATCTCCTCGACCGCCTCCCGCAGGAATTCCTCCGGCAGCTCGGGGAACTGCTCCGCCGCCACCCGCGCCAGATGCGCCGCCTTGCGCCGGTCGACGGCCAGCAGCGTCGTCATCGGCAGGAACAGCGCGATCCGCAGGCAGGCCAGCGCGTAGCGGTCGATCGCGAAGCCCTCGCGGTCCGCCGGTGCCACGTACCCGGGGTGCGCGACGATCTGCCGCGGCCCGTCCGCCACCGGCGCCGCCGCCTCGAAGTCGACCAGCGCCACCGACACCTCGGCCGCCCCCGCCGCGCCCGCGTCCGCCTCGCCCGCCGCCGCGTCCGCCTCCGGCGCGACCATGATGTTGAACATGTGCAGGTCGTTGAAGCCCAGACCGCGCCCGTGCACCGCCGCGACCGCCCGCTCCACCGCCCCGTGCACCCGTACCGCCCAGCGGGTGTACGACGCCACCTCCGCCGGGTCCGGCCGCGCGGCCAGCAGCGGGTGGCGCTCCGCGAAGAAGGAGTTGAGGGTGCGGCCCGGCAGGAAGTCCATGACCAGGAAGCGGTGCCCGCCCAGCTCGAACCAGTCGCGTACGCCCGGCGCGACGCCGAGACCGGCCAGCCGCTCCAGCGCGGCCCGCTCCCGCTCCAGCCGGGCCACCGCGTCGGCCCCGTCGGCGGCGAGGCCGGCGTGCGGCCTGGCCTCCTTGAGCACGACCTGTGCGCCGTCGCGCAGGTCGGTGCCCGCGTAGACGCCGCCGCCGTTGGAGAAGTGCAGGGCGCGCTCGATGCGGTACGGCAGGCCGGTGGTGGTCGTGGCGTTGCGCGCGGCCAACTCGGGGGCCAGGAAGCCGGGCAGCGTCACCCAGTCGGGCACGCTGAACGCCGGGTCCTTGCGGTCCGGGACGAGCGTGCCGTCGGGCCCCTCGACGGCCGGGACCAGCGTCCCGTCGGCGCCGACGCAGTAGCGCGGGGCGAAGCCCCCGTAGCGCACGTGCAGCGGGCCGTCCTGCCAGCGCAGGTCGGTGAGGATGTACGGGCCGTCCTCCGCGCCCAGTTGCCCGCCCAGTTCGCGCAGGAGCGTGTGCAGCATGGCGTCGTCGCGCGGATAGATCGTGGCGAACTTGCCGCTGATCGTGCGGCTCGCGTATTTGGAGTTCCGGAGATAGAGGAGTTGCTTTCCCGGCACGAATTTGAACGGAATACTCCGCGGCACGCAGTAGTCCCAGATGCGCGTGCCGATGCGGTCCGCGTTGTCGAGGCGGGCCGAGACGTGCACCTTCCAGCCCTGCTCCGGCCAGTCGCGATCGGCCAGGGGCTGCAACTGCCGCCAGTCCCCCGACCAGGCGTCGACCCATCCGTCCGGCGTGTCCCGGCGGGCGACGGAGAAGAGCGCGACCGAGGCGCCGGCGCCGCCGGACAATCGGTCCGGAGTTTCGTAGAAATACTCGTCGGCCAGGCAGAACGCCTCGTATCGCTTGTCCATTTCCCCCCAAGGCCGTCTCCTTGACTGCGCCTGTGAAGGATTTCAGCCGGGCGGGCACCGGCAGTAGTCACCGCTGTCACGAAGAAGGCGTGCAGAACGCACGGGTACGGCGTGCCGCGGGCACGGCCGGGGCGTCCGGCGCGCGCCACGCGGTGGCGAAGGGCGGCTGCCGCGGTATTGCCGAGCGCGGTGCCATGCTTCTACGGTCTTCGCACGCAGCTCGACTCTACGGGTGTAGACCCCTGGTGACGTCGCGTCGCCGGAAGGGAGCAGAGGCCGTGAGCCGTACAGTCATCACCGGCGGACTTGTCATCACCGCCGCCGACGAGATCCACGCCGACGTGCTCGTCGAGGACGGCCGCGTCACCGCCCTCGCCGCACACGGCAGCGACGCCGCCGCCGGCTGGCACGAGGGCGCCGCGGTGCTCGACGCCACCGGCAAGTACGTCATCCCGGGCGGCGTGGACGCCCACACCCACATGGAACTGCCCTTCGGCGGCACGTTCGCCTCGGACACCTTCGAGACGGGCACGCGCGCCGCCGCCTGGGGCGGCACGACGACCATCGTGGACTTCGCCGTACAGAAGCAGGGCAGCGCGCTGCGCGAGGGCCTGGACGCCTGGCACGCCAAGGCCGACGCCCAGTGCAGCATCGACTACGCCTTCCACATGATCCTCTCCGACGTCAACGAGCACACGCTCAAGGAGATGGACGGCCTGGTCGAGGAGGGCGTGACCTCCTTCAAGCTGTTCATGGCCTACCCCGGCGTCTTCTACAGCGACGACGGCCAGATCCTGCGCGCCATGCAGCGCGCCGCCGGCAACGGCGGGCTGATCATGATGCACGCCGAGAACGGCATCGCCATCGACGTCCTCGTCGAACAGGCCCTCAAGGCAGGCAGGACCGACCCGCGTTACCACGGCGAGGTGCGCAAGGTGCTGCTGGAGGCCGAGGCCACGCACCGCGCCATCCAGCTCGCCCGGGTCGCCGGCAGCCCGCTGTACGTCGTGCACGTCTCCGCCGAGGAGGCCGTCGCCGAGCTGGCGCAGGCCCGCGACGCCGGCCTGCCGGTCTTCGGCGAGACCTGCCCGCAGTACCTCTTCCTGTCCACCGACAACCTCGCGGAGCCGGACTTCGAGGGCGCGAAGTACGTCTGCTCCACGCCGCTGCGCCCCCGCGAGCACCAAGCCGCCCTCTGGCGCGGGCTGCGCACCGACGACCTCCAGGTCGTCTCCACCGACCACTGCCCGTTCTGCTTCGCGGACCAGAAGGAACTGGGCCGCGGCGACTTCTCCCGGATCCCCAACGGGCTGCCGGGCGTGGAGAACCGGATGGACCTGCTCCACCAGGCCGTGCTCGACGGCCACCTCACGCGCCGCCGCTGGATCGACATCGCCTGCGCCACCCCGGCGCGGATGTTCGGCCTCTACCCCCGCAAGGGCACCATCGCCCCCGGCTCCGACGCCGACATCGTCATCTACGACCCCGGGGCCCGCCAGACGCTCTCCGCCGCCACGCACCACATGAACGTCGACTACTCGGCGTACGAGGGCAAGGAGATCACCGGCCGGGTCGAGACCGTGCTCTCCCGCGGCGAGACCGTCCTCAACGCACGGGAGTTCACCGGCCACGCGGGACACGGCCAGTACATCCCGCGCGGCACCTGCCAGTTCCTGTAGAACCAGCCACCAGACCCACACCTCCGGCATCGCGACCAAAGGGGGCCGAAGTGGATTTCGGACTCGTGCTGCAGACAGACCCGCCCGCATCCGCCGTCGTCGGCCTCATGCGCCGCGCGGAGAACAACGGCTTCCGCTACGGCTGGACGTTCGACTCCACCGTCCTGTGGCAGGAGCCGTACGTCATCTACAGCCGCATCCTGGAGCACACCGACCGGCTCACCGTCGGCCCCATGGTCACCAACCCCGGCACCCGCGCCTGGGAGGTCACCGCCTCCGCCTTCGCCACCCTCAACGAGATGTACGGCAACCGCACCGTCTGCGGCATCGGCCGCGGCGACTCCGCCATGCGCGTCGCCGGCCGCCCGCCCAACACCCTGGCCCGCCTCGGCGACGCCATCCGCGTCATCCGCGACCTCGCCGAGGGCCGCGAGGCCGTCGTCGACCGCGAGTCCGGCACGACGCTGCGGCTGCCGTGGGTCGAGAACGGCCGGCTGCCGGTCTGGATGGCGGCGTACGGGCCGAAGGCGCTGGCGCTCGCCGGGCAGGTCGCGGACGGCTTCATCCTCCAGCTCTCGGACGTCTACCTCACCGAGTTCATGGTCAAGGCCGTACGCACCGCCGCCGCCCAGGCGGGCCGCGACCCGGACGACCTGTCGATCTGCGTCGCCGCCCCCGCGTACGTCACGGACGGCACCCCCGAGGCGCTGGCGCACGCGCGCGAGCAGTGCCGCTGGTTCGGCGGCATGGTCGGCAACCACGTCGCCGACCTCGTCGACCGCTACGGCGAGCACTCCGATGTCGTCCCCGAGGCGCTCACGGCGTACGTCAAGCAGCGCCAGGGCTACGACTACTCCCACCACGGCCGCGCCGGAAACCCCTCCACCGACTTCGTCCCGGACGACATCGTGGACCGCTTCTGCATCCTGGGCCCCGTCGAGGCCCACCTGGAGAAGCTGCGCCGGCTTCGGGAGCTGGGCGTGCACCAGTTCGCGATCTACGCGATGCACGACGCGAAGGAGTCCACCATCGACGCGTACGGGAAGTACGTCATCCCGGCGCTGGCCTGAGGGGGCACCATGACCGCGGACGCCGCGTCACCGTCCCACCCGCAGCCGCCGGCCAACGGCAGGGTGGAACTCGCCCCCGCCGACGACCTCGGCACCAGCCGCTACGCCAACGCCGACCTGCTCCCCGTCCCGGCCGCGCAGCGCACCTGGACCACGTACAACTTCGCCGCGCTGTGGGTCGGCATGGCGGTCAACGTACCGACCTGGACGCTGGCCGCGGGCCTCATCGCGCTGGGCATGGACTGGAAGCAGGCCGTCCTCACCATCGCCCTGGCGAACGTCATCGTGCTGCTGCCGATGCTGCTGACCGGCCACGCGGGCCCCAAGTACGGCATCCCCTTCCCGGTCCTGGCCCGCTCGTCGTTCGGCGTGGTCGGCGCCAACCTGCCGGCGCTGCTGCGGGGTGTCGTCGCCTGCGCATGGTTCGGCATCCAGACGTGGATCGGCGGCCAGGCGATCTACTTCCTGGCCGGGAAGATCATCGGGGCCGGGAGCTGGTGGGCAGAGGCCGGCTCGTGGGGCGGCTATCCGTGGCCGCAGTGGCTCTGCTTCGTGCTGTTCTGGCTGATCGAGGTCGGCATCATCCTCTTCGGCATGGAGGGGGTGAAGAAGCTGGAGAACTGGGCCGCGCCGCTGATGCTCGCGGGCGCGGTCGCGCTGCTGATATGGATAGCCGACCAGGCCGGCGGCTTCGGCCCGCTGCTGGACGAGCCGTCCGAGCTGGGCTGGGGCACCGAGTTCTGGAAGGTGTTCTTCCCCGCGCTCATGGGCATGATCGGCTTCTGGTCGACGCTGTCGCTGAACATCCCGGACTTCACCCGCTTCGGCGCCGGCCAGCGCGCGCAGATCTGGGGCCAGTCGCTCGGACTGCCCACCACGATGGCCGCGTTCGCGCTGCTGTCCGTGCTGGTCACGTCGGGCTCGCAGGCGGTCTACGGCAAGCCGGTCTGGGAGCCGGCGGAACTGGCGGCCCGGATGGACACCAAACTGGGCGTCGCCTTCGCCCTGTTCGTCATCCTGCTCGCCACCCTGACGACGAACGTCGCGGCCAACCTGGTCAGTCCGGCGTACGACCTGTCCCACCTGGCGCCGAAGGCCATCAGCTTCCGCACCGGCTCGCTGATCGCCTGCGCGGCGGGGATGCTGATGTTCCCCTGGGAGCTGATCGCCAACCCGGACATCTACATCTTCGTCTGGCTCGGCACCTACGGCGGCCTCCTGGGCGCGGTCGCCGGCGTCCTGATCGCCGACTACTGGCTGGTCCGCCGCACCGCGCTCGCCCTCCCGGACCTGTACCGCCGCGAGGGCGCGTACTGGTACCGGGGCGGCTGGAACTGGCGCGGCATCCTGGCCTTCGCGGTCGGCGCCCTCCTGGCGGTAGGCGGCTCCCACACGGACGAGGGCACGTCAGGCCCGTACCCGGAAGACGGCCTGATCCCCTTCCTGAAGCCGCTGGCGGACTACGGCTGGGCGGTGGGCCTGGGCGCGTCGCTGATCCTCTACACCCTGCTGATGCGAGGAACACCCGCGAAGCCGGCCACCACACCACCGGCAACAGCGGCTCCGCACTGACGCCGCCACGTTCACAGACCGGCGGCCATGAGGATCCGGCTCATCCGGGACACCCGGAGCACGGGGTTGGCGGCGGCTTCGTCGGCGACCTCGGGCTCCGGGTCGGAGAGCAGTTGCGCCAGCAGCGCGTCCGTGACGTTGGGGTGACGGGCGACACCGCCGCGCAGGAAGGACTCGCCGGCCGAGGCGAGTCGCCGGAGGGCGGCCACGGGCAGCTCGGGGTCCTGCAGGGCGACGTCACGCACGTGCGGGTCCTCCTCGTCGGCGAGCGTGCGCAGCGTGTGACGGGGGTAGTTGGGGTGGTCGACGAGTAACGGCCGGAGGCGGAAGACGTCACCGTCGGCGCGGACGAGCCGTTCCAGCACATCCGGTGGTGTGTCCGGGCGCCGGGCGGCCGCGCGGCGGACGGAGAGCTCCGGGTCGTCGTCCAGCCGCTGCCACGCCTCGGCGGGCAGGTCGTGGCAGGACGCCAGGACGCGCCGGAACGGTGTGTGCGGGCTTTCCAGATAGCGCATCCGTTCGCTGAAGGGCGCTTCCCGCAGCCAGTCCGGGTCGCCGAGGCCCCAGTCCGGCATCATACGGACCTCGATGTCTCCCTTCAGGTCCTCGGCTGCCACGAGCGCGTAGATCCCGGCCCGGGTTTCCTCGTCGACGTGACGGCTCTGGGCCACCGCGACCCGCACCTGCAGGTCGTCGACCTCCAGGAGCTGCGCAACCATCGCCGCCGGGAGCTGCGGGTTCCTGGCGACAGCCCCGAAGACCTCCTCGTCCCCGCTCCGCAGGAGCCGCGCGAACTGGTCCGGCGAGAGCGGCACGTGGCGCGCCACGTTGACGCGCACGGCGGGGTCGGCGAGGCAGCGGTCCCGCCACTCCGGCGGGACGCCCGGCTGCTTCCGCAGCGTGGCGGCGGCGCGGACCGCCGGATCCGGGTCGGCGAGCAGGCTCACCTGCACGGCGAGCGGACGGTCGGGCCACGCCTGCGCCACCACTGCGCGCAGCCTCGCGTCCGGCGCGCCGGCAAGTGCGGTCCGCGGACTGCCGTAAGCCTCTTCGAGATCCTCGATGCCCAGGGCCACCCCGCGATCCACCATGTCGCGGACGAAGTTCACGTACGCGTCCCGGATCGCCGGATCGGGATGCTCCGCGATCCTGCGGCGCATCGCCGGGGAGACCCGGTCCCCGTGCAGGCGCACGGCGCTGTCCTCGTCGCCGTACGTCAGCAGTGCCTCGACAACGGCGTCCGCCAGCATTCCGCGGCGCCGTCCAATCCCGTGCCGGCCCGCCCGGTGTGCGGCCAGGCGCACCAGCACGTCCTGCGGGGCCGCCGGATTCCGGCCCAGTCCGGACAGCCGCGGATGCGTGAGGCTCGTCATGCGCTCAACCTGGCCAAGCTGTCTCGTGGCGGCCCCCGGTCGCGCCGCGCGGGTCCTACGCGCTCTCCGCCGTCAGGCGGGTCAGCAGCGGCGGCAGGGCGGTGCCGATGGGCTCGCGGACGACTTCCGCCGCGCGGTCGTCGTACGGGGTCGGCTCGGCGTTGACGACGATCAGGCGGGCGCCGTGGTCGGCGGCCAGGCCCGCCAGCCCGGCGGCGGGCTGGACCTGGAGGCTGGTGCCCACGGCGAGGAAGACCTCGCACGCCTCCGCGATGGCGGCGGCCTCGCCCAGTACGGCGGGGTCGAGGCGCTCGCCGAACATCACGGTGGCGGACTTGAGGATGCCGCCGCACTCCAGGCACGGCGGATCGGCCTCGCCCGCCTCCACCCGGGCCAGCGCGTCCGCCATCGGCCCCCGGGCGGCGCACTTCGTGCACACGAAGCTCCGGGCGGAGCCGTGCAGTTCGAGGACCTTGCGGGCCGGTGTCCCCGCGAGCTGGTGCAGTCCGTCCACGTTCTGCGTGAGGACCCGTACCGGCACACCCTCCCGCTCCAGATCCGCGATGGCCAGATGCGCCGCGTTGGGCTCGGCGGCCAACGTGCGGTTCGTGCGCCGCATCTGCCAGGAGCGCCGCCGGATCTCCGGGTCCGCCATGTAGTAGTCGTACGTGACGAGCTTCTGCGCCTCCGGGTCCCGGCGCCAGACCCCGTTCGGGCCGCGGTAGTCGGGGATGCCGGAGTCGGTGGAGACGCCGGCGCCGCTGAGGATCGCCACCAGGGGGCGCCGCCCCGTACTCTCCGTCGTCGCAGACATGCGGACAGGGTACGGGCGCCCACCCCCGGTCGCGCCACGGCGTTTCCTAGTTCGCGAAGCCGCCCTTCGGCTCGATGATCTCCAGGTTCGTGCCGTCCGGGTCGTTGAAGTACGCGACCCTCGTGCCGAGCGCCGCCTCCGGCGTCACCTCGCCCGCGCGGAACGTGTAGTCCTCGCCCAGGAACGCATACCCGGCCGCCCGCATCCGCCCGTACACCGCCCCCAGGTCGTCCACCTTCAGGCACAGGTGCATCGAGCCCGGCCGGTTCGCCATCCCGTTCGTGCGCTCCCCGACCGGGTCCTGGAACTGGATGAGGTCGATGCCCAGGCCGTCGAGGTTGATCGTCGCGTAGCGCAGGGTCGCGACCGGCAGCCCCTGCGACCGCCCGAACGGGACGCTGTCCATCGTCCCCGCCGCGGCGGGCTCCCGGCCGGTGAGGGCGGCGTAGAACGCGATCGAGGCGTCCAGGTCCGAGACCGAGATGCCGACGTGGGCGGCGCGGGTGAGGTTCATCGGGGTGGCGGCGACAGCCATGGGGGAGACCCTCTCGAACGAAGCCCCCGACCCTTTGGAGCAGATTCTTCAGGAATCTACGGAATCACGCATCCTCTCCGCATTCCGTGTCCGGGGCCACCGCATGGTTCGATGGACATATGATCGACGATTTCCTGGCCTCCGCCGACGCCCTCGACCGGGTCGAGGACGCCCTGCGCAAGGCGTCGGCCGAGGAGGTCATGCCCCGCTTCCGGCAGCTCCGCGCCGACGAGATCGTGCAGAAGGACGGCCCCCACGACCTGGTCACCGTCGCCGACCGGAACGCCGAGCTGCACCTGGAGCGCAGCCTGACCGCGCTGCTGCCCGGTTCTGTGCTCGTCGGCGAGGAGGGGACGCATGCCGACCCCGGCCGGCTCGCCGCGCTGCGCGAGGACGCGCCGGTGTGGATCGTGGACCCCGTCGACGGCACCCGGCAGTTCGTCCGCGGCGAGCCCGGCTTCTGCATGCTCGTCACCCTCGCCCACCGCGGCGAGGTGCTGGCCTCCTGGACGTACCTGCCGGCGAAGGACGTCATGGCCGTCGCCCGCCGCGGCGGCGGCGCGCACCTCGTCGGCGGCGAGGAACTGCACGCCGGCGTGCCCGAGCCCGGGCAGGAGCTGCACGTCGCGGTCTCCCACCACGACTTCACCACCGACGCCGAGAAGCGCGCCCTCGCCCGCCTCGACGTCCCCGGGGTACGGGCCAGGCCCTGCGGCTCCGCCGGCCACGACTACCTGTCCGTGGCCCGCGGCGAGATCGACGCGGTGGCGTTCTCCTGGGAGAAGCCCTGGGACCACGCCGCGGGCCTGCTGCTCGTCGCCGAGGCGGGCGGCGCCAGCGGTACGGTCGCGGGGGAGCCGTTCCGCGTGGCCGGCGGCAACGCGCTTCCGTTCACCGCGGCGCGGGACGCGGAAACGGCACGTCATATCCTTGCCCTGCTGGCCGGACCCGGCCGAGGCGTACCGGGGGCGGCGCCCTAGGGTCCTGCTGCCGGATCAGGCCGGCGCGGGGCGGCAAGGACCGGGATTGTTCCACCGGAAGAGCCCTGACCCCAGTCAGCGACGACGGGAGTGGCGAGGCGGATGACGACGCTGGTCGACGTGGTGGTCGTAGGCGCGGGGCCCAACGGGCTGACCGCCGCCGTCGAACTCGCCAGACGCGGCTTCACGGTCGAGGTCTTCGAGGCCCGCGACAACATCGGCGGCGGGGCGAGCACCGCCGAGCTGACCCTGCCGGGCTTCCGGCACGACCCCTGCTCCGCCGCCCACCCCTTCGGCATCGGCTCCCCGGTCTTCGGCGAACTGCCGCTGGCGGAACACGGCCTGGCGTGGGTGCACAGTGAACTGGCCATGGCGCACCCGTTCCCCGACGGCTCCGCGGCCGTGCTCTCCCGCTCCGTGGGCGAGACGGCGATGTCGCTCGGCACCCGCGACGCCGGTGTCTACCGGCGGCTGGTCGAGCCCTTCCTCGGCAAGTGGGACACCCTGTCGTGGGACTTCTTCACCGCCTCGCTGCGCTCGGTGCCCCGCGACCCGGTCACCCTCCTGCGGCTCGGCCAGCTCGCCATGCCCGCGTCGCTGCTGAACCGCCGCTTCCGGGGCGCGCACGCCCGCGGCATGATGGCCGGCCTCGCCGCGCACGCCATCGCGCCGCTGCACACGCCGATCACCGCGGCCATGGCGCTGACCTTCGCGCTCGCCGGCCACGCCGTCGGCTGGCCGGTGGCCCGCGGCGGCTCGCAGGCCATCTCCGACGCGCTCGCGGCGTACCTGCGCGAGCTGGGCGGCGAGATCCACACCGGGATCGAGGTCAAGCGGCTGGACGAGCTGCCGCCGGCGCGCGCGTACGTCTTCGACACCTCGCCGACCGCGCTGGCACGCATTGCCGGGCTCGGCGGCGCGTACGACGGCTTCCGGTACGGACCGTCCGTATTCAAGATCGACTACGCCCTGGACGGGCCGATGCCGTGGACCTCGGCGGAGGCGCGGCGCGCCACGACGGTGCACGTCGGGCCCACCGAGGGCGAGATCGGCGCGGCCCTCGACGCCGCCGTGAACGGCGTCGCGCCCGCCGTGCCGTTCCTCATCACCTGCCAGCCCACCATCGTCGACCCCACCCGCGCGCCCGAGGGCAAGCACACCTTCTGGGTCTACGGGCACGTGCCCAACGGCTGGGAGGGCGACGCCACCGACGCCATCGAGCGGCAGTTGGAGCGCTTCGCGCCCGGCTTCCGCGATCTGGTGCTGGCCCGCGCCACCGCGGGACCGCCGCAACTGGCCGCGCGCAACGCCAACTACGTCGGCGGCGACATCGCCTCCGGCGCGTTCTCCGGCATGCAGACCCTCATGCGCCCGCGGCTCGCCCGGGTGCCGTGGGCCACGGTCCACCCGCGCGTCTTCCTGTGCTCCTCGTCCACGTACCCGGGGCCCGGGGTGCACGGGATGGGCGGCCACAACGCGGCCCGCGCGGTCTTCCGCACCCTGACGCGGTCCCGCTGACGGGCGGCGCTCCCGGGCCGGCGGAGGCGTACCGCCGCCGTACCGTCATGTCGGATTCCCGCTAGCTTTCGTCCCCGCGGTGGACGACGCTGGAGACATGTTCACCGATACGGAGCGCTGCGTACGGGCCGTCCAGTCCAAGGACGCCCGCTTCGACGGCTGGTTCTTCACCGGGGTGCTGACCACCGGCATCTACTGCCGGCCCAGTTGCCCCGTCGTCCCGCCCAAGCCCCGGAACATGCGGTTCTACCCCAGCGCCGCCGCCGCCCAGCAGGCCGGCTTCCGCGCCTGCAAGCGGTGCCGCCCCGACACCAGCCCCGGCTCCCCGGAGTGGAACCACCGGGCCGACCTCACCGCCCGCGCCATGCGGCTCATCGCCGACGGCGTCGTCGACCGCGACGGCGTCGAGGGCCTCGCCGCCCGGCTCGGCTACAGCGCCCGGCAGATCGAGCGCCAGCTCCGCGCCGAGCTGGGCGCGGGACCGCTCGCGCTCGCCCGCGCCCAGCGCGCCCAGACCGCGCGCGTCCTCATCGAGACCTCCCCGCTGCCCATGGGCGACATCGCCTTCGCCGCGGGCTTCTCCTCCATCCGCACCTTCAACGACACCGTCCAGGAGGTCTTCGCCCTCGCCCCCACCGAACTGCGCCGCCGCGCCGCCCGCTCCCGCGCAGGCACAGGCGGTACGCGCGGCGCGACCGGCACCGGCGGCGGCGCGCCCGGTGTCATCAGCCTCCGGCTGCCCTTCCGGCAGCCGCTCACCCCCGACAACCTCTTCGGCCACCTCGTCGCCACCGCCGTCCCCGGCGTGGAGGAGTGGCGCGGCGGCGCGTACCGGCGCACACTGCGGCTCCCGTACGGGCACGGCATCGCCTCGCTCACCCCCGGGCCGGACCACATCGCCGCCCGCCTCGCCCTCACCGACCAGCGCGACCTGGCCATCGCCATCAGCCGCTGCCGCCGGCTGCTCGACCTCGACGCCGACCCCGTTGCCGTCGACGAGCAGCTCGCCCGCGACCCCCAGCTCGCCGAGCTGATCGCCAAGGCGCCCGGACGGCGGGTGCCGCGTACGGCGGACGGCGCCGAGTTCGCCGTACGGGCCGTCCTCGGCCAGCAGGTCTCCACCGCCGCGGCCCGCACCCACGCGGGCCGGCTGGTCACCGCGTACGGCACGGAGATCGAGGACGCGGAGGGCGGCCTCACCCACCTCTTCCCCGAACCCGGCGCCCTCGCCGGACTCGACCCCGCCGCCCTGGCGATGCCGCAGACCCGGCGCACCACCCTCACCGCGCTCGTCGCCGCCCTCGCCGCCGGCGACCTCGACCTCGGCGGCGGCAGCGACTGGGAACGGGCCCGCCGGCAGCTCGCCGAGCTGCCCGGCATCGGCCCCTGGACCGTCGAGGTCGTCGCCATGCGCGCCCTCGGCGACCCCGACGCCTTCCCGGCCACCGACCTCGGCGTCCGCAAGGCCGCCGCCGGACTCGGCCTGCCCGGCAGCCCCGCGGCCCTCGTCCGCCACTCGGCCGCCTGGCGGCCCTGGCGTGCGTACGCCGTGCAGTACCTCTGGGCGGCGCCGCCCGCAGGCGACCACCCGATCAACCTGATGCCCACGGAGTGAAGGACATGCGAACCCACACCACAGTCGACAGCCCCGTAGGACCCCTCGCCCTCGTCGCCGAGGACGACAGCCTCACCGGGCTCTACATGACCGACCAGCGCCACCGCCCCGCCGACGAGACCTTCGGCACCCCCGCCGACCCGGAGGACCCGCCGTTCGCGGCGGCGGCCGCGCAGCTCGCGGCGTACTTCGCGGGCGAGCGCACCGACTTCGACCTGCCGCTGCACCTGTCCGGCACGCCGTTCCAGCAGCGGGTGTGGGAGCAACTGCGGCAGATCCCGTACGGCGAGACGATCTCCTACGGCGAACTCGCCGAGCGCGTCGGCAACCCCGCCGCCTCCCGCGCCGTCGGCATGGCCAACGGGCGCAACCCCGTCGGGATCGTCGTCCCCTGCCACCGCGTCGTCGGCGCCAACGGCAGCCTCACCGGATACGGGGGCGGGATCGACCGCAAGAAGCAGTTGCTCGCGCTGGAGCGGCGGGAGGGCTGAGCACCCCTGCCGTCGCCGCGCCGTACGGGCCCGGGGCCGGCGCCAAGCGCCGGTCCCGGGCCCGATGGGCAACCGGGCGGGCTTGCGGATAGGGTCGCAGCGGCGTGACCAGGACCAGAGCGAGGGGTGGCAAGTGACGCACGGATCGGTGACCCGGGTGCTGATCGCGGCCGACAAGTTCAAGGGCTCCCTCACCGCAGAAGAGGTCGCCCAGCGGGTGACCGCGGGGCTGCGGAAGGTCGCGCCCGGCCTCGCCGTCGAGGCCCTGCCCGTCGCTGACGGCGGCGACGGCACGGTGGCCGCGGCGCTGGCGGCGGGCTTCGAGCGCCGCGAGGCGCGGGTCACGGGGCCGCTCGGCGATCCGGTCACCGCGGCGTACGCGCTGCGCGACGGCACCGCCGTCGTCGAGATGGCCGAGGCGTCGGGGCTGCAACTGCTGCCCCCCGGCCGCTTCGCGCCGCGCACCGCCACCACGTACGGCAGCGGCGAACTCCTGCGCGCGGCGCTCGACGCCGGGGCGCGGAGCATCGTCTTCGGCGTCGGCGGCAGCGCGACCTCGGACGGCGGCGCGGGCATGCTCGCGGCCCTGGGCGGGGACTTCCTGGACGCGGAGGGTGCGCCGGTGGGCCCCGGGGGCGGACCCCTGGCGGACCTTGCGCGGGCGGACCTGAGCGGGATCGACCCGCGGTTCGCGTCGGTGGAGCTGATCCTCGCCAGCGACGTCGACAACCCGCTGACGGGTCCGACCGGCGCGCCGGCGGTCTACGGCCCGCAGAAGGGTGCGAGCGCGGCGGACGTCGAGGCGCTGGACGCGGCGCTGGGACACTACGTGCGGGTGCTGGAGGAGGCCGTGGGGCCGCGGGCGGCCGCGCTGGCGCGGGAGCCGGGCGCGGGGGCGGCGGGAGGCATCGGCTACGGGGCGCTGATCGGCCTCGGCGCGGTCTTCCGGCCCGGGATCGAGGTGCTGCTCGACGTCCTGGGCTTCGGAGCGGCGGTCGCGCGGGCGGACCTCGTGATCACGGGCGAGGGCTCGCTGGACCGCCAGACGCTGCACGGCAAGGCCCCGGCGGGCGTGGCGTCGGCGGCCCGCGCGGCGGGAAAGCGGGTGGTGGCGGTGTGCGGGGGCCTGTCGATCGACGAGGCGGCGCTACGGGGTGCGGGGATCGAGCGCGCGTACGCGCTGTCGACGCTGGAGCCGGACGTAAACCGCTCGATGCGCAACGCGGGCCCCCTGCTGGAGTCACTGGCGGAGTCCCTGGCCCACGACTACCTCTGACGGGGGCCCGGCCCCCGGGACTCCGCCCCGACCGTCCCTCACGTGCGTTCCGGGTGGATCTCCGGGTGCTCCTTCCACCACGTCCCATACCGCGGGTTGTTCGCCAATCCCGCCTCGTACGCCCGGGACGCCGCCCGGTACAGCAGGTTCGCCTGTTCCGCCGGGACCGCGCGGCGTTGCCAGGCCAGGGTCAGGCGGCCCCTGATCGGGTCGCCTGACAGGGGGCGCAGGGCCACGCCTGCCGTGGCCGGGGCCGTGGGCTGGAAGACGGCTACCGCGCGGCCGGCCGCTATCAGGCGGCGGTTCAGGGCCGTGTCGCCGATGCGGTAGCGCAGCGACGGGGTGAAGCCCGCGGTCGTGCAGGCGGCGTGGAGCGCTTCCGGGCCGCCGTCGTCCTGGCTCGTCATCGCCATCCACTGCTCGTCCGCCAGGTCGCCCAGCTCCACCCGCTCCCGCTCCGCGAGCCGGTGGCGGGCCGACAGGGCGATCCAGAACGGCTCGCCCGCGACCAGCGTGCGGGCCGTGACGCCGGAAGGGAGCGGCGTGCGGTGGTCGTTGACCTCGCCGTAGAGGATCGCGTCGTAGTGGCCGGAGCCCAGCAGCCGGGTCAGCGCCGTGACGGAGTCCTCGCTGTCGACCGTCGTCTGCCGCCCCGGCAGCAGTTCGTCCAGCTCCGTGACCAGCGCGCCGAGCATCACCAGCACGATGCTCCCCAGCCGCAGCGGCCCCGCCGCCGCGGCGCGGGCGCCGGCCGCCAGCGCCTCCATCTCGCCGAGCACCCGGTGCGCCTTGGACAGTACGAACTCGCCCAGCGGCGTGGGCAGTACGCCCCGCGGGGTGCGCGTGAACAGCTCGCCGCCCGCCACCCGCTCGATGCGGCGGAGCTGGGCCGACAGCGCCGGCTGGGAGACGCCGAGGAGGCGGGCGGCGCCCGCGAGGCTGCCGGTCTCGGCGATCCGGCAGACAGCCTGCAGGTGCCGTAACTCCAGCTCCATTCCAGCAGCGTATAACCCGGGTATGGGGGCGGGTGGGATATCCCGAAGCGCCATGTCCATGTCGATACTCGCGTCACCGGTTTCCCTAGAGGGGAGCAACAGACGTGAAGTCCACAAGACTTGGCGCGGTCGTGGCGGCACTCGCCCTGACCGCCGGCCTGACCGGTGCCTTCACCGGCACCACCAGCGCCGCGCCGCCGCCACCCGAGCAGCCGGGCGGCAAGGCCCGCGCCCTCGCCGCCGCCGACCGCGCCGCGGACAGCGGGCTCGACGGGCTGCGCCACAGCCCCGGCGAGGAACTCGTCCGCACCAAGGTGACCCCCTGGGACGACGGGCTCTACTACGCCGCGTACGAACGCACCTACCTCGGGCTGCCGGTCACCGGCGGCGACGCCGTCGTGCTCGCCGACAGCCGCGGGCGCGTCCTCGACGTGGCCGCCGCGCCCGCGCCCGAGCTGTCGCTCTCCCCGCGCGCCACGGTCTCCGCGGCCGCCGCCGAGCGGACCGCCACCGCGCGGGTCGCGCACCCGGAGAAGGCCACGGCGCCTGAACTCGGCGTGCTGCTCAAGGGCGGCAACGGCGGCAACGGCGGCAAGGGCGTGCTGACCTGGCAGTCCACCGTCACCGGAACCACCGCCGCCGGCGCCCCCAGCGTGCGCGAGGTGTACGTCGACGCCCGTACCGGCAAGGTCGTCGAGACCCGCGAGCAGGTCCGCGACGCCTCCGGGCAGGGCTACCACTACGGCACCGTCGAGATCGACACCGCCGCCAACTCCATGACCGACCCGCTGCGCACCGGCTTCCAGTGCGGCGGCCAGAACGGCGCCCCGTACACCACCCCGCCCTGGGGCAACGGCGGCGCGAACGACCTGGAGACGGCCTGCGTCGACATCATGTACGCGGCCCAGCAGGAGTTCGACATGCTCAAGGAGTGGACGGGCTACAACGGCCAGAACGGCCGCGGCGGCCTCGTCCCCGCCCGCGCCGGACTCAGCGTCGTCAACGCCTACTACGACGGCTCCAAGACCACCTACGGCCGCAACCAGACCGGTACCAACCAGCTCACGTCCATCGACGTCGTCGCGCACGAGTACGGGCACGAGATCTTCGACCGCACCCCCGGATCAAGCGGCTCGGGCAGCGAGAACGGCGGCATGAACGAGTCCACCGGCGACATCTTCGGCGCCATCACCGAGGCGTACGTCAACAGCCCCGCCGATCCGCCCGACTACACCGTCGGCGAGAAGGCCCGCTTCTACGGCGACACCCGCCCCATCCGCAACATGTACAACCCGTCGCTGGTCAACAACGACCCCAACTGCTACACCCAGCTCGGCTCCGGCACCGAGGTGCACGCCGCGGCCGGCCCGCAGAACCACTGGTTCTACCTGCTCGCCGAGGGCTCCAGTCCGGGCGGCGGCAAGCCGGACAGCCCGATCTGCGCCGGCGGCCCCTCCGCCGTCACCGGCGTCGGCGTGCAGAAGGCCGCGAAGATCTTCATGGGCGGGCTGCTGCTGAAGACCTCCGGCTGGAACCACCGCGCCGCCCGCGCGGCGACCGTCACCGCCGCCAAGGCCACCTACGGCGCCACCGAGTGCAACGCCGTCAAGGCGGCCTGGAGCGCCATCGCCGTGCCCGCGGCGGCCGGCGAGGCCGACTGCGGCGGCAGCCAGACGCCGGACTTCTCCCTCGCGCTGGCGCCGAACTCCGGGAGCGCCGAGGCCGGCGGCTCCGCCACCGCCACCGTGAGCACCACGACGACCGGCGGGAACCCGCAGAGCGTCGCGCTCACCGCCTCCGGCGTGCCCGCCGGCGTCACGGCGTCCTTCTCCCCGGCGACGGTGACCTCGGGCAACTCCGCGACCCTGACGCTCGACGTCGCCGCCGGGACCGCCGACGGCACGTACCCGATCACGGTGACCGGCACCGGCAGCGCCACCCACACGGTGACGTACACCCTGACCGTCGGCTCCGACCCGGGCCCCGGCACCTGGGCGGCCGGCACCTCCTACCGGGCCGGTGACACCGTCACGTACGGCGGCCAGGGCTACCGCTGCCTCCAGGCCCACACGGCCCTGCCGGGCTGGGAGCCGCCGAACGTGCCCGCGCTCTGGCAGCCCGTCTGACCCCGATCCAGGGCGGGCAGGCCGGAAAAGCCGCCGCGCCCGGGGGAGCGATCCCCCGGGCGCGGCGGTGCGGTCGTTCTCGTACGCTACGGGCCCGCGGCGTGCCCTGCCGGACGTGCGGGCCCTGCCAGGCCCCGCTCAGCCCTGCGCGGCGGCGCGCGCCTCGCGGCGGCCGACGCGGAAGGTGTTCACCCGGCGGGCGGTGGCGAACAGCGGGATGGTCGCGGCCGTCACTATCTGCAGCGCGCAGCCGGTCTGGAGCAGCAACTGCCCGTTCGGCGCGTCGAACGCCCACGCGCCCAGGCAGGTCATGCTGATGAAGATCCACACGAGCGTGGCCACCGCGAGCCGGCCGCGCGGCTTGGGGTACTCCACGCGGCTCACCATCAGCCAGGCCACCCCGACGATCGCCAGCAGCGTCGGCACGAACGGCAGCTCCAGCAGCACCACCGAGATCACCGTCAGCGCCCCGAAGGGGCTCGGCATGCCCTGGAAGACGCCGTCCCGCACGGTGACGCAGGAGAACCGGGCAAGCCGCAGCACCACCGCCAGCACCACCGCGACCGCGGCCACCGTGGAGACCCGCTGGTACGCGTCGTCGGCGACCATGCCGTAGACCAGCACGAAGTAGGCGGGCGCCAGCCCGAAGCTGATCAGGTCGGAGAGGTTGTCCAGCTCCGCGCCCATCGCCGAGCTGCGCAGCTTGCGCGCCACCAGGCCGTCGAAGAGGTCGAAGACCGAGGCGAGCAGCATGAGGATCACGGCGGTGGCGGCGCTGTGCCGGGCGATGCCGCCGGCGTCCTCGCCCGCCAGGTGCGGGACGAGCACGCCGGTGGTGGTGAAGTAGACGGCGAGGAAGCCGCAGGTCGCGTTGGCCAGGGTGAGGGTGTCCGCGATCGACAGCCGCGTGGACAGCGGCATGTCGTCGTCGTCCTCGTCGACCTCGGGGACCCAGCCGGCCTTCGTCTCCGGATCAATCACGGTCAAGGCGCGTCACCCCCGCCGTGGTGGCCTGGCCGACGTCCACGCCGGGGTCGATGCCCTGCGGCAGGTACACGTCGACGCGGGAGCCGAAGCGGATCAGCCCGACGCGCTCGCCCTGCTCGACCTTGGTGCCGCCGGTCACGTACGGCACGATGCGGCGGGCGACCGCGCCGGCGATCTGGACCATCTCGACGTCGCCGAGCTCGGTGTCCAGGTGCCACACGACGCGCTCGTTGTTCTCGCTCTCCTTGTTGAACGCCGGGACGTAGCCGCCGGGGACGTGCTCCACGGAGCGGACGGTGCCGGCCAGCGGCGCGCGGTTCACGTGCACGTTCAGCGGGCTCATGAAGATCGCGACCCGGGTGCGGCCGTCGGGCCACGGCATGATGCTCTGCACCACGCCGTCCGCGGGGGAGATGACCCGGCCCTCGGCGATCTCGCGGTCGGGGTCGCGGAAGAACCACAGCATGCCCGCCGCCAGCGCGGCGGGGGGCACGGCGGCCAGCCGGTCGGGCCAGCGCCCGCTGCGGCGGGCGCGGACGGCGGTGACGGCGGCGGTGGCCAAGGTCGGCAGGAGCCACGGCGATGCGCCGCGCGCCAGGCGGATCCGGCGGCGCGGAACGTTATCTGGGCTGTGGGGCATGTTTGACCTTCGTAGCGGGAGGGGGCCGCGGTGATGGGGGACGGCGGCTTGTCGGGGATGTTATCGGTTGGCACCGGCAACTCGGCAAGCCGAAGCGAGCTTTCGCCCGCCGGGGCCGCGTGACCGGCTGCCACGCCACCCCTGCCGCCTGCCCCTGAAGCAGTCCTTCAACCCTGGGACCCGTACTCCTCGAGCAGTCGCCGTCCAATGATCATTTTCTGGATCTCGGCGGTGCCTTCGCCAATGAGAAGCATCGGCGCCTCCCGGTAGAGGCGCTCGATCTCGTACTCCTTGGAGAAGCCGTAGCCGCCGTGGATGCGGAACGCGTCTTCCACGACTTCCTTGCAGTACTCGGAAGCGAGATATTTGGCCATTCCCGCTTCTAGGTCGTTACGTTCTCCCGTGTCCTTTTTGCGTGCCGCTCGCACCATCATCGCATGCGCCGCCTCGACCTTGGTAGCCATCTCGGCCAGTTTGAACTGGATCGCCTGGTGCCGGGCGATCTGGCGGCCGAAGGCGTGCCGCTGCTGTGCGTAGCCGATGCCCAGCTCGAAGGCGCGCTGGGCGACGCCGCAGCCGCGCGCGGCGACGTTCACACGGCCCACCTCGACGCCGTCCATCATCTGGTAGAAGCCCCGGCCCGCCCCCTCCGGGCCGCCGAGCACCCGGCCGGCGGGGACGCGCAGCCCGTCCATGATCAGCTCGGTGGTGTCGACGCCCTTGTAGCCCATCTTGTCGATCTTGCCGGGAATGGTCAGCCCCGGCTTCACGGTGCCGAACCCCGGCTCCTTCTCCACCAGGAACGTCGTCATCGACCGGTGCGCGGGCGCGTCGGGGCCCAGCCCCTCGTCCGTCCGGCACAACACCGCGACCAGCGACGACGTGCCGCCGTTGGTCAGCCACATCTTCTGTCCGGTGAGCAGGTAGTCACCGCTCTCCGCGTCCCGTACGCCCTTGGACGTGATCGCGGCGACGTCCGAGCCGAGCCCGGGCTCCGACATCGAGAACGCGCCGCGCACCTCGCCCGCGGCCATCAGGGGCAGGAAGTGCTCCCGCTGCTCGGCCGTGCCGTGCTGCTTGATCATGTACGCCACGATGAAGTGCGTGTTGATGATCCCCGACACGCTCATCCAGCCGCGGGCGATCTCCTCCACGCACAGCGCGTAGGTGAGCAGCGACTCGCCGAGACCGCCGTACTCCTCCGGGACCATGAGGCCGAAAATGCCCAGTTCCTTCAGGCCCTCGACGATCTGCGCGGGATACTCGTCGCGGTGCTCCAGGCCGGTGGCCACCGGCAGGATCTCTTTGTCGACGAAGCCGCGGACCGTGGCGACGATCTCGCGCTGGACCTCCGTCAGCCCCTCCGTCTGCGCCAGCCGTCCCATCACCGCTCCCCGCCGCGCTCGGCCGGCTCCGGGCGGCCCGGCTGCTCGCCGCCGCGCGCCCGGACGTACGCCTCCGTGGGCACCATCACCTTGCGCCGGAAGACGCAGACCAGGGTGCCGTCCTGCTTGTGGCCGCGGGTCTCGACGTGCACGATGCCGCGGTCGTCCTTCGACTTCGACGGCCACTTGTCCAGCACGGTCGTCTCGCCGTAGACCGTGTCGCCGTGGAAGGTGGGCGCCACGTGCTTCAGCGACTCGACCTCCAGGTTGGCGATCGCCTTGCCGGAGACGTCCGGCACGGACATGCCGAGCAGCAGGGAGTACACGTAGTTGCCGACGACGACGTTGCGGCCGAAGTCGGTGGTCCCGCCGGCGTAGTGCGCGTCGAGGTGCAGCGGGTGGTGGTTCATGGTCAGCAGGCAGAAGAGATGGTCGTCGTACTCGGTGACGGTCTTGCCCGGCCAGTGCTTGTACACCGCGCCCGGCTCGAACTCCTCGTAGGTGCGTCCGAACTGCATGTCAGCCCTCCGGCGGGGTGAAGGCGGTGGTGCGGGTCATACCGGCGGCGCGGCCCTTGCCCGAGATGACGAGGGCCATCTTGCGGCTCGCCTCGTCGATCATCTCGTCGCCGAGCATCGCGGAGCCCTTCCTGCCGCCCTCGTCCGAGGTGTAGTAGTCGTACGCGTCGAGGATCAGCTCGGCGTGGTCGTAGTCCTCCTGGGACGGCGAGAAGACCTCGTTGGCGGCCTCGACCTGCCCCGGGTGCAGCACCCACTTGCCGTCGAAGCCGAGCGCGGCGGCGCGGCCCGCGACCTCGCGGAAGCCGTCGACGTCGCGGATCTGGAGGTACGGGCCGTCGATGGCCTGGAGGTCGTGGCTGCGGGCGGCCATGAGGATGCGCATGAGGATGTAGTGGTAGGCGTCGGCCGGGTAGCCGGGCGGCTGCTGCCCGACGACCAGGGACTTCATGTTGATCGACGCCATGAAGTCGGCGGGCCCGAAGACGATGGTCTCCAGCCGGGGCGAGGCGGCGGCGATGGCGTCGACGTTCACGAGCCCCTTCGCGTTCTCGATCTGCGCCTCGATGCCGATGCGGCCGACCTCGAAGCCCATCGTCTTCTCGATCTGGGTGAGCAGCAGGTCCAGCGCGGTGATCTGCTCCGCGTCCTGGACCTTCGGCAGCATGAGGCAGTCCAGGTTCGGCCCGGCGCCCTCGACGACGGTGATGACGTCGCGGTACGTCCAGTGCGTGGTCCAGTCGTTGACCCGCACCACCCGTGTCTTGCCGCTCCAGTCGCCCTCGTTGAGGAACTTCACGATGGTGTGCCGCGCGTCCGGCTTCGCCAGCGGCGCGCAGGCGTCCTCCAGGTCCAGGAACACCTGGTCGGCGGGCAGCCCCTGCGCCTTCTCCAGGAACCGGGGGCTGGACCCCGGCACGGCGAGGCAGGAACGCCGCGGCCGCAGCCGGTCGGCGGACGGGGTGTCGGCGGGGCTCATGCGGGGACCTCCTGGTCCAGCTTGTTCGCCAGTCTGATCTCGTCGACGATACGAAGGCCCGCTGCGCGGGGCGCGTACGGTCGTGCCGCCGGTGCGCAGGTGTCCTCCGGGTCCTGGCACCTCCGGCCGGCCGCCCGCCCCTGGGTCCTTCCCCGTGGTCGCGGGTTCGGTCCCGGTGTGGCGCCGCGGGGATGCCGTCGGGGCGTGTCGGCGGGGCTCATGCGGGGACTTCCTGGTCCAGCTTGTTCGCCAGTCTGATCTCGTCGACGATACGGCCGATGATCTGCGTGATTCCGAAGTCCTTCGGGGTGAACACGGCCGCCACCCCGGCGGCGCGCAGCGCCTCGGCGTCCGCCGCCGGGATGATGCCGCCGACGACCACGGGCACGTCGCCCGCGCCCGCCCGGCGCAGCCGGTCCAGGACGTCGGGCACGAGTTCCGCGTGCGAGCCGGAGAGGATGGACAGGCCGACGCAGTGCACGTCCTCGGCGACCGCGGCGGCCGCGATCTGCTCGGGCGTCAGCCGGATGCCCTGGTAGACGACCTCGAAGCCGGCGTCCCTGGCGCGTACGGCGATCTGCTCGGCGCCGTTGCTGTGCCCGTCCAGGCCCGGCTTGCCGACCAGCAGCCGCAGCCGGCCGCTGCCCAGCTCCGCTGCGGTGGCCGCGGCCCGGTCCCGTACGGCGGTGAGCGCGGCCTCGCCCCCCGTCTCCGCCGCCGGGACGGCGACCGGCGCACCGCCGACGCCCGTCGGGGCCCGGAACTCGCCGAAGACGTCGCGCAGCGCCCAGGCCCACTCGCCGGTGGTGGCGCCGGCGCGGGCGCACTCCAGGGAGGCGGGCATCAGGTTGGCCGTACCCGCCGCGGCGGCCTTCAGCGCCGTCAGCGCGCGCTGCACGCGCGGCTCGTCGCGGGACAGCCGCCACTCGTGCATCGCGGCGACGACCCGCGCCTCCACGTCCGCGTCGACGGTCATGATCGCGGCGTCCAGGTCCGCGGTGAGCGGGCTGGGCTCGGTCTCCGTATGGCAGTTGACGCCGACGATCCTCTCCTCGCCCGACTCGATCCGGGCCCGCCGCTCGGCGTGCGAGGCCACGAGCCGCGCCTTGAGATAGCCGGACTCCACCGCCGCGACGGCGCCGCCGAGCCGCTCGATGTGCGCCATCTCGGCGGTCGCGCCCTCGACCAGCTCGGCCACCCGCGCCTCCACCACATGGCTGCCGTCGAAGAGGTCGGGGTGCTCCAGCAGGTCGCTCTCGTACGCCAGCACCTGCTGGATGCGCAGGCTCCACTGCTGGTCCCACGGGCGCGGCAGGCCCAGCGCCTCGTTCCAGGCGGGCAACTGCACGGCGCGGGCGCGGGCGTCCTTCGACAGCGTCACGGCCAGCATCTCCAGCACGATGCGCTGGACGTTGTTCTCCGGCTGCGCTTCGGTCAGGCCGAGGGAGTTGACCTGCACGCCGTAGCGGAAGCGGCGCTGCCGGGGGTCCTCGATGCCGTAGCGCTCGCGGGTGAGGGTGTCCCAGATGCGGGTGAACGCCCGCATCTTGCACATCTCCTCGACGAACCGGACCCCGGCGTTGACGAAGAAGGAGATCCGGCCGACGACGTCGCCCAGCTTCGCCGGCGGCACCTGGCCGGAGTCGCGGACCGCGTCCAGGACGGCGGTCGCGGTGGCCATCGCGTACGCGATCTCCTGCACCGGCGTCGCGCCCGCCTCCTGGAGGTGGTAGCTGCAGATGTTGATGGGGTTCCACTTCGGCATCTTCCCGACGGTGTACGCGATGGTGTCGGTGGTCAGCCGCAGCGAGGGCCCGGGCGGGAAGACGTATGTGCCGCGGGAGAGGTACTCCTTGACGATGTCGTTCTGCGTGGTGCCCGCGAGCTTCGCGACGCCCGCCTCGTCCAGGCCCTGCTCCTCGGCGACCACCTGGTAGAGCGCCAGCAGCCACATCGCGGTGGCGTTGATGGTCATGGAGGTGTTCGTGCGCTCCAGCGGGATGCCCGCGAAGAGGCGGCGCATGTCGCCCAGGTGCGAGACGGGCACGCCGACGCGGCCGACCTCGCCGCGGGCGAGCACGTGGTCGGGGTCGTAGCCGGTCTGGGTGGGCAGGTCGAAGGCGACCGACAGGCCGGTCTGGCCCTTGGCGAGGTTGCGCCGGTACAGCTCGTTGGACGCCTCGGCGGTGGAGTGGCCCGCGTAGGTACGCATCAGCCAGGGCCGGTCCTTGGCCGCCATCACACGTTCCCGGCGTGCTCGACGGCCCGCTCGGGCGCGGCCGGGCGGCCGGGCGCCGCGGCGGGCTGCCTCCCGGGCGGGGGGTCGCTGCGGAAGAGGTGGATGGCGTCGATGTGCGCGGCGCGCTTCTCCTCGTCCCGTACGCCCAGGCCCTCGGCCGGGGCGAGGCAGAGCACGCCGACCTTGCCCTGGTGCAGGTTGCGGTGGACGTCGTACGCCGCCTGGCCGGTCCGGGTCAGCGGGTAGGTCTTCGACAGGGTGGGGTGGATCCTGCCCTTGTCGACGAGGCGGTTGGCCTCCCACGCCTCGCGGTAGTTGGCGAAGTGTGAGCCGATGATCCGCTTCAGCGACATCCACAGGTAGCGGTTGTCGTACTCGTGCACGAAGCCGGAGGTCGACGCGCAGGTGACGATGGTGCCGCCGCGGCGGGTGACGTAGACGGAGGCGCCGAAGGTCTCCCGGCCGGGGTGCTCGAAGACGATGTCGACGTCCTCGCCCCCGGTCAGCTCGCGGATGCGTGCGCCGAAGCGCTTCCACTCGCGCGGGTCCTGCTCGTGCTCGTCGCGCCAGAAGCGGTAGTCCTCGCCGCGCCGGTCGATGATCGCCTCGGCGCCCATCCGGCGGCAGATGTCCGCCTTCTCGGGGCTGGAGACGACGCAGATGGGCGTGGCGCCGCCGGCGAGCGCGAACTGCGTGGCGTACGAGCCGAGTCCGCCGCTCGCGCCCCAGATGAGCACGTTGTCGCCCTGCTTCATGGCGGCGCCGTTGCGGGAGACGAGCTGGCGGTACGCGGTGGAGTTGACCAGCCCGGGGGCGGCGGCCTCCTCCCAGGACAGGTGGTCCGGCTTGGGCATGAGCTGGTTGGACTTCACCAGCGCGATCTCCGCCAGGCCGCCGAAGTTGGTCTCGAAGCCCCAGATGCGCTGCTCGGGGTCGAGCATGGTGTCGTTGTGGCCGTCGGCGCTCTCCAGCTCCACCGACAGGCAGTGCGCCACCACCTCGTCGCCCGGCCGCCAGGCGACGACGCCGGGTCCGGTGCGCAGCACGACGCCGGCGAGGTCGGAGCCGATGACGTGGTACGGCAGGTCGTGGCGGCGGGCGAGCGGGGAGAGGCGGCCGTAGCGCTCCAGGAAGGCGAAGGTGGACAGCGGCTCGAAGATCGAGGTCCACACCGAGTTGTAGTTCACGGAGCTGGCCATGACCGCCACCAGGGCCTCGCCGGGGCCGAGTTCCGGCACCGGCACCTCGTCCAGGTGCAGCGACTTGCGCGGGTCCTTCTGCCGGGTGGTGAGCCCTGCGAACATCTCCGCCTCGTCCTTGTGCACCGTCACGGCCCGGTAGGACTCGGGCAGGGGCAGGGAGGCGAAGTCGGCGGCGGTGCTGTCGGGTGCCTGAATCGCGGCGAGTATCTCGTTCATGGTGCTGCCTCCGGCGAAGCGTGTCGGGGACGCTTGAGGGACGTCGGGGGTGAGAGCTGTGCGGCGTTCGCGAGGCGGTTCGGCTCCGGCGGTGCCGGTGTGCGCGGTACGGGCGCGGTGGCGCCCCCGCGCCTGTGACGGGGCGCGGGCCGGGTGCGCGAGCCGGGGGCTTGCGGGGACAGCCGGCGCGCGCTGTGGTCGCGTACGCCGGTCACCCGGACACCTCGTACGGTATGGCACGGCGTGCCAAGCTGCAAGACACTCGGTGCCAATAATCTCTCTCAAGTGTTCGCGGCGGTGCACGGATGAGCATGCGAAGGCTCCCCGGCCGGAGCGGCCGGGGAGCCCTGGATGGGGGTGAAACCCCTGGTCAGCTTTTCTTCAGCGCCTTCTCGATGGTGCGCATGACCTCGCTCAGCGGCGCGTCCGTACGGGCCACCGCGACCAGCACGTCCGAGCCCTCGCCGCCCGCCGTGACGACCGCCGGCGCGCCCGCCGCGCCGCCCAGGCCCGCGGGGCCCTGCGGCTGGCCGACGCCGGTGAACCTGGCCCGTACCACCGCGAAGGCGCGGTCGAGCTGGCCCTCCACGTCCCCCTCCGCGCCCGCGCGCAGCCAGCGGCGGAGCACGTGGTTGTGCGCGGTGACCACCGCCGAGGCGGCGACCTCGGCGAGCAGCGGGCCGTCGTCGCCGTCCTGGTGGGCGCCCTCGTCGTAGTGGCCCAGCAGATAGCGGGTGAACAGCCGCTCGTAGCGGGAGACCGAGGCGATCTCGCGCTCGCGCAGCGTGGGCACCTCGCGGGTCAGCCGGTAGCGCTCGACGGAGACCGCGGGCTGGGCCGCGTACATCCGCATGACCTCCCGGATGCCGCGGCAGACGGTGTCCAGCGGGTACTCGTGCGGCGGCGCGGCGTCCAGGACGGCCTTCACACGCTCCAGCGTGTCGTCGTGGTCGGGGAAGATCGCCTCCTCTTTGGAGCGGAAGTGCCGGAAGAAGGTGCGGCGGGCCACGCCCGCCGCGGCGGCGATCTCGTCCACTGTCGTCGCCTCGTAGCCCTTGGTCGCGAACAGCTCCATGGCGGCGGCCGCGATGTCGCGGCGCATCTTCAGGCGCTGGGTGCTGGAGTTCGAACGGCTGGGCTTCGCAGGCTGGGACATGTAAGGAACGTACTCCATGCGTGGCCCCCGGATCGCCGTCAATTCGGGGAGCGGCAGGCGGCGGCCGGGCGGCGGGCGATCAGCGCCGGGCGGCGGCGTACTCGCGGAAGCCGCGGCCCGTCTTGCGGCCGAGGCAGCCCGCGGCGACCAGGTGCTCCAGCAGCGGCGCGGGCGCCAGGCCGGGGTCACGGAACTCGCGGTGCAGCACGCGCTCGATGGCCAGCGAGACGTCCAGGCCGACGACGTCGAGCAGTTCGAAGGGGCCCATGGGGTAGCCGCCGCCGAGCTTCATCGCGGCGTCGATGTCGTCGGGCGAGGCGTAGTGCTCCTGGACCATCTTCACGGCGTTGTTGAGATACGGGAACAGCAGCGCGTTGACGATGAAGCCGGCCCGGTCGCCGCAGTCCACCGCGTGCTTGCCCAGCCCGGCGCAGACCGCGCGGACGGTGGCGTGCGCGTCGTCCGCGGTACGGACCGTGCGCACCACCTCGACGAGCTTCATGACCTGCGCCGGGTTGAAGAAGTGCATGCCGACCACGTCCTCGGGGCGCGAGGTGGCGGCGGCGCAGGCGATGACGGGCAGCGAGGACGTGGTGGTCGCCAGCACGGCGCCGGGCCGCGCCACCTCGTCCAGCGCGGCGAACAACTGCCGCTTGACCGCCAGGTCCTCGGCGACGGCCTCCACCACCAGGCCGGCGCCGGCCAGCGCGTCCAGGGTGCCGGCGGGGGAGATCCGGGCCAGCGCGGCGTCGCGTTCTGCGGCGCCGAGGCGGCCCTTGGCCACGGAGCGGTCCAGCGACGCGGCGACCCGGGCCTTGGCCCCTGCCGCCTTCCCGGCGCTGCGGGCGGCGAGCGTGACCGCGTACCCGGCCCGGGCGCAGACCTCCGCGATGCCGCTCGCCATCGTGCCGGAGCCGGCCACGCCGATCTCCTCGACGGGCCGCGGCGGCGCGCCCGGTGCCGCCGCGGCGGCGGGCGCGGCGTCCGGCACGACGGTGCCGCTGCCGGAGGCGTCGTAGGCGTAGAAGCCGCGGCCCGCCTTGCGGCCGGTAAGACCGGCGGCGGTCAACTGGCCGAGGACGGGCGCGGGGGCGTGCAGCCGGTCCTGCGACGCGGCGTACATGGCCTCCAGTACCGTGCGCGCGGTGTCGACGCCGATCAGGTCGAGCAGTTCCAGCGGGCCCATGGGCAGGCCGCAGCCGAGCTTCATCGCCGCGTCGATGTCCTCGCGGGTGGCGTACCGCGACTCGTACATCGCCGCGGCCTGGTTGAGATAGCCGAAGAGCAGCCCGTCGGCGATGAACCCGGGCCGGTCCCCGACCGCGACGGGCTCCTTGCCCAACTCCCGCACCAGCGCGGTGACCTGCACCACCGCGGCCGGTTCGGTGAGCACGGACGAGACCACCTCCACCAGCCGCATCGCCTGGACCGGGGTGAAGAAGTGCAGGCCGAGGACGCGCTCGGGGCGGGCGGAGGAGGCGGCGAGGCGGGTCACGGACAGCGCGTTGGTGCCGGTGGCGAGCACCGTGCCGGGGCGGACGATGCCGTCCAGCTCCGCGATGACCTGCTGCTTGATCTCGTACAACTCGGGCACCACCTCGATGACCAGGTCCGCCTCCGCGGCGGCGCGCAGGTCGGGGAAGGTACGCAGCCGGGCCAGGACGCCGGCGCGATCGCCCTCGGCGAGCCGGCCGCGGGCCACGGCGCGCTCCGTGGCGCGTTCCAGCGCGGCGACGCAGCCGCGGGCGGCGGCCGGGCTGACGTCGATGCCGACGACCTCGCGGCCGGCGCGGGCCAGCACCTCGCACAGGCCGGTGCCCATCGTGCCGAGGCCGACGACGGCCACGGTGGGGAAAGGAACCGGGGGGAACTCGGGGGACTCGGGGACAGGGCTGCGGTCCATCGCGGGACTCCAGTCGTGACGCGGGAGATGAGGGTCCGGGGCCGCACGCGCACGGTGTACCTGGCCGGGGCGCAGGGGCCGCGGCGGGAACCGCGCGGGGCGGCGGGGCGCGCGCGGCGAGATCCGCGGCCGGCCCTGTCCCGGGGCCGGGCGTCCTCGCCACGGGCACCGGGGCGCCCGTCGCGCGTGCTGTCAGTTGCCGAACCGACTTCAGCTCTCGGCGGCTGCGTCACCAGACCGCCCGAGCAGGGGTGCTGCTCGTCCCGCGAGCTTAACTCGTGAGTAACCATGGGCGCCAGAGGGCGAATCAGGGAATGTACCCGTCAGCCGGGGCACACATGGAGTGAACCCCGATCGACGAGCCCGTCACCGACCGGTGGCGGGTACGTACCCTGAGTGCCGGCGAGGCAGGGGGCCGAGGCATGGACCAGGAGTATCTGGCGCTCACCGAACGGATCCGCGGCAGGCTGGAGGACCCGCCGGCGCGGGCCCGGTTCGAGCACATGACCGCGCTCGCGCGGCAGCACACGACCACCGCCCACGAGGAGCTGGCGCGCGTGCTGGAACTGCCGGGCGAGCCGCTGTGGGCCCGGGAGCTGGCGGCCTTCGCGCTGGGCACGGCGGGGGACCGGCGGGCGTTCGAGACGCTGGTGCTGCTGCTCAACTACCGCGATCCGGTACGGGCGGAGAGCGCGGCGTGCGCGCTGGCCCGGCTCGGCGACCCGCGCACCGCGCGGGCGGCGGCGGCCCTGGCGACGAACCCGCTGCGCACCGCGTACGCGCTGCACGCCATCCGGCTGCTGGTCAGGCTGCGCGCGCCGGAGTCGGCGCCCGCGCTGATCAGCACGCTGCACCGGCTGGTGCGCGAGCCGCAGCACCACTGGCCGATCGCCACCGCCTGCGTCGAAGGGCTGGGCGAGCTGGGCGACCCGCGCGCGATCCCGGCGCTCTCCGAGGCGCTCGGCTTCCCGCAGTTGTGGCGCGCGGCCACGGCGGCGATCACCCGGATCGGCCCGCGCACCCCCTCACAGTGAGGCGGCGCGCGCCAGGGATGGCGCGGCCCGCGACCGGGCCGGCGCGCGCCTCCGGCGGGCCGCCGCGGGCCGCGGGGGCGGTACGGGCCGGGCTCGCGGCGTAGCGCGGCGGACCGGCGTCAGAGCAGCGTCAACTGCGTGTTCTCCGGGCCGTCCGGCGGCGCGCCCGGCCCCTCCTCGGGCTCGATGCGGCGCGCGATGCCGGGGGCCGACGGGCCTATGCCCAGCTCCGTCGCGTACTCGTGGACCTGGCGGGTGATCTGGCGCTGATACCACTTCGGTGCGTAGGACCCGCCCGCGTACATCGTGCGGTAGCGGCGGACCAGGTGCGGGTGGTGGCGCTCCAGCCAGGCCATGAACCACTCCCGCGCGCCCGGCCGCAGATGCAGCACCAGCGGCGTCACCGACGTGGCGCCCGCCTCCGCCACCGCCCGCACCGTGGCACGCAGTTGCCCGGGGGAGTCGCTGAGGAACGGGATCACCGGCGCCATCAGCACCCCGCAGCCGATGCCGTGCTCCGCGAGCGTGCGCACCACGTCGAGCCGGCGCTGCGGCGCGGGCGTGCCCGGCTCCACGGTCCGCCACAGCTCCTCGTCCAGAAAGCCCACCGAGACCGCGACGCCGACCTGCGTGACCTCGGCCGACTGCTTGAGCAGCGGCAGGTCGCGGAGGATGAGCGTGCCCTTGGTGAGGATCGAGTACGGGTTGGCGAAGTCCCGCAGCGCCGCGAGGATGCCGGGCATCAGCCGGTAGCGCCCCTCGGCCCGCTGGTAGCAGTCGACGTTCGTGCCCATGGCGATGTGCTCGCCGCGCCACCGGCGGCCCGCCAGCTCGCGGCGCAGCAGTTCCGGGGCGTTGATCTTCACCACGATCTGCGAGTCGAAGCCGCGGCCGGTGTCGAGGTCCAGATAGTCGTGGGTCTTTCTGGCGAAGCAGTAGACGCAGGCGTGGCTGCAGCCCCGGTACGGGTTCACGGTCCAGTCGAAGGCCATCCGCGACGCTCCCGGCACCCTGTTCACGATCGAGCGGGCCCGCACCTCGTGGAACGTGATGCCGCGGAACTCCGGGGTGTCGAACGTGCGGGTCACGACGGCCGCCGTGCCGAAGAGGGCGGGCGGCGCGGCCCCCGCGGCCGCGCCGCCGTCGGCGGCCTCGTCGGTCAGATTCTCCCAGCGCATCGGCACCTCCTGTTGATCTGCTGCCGAGAATAGAACACATGTTCCCTTCACGTCGAGTCCCCGATCGGGTGATCCCGGTCAACGCCGCGCCGGAGGCGGCGCCGCGCGGCTCGCCGGTTCGAGTGGATTCCTGCCGCGCACCCGTACGCTCCCTGCTCCCCGGCCCCGTCGCGAAAGCCGCTGATGGGCGCCCCGCGCACCTGAGTTGGCGCGGTGCCGCGGCGCCGCACGGGGGAGTGAATCCCGTTTGCCCCCGGATCTTGGGCGGTGCGAAAAATGGTCCGGCGCAGGCGGACGATGGGGAGCTGGTACGTGGGGACGACCCTGGTGAACGACGAGCCGGTCACCGTGCCCGCGGCCGGCCCGGCGGCGGTACCGGCGGAGCCGGCGCAACGGCCCGGACGTACCGGGAAGGGCGGACCGCCGGCCGGGCGCGGCGCGGCGGCCGGCCCCGGCGACGGCGGGGAGCTGAGCCCCCGGCGCGTCCGGCTGGTGTTCCCGGCCCTGATGCTCGCGCTGCTCCTCGCCGCGCTGGAGCAGATGATCGTCGCCACCGCGCTGCCGAAGATCGTCGGCGAACTCCACGGCCTGGACCGGATGTCCTGGGCGATCACCGCCTACCTGCTCACGTCCACCATCAGCCTGCCGATCTACGGCAAGCTCGGCGACCTCTTCGGCCGCAAGGGCGTCTTCCAGTTCGCGATCGTGGTGTTCGTCATCGGCTCCGGGCTCGCCGGTGCCTCCGGCAGCATGGACCAGCTCATCGCGTTCCGCGCCGTCCAGGGACTGGGCGCGGGCGGCCTCATGATCGGCGTGCAGGCGATCATCGCGGACATCGTCCCGTCCCGCGAACGCGGCCGGTACATGGGTCTGATCGGTGCCGCCTTCGGGCTCGCCTCGGTCGCGGGACCGCTGCTCGGCGGGTTCTTCACCGACGAGCTGTCCTGGCGCTGGTGCTTCTACTTCAACGTGCCCTTCGGCCTGGTCACCCTGCTGGTGACCGGGCTGGTGCTGAAGCTGCCCAAGCCGACGGCCCGGCCCCGGCTCGACGTCCTCGGCGGGCTGTTCCTCGCCGGGGCCTCCACCTGCCTGGTGCTGCTGACCAGTTGGGGCGGCCTGGAGTACGAGTGGACCTCCGACGTCATCCTCGGCCTCGGCGCGGGCGCCATCGCCGCCACCGTCCTGCTGCTCGTCGTCGAGCACTTCGCCGTCGAACCCGTCATGCCGCTGCGGCTCTTCCGCGACAGCATCTTCAACGTCACCTCCCTGGTCGGGGTGGTGACGGGGGTGGCGATGTTCGGCGCCGCCAGCTATCTGCCGACCTTCCTGCAGATGGTCGACGGCGCCAGCGCCACCGAGTCGGGACTGCTCATGCTGCCGATGATGATCGGCACCGTCGCCGCCTCCATCACCTCCGGCCAGCTCATCACCCGCACCGGCCGCTACCGCCCCTACCCGGTGGCCGGCTGCGCCGTCGCCGCCGTCGGCATGTGGCTGCTCTCCCGGCTGGACGAGGACACCTCGCAGCTCTCGTACAGCATCTGGATGGCCGTCCTCGGCATCGGACTCGGGCTCGTCCTGCCCGTGCTCATCCTCGCCGTGCAGAACGCGGTGCGCCCCGCCGACCTGGGCGTCGCGACCAGCGCGCACAACTACTTCCGGCAGATCGGCGGCTCGGTCGGCACGGCCGTCTTCGGCACCCTCTTCTTCGACCGCCTCGCCGACGAACTGGCCGGCACCCTGCCCCCGCCGCCCCCCGGCGCCACGCTGCCGGACGCGGAGTCGATCACCCCAGAGGCCGTCCACGCGCTCGACGCCGAGCTGCGCGACGGCTACATCCGCGCCTACGCCGAGGCGATGCCGGGCATCTTCCTGTACCTGGTGCCCGTGCTCGTCCTCGGCGTGGTGTTCGCGTTCCTGCTGAAGGAGAGACCACTGGTGTCCCAGAACCACTCGGGGCCCGGCCCCGCCACGGACGAGTACCCGGCGGTCGACACCACCGTGCCCGCGGCCCGCGGCACAGTCCCGGCGGGCGCAGGCGTGCCGGTGTGCGGCAGCGTGCAGCACCAGGACGGCACCACCGTGCCGCGCGCGGCGCTCACGCTCATCGACGGTGCCGGCCGCCAGGTGGGCCGCGACGCCAGCCGCGACGACGGCCGGTACGTGCTGCCCACCCCGGGCGCCGGCTCGTACGTCCTGGTGGCCGCGGCCGGCGGGCACCAGCCGCAGGCCGTCACGGTCACCGTCGGGGACCGGCCGGTCGAACTGGACCTCGTGCTGGGCGGCGCGGGCCGCATCTGCGGCACCGTCGCGGCGGCCGACGGCACGCCGCTGGGGAACGTCGTCGTGACGCTCACCGACGCGCGCGGGGAGGTCGTCGCCTCGGCGCGCAGCAGCCACGACGGCTCGTACGCGATCGGCGAACTGGTCGCCGGCGAGTACACCCTGGCGGCCACCGCGCCGGGCTTCCGGCCCGCGGCGCTGCCGGTCTCGGTGCAGGCGGCGCGGGAGACCCGGCAGGACGTCGAGCTGGCCGGCGGTGCGGTGCTGCGCGGCACCGTACGCGCGTACGGCGGCCGGCCGGTGGAGGACGCCAGGGTCACGCTCCTGGACGCGGCGGGCAACGTCGTCGACACCGGCACCACGGGCCCGGACGGCGCGTTCCGCTTCGTCGACCTGTCGGCGGGCGAGTACACCGTCATCGCCGCGGGGTACCCGCCGGTGGCCACGGTGCTGCGCGTGGAGGGCGGCGGCCGCACGGAACGGGACCTCCAGCTCGGCCACGGCGACTAGCCGCCGCTCCGGCCGGGCGGAGGGCTCGGGTCCGGAGGCGTTCGCCGGTTTCGGCGCGGGTCGCCGTGGGGGTGCTTCCTCCGGCTGGCGGAGGGCCGGGGCGGTTGTCGAAGTGGCTGGTCGCGAGGCGTTCCGGGGGAGTTGAGGTGGTCTAGACCTCTGTACGTATCCACAGGGGTTTCACCGCTTCGTCCGACCGCGTACCGTGGCTCGGCATGAAGGTCTTGATCAGCGCCGACATGGAGGGGGCCACCGGCGTCACGTGGCCCGCCGACGTGCTTCCCGGCGGCCCGCAGTGGGAGCGCTGCCGGCCCATGTTCACATCCGACGTCAACGCCGCCATCGAGGGCTTCTTCGCCGGCGGCGCCGACGAGGTGCTGGTCAACGAGGCGCATTGGACGATGCGCAATCTGCTGCTGGAACGGATCGACGACCGCGCCCAGATGCTCACCGGGCGGCACAAGTCGCTGTCCATGGTCGAGGGCGTCCAGCACGGCGACGTCGACGGCATCGCCTTCGTCGGCTATCACACGGGCGCGGGCGCCGAAGGGGTCCTCGCGCACACCTACCTGGCCAACTCCATCACGGGCGTCTGGCTCAACGGCGTGCGGGCCAGCGAGGGCCTGCTGAACGCGCACGTGGTCGCCGAGTTCGGCGTCCCCGTCGTGCTCGTCACCGGCGACGACAAGACCATCGAGGACGCCAAGGGGTACGCGCCCGCGGCCCCCGGCGTCGCCGTCAAGGACTACGTCTCGCGGTACGCCGCGGTGTGCCGCACCCCGGCGCGTACCGCGGCGGACATCCGGGCCGCGGCCACCGAGGGCGCGGCGCTCGCGGTGCGTGCCGAGCCGGTGCGCGGCGGCCCGTTCACGGTGGAGCTGGAGTTCGACGCGGAACATCTGGCCGGCGCGGCCACGGTGGTGCCGGGCGTGGCGCCGACCGGCGAGCGGCGCGTGGCGTACACGACGGAGACCATGTACGAGGGCATCCGCTGCTTCAAGGCGGTCACCACGCTCGTCTCGGCCGCGGTGGAGGAGCAGTATGGCTGACGCGACCCCGCACGCCCCGGCCGCCCCGCACCCGGGCCCGGACGAC